>DASZTV010000017.1:0-26643 GCA_035548125.1 Mycobacteriales bacterium | reverse complement strand
CCGAGCCTCGACGAATGGCACGAAAGAGGCTGGTAGCCCCACGAGGTCGACGAAAGAGGCCTCCAGACCTGCTCCAGCGGCCTCCTACGTCGACCTCGCGGTGTCAGGCGGCCCGGCGAACGAGCGCCGCCCGCACTTTGGCGACGAGAGCGAGGGGCTCCCGATAGTAGTCCTCGGAGCTCACCACGATGACCTCCCAGCCGAGCGCCCGCAGCGCGTCCCGGCGGCGATCGTCCGCGCGGCGTTGCGCCCAGTGCAGGGCGCCGTCGTACTCGACTGCCAGGCGGCGGTCCGGATAGGCGAGATCGAGTCTCGCGACGAATCCACCCGCCGAGTCCCTCACCTCCCACTGCGGTTCGGGTCGCGGCAATCCGCTGGTGATGAGGAGGACCCGGAGCCGGCTTTCCATCGGGGACTCGCTGCGCGGCTCGAGCAGGTCGCCCACCTGGGCGAGCCGTCGTACTCCGCGCAGACCCCGGTGGGTGGACGCGTACGCCGTGAGCTCCTCAGCGGCTATCAGCCCCGCGTGAGCGAGCCAGTCAGCGACGACTACGCCCTCGACCAACGACAGCCATCGCGCGCAGTCGAACGCCGTACGCAATGGAGTCGTCACGGCCACCCCGTCGAGCTGTTGGATGTCGTCGTCCTCGACGGTGATCTCCCGAACGAAGCAACCCTGGCGGGTACGCAGCCGCGAGCCGTTGCGACAGCCCACCCACACCAGCTCGGACCTGCGATCCTGCACGTCGATGCCGTGCAGCCATGCCGCGGTCGGCCCGCAGATGAACGCGCCATCAGCGATCACCAGCTGGACTGCGGCCAGCCGCGTCTCTCGGGTGTCAGGCAGATCGCGGTGAGCCCAAACATCGCGGAAGATGTGCCGCCACGAGTCGCCGCGAAGTGCTGATCGGCTCACACCCGCAGCCGCGGCCTGCGCCGTCGTGAATGGCCGAAGCCGCAGCTCATCGGGCACATGCGCAGGAGGCACTCAGGCAGCGTGCCGCCCGCCGCCCACATCGGACCCGTGCCCGTCCACAGGCGGCGCGCACCCACCGCGCCGAGGTCGACGTAGGAGGCCTCCAGACCTGTTCCAGCGGCCTCCTACGTCGACCTCGGCGAACTACGCTCGCCGAGTGGAGAGGTTTGAGGTCACCCCCATCGGCGTCGTACGGTCCTCCCGCAGCGAAGCGATCGACGACGACTGGGATGCAGTCGCCGGTCGCATTGAGCTCGATCCCGAGCGGGTGGACCCTGAGGCCCTCGCCGGCCTCGACGCCTTCTCCCACGTCGAGGTCGTGTACCTGTTCGACCGGGTCGGCGAAGCCGACATCAAGACCGGTGCGCGGCATCCGCGCGGCAACCCTGACTGGCCGAAGGTCGGGATCCTCGCGCAGCGAGCGAGGATGCGCCCCAACCGGCTCGGCGTCACTGCCTGCCGGTTGACAGGGGTCGACGGACTGACGGTCAGCGTCGAGGGACTCGACGCCATCGACGGCACGCCAGTGCTCGACCTGAAACCGGTGATGAAGGAGTTTCTGCCGAGGGGTGAGATCTCTCAACCGACCTGGGCGAGCGAGCTGATGGCGACCTACTGGAGCAGGACTTAGCTCGCCGGGCGGTTAACTGAGCCCTGTGAGCGACCTCTACCGCCGGCTGGGTGAGCTTTCCCGACGCGAGCTGATCGCGGCGATCACCGCAGCGGGGGCGGCAGCGGCGCTCGGGCTCCCGGAGCGAGCAGCGGCCGAGCCGGCACCCTCCACGGCCTCCGCCTTGTCCGCTCAGTCGGCCCGAGCTGCGGCCCGCCGCGCCGCGAGGACCGCGCCGCACGGGTCCGACCTCGGCGCGGTCGAGCACGTGGTGTTCCTGATGATGGAGAACCGCTCCTACGACCACTACTTCGGCGCCTACCCCCGGGGCCGTGGCTTCGACGACCACCCGAAGCACTCGTTGCGCAACTTCGCCCAGGACTACCCGGGCGGTACGGCACTGTCGCCGCGCAAGAAGCTGCTTCCGTTTCATCTGCAGGTCCCCCGCGACGACGACTGCACCGCGGACCTGACCCACAACTGGGGCCCGATGCACCAGTGCTGGAACGGCGGCAAGATGGATCGCTGGGTGCGGACGCACACCGCGAAGGCCAACGAAGGCGTCCCCGACGGCGCGACGACGATGGGCTACCTCACCCGCCACGACATCCCGCTCTACTGGGCGCTGGCCGACGAGTTCACGCTGTGCGACCACTACTTCTGCTCGATCCTCGGCCCCACGCATCCGAACCGGCTGATGGCCGAGACCGGCACGATCGATCCGGCCGGCCGGCACGGCGGCCCGGTCACGGACACCAACGTCGACCCGCGCGCGCTGTGGACCTGTGACTGGCCGACGATGAACGAGGTGCTGGAGGACGCCGGCATCTCCTGGAAGATCTACCACCCGTCGTTCATCGGTGCCACCGGCAAGTACGCGGGCCTGGTGCAGTACCCGATCTGGGACCCGGTCCTCTACGACCCGACCCTCAACCCGTTGGTGATGCTGACGGCCGACAACGTGATGCCGTACTTCAAGGCATTCCGGAAACCCGGCACGCCCCTGCACACGAAGGCCTTCCAGCCGACGTTCCCGGCCAACTTCCAGGCAGACGTTCGTGCCGCGACCCTGCCCAAGGTGTCCTGGCTGGTCCCGCCGCTCGGCTTCGACGACCACCCTTCCGCGAGCCCGCAGCGCGGCCAGTGGTTCGTACGCCAGGTCATCGACATCCTGGCCTCGAACCCGAAGGTCTGGTCGAAGACCGTGCTGTTCCTCATGTACGACGAGAACGACGGCTGGTTCGACCACGTGTCGCCGCCCACAGCGCCCAAGGGCACTCCGGGCGAGTGGCTCACGGCGAAGTCCATCGCCGCCGACACCCTCGGCATCCGCGGCCCGCTCGGGCTCGGCGTACGCGTCCCCTCGCTCGTGATCTCGCCGTTCAGCCGGGGCGGCCACGTCGTGTCCGAGATCTTCGACCACACGTCGCAGCTGCAGTTCCTGCACGAGCGGTTCGGGGTCGAGGTGCCGAACGTCTCCAAGTGGCGCCGCAAGACCGTCGGCGACCTGACGTCCACGCTGTTCCGCAGCCCGCACCAGACGAAGCTGCCGCACCTGCCCGAGGTCGCCTTGACGCCGTTCACCCTCGGCGGGAGCTGCGGCGAAGTCGGCGAGGAGTCCGAGCTGGGCGGGCGGGTCCCGATGCTTCCCACCAAGCAGCGGATGCCGACCCAGCACGGCACGACGGTCCCGGCGGGTCGCTACTTCAAGGAATCGAAGACCGCCGCGGACCACGTCCCGCTCCGCAGCGGGCGACGGACCGGAACCCCGAAGTCGGAGTACATCCGCCGCTCGCCCGGCGGTTAGACTTGCGCGCGTCGCGACTGGCGTGAAGTGGGTGGAACTGACCACCGGGAAGCGCAACTGAAGACGACGCCGTACGCCTGGGCGTCGCCGCTGTGGGAGCGAACATGTCCGACACAGGTTTTGAAGCATCGGCCTCCTTCCCCGCCCTGACCGCCGACGACCCCGACATCGCTGCACTGATCGAGGCCGAAGAGGTCCGCCAGCGTGAGAAGATCCGGCTGATCGCCTCGGAGAACTACGTCTCCCGGGCGGTCCTCGAGGCCACCGGCACGGTCCTCACGAACAAGTACTCCGAGGGCTACCCGGGCAAGCGCTACTACGAGGGCCAGCAGGTCACCGACCAGATCGAGACCCTGGCGATCGAGCGGGCGAAGTCGCTGTTCGGCGTCGACCACGCGAACGTGCAGCCCTACTCCGGGTCCCCCGCCAATCTCGCCGTGTACCTCGCGTTCCTGTCGCCGGGCGACAAGGTCATGGGGATGTCGCTGCCGGCCGGTGGTCACCTCACCCACGGCTGGGGCGTCTCTGCGACGGGCAAGTGGTTCACCCCGGTCCGCTACGGCGTGCGCACCGACACCGGCCGGGTCGACCTCGACGAGGTACGCGACCTGGCGCTGGCCGAGCGGCCGAAGGTGATCTTCTGCGGCGGCACCGCGATCCCGCGCACCATCGACTTCGCGGGCTTCGCCTCGATCGCCGCGGAGGTCGACGCCGTACTAGTCGCCGACATCGCTCACATCGCAGGCCTGGTCGCGGGCGGCGCTCACCCGACCCCGGTCGGACACGCGAGCGTCATCTCCACCACGACGCACAAGACGCTGCGCGGGCCGCGCGGCGCAATGCTGATGTGCAACGCCGAGCATGCGGCCGCGATCGACAAGGCGGTGTTCCCCGGCCTGCAGGGCGGCCCGCACAACCACACGACAGCGGCGATCGCCGTCGCGCTCCGCGAGGCGGCGCAGGCGTCCTTCCGCGACTACGCCGCACAGATCGTCACCAACGCCGCGGCGTTCGCGGCCGCGCTGAACGAGCGCGGCTTCAACCTGGTGTCAGGCGGTACGGACAACCACCTCATCCTGGTCGACCTGACCCCCAAGGGCATCGGCGGCAAGCCGTTCGCGCAGGCGCTCGACCGCGCCGGCATCGTCACGAACTACAACGCGATCCCGGATGACCCGCGACCGCCGTTCGACCCGTCGGGTCTGCGGATCGGTACGGCCGCAGTCACTACGCGCGGCATGGGTCCCGCCGAGATGGCAGCGATCGCCGGCTGGATGGACCGGGTCGCGACCGCGGTGGCCAACGAGGACGAGTCGGACATCGAGCAGGTCGCCAAGGAGACCCGCGAGCTGACGGCGAGCTTCGCCGTGCCCGCCTAGGGAGTCACTGATCAATGCCGTCCGTCGCGAGCGGCGCTCCAGGTGACGGCTGGCAAGGCGGAGGAGGAGTTGCGTAGCGGCGCTACGCGCGACGACGACAACGCAGTCCAGGCGTCGATCTGAGCGACGCGCAGCAGGACAGCGCATTGATCAGTGGTTCCCTAGGCCAAGCTCACCGCGCCGAGCCGCTCTTCGAGCACGGCCACCATCCGCAGCAGCTCGTCGAGCTCGTCATCTGACAGCACGGTCATGAAGTCGTGCTCGAACCGGTGCAGGCGCGGCTCCAACCGACGTACGAGGCGGCGACCCGCCGCGGTTATCGAGACATCGCGAGCTCGACGGTCGCCCTCGCTCGCCAGTCGCTCGATGAGGCCACGCGTCTCGAGCGAGTCGAGCACGCCCGTGATGGTCGCGCGGGTGACCATCATCCGGCCGGCGATGACGGAAGGGCGAAGCGGTCCATCCGCGCCCGCCACGATGGTCAGGACGTTGAATGCCGCACTCGACGGCAGCCCAGCCGATGTGACGTAGGCCTCGATCGCGCTCCGAACCGCACCCGTCAGCACACCGATGTTGAGGAAGGTCTCGGTCGCGCGGTGGCTGCATCCCGGGTATTCACCCTCGAATCCGGGCGACAGCCGGATCCACGGCTCGGCCGGCGGTCTCACGGCTCTTGACGGCATGACTCCTCACCTTATAGTTAGGCTCCTAACTATTTTGGTATTTCGGCCCGACAACCTGGGGGGTTGAGGATGCATCCCGACGAGAAGCTGGCGCGCACCGCCTTCGTCGCGATCCAAAACGGTGACAGCGAATGGCTCAATGCGCACATGGCGGACGATGCGGTTCTGCATCAAGGAGGCCGCTTCCCCACCGCCGGTAGCTATGAAGGGAAGGACGCCGTCTTCGGGCACATGATGGAGTTCTTCGCGATGGTGGACTTCTCGATGAAGATCGCGGTCCACGACGTTCTCGCGACTGATGACCATGTAGTCGGCCTCGTCCAGGTGTCCATCGACTACCAGGGGCGCCACCTCGACTTCGACGAGGCGCACATTTGGCACGTCAGGGACGGCATGGTCTACGAGATGTGGGCGGTGCCGAAGAATCCCTACGAGGTCGACGACTTCTTCGCTGCTTGAGCGCCGCCGACGAAGTTGCCTCCGCTGTTGGGCGGCGGGCGGGGTGGAGGACGTCTACCAGTGGACTCCGGGGAGGAGCTTCACCAGAGCTTGGGCACCTCTACTGAGTGAAACCCCTTCTGCTCCGCCGCCTGCGGCCTTCGAGTCGGGGAACACCCGATAGGCGACGCTGAGGATGGCGTCGACGGCGCGCGGTGCAACGGCGTACGCCACCTCGCCGAACGTCCCGAGCCGCGTGCTGATCCGCTTCGGTCGTTCGACGAGCGCGCGGACCACCATGTCGGCGGCTTCCTCGGGGCTGAGGGTCGGGAACGCGTCGTAGATCTTGGTCGGGCTGATCATCGGGGTGCGGACCAGCGGCATGTGGATCGTCGTGAACGTCACCCCGTCGTTCCAGGTCTCGCTCGCCACAACCCGGCTGAACGCGTCGAGTGCTGCCTTGGATGCGACGTACGCCGAGAACCGCGGCGGCGCGGTCTGCACACCGATCGAGGAGATGTTGACGATGTGGCCGAAGTGCCGCTCGGCCATGTGCGGCAGCAACGCGTAGATCATCCGGATCGCCGCGAAGTAGTTGAGCGTCATGGTGCGCTCGTAGTCGTGGAACCGGTCGTGCGAGAGTCGCACCGAACGCCGGATCGAGCGGCCGGCGTTGTTGACCAGGTAGTCGATGCCGTCCGGCGAGTCGGCCACCATCTGCTTGACCGTCGCGGCTACCGACTCCGCGTCGGTGATGTCACACGGGTACACCCGTGCGGTCCCACCGGCAGCCTCGACCTCGGCACGGAGCTCCTCCAGCTTGTCCGCGCTGCGCGCGACCAGGTACGGCACGCCACCGAGCTTCGCGACGGCGAGGGCCGTGGCGGCGCCGATCCCGGACGACGCACCCGTGATGACAACCGTGCGGCCTTCGAGCGCCGCGCCCGGGCGCTTGCGGCGTGCGCGGACCGAGTCGAGGTGGTCCGCCCAGTAGCGCCACAACGTGTCGGCGTACTCGTCGAGCGGCGGTACGGCGATCGCACTGCCGCGCAACGCCCGCCGGGTCTCGGTGGAGTCGAAGAGCGGCGTGAACGTGAAGTGCGGGATGACCTCCGGCGGGATCGCCAGCCGGTCGAGCAGGACGTCCTTGGCGATGCTGACTCCGGGAAGCTGCTCGGCCAGGCCCAGCATCGAGTAGGCCGGCATGGAGATCCGCCGGTCGATGGGCAACGCGACGACCGGCCCGCCAGCGGCCGCGCTGAACGCGTTGACCACCTCCAGCAACGGCTGCGGCTCGGGCGCGACCAGATGGAACGCGCGACCGTCAAGGCCGTCGGCATGCATCAGGTGGTTCATCGCCTCGGCGACGAAGTCCACCGGCACCATGTTGGTGTCACCGATGTCGGGCGCGACCAGCGGCAGCCACGACGGCAGCTGGGCGAGTCGCGCCAGTGCGGGGAACACGTAGTAGGGGCCGTCGATCTTGTCCATGACCCCGGTCTTGGAATGCCCGACGACTATCGCGGGCCGGTAGACGCGCCACGGAATCTCCCGCTGGTCGCGGACCAGGCGCTCCGCCTCGAACTTCGTGGCGTGGTACGGCGACGGCAGATGCTGACCTTCGTCGAACATCTCCTCGGTGAACGTGCCGTCGTACTCCCCCGCGACGGCTACCGACGACACGTGGTGGAAACACCCGGCCCGCAGGTCGGCAGCGAGCAGCAGTGCCTCCGTCGTACCGCCGATATTCGCCGCGTCGTTCGTCGCCGCGTCGGCCGTCATGTCGTAGATCGCCGCAAGGTGCACGAAGTGGTCGACCGCGCCGCGGAGCTTCTCGCGGTCGGCCTCCCCCACCCCGAGCATCGGTTCGGTGAGGTCACCGACGAGCGGCTCGATCCGGTCACCGAGTCTCGCGAGCTTCGCGACGGACCCTTCGCGGACCAGGACCAGGACCCGCGCGTCGGACCGGGAGGTGAGCAGGTCCACCAGATGCCGGCCGATGAAGCCGGTCCCACCGGTCACCAGATAGGTCGCCACGGGGGCAGTCTGCCCCGCGGCGCCCGGATCGGCCAGCGGTCACCCCGGAGAGCTAGGTGTACTGACCAGACACGTTGGTTGAACGCGTGCGATGACACGCGCTGATTGATCGTTGCAAGTGAAGACCTCCCTGTCGTGGGGTGGAGCTGCCTAAGAACCGCTCCACGACCAGGAGGTCTTCGTGTCTCACGCTAATGCTGCCCTGACTCCGAAAGCCCGTCTTGAACTCGGCCGGCTCGTCATCGACCGTGGCTGGTCAGTCGCCCAGGCGTCGGATTACTACCGGGTGAGTTGGCCGACGGCGAACCGGTGGGCGACCCGCTACCGCGAGGCGCTCGAGGCTGCTGTCGGGCCGGTGACGAGGTCGATGATGGCCGACCGTTCCAGCCGTCCCGCGCATAGCCCGAGACGGACGCCGGAGCCGGTCAAGCGCAAGATCGTGCACCTGCGGTGGCGCAAACGGCTGGGGCCGGTGCAGATCGCCGGGCGGCTCGGGATGCCAGCCTCGACGGTCTACGCGGTACTGCGACGTTGCCTGGTCAACCGGCTCTCCCACATCGACCGGCGCACCGGAGAGCCGATCCGCCGTTACGAGCGTGAGACACCAGGATCCCTGGTCCACGTTGACGTCAAGAAGCTCGGCAACATCCCCGACGGCGGTGGCTGGCGCTTCGTCGGCAAGAAGCAGGGCCGGCGGAACAAGGTCATGACTCCCACCGCGACCCGCAGCAAATGGCACGATCCGAATACCGGTCACGCGTTCGTGCACAGCGTCCTGGACGACCACAGCCGGGTCGTCTACTCCGAGGTCCACGACGACGAACGCAAGGAAACTGCCGTTGCGGTGCTACGCCGCGCGGTGTTCTGGTTCGCCGCCCGCGGCGTGATCGTCGAGGAGGTCATCTCCGACAACGGCTCCTGCTACCGCAGCAAAGCGTGGCGCGAACTTTGCCGCGACCTCGACATCAAACCCCGGCGCACCAAGGCATACCGGCCACAGACCAACGGCAAAATCGAGCGGTTCCACCGAACCCTCGCCGACGGCTGGGCCTACGCCCGGCAATACAGCTCGGAATCAGCTCGCCGCAACGCCCTGAGAGCATGGATCCACCACTACAACCACCACAGGCCCCACACCGCGACCGGGAACCAGCCGCCGATCAGCCGCTTAACCAACCTCTCTGGTCAGCACAGCTAGGTCCTCACGACGCCGCGGGCGAAGTCCTGCATGATCGGCCAGGTCGCAGCGATCCGCCCCGTGGCGCGGCGCACCGCCGGGTGCCCCGCGGCCCTCTCAGACTCGATGATTGCCATGACGTCGGCAGCAACGTCGACTCTCGCCGCCTTGATGGGAGCGCCGGCGCGACGAGCGAACGACTCAGCCGGGTGGGAGTGGAACCGACGGGCCAACTTCCCGGCGGCCGTTAGCCGCCAGGCGCGAACCGAAGGGGTGTCGAGGGACTCGGCGGCGCCCCTTGCCCGGCCGTCCTCCTCGAGGATGACCGATGGCCGTCCGTAGCTGAGAAAGACGAGATGAGCATGCAGCCGATACCCCACATGAAGATCTGAGTCTCGGTAGAAGTCGATGTGACGGGTGTCGTAGCTGACATCCCTCACCTCGCAGCCGAGCTCTCGGGCGTATCTCTCGTAGTCGATGAGCAGTCGCGCTTCAGCCGCCGAGGTATGGACGTCCTGGGCAATACCGCGCTGGAAGGCCACGATGAAGTGCGCATCCACGTACCGATCTTTGAGCGTCGCGAGAAGCCGTCGGCTCTGGTCATGAAACATCTCCTGTTGCGGTGGAGTGAACACGACTTGCTTGATCGCCTGCGGGGGGTCCGACCAGCGGTTAAGGGTCTCGAGGTCGTACCAAACCGGGCAGCCGCTCATCACCGGCTGCGGCACGTTGTTCTTACTCAGAACCGTCACGGAGAGGTCGTCCCTGGCGCTGTACCGACCGGCGCCGCCCAACGTTTCGATGAGTTGCCTCGTCCTCATGTTGAACCGGTAGTGGTGATGATCGAAGTCGTCTCCGGGATCACCCTTCCAGCCCAGACCGAAGAAGGTGACAGGGACAGCCAACTCGGCGAGGACACCCGGGTCGCTCGTGAGCGGGTAGACGCCGCCGTGCAGATCGGGCCGGTAACCGGGACCCCCTGCCACCACGATTCCATCGGCCGCCCGTAGTACGTCGAGGTGATGGTCCAACGATTCCCAGTTGGGTAGCCGGCGGATCTCGTGTCCGGTGACGTGCTGAAGGATCCGTTCGGCGCGCTCGGTGATGACGAAGTCACCGACGTTCTTCTTCGCGCCACTCAGAACGACAAGCACGTCACAAGAATGGCCTACCCGACGTCCTGGCTCGGGCGCCTCGTCTTCAGCAGCTTCGCCACGATCAGGTCGTGCGAGGTCAGCACGAGGAGCCGCCGGTCGGGCGTCACTGACCTTCGCGGTTGATCTGCGCGCGCAGCACGGCGATGTCGCCGCGAACCTCGCCAAACCCGCGGTGCATCTCCAACGTGAGCGCTTCGAGCCGACTCGACAAGGTTCGCTCGACGCCCCGCAACTGCCCGATCAAGGCAAACAGTGCGGTCGCCAGTAGACCGATCAGCGTCCACACTTCCGCGGCAACCACGCGCTCAGGCTAACTCGGTGGCCCCTCCAAAGGAGTGCCGTCCACAGGACCGAACGTCAGGGCGTCATGGCGGCGCAGCCCACCGAGCCGGCGTCGATGCTGGCAATCCGCGCCTTCGACGTGACCCCGTCGAGGTAGCCGAAAAGCTTGCCCGAGGACGTGTTCAGCAGCCACGAGCCGCCCTGAGCGGCAGACGTCGAGAAGGCCTTACCCTCGACCTCCTTCGCCGCGGCCGCGCTCATCCCGACGTTCAGCCCGTCGGGACCCTGCAGATCGGCACCGCGGTACTCGTAGCCGGTGAACGAGTCGTTGAAATAGAACGCGGTGAACCCGTCCCACTCGGCGCTGGAGGAGACATGGCAAGCCTTGGGCAGACCGCTGTCGGTGAGGTCCTTCTTCGGCGCGCCGAGCAGCTTCACGAGCCCCGCCTGCGCGGTCTCCTCTGACGTGCCGAACGCGACGTCGGCGAAGCCTGCTGCGGTGACAGCAGGTCCGTGGGGAGTGTCCGCGGGTGTGGCGCCGGAACGGACCGTCGCACCGCCGCTGCTGGTGCCACCGCAGCCGGAGGCGAGCAGTGCGATCGCGAGCGTTGCCGCGATCGAGAACGTGAGTACCCAGTTGAGTCGGCTCGGGGAGCACTTGGTCGAAGTCACGTAGTTCAGACGCGCAATGCGCGGGTCAGGTTGTCCGCTACTGGATTCCGGCCGCCGTCATCTGCCGTAGTTCCTTCTTGAGCTCGTTGACCTCGTCGCGCAATCGTGCCGCTAGCTCGAACTGCAGGTCGGCGGCGGCGGCGTGCATCTGGTCCTGCAGCTGCTGGATCAGCAGCGCGAGCTCGGCGCGCGGCAGGTTCGCGAGATCGGCCGCGTGCTTTCCGGTCTCCGCAGACGCGCTCGCCATCCCGGGGACCGGCGTCTTGCCGCGCGACTGGGCACGACCACTGCCGCCGATCAGCTGTCCGTTCTCTTCCCGGACGATGCCGTCGAGGATGTCCGCGACCTTCTTGCGAAGCGGTTGCGGGTCGATACCCATCTCGGTGTTGTAGGCGATTTGCTTCTCGCGCCTGCGGTTGGTCTCCTCGATCGCCGCCTTCATCGAAGGCGTGATCGTGTCGGCGTACATGTGGACCTCGCCGGACACATTCCGCGCCGCGCGGCCGATCGTCTGGATCAGCGACTTGTCCGAGCGCAGGAAGCCTTCCTTGTCGGCGTCGAGGATCGAGACCAGCGACACCTCCGGCAGGTCGAGACCCTCGCGCAGCAGGTTGATGCCGACGAGGACGTCGTACTCCCCCAGCCGCAGCTCGCGGAGCAGCTCGACCCGCCGCAGCGTGTCGACCTCGCTGTGCAGGTAGCGGACCCGTACGCCGTTCTCGAGCAGGTAGTCGGTGAGGTCCTCCGCCATCTTCTTCGTCAGCGTGGTGACCAGCACCCGCTCGTCTCGCTCCACCCTGACGCGGATCTCGTGCATCAGGTCGTCGATCTGGCCCTTCGGCGGCTTGACCACGACCAGCGGGTCGACCAGCCCGGTCGGGCGAATCACCTGCTCCACGACGTCGTTCTTAACCTTCTTCAGCTCGTAGTTGCCCGGCGTCGCCGACAGGTAGACGGTCTGCCCGATCCGCTCGAGGAACTCCTCCCACCGCAACGGGCGGTTGTCCATCGCGCTCGGCAGCCGGAACCCGTGGTCGACCAGCGTCCGCTTGCGGGACATGTCGCCTTCGTACATGCCGCCGATCTGCGGCACCGTCACGTGCGACTCGTCGATGACGAGCAGGAAGTCGTCCGGGAAGTAGTCGAGCAGCGTGTGCGGGGGCGTGCCCTGCGCACGGCCGTCGATGTGGCGTGAGTAGTTCTCGATGCCGGAGCAGAAGCCGACCTGGCGCATCATCTCGATGTCATAGGTCGTGCGCATCCGTAGCCGTTGCGACTCGAGCAGCTTGCCCTGCTTGTCGAGCTCGGCCAGCCGCTCCTCGAGCTCGGCCTCGATGCCGGAGATCGCCCGCTCCATGCGCTCCGGCCCGGCGACGTAGTGCGTCGCGGGGAAGACCATCGCGCTCTCGTCGTCGCTGATGACCTCGCCGGTCAGCGGGTGCAGCGTCGAGATCCGCTCGATGTCGTCACCGAACATCTCGATCCGAACCGCGAGCTCCTGGTAGACCGGGAAGACCTCGATCGTGTCGCCGCGCACCCGGAACGTGCCGCGGGTGAACGCCAGGTCGTTGCGGGTGTACTGGATGTCGACCAGCCGGCGCAGGATCGTGTCGCGGTCGATCGTCTGGCCCACGTCGAGCTGCACGCAGCGGTTGACGTACTCCTCCGGAGTGCCGAGACCGTAGATGCACGACACACTCGCCACCACGACCACGTCGCGCCGGGTGAGCAGGCTCATCGTCGCCGAGTGACGAAGCCGCTCGACCTCCTCGTTCACCGAGGAGTCCTTCTCGATGTAGGTGTCGGTCTGCGGGACGTAGGCCTCAGGCTGGTAGTAGTCGTAGTAGGAGACGAAGTACTCGACGGCGTTGTTGGGCAGCAGCTCGCGGAACTCGTTGGCGAGCTGCGCCGCGAGCGTCTTGTTGGGCGCCATCACGAGCGTCGGACGCTGGAGCCGCTCGATCAGCCAGGCCGTGGTTGCCGACTTGCCGGTGCCGGTGGCGCCGAGCAGCACGACGTCCTTCTGGCCGTCCCGGATCCGGCGCGCCAGCTCGTCGATCGCGGCCGGCTGGTCGCCCGACGGCTCGAACTCCGACTCGACGACGAACGGCGCCTGTTTGGGGCGGATCGAGCTGACGGTGGCCACGAGTTCACAACGTACGCCGGGGGGCTGACACTTCCCGAGGATCAGCCGGACTTCTTGGCGGCTGCCTCCTGGAGCGCCGCCCAGACCCGGTCGACCTGAGTCTGCAATCCCTCGAGGTCCCCGTCGTTGGTGATCACGTGGTCGGCGAGGGCAAGCCGCTGCTCCCGGCTGGCCTGGACGTCGATCCGGGCCTGCGCGGCCTCACGCGTCATCCCGCGCAGGCGCACCAGCCGGTCGAGCTGGGTCTCGACCGGCGCGTCCACGACCACGATGACCTCGTAGCGCTCGGCCACCCCGGCCTCGGCGATCAGCGGTACGTCGTTGATCAGGATCCCGTCGGGATCAGCCGCCTCGAACTCCGCGAGCAGCGCGAACACCCGCTCCCCGATCAGCGGATGGGTGATCGCGTTGAGCCGGGCCCGGGCCTCGTCGTCGCCGAACACGATCGCGGCCAGCGCGTCCCGGTCCAGCGAGCCGTCGGCCGCACCTACCCCCGGGCCGAACTCCTTGAGCACCGCCGCGAGCCCGGGCGTACCGGGCTGCACCACCTCGCGCGCGATCGCGTCGGCGTCGATGACCTTCCCGCCGAGCGCGGCGAAGCGCTTGGTGACCTCGCTCTTGCCGGCGCCGATCCCGCCGGTCAAGCCGACGCTGAGCACGGCGACCCCTCGGTGAAGGAGCTACTCGGCGGAGCTGTCCTCGGCTGCGTCGGCGGCCTCCGCCTCGGCGTCGCCCCCGGTGAGCTTGCGCCGCAGCTCGGCCAGCGCCTCGTCACTGGCGAGCGTCCCGCTCGACTCGACCTCGCCGCCCGCCTCGGGGGCGGAGCTGTACGACGAGGCCTCGGCAGCCTCGGCCTCGGCGGCCTGCGCCGCCTTGACCTGCTCCTGGTGGGCCTCCCAGCGCTCGTGCGCCTTGGCGTACTGCGCCTCCCACTCGGCCTGCTGGGCCTCGTAGCCAGGCTTCCACTCGTTGGTCTCGGAGTCGAAGCCCTCGGGGTAGATGTAGTTGCCCTGGTCGTCGTACTGGGCCGGCATGCCGTACTGCGTCGGGTCGAAGTGGTCCGCGACCGCTTCGCCGACGGTGCCCTCGTTGGCCTGCTTCAGCGACAACGAGATCCGGCGCCGCTCGAGGTCGACGTCGATGACCTTGACGTAGATCTCGTCGCCGACGTTGACGACCTGCTCCGGGATCTCGACGTGGCGCTCGGCCAGCTCGGAGATGTGGACCAGACCCTCAATGCCCTCCGCGACGCGGACGAACGCGCCGAACGGCACCAGCTTGGTGACCCGGCCCGGCACGACCTGGCCGATCGAGTGAGCCCGGGCGAAGGCCTGCCACGGGTCCTCCTGCGTCGCCTTCAGCGACAGCGAGACGCGCTCGCGGTCCATGTCGACGTCGAGCACCTCGACGGTGACCTCCTGGCCGACCTCGACGACCTCGCTCGGGTGGTCGATGTGCTTCCAGGACAGTTCGGAGACGTGCACCAGGCCGTCGACGCCGCCCAGGTCCACGAACGCACCGAAGTTGACGATCGAGGAGACGACGCCCTTGCGGACCTGACCCTTGAGCAGCTGGGTCAGGAAGTTCTGGCGTACCTCGCTCTGGGTCTGCTCGAGCCACGCACGGCGCGACAGAACGACGTTGTTGCGGTTCTTGTCCAGCTCGATGATCTTGGCGTCGAGCTCCTTGCCGACGTACGGCTGGAGGTCGCGCACCCGGCGCATCTCGACGAGCGAGGCGGGCAGGAAGCCGCGCAGCCCGATGTCGAGGATCAGGCCGCCCTTGACGACCTCGATGACGGTGCCGGTGACGATGCCGTCCGCTTCCTTGATCTGTTCGATCGTGCCCCACGCCCGCTCGTACTGCGCGCGCTTCTTGGACAGGATCAGCCGGCCCTCCTTGTCCTCCTTCTGGAGAACCAGGGCCTCGACGCTGTCCCCGACGGAGACGACCTCGTTAGGGTCGACGTCGTGCTTGATCGACAGCTCGCGGCTGGGGATCACGCCCTCTGTCTTGTAGCCGATGTCGAGGAGGACCTCGTCGCGGTCGACGCGGACGATCACGCCCTCGACGATGTCGCCGTCGTTGAACTCCTTGATGGTGCCTTCGATGGCAGCGAGGAAGTCCTCAGCGGTGCCGATGTCATTGACGGCGACCTGGGGAAGGGCGGTGGGCTCGGCTACTGCAGCGGTCATGTAGTGGGGATCCTCGGAAGCGGACAGATGTCTGTGTCGGTGAGACAGGTGGACAGATGTCGAGTGGTACGCCGGGGGTTCCGCGGCGCGACCAGGCAGTTTAGTCCGCGCTCACGCTCGCGTCGAACGTGGCGATAGTCATCCGGCCGGTCCGCCGCGAGCTGGACCGGGCGACCAGTCTCCGGGCTTCCCGAGCGTGGTGGGACGGCTCCGCGTCCGACTATCAGGCCGAGCACGGCGACTTCCTCGGCGACGACGACTTCCTGTGGTGTCCGGAGGGGCTGCGGGAGTCCTCGGCGCACCTGCTGGGCGAGGTCAGCGGGCTCCGCGTGCTCGAGGTCGGGGCCGGCGCCGCGCAGTGCAGCCGGTGGCTGGCCCTTGCCGGCGCCTCCCCGGTCGCCATCGACGTGTCGGCGTCGCAGCTGGCGCATGCGCGGCGGTTGGACGCCGCTGCGGGCGTGCGTACGCCGCTCGTCCTGGCCGACGCTCAGCGGCTGCCGTTCGCGGACGCCGCGTTCGACCTGGCGTGCTCGGCCTACGGCGCGGTGCCCTTCGTCGCCGACTCCGCCGCGGTGATGTCGGAGGTGGCGCGGGTGCTCCGGCCCGGTGGCCGGTGGGTGTTCTCGGTCACCCACCCGATCCGCTGGTGCTTCTTGGACGACCCCGGTCCCGAGGGGCTGGCCGTGAAGACGTCGTACTTCGACCGGCGGCCTTACGTCGAGGTCGACGAACGCCAGCAGCCGACGTACGTCGAGCACCACCGCACCCTGGGCGACCGGGTCCGCGAGCTGGTTGCCGCCGGGCTGGTGATCGACGACCTGCTCGAGCCGGAATGGCCGGCCGACCACGACCGCACCTGGGGTCAGTGGAGCAAGCTTCGCGGCGAGCTCATCCCAGGGACCGCGATCTTCCTCACCCACAAGCCAGAGGATTGACGGGAGCTGAGCACGCCAGTCGCGAGGCCGCAGGGAGCGCCGCGTGCTGAGGCACGCAAACGACCGAGAACGAAGCGAATGGTGGGCTCAGCCCCGTCAATGGGCGGCGTCGTCCCAGTTGACGCCATAGCCGACGGAGACGTCGAGCGGTACGTCGCCGAGCTCGTACGCCGCACCCATCTCCTGACAGACCAGCTGCTCGACCTTGTCCCGCTCCCCGGGCGCGACCTCGAGCACGAGCTCGTCGTGCACCTGCAGCAAGAGCCGCGACTTCAGCGATTGCTCACGCAAGGCGCGTTCAACGTTGAGCATCGCGACCTTGATGATGTCCGCGGCCGAGCCCTGAATCGGCGCGTTGAGCGCCATCCGCTCGGCCATCTGCCGGCGCTGCATGTTGTCGCTGGTCAGGTCCGGCAGGTAGCGACGGCGACCCAGGATGGTCTCGGTGTAGCCGTCCTTGCGCGCGACGTCGACGACGCCCTTGAGGTAGTCACGCACCCCGCCGAAGCGCGAGAAGTACGCCTCCATCTGCTCGCGTGCCTCCTCGGGCGTGATCCCGAGCTGCTGCGACAGACCGAACGCGGACAGCCCGTAGGCGAGGCCGTACGACATCGCCTTGATCCGGCGACGCTGCTCCGGCTCGACCTGGTCGACCGGTATCCCGAACGCGGTGGCGGCGACGAAGGTGTGCAGGTCCTCGCCGGAAGTGAACGCCTCGATGAGACCGGCGTCCCCGGACAGATGGGCCATGATCCGCATCTCGATCTGCGAGTAGTCCGCGGTCATCAGCGACTCGAATCCCTCGCCGACGATGAACGCCTTGCGGATCTCCCGGCCTTCGACGCTGCGTACCGGGATGTTCTGCAGGTTGGGATCAGTGCTGGACAGCCGTCCGGTCGCCGCCACCATCTGGTTGAACGTGGAGTGGATCCGGCCACCGTCGTCGACCATCGGGATCAGCGAGTCGACCACCGTCTTCAGCCGTGCGACGTCACGGTGGCGGAGCAGGTGCTCGAGGAACGGGTGGCCGGACCTCGCGTAAAGGTCCTGCAGCGCCTCGGCGTCAGTGGTGTAGCCGGTCTTGATCTTCTTGGTCTTCGGCAGGTCGAGCTCTTCGAAGAGCACCTGCTGCAACTGCTTCGGCGAGCCGAGGTTGACCTCGTGCCCGATAACGGCGTACGCCGCGTCGGCCGCGCGCTTCACCTCTCCGCCGAACCGCGCCTCGAGCTCGGCGAGCCAGTCGACGTCGGCGGCGATGCCGGTGCGCTCCATGTCGGCGAGCAACGCGGTGAGCGGCAGCTCGACCTCGGCGAGCAGTCGGCTGCCGCCGCGCTGCTCGAGATCGGCGTCCAGCGCCTCGGCGAGGTCGAGGATCGCGCGCGCCCGCAGCATCTCTGCCTGCGCGACGTTCTCCTCGGCGGAGCCGTCGAGGGAGAGCTGGCCGTCCTGCGCCTCGGCGCGCAGCTCCCGGTTGAGGTAGCGCAACGACAGGTCGGCGAGGTCGAAGGACCGCTGGCCCGGCAACGCGAGGTAGGCCTCGAGGGCCGTGTCGCTCGCGACCCCGGCCAGCGTCCATCCGCGCTGGGCGAACGCGTGCGATGGTCCCTTCACGTCGTGGAACACCTTGGGCACCGACGCGTCGGCCAACCAGGCGGCGAGCGCCTGCTCATCGGCACCGGTGAGCTGCTCCGGCTCGATCGACGCCGCCTGGCCGTCGGGCGAGGCGATCGCGACCCGCGTCACGTGCCCCGTGCCGCGCCCCCAGGAGCCCGCCACGGAGACGCCGTGGCGGGCCGCAGTCCGGGCGTGCGCATCCAGCCACGCCGCGACCTGATCCGCACCGAGAGCTTCGCCCTCCACCGTGAAGCCTTCCTCGGCCTCGGGCTCGGCGGCCGACAACGTCGCGTAGAGCCGCTCGCGGAGCACCCGGAACTGCAACGTGTCGAACAGCTGGTGGACCGCTTCCCGGTCCCACTGCCGGGCGGCGAGGTCGCCGACTCCGAGGTCGAGCGGCACGTCGCGGCGCAGCTCGGTGAGCTGCCGGTTGCGAATCACGTTTCCCAGATGCTCGCGCAGCGCAACGCCGGCCTTTCCCGGCACCTCCTCGACTCTCGCCACGAGCTCGTCGAGAGAGCCGAACTCGCGGATCCACTTCGAGGCGGTCTTCTCGCCGACGCCGGGGATGGAGGGCAGGTTGTCGCTCGGGTCGCCGCGCAGCGCGGCGAAGTCGGGGTACTGCACCGGGGTCAGGTCGTACTTCGCCTTCACCTCCTCCGGGGTGAACCGCGTCATGTCGCTGATGCCCTTGCGGGTCATCAGCACGGTGATCCGGTCGTTGACCAGCTGCAGGACGTCGCGGTCGCCGGTGACGATCAGGACGTCCATCCCCGCGTCGGCGCCCTGCACGGCGAGCGTGGCGATGACGTCGTCGGCTTCGTAGCCCTCGACGGACAGCGACGGCACCGACAGTGCCTCGAGCACGTCCTTGATCAGATCGACCTGGCCGCGGAAGTCGGTCGGCGTCTCCTTGCGGGTCGCCTTGTACTCGGCGTAGGCCTCGGTACGGAAGGTCTGCCGCCCGACGTCGAAGGCGACCGCGATGTGGGTCGGCGTCTCGTCGCGCAGGACGTTGATCAGCATCGCCGTGAACCCGTACACGGCGTTCGTCGGCTGACCGGTGGTGGTCGAGAAGTTCTCGACGGGGAGGGCGAAGAACGCGCGGTACGCGAGCGAGTGGCCGTCAAGCAGGAGGAGTCGCTCAGCAGCCATATCGGGCATCGTAGTGTCGCGCTGTGACTGCACCGACGGACAACGACCAGCCCACGGAGCTCGCCGCGCGCATGGGCATCGAGTTCCTCGAGCTCGATCCGCAACGCATGGTCGGACGGATGCCCGTCGAGGGCAACACGCAGCCCTACGGGCTGCTTCATGGAGGCGCGTCGTGCGTCCTCGCCGAGTCACTCGGGTCGATCGGCGCCGCGCTGCATGGCGCCCCGGACCGGATCGCGATGGGCATCGAGATCAGCGCCACCCACCACCGCTCGGTGACCGAGGGCTACGTGACCGGCGTAGCCACTCCGCTGCATCTCGGCCGCACCCTCGCGACGTACGAGATCGTCATCACCGACGAGCAGGAGCGGCGGGTGTGCACCGCCCGGCTGACCGCGCTACTTCGCCCGGCCACCTAGCGCCGCCGCCTTGTCGGCGGCAGTGCGCCGCGTTCGCGGCGTCGGCACCGCGCGCACCAGGCGAGTGCGACGGCGAAGCATGTCCGCCGTCGCCGGCGCACCCGGCTCGCTGCCGAGGCGGCGCCGCAGCACGTTGACCGGCGCGACGCGACGGGTCGCCGCCGGCGCGAAGCCGAGCCGCGCGAAGAACCGGCTCGCCTCTCGTAGCGACGGGTAGACGCTCACCGACACCTGGTCGAGTCGCTTTTCGGTCGCGAAGTCGGCAGCGGCAGCCAGCAGGGCACGGCCGACGCCGTTGTGCTGCGCAGAGCGAGAGACCACCAGATGCGCGACGTTGAGGACCTTGCCGTCCGCGAACGGATCCGGCCGTGTCATCTGGAGCACCGCCATGCCGGCCGGGGCGGTTCCCAGATGCGCGATGACGATCCGGTAGGACGGACTGGCGAGGACGTCGCTCAACCGCTCACGAACATCCTTCGGCGACACCGGGTTGTTGGCGCGCTCGCCGCGACCCCCCATCTGACGCAGCTCGTCCCAGAGGTCAAGCAGTACCGGGATGTCCTGAGTGGTCGCCATCCGGGTAAGCACTTGCGACCGGGACATCGCGTGGCTCCTCGCTGCCGTTCCGAAAGACCCCCCGACTCCGGAGACCGGCGCTGGGTACGTGCACGGTAGCGCTCGGCGCAAGTCCCGGCGAGGGACCGATCAGTTGGCCCCGACTCGCCCGGCTTCTCGCCGGAGAACCCGGGCCGCCGTTGACCCACCAAGTGCGCGGTCACTAAATTCGTCGCACAGCCCGGCACCGAGTAGACAACGACCGCGCACGGGGAAGGCGCGGCCGGACCCAAAGGTGCCGGGCTCCTTTTTGTCGAGATCGCGCCGATTCGTTGCGGTGCAATAACTTCGTGGCTGCCCGAAGGGTCAGGCGACGCTCTCCCCGAGGTACGCGGAGCGCACCCGATCGTCGGCCAGCAGCGCGTCTGCCCGGTCGGCGAGAGCGATGGCGCCGGTCTCCAGGACGTAGCCGCGGCCCGCGAGCCGCAATGCCTGGGCGGCGTTCTGCTCGACCAGCAGGATCGTCGTGCCCTGCGCGTTGATCTCCCGGATGATCTCGAAGATCCGCGCGACGATCATCGGGGCCAGTCCCATCGATGGCTCGTCCAGCAACAGCAGCCTCGGGCGTCCCATCAGGGCCCGTCCGATCGCGAGCATCTGCTGCTCGCCGCCGGACAGCGTGCCTGCCGCCTGGCCCCGACGTTCCTGCAGTACGGGGAACAGCGTGTAGACCCGCTCGAGGTCTTCGCTCAGATCGGTGCGGCGCTGGTAGGCGCCCATCTGCAGGTTCTCCAAGATCGACATCCGCGGGAAGACGCGGCGGCCTTCGGGAACGTGCCCGATACCGGCAGCCACGATCTCGTGGGCCGGCAACCCGTCGATCCGCCTGCCGTCGAACGTCACGGATCCACCGGAGCTTTTCAGCAGCCCGGAGATCGTGCGCAGCGTCGTGGTCTTGCCGGCGCCGTTCGCGCCGAGCAGGGTGACGATCTCGCCCTGTTCGATCTCGAGATCGACGCCGCGCAGCGCCTCGATGCGGCCGTACGCGACCCGCAACGACTCAATCTTGAGCAGCATTCGGCGCGGCACCCCCTTCGTTCTGGGTGGTACCGAGATAGGCCTCGATCACCGCGGGGTCGCGCTGGATCTGCTCGGGCGGGCCCGCCGCGATCACCCGCCCGAAGTTGAGAACCACGACGTACGACGCGACCGACATCACGAGCTTCATGTCGTGTTCGATCAGCAAAACGGATACGCCGAGCTCCTGGTTCGTCCGCGTGATCAGCCGGGCCAGGTCGTTCTTCTCGGCCGGATTGGTGCCGGCTGCGGGCTCGTCGAGAAGCAGGACCTGGGGACCTGTGGCGAGCGCCCGCGCGATCTCGAGCCGGCGCTGCTCGCCGTACGACAGCGAGGAGGCGATGGCGTCGTGCCGACCGCCGAGCCCGACGAACGACAGCAACTCGAGAGCGCGCTCTGTCGTGGCCCGCTCCTCGTGGCGCATCCTGGGCAGCCCCAGCATCACGCTGATCGGGCCGGCCTTGCCGCGGGCGTCGGCTCCGACCTTGACGTTCTCGACCGCGGTCAGCGCGTTGAACAGCCGAATGTTCTGGAAGGTTCGCCCGACCCCGAGGCGGGTCACGGCGTGCGGCTTACGACCGTTGAGCCGCGCCGTCGAGCCGTCCTCGCGCCGGAGCGAGATGGTGCCTTCCTGCGGGAGGTAGACGCCCGTCAGGCAGTTGAACAGCGAGGTCTTTCCGGCGCCGTTCGGGCCGATGACCGCCATCACCTCGCCGCGCGGCGCGGCAAGAGACACGTCAGCAAGGCTCGTGACGCCACCGAACCGCAGCGTGACGTCGTCGACGCTGATCACCGGGTCGTCGATCGACGCGCGGCCGGCTGCCGTGACGGGCGCGGTCACTGGGTCTCTTTCGGAAGCCCGAGCGCGTCGGCTTCTCCGACGCCTGCCTCCGCCTGCTTGATCTCGAGTGCACGACGGCGTGAGGGGATCATCCCCTGCGGTCGGAAGATCATCATCAGGATGATCAGCAGTCCGAAGTAGATGAAGCGGTCCGACGGCGGCACCGACCCGCGCAGCTTCTCCGGCAGCCACTCGAGGAAGGCCGCCCCGGCTAGCACTCCCCACATCGAGCCCATGCCACCGAAGATCACCAGCACGAGGACGAGGATGCTCTGCTGCAGCACGAAGTTGGTGTCCGTGATGAACCCCACGTTTGCCGCGTAGAGCACGCCCGCGAACCCGGAGGTCGATGCGCCGATCGCGAACGCCAACAACTTGTACCGCACGGTCGGGACGCCGGAGGCGGCGGCTGCCACCTCGTCCTCGCGGATCGCGGTCCACGCCCGCCCGACGCGAGAGTTCTCCAGCCGACGGAACAAGAACATGATCAGCACGACGAAGACGACGAGCACCCAGTAGTACGGGAGCTGTTTGCCCGACCACGTGTAGTGGATGCCGGCGGTATGGATCGAGAAGTGCGGAATGTTGAAGGCTCCGCTGTCGCCGTTGGTGATGTCGGTCTTGTTGCGCGCGAAGCTGAAGACGATCTCACCGAAGCCGAGCGTGACGATGGCGAGGTAGTCGCCGCGCAGCCGCAACGTCGGCGCCCCGAGGATCACCCCCGCGATCAGAGCCGCGAGAATCGCGATCGGCAGGATCCAGAACGGGTTCAGAGTGAAAGGCGGATGCACCGGGAGGCGCCCGGTGAAGTAGGCGGTGGTGTAGCCGCCCACGGCGAAGAAGGCGATGTACCCGAGGTCGAGAAGGCCGGCGAACCCGACTACGACGTTCAGCCCCAGCGCGAGCAGGGTGAAGATCCCCATCTCCTGCACGAGGACGGTCTGCCAGTAGCCGTTGAGGAACGGCGGGATGACGACGGCGACGACGAGCGCGGCGACCGGAAGCGCCGAGCGCGTCAGCCGGTTGCGCGGCACCGTTCCGACGCGCTGCCTGACGACGTCGAACCTGGACAGCACTGCGGACCGCACCCACTCGCGGCGCGGGCGTAGCACCTCCAGCAGCGCCCAGGCGACCACACCCACCACGACGAACGGGATCACCCGCGGACGCAGGATCGAGTGCCGGAAGCCGTACGAGAGAGCCGACGAGCTCCCACCCGGACCGCTGATCAGCGCGAGCACGAGCACGATCGACAGCCACCCCACGAGGCGGCCCTTCGCGCCCTCCGACAACCGGATCCGTCGGTCCGCGGCGGGGCTGGTCATGCCGCCCGCCCGAGACTCTCGCCGAACAGCCCGGTGGGCTTGACCATCAGCACGACCACCAGGACCAGGAAGGCGATGGTGTCCGACCACTGGGTCTGGATGCAGGCCACACCGAGCGACTCGATCACGCCGAGCAGCAGGCCGCCGACCACCGCCCCGCGAATGTTGCCGATCCCCCCGAGGACCGCTGCGGTGAACGCCTTGAGCCCTGGGAAGAAGCCCATGTTGAACTGCACGTTGTACGCCATGCCGTAGAGGAAACCGGCGGCACCGCCGAGCAGACCGCCGAGCACGAACGTCGCGACGATGATGCGCTCGACGTTGACGCCCATCAGGCTCGCCGTCTCGGCGTCCTGCGCCACCGCACGAATCCCCTGCCCGAGCTTCGTCCGGCTGATCACCTGGTCGACGACGAGATAGAGGAAGGCCGCGACGCCGAAGATGATCAGGTACGTGTTGAGGACCGGTGCGCCGAACACGTGGAAGACCGCGCGCTCGTTGTAGAGCGCCGGCACGGCGATCGGGTTGTTCCCGAACTCCTTCCCCGCGAGATTGAGGGCGAAGAACGACGCACCGATTGCGCTGATCAGGAACGCGAGTGGCGGCGCGCCCCGCCGCCGCAGCGGACGGTAGGCGACCCGCTCCAGGATGAAGGCCGCGAGACCGCCCACGATCGCGCCCGCCACGACCCCGAGTGCGATGAGTCCGACGGTGGCGATGCCGTGCGGCTGCTTCGACCCGACCACTTGCTGGACGGCGAAGAGCCCGCCGAAAGCGCCGCTCATGAAGACCTCGCTGTGCGCGAAGTTGATGAGCTGGAGGACGCCGTAGACCAGCGTGTAGCCGAGTGCCACCAGCGCATAGACCGAGCCGTTCTCGATCCCACTGACCAGTAGCGGCCAGAAGTTATGCGTGAAGCACATCGGCGCGGCGGCTCCCCGTTGAGCGTGGCATGACGACGCGAGCAGAGGCGCCGCGGGTCGGACGCTATACCGGACCGGCCCGCGGCGCCTCGATTGCTAGCGGGTGAACTTGCTAGCGATCGCGATACCTAGATCAGGTCGTCGATGGCGCCGAGGTACTTGATGGCGCCGTTTACCACCTGGTACAGGTACACGGTCGTGCTCTTCAACTCGTGGTTCGCGCCGAACGCCACCGTCTTGGTGATGCCGGCGTAGTTGACGTTCGCCACTGCGTCCGCCAGCGCCTCGCGAGTGATGTCCCCGCTCAGGCCCTTCATCGCGGTGATGATGGCGTTCGCGACGTCGTAGGCCTCGGCGGAGTAGGTGCCGGCCTCCTGGTTGAACGCGGCCTTGTACGCCGTGAAGAAGTCGGTCGCCTTGCTCGGGTCCGAACACGGGCAGGTGAAGTACGTACCCTCGGCGTTGGAGGCCCCGGCCAGCTTGATGAAGTTCGGGTCTTTCACACCGTCGTCCGACATGAACGTGCCCTTGTAGCCCGCCGAACGCAGCGCCTTCAGCAACGGTCCGCCATCGGCGTAGTAACCGCTGTAGTAGACAGCGTCCGGGTTGGCCTGCGCGACCTTCGACGCCTCCGGGCCCGGCTTCGTGCCCTGCGGGAGGCTGTCGTGGGTGACCTTCACGCCATCGGCCTTGAGGGCGCCCTCGAGCACCTTCGCGAGCCCCTGGCCGTAGGCCTCGGCGTCGTCGATCGAGTAGACCGACTTGGCTCCGAGCTTCTTGGTCAGGTAGTCCGCCGCACCGGCGCCCTGGGAGCTGTCGGTACCGATCGCACGGTAGAAGGTCGTGAAGCCGTTGCTGGCGTCAGTGAGAGTCGGCAGGGTCGCCGACGCGGTCACCGAGACCAGGCCCGCATCTGCGAAGTTCTTCTCACTCGCCTGGGTCGCACCGGAGAACGCCGGTCCGACAACTGCGACGACGCTGGAGTTCGACACTTCGCTCTGCGAAGCCGCAGGCGCCTTGTCCGGGGACCCCTGGTCGTCAACGCCGAGGTACTTCAGGGTGAACCCGAGGTCACCCTTGGCGTTGGCCTGGTCGATGGCGAGCTTCGCGCCATCGCAGATGTTGATGCCCAGCGCGGCGTTGTCGCCGGTCAGTGGGCCTTGGCAGGCAAGCGTGTAGCTCTTGCCCCCACTTGAGTTGTTGCCGCCGCCACCGCTCGAGCTACCCCCACAGGCCGCGGCGGTAACCGCGACGGCAGCGAGCGGGACGACGAGTCGAATCGATCGACCGGTCCGCATCCTTGCTCCTCTCAACAGGTCGACACGTGGTTCGTTGGAAACCTAGTGCAGACCGCCCGTAACAACCGCATCAGGCGCAACCGTTGCCAGGTCGTTACCTGGATCGAAAAGCCGAAATCAGGCGCGGATCGGCCGGTCAGCCGGCGGGATCGGGCTGCGCGAGAATGGCCTCGGCGACGTCCTTCATCGACCGCCGGCCATCCATCGCGGCCTTCTGGATCCAGCGGAACGCCTCTGGTTCGGTCATTCCCTGCTCGGCCTGCAGCCGGCCCTTGGCACGGTCGAGGGTCTTTCGGGTCTCGAGCCGCTCGGTGAGGTCGGCTACCTCGCCGGCGAGCGCACGCATCTGCTGATGTCGGCTCACCGACACCTCGATCGCCGGGATCAGGTCGGCCTTGCCGAACGGCTTGACGACGTACGCCATCGCACCGGCCTCGACAGCGCGTTCGACGAGCTCACGCTGGCTGAACGCCGTGAGCATCACGACAGGTGCGACCTGCTCGGCGACGATCCGCTCAGCGGCGGACAGCCCGTCGAGCACCGGCATCTTCACGTCGAGGATCACCACGTCCGGCTGGGTCTCGGCGGCGAGGTCGATCGCCTGCTGCCCATCGCCGGCTTCGGCGACAACGACGTACCCCTCTTCCTCGAGCATCTCCTTGAGATCGAGGCGGATCAGCGCCTCGTCCTCGGCAATGAGCACCCGCCGAGGCTCCCGAGTCGTCACGCAACCGAGCCTATCCAGGCCGGGGATTCCCTAGACTCTTGAACACCTCACGCCCCGGTATCCCAATGGCAGAGGAAGCGGATTCAAAACCCGCACAGTGTCGGTTCAAATCCGACTCGGGGCACCACTGACAGTTTCGATTAACGGAATGTGTCGGAGCTGCGCTTCAAGATCAGCGTGTGCATTCTGAGAAGCTGCGCGCCGAGGCAATCGCG
>DASZTV010000016.1:0-32654 GCA_035548125.1 Mycobacteriales bacterium | reverse complement strand
GCCACCGTCTCGACCAGGTGTCCGAACTTCGGCCGCGGTTTGGGCAGCTGGTATCCCGCCGCGGCGAGCGCCGGCCACAACACCCCCCACGCAAAGCCGCCCAGCGCCACGACCGCGCGGAGAGTGGGACGCAACAACGCGAGCTCCCGATTCAGCCACGGTCGGCAGGTGTCCCGCTCGACGGTGGTCGGTGCGTTTGCCGGTGGCGCACAGCGGACGGCGGCCATCATCCGTGCGTCGATCAGTTGCTGCCCGTCGTCCGCGGTGACCGAAGTCGGCAGCCGAGCGAAGCCCGTGCGATGCAGTGCCGCAAACAACCAGTCGCCACTGCGGTCACCGGTGAAGACGCGGCCCGTGCGGTTGCCGCCGTGCGCGGCGGGGGCCAGCCCGACGATGGCCAATCGCGCATCCGCCGGGCCGAAGCCGGTGATCGGCCTGCCCCAGTACTGCTGCCCGGCGTACGACGCCCGGCCGGTGCGAGCGACCTCCTCACGCCACTCGACGAGCCGCGGGCAGGCGCGGCAGACGCTCATCCGCGCACTCAGGTCGGTGATGTCGCGGGAGCCGGCGGCGAGCGCATCGACGTCGGACGCGTCGTGCGCGACGGGCGTCCGCGGCGTCGCGACATCTCCCGGCCAACCGCCGCCCGGCTTCGCGACCATGCCTCACGCCTCCAGGCTGAACGCGATGCCGTCGAGGATGTCGTGTTCGCTTGCCACCACCGACGAGAACCCGACCTGGCTCAGGATCGTGTCGAGCACCAGCGCGCCACCCCCGATGACGTCTACCCGACCTGGATGCATCACGGGAAGCGCGGCCCGCTCGGCACGCGTCGCGTGAAGGAGGGAGGTGGTAACCCGATGCACGTCGGCTGCCGACACCTGCGCGTGATGGATCCGCGCATGGTCATACCGATCGAGCCCCAGCACGAGCGCGACGACCGTGGTGACCGAGCCGGCCAACCCGATCATCGTCTTGGCCTGCTCGACGGGGACCGACGCCGACGCATCCTCGATCGCGGCCGCGATGTCGACACGCGCCGCGTCGACCTGCTGGCCGGTGGGCGGGTCGTCGACGAGATGCCGTTCGGTCATCCGCACGCACCCGATGTCGACCGAACGCGCTGCGTTCGGTCCAGCCTGATCACCCAGGACGAACTCGGTCGAACCGCCCCCGATGTCCACGACGAGGTAGGGCGACGCCAGGTCCGAGCGTGCCCGCAGCTCCCGCGTCGCACCGGCGAACGACAACGCCGCCTCTTCCTCGCCGCTGACCACCTCCGGCTCGACGCCGAGTCGAGCAGCGACCCCGGCGACGAACTGGTCGCGGTTCGTGGCATCGCGCGTCGCGCTCGTCGCCACCATCCGGGTGGCGTCGACACCGAGGTCGCGAATAATCTCCGAGTATTCGTCGAGAACTGCGAACGTGCGCGCGAGTGCGTCGGGGGACAGCCGCCCGGTACGGTCGACGCCTTCGCCGAGCCGCACGATCTCCATACGTCGTACGACATCGGTCGCGCCCCGCCCATCGAGGTCGGCGACGAGCAACCGCAACGAGTTCGTCCCGCAATCGAGCGCCGCGACGCGCATCAGGCGTCCGGTTGGCGGGCCGCTGCCACATCGACGCAAGGGCCGTCGCTCCACCAGTCGTCGATGAGGTCCAACGCCTCGTCTCCGAATGGGTTCACACCGGGACCTGCCGCAAGCGAGTGCGCCACCAGCACGTGGAGGCACTTCACCCGGTTGGGCATCCCTCCCGCCGTGACCGAGGTTCCCAGCGGCTCGATCTCGTTGCGGCGTGCGAGATAGGCCTCATGCGCTGCCGCGTAGCGCTGCGCGAGCTCAGCGTCCACGGCCAGCCGGTCGGTCATCTCCTTCATCAACCCCGACGCCTCGAGCCGCCCGACGGCGGACCTCACCTTCGGGCAAGTGAGGTAGTACAGCGTCGGGAACGGCGTACCGTCCTCGAGACGAGGTGACGTCTCGACCACGTCGGGCAGCCCGCAGCCACAGCGGTGCGCGACAGCTCGGGTGGCGCGCGGCGGTCGGTGCAGCTGCAGCTCGACAGCCGCCAGGTCGTCAGGACTTACCACTACCGCCTGCGGTCTGCATCGACTCCCACAGCTGGGAGTACCACGGACCGTTGGAGACGGGCGGGGCAGCCGGATGCGCGATGGCCTGCTCCACCGCCTTCGACCGTCGCGACGGCCGCGGACCGAGCACGATCTTCGACTTCTCTCCCGGCATCACGTAGTGCAGCCGCCGCCGTGCCTGCGACTCGATGTACGCCGGGTCGTTCCACTTCTGGTCCTGCGCGTTGAGTTGGGCGACGCGCTGCTGGGCCTGACGGATCTGCGCGTTCAACGAGGTGATGTCGCCACGCTGGCTCAGCCAGATCTTGAACGGCAGCGCGATCGCCACGATCAGGAACGCAAACGTCAGCGCCAGGATTGCGGCGCGCCCGGTGAGGGCCGTGCGCCGGGCAGGCGCGGCCGAGGCGGTGCGACGCGGCTTCGGCGCACTGGAACGGCGGTCCCGCGCCGGCGCCCGACGGGTGCCGCTCGGTCCGCGTCCCGCGGCTGCCTTCCGGCTCATCCCCCGGCCGAACCAAACTTCGGGAACGCGTGGCGTCCGGCGTAGCGAGCAGCGTCGTCGAGGATCGACTCGATGCGAAGCAACTGGTTGTACTTCGCGGTCCGATCCGTACGCGCGGGTGCGCCCGCCTTGATCTGACCGCAGTTGGTCGCGACGGCGAGGTCGGCGATCGTCGTGTCCTCGGTCTCGCCGGAGCGGTGGCTCATCATGCAGCGGAAGCCGCTTCGATGAGCAAGGTCGACTGCGTCGAGAGTCTCCGACAACGTGCCGATCTGGTTGACCTTCACCAGCAATGCGTTCGCGGCCCCCTCGACAACACCGCGACGGATGCGCTCCGGGTTCGTGACGAACAAGTCGTCACCCACCAGTTGGATGCGATCACCAAGCGCACTCGTGATCTGCGTCCATCCTGCCCAGTCATCCTCAGCTAGGGGATCCTCGATCGACACGATCGGGTAGGCATCTAGAAGCTCCGCGTAGTACGTGGTCATCTGCTCGGCCGAACACTGCGCGCCTTCAAAGCTGTAGCTGCTGTCGGCGAAGAACTCGGTTGCAGCTACGTCGAGCGCGAGCGCTACATCCTGGCCCGGGGTGTAGCCCGCCTTGCTGATCGCCTCGACGATCAGGTCGAGCGCCTCGCGGTTGGTGGGCAGGTTCGGTGCGAAGCCACCCTCATCGCCAACGGTGGTCGACAAGCCTCGTCCCGACAGCACCGCCTTCAGCGCGTGATAGACCTCGGCGCCTGCGCGAAGCGCATCCAGGTACGTCGTGACGCCGAGCGGCACGATCATGAACTCCTGGATATCGACGTTGTTGTCCGCATGAGCGCCACCGTTGAGGATGTTCATCATCGGAACCGGAAGCACGTGCGCGTGGGATCCGCCGACGTAGCGGAACAGCGGGAGGTCGGCCGAATCCGCGGCGGCGCGCGCCACGGCAAGCGACGCGCCCAGCACGGCGTTCGCCCCCAAGCGGCTCTTGTCCGGTGTCCCGTCGAGGTCGAGCAGCGCCTGGTCGACCAGCCGCTGCTCGGTCGCCTCCATGCCGACCAGCTCGGGCCCGATCTCCTCGATCACCGCGGCGACGGCCTGCTGGACGCCCTTACCGCCGTACCGGTCTCCGCCGTCGCGGCGCTCTACTGCTTCAAAGGCTCCCGTCGACGCACCGCTCGGTACGGCGGCGCGCCCGATGACGTCGTCCTCGAGCAGCACCTCGACCTCCACGGTCGGGTTGCCTCGGGAGTCGAGGATCTCGCGGGCGGCGACGCCTTCAATGGCCGGCACGTGCAACTCCTAGAGAAAAAGTGGGCTTGTCGAGGGTATCGCCGGGTGCGTTGCGGACCCGGGACATTCGGCTTTGCTCAGCCGTCGCCGCGCTCGACGATGTCGTCGCGAAACTCCCGGGCGCGCGCTCGGAGGGCGGCTTCCGGGTCGATGCCGGCGCTGCGCATCACCGACACCGCCTCCCACAACAGCTCGCCTGCGGTCTCGACGGAAGGCTCCGCCGCGAATCGATCCGTCGCCCGGCGCAACGAGTCGGCGTCCTGCGGCGCTGCCGCGCCCGCCTTCCGCTGCAGCTTCGTGGCGAGCGACAGCGCAGGCGCGGACAACGGCACGCTTGCCAGGGGGGAGGCGCCACCGCGCTCCGCAGCCTTGATCTGCTCCCAGTTGCGGTTGACATCCTCGGCGCCGGACACCTCGACGTCGCCGAACACGTGCGGGTGGCGACGCGTGAGCTTCTCGACGAGCCCCGCGGCGACGTCGTCGATCGACCAACGCTGACCTGGCGGCAGCTCCTCGGCGATCCGCGCGTGGAACAGCACTTGCAGCAGCACGTCGCCGAGCTCGTCGCGTAGCGCGGGAAGATCACCCTCCTCGATGGCCTGGAACGCCTCGTACGCCTCTTCCAGCAGGTACGGCGCCAAGCTGGCGTGGTCTTGTTCGGCGTCCCACGGACAGCCGCCCGGAGATCGCAGCCGGTCCATGACCGCGACCGCGTCGAGCAGCTTCGCGCCGAGCTCGGCGGCGGGTGGATCAGAGGGAGTCGAGGTCACCCGGTCGAGGAGATGGCGCTCTTTGACGCCACGACCGCCTGGGACTTGGGGTCCCAGTGGCCGTAACGCGGGTTCACGTGGACGCCGAGCTTGCTCTCCTCGGCGGTGATCGCCTTGCTGAGCAGCGAGGCTGCCTGCGCGGCGAAGATCGCCGACTTGAGCTGGTCGGTCGCCTGCGCGATCGGGGTGATCTTTCGGCTGATGATGTGGAGCACGATCCACTCGCCGGAGGTGTGAGCGAGGACAACACTTCCGACCTTGGCCTTGGCGGCGGAACCGACGAGGGACACCACCTGGCTACGACCGACGAAGCCGACCTCACCGCCGCTGCCGGACGTCGCGGTGTCCTGGGAGTACTGCTTCGCGAGAGCCGCGAAGTTACCGGGCGCGTGCTGCGCCTTCGTCAGGACTTTCTGGGCGAGCGTCTTGCTGGTCACTGCGATCTGGGCGACGTCGAGCTGGTCGTACTGGTCGATGTCCTTCTGGTACTCCGACTGCAGCTGTTCCTGCGTCACCGGCAGGTTCGCGACCAGGGCGTCGCTCAGCTTTTTCTGCAGCACGGTGTCGCGGATCAGCCCCGGGAGCTGCGCTGCCGTCACGCCGACGCCTTCCGCCGCCTGCTGGCGGAGCGAGGCAAGGCTGCCGGCCTGCTGCACGAAGTTGGCGATCTGGTCGCTGACCTCCTTGTTCGTGACGGTGACGTGGTGCTGCGCCGCCAGCTTGCCGAGCAGCTGGTGCGTGATCATCCGGCTCAACGTCACGCGGACGAACCCGGGACGGTTGCTGCCCAGCGCCGACGCGAACTGCGATCCGGGCGCGAGCGCACCGGCGATCTGCGGGTCGGCGAGCGCGGCGTTGACCTGGCTCTGCAGGTCGCTGATCGAGATCCGGTCACCGCCGATCACGGCCGCCGCATCGGGACTGGTGTCACAACCTGCGAGCACCGGGATGGCCGCTACCGCCAGCGCCGTCACGGCAGCACGGCGGGCACCCCACAAGCGACCTCTCACGACGGACGAGGTTATCCGAGCCACCCGCACGACCCGATGATCGGGTCAGTCTTCGGCAGCTGCGGGCACCGCAACCGTCAGATCGGCGACGACCGCTTGCAGGACCTCCCGGCACCAGTCGAGCAGGGCTCGGTTGCGCAGCGGCTGGCCGGCCACCCGAGCCGTCGTCGGCGCGGTGACCAGGACGGTCTTCGTCGCTGCCTTGACGACCGAGCCCGGGTAGAGGCGGGCCAGCCGCAACGCCTGCGACTCGCGCAGCTCCAAGGGCGTGAACCGGACGTACTTGCCTTGCGACGCGACCTCGGCGACGCCGAAGCCGCGCGCGAACGCCCGAAACGACGCCACCGCGACCAGGTTCTCGACCGGCTCGGGAAGCTCGCCGTAGCGGTCGCGCAGCTCCTCGCGTACTTCCTTGATCTCCTCGTCGGTGTAGGCCGAGGCGAGTCGCCGGTACGCCTCGAGCCGCAACCGCTCGCCCGGCACGTAGTCGTGCGGCAGATGCGCGTCGATCGGGAGCTCGACCTTGACTTCGAGCTGCTCCTCGGCGCCGGTGCCCTTGAACTCGGCGACTGCCTCACCGACCAACCGGACGTAGAGGTCGAAACCCACTGCGGCGATGTGACCGGACTGCTCTCCACCGAGCAGGTTGCCGGCGCCGCGGATCTCGAGGTCCTTCATCGCGACGTGCATCCCGGCTCCGAGATCGGAGTGCTGCGCGATCGTCGCCAGCCGGTCGTGCGCCTCTTCGGTGAGTGGCCGGTCCGGTGGATAGAGGACATAGGCGTAGGCACGTTCGCGGGCGCGGCCGACCCGGCCGCGAAGCTGGTGCAACTGAGAGAGACCGAGCAGGTCGCCACGCTCGATGATCAGGGTGTTGGCGTTGGCGATGTCGAGGCCGTTCTCGACGATCGTGGTGCAGACCAGGACGTCGTACTCCTTGGCCCAGAACCCCACCATCACCCGCTCGAGCTCGTGCTCGTTCATCTGGCCGTGTGCGGTCGCGATCCGCGCCTCCGGCACCAGCTCGGTGAGCCGCGCCGCCGCGCGCTCGATCGACTCCACCCGGTTGTGGATGTAGAAGACCTGACCCTCGCGGAGCAGCTCGCGATGGATCGCCGCGACGATCTGCTTCTCGTCGTACGGGCCGACGAAGGTGAGTACCGGATGCCGCTCCTCCGGCGGGGTCTGGATCACGCTCATCTCGCGGATGCCCGTGATCGACATCTCCAGCGTCCGGGGGATCGGCGTCGCCGACATGGTGAGGACGTCGACCGAGGTACGCAGCTGCTTCAGGAACTCCTTGTGCTCCACCCCGAACCGTTGCTCCTCGTCGACGACGACGAGCCCGAGATCCTTGATCCGGGTGTCGGGCTGGAGCAGGCGATGCGTGCCGATGACCACGTCCACCGAGCCATCGGCCAGCCCGGCGAGGATCTCGTCGCGTTCCTTGTCGGTCTGGAAGCGTGACAACCCGCGGACCGTGACCGGGAAGGCGGCGAACCGCTCGGAGAACGTCGCGTAGTGCTGCTGCGCGAGCAAGGTGGTCGGCACGAGGACCGCCGCCTGTTTGCCGTCCATCACTGCCTTGAAGGTCGCCCGGACCGCGATCTCGGTCTTGCCGTAACCGACGTCGCCGCAGATCACCCGGTCCATCGGGTGCGGTGCCTCCATGTCTGCCTTGACATCGTCGATCGCCCCGAGCTGGTCGGGGGTCTCGATGTAGGCGAACGCGTCCTCCAGCTCGCGCTGCCACGGGGTGTCGGGACCGAACGCGTGCCCTGCGGTCGCCATCCGCGCGGCGTAGAGCCGGATCAGCTCGGCTGCGATCTCGCGGACCGCCTTGCGCGCCCGGCCCTTCCGCTTCGCCCACTCCCCGCCGCCGAGCTTGTCCAGGCTCGGCGCCTCACCGCCGACGTACCGGGTGACCTGGTCGAGCGAGTCGGTCGGGACGTAGAGCCGGTCGCCGGGCTGTCCGCGCTTGCTCGGGGCGTACTCGATCACGAGGTACTCGCGAGTCGCGCCGGCCACGGTGCGCTGCACCAGGTCGACGTAGCGGCCGACGCCATGCTGCTCGTGCACGACCGCGTCACCCGGTTTGAGGGTGAGCGGATCGATCGTGCCGCGCCGCTTGCTCGGCATCCGGGCGCCGCCGCGCGTGGTCGGGCGCACCCCGGAGATGTCGGTGTCGGTAAGCACCGCGAGCTTCAGCTCCGGGGCAACGAAGCCGGTGTCCAGGCAACCGGTGGTGACATGGACGACGGCCGGCTCGAGCGCCGGGTCGAGGCTCTCGTCGAGCCGCGCAGCGAGGTTCTCCTCGCGGAGCACCTCGACCAGGCGCTGCGCCGAGCCGTGACCCTCCGCGGCGATGACGACGCGCCAGCCGTCGCGCAGCCAGTCCCGGAGATCCTCGAACGTTCCTTTCAGGTCGCCGCGGTAGGACTCCGGTGCCCGCACCCGCGACATGACGGTGTCCTCGTCGGTCTCCTCGTCGGAGACGAACGGGCTGACCGACCACCACGGCACCCCGAGCTCCGCGGCGTGCGATCGGATGTCCGCCACCGTCCGGTACGCCGCCGCGCCGAGGTCGATCGGCGCCCGGCCGCCGCTGGCCGCCGCAGCCCAGGACGCCTCGAGGAACTCCTGGCTGGTGCGGACCAGATCAGCGGCGCGGGAACGCACCCGCTCCGGGTCGCACACCATGACGCGAGCGCCCGCGGGCAACGCGTCGAGCAACAGGACGAGGTGGTCGACCAGAACCGGAGCCAGCGCCTCCATCCCGTCGACCGGAATGCCGTCGGCGAGCTTGTCGAGAATCTCGGCCAGCTCGGGCCGCTCTTCGGCAAGCCGCTTCGCCCGGTCGCGTACCTCGTCGGTGAGCAGCATCTCCCGGCACGGCGGAGCCCACAGGCCGTGCTCCGCGAGCTCCAGCGACCGCTGGTCGGCCACCGAGAAGGTGCGGATCTCCTCCACGGTGTCGCCGAAGAACTCGACGCGCACCGGATGGTCCTCTGTCGGCGGGAAGACGTCGAGGATCCCGCCGCGTACGGCGAACTCGCCGCGGCGCTCGACCATGTCGACCCGCGCATACGCGATGCCCGCGAGCGCCCGCACAACCTCGTCGAAGTCGGCCTCGTCCCCGGCGTGGAGCTCGACGGGCACCAGGTCGCCGAGACCGTCGACGATCGGCTGCAGCACGCTGCGGATCGGGGCCACCACGACCGAGACCGGACCGGTCACCGAGTCCGCGGCACCGGGGTGAGCCAGTCGGCGCAGTACGGCGAGCCGGCGACCGACCGTGTCCGCCCGCGGCGACAAGCGCTCGTGCGGCAGCGTCTCCCATGGCGGGAAGTCGACGACGGCGAGGGCGGGCAGCAGCGACCCCAAGGACTCGACCAGGTCCTGGCTCTCGCGCTCGGTCGCGGTGATCGCCAGGACTGGCCTGCCCGCCGCAGCGAGCGCCGCCACCGCGAACGGCCTGATCCCGGCCGGACCGCTGACGTCGACGGCGGTCTCGCCGTCGACGAGACGCGCGAAGGCCGGGTCCGCGCCGAGCGCGGGAAGGATCGGGGAAAGCGACATGACCGGTTCCAGACTAGGAACCGGCTACGACCTCAGAGCTTGGTGGCCTTCACCGCAGTGCCGTAGGCGCAGATCTCCGTCCACATCTCGCCCATTTCGGAGGTGTCGAAGCGCATCGCGACGACGGCGTTCGCGCCGCGGCGCTGCGCCTCCTCCACCATCCGGCCCATGACCTCGTTGCGGCTCTCGTACAGCGCCTTGGTCATGCCCTTGAGCTCGCCGCCGAACATCGACTTCAGCCCGGCGCCCATCTGGGAGAACGCGTTCCGCGACCGGACGGTCAAGCCCCAGACCTCTCCGAGCACCTCGTCGATGCGGTATCCCGGCAAGTCGTTCGTCGTCGCAACGATCACGTCTACTCCCCACCCTGGCGGCTGTGCCGACGCTGCTTTCCGGACCATATCCGAGCGCGTCGCCGCCCGCGTCAGCCGTTAGTTGTATGTGTTCTGGGCCGCGGCCAGGCCCTGCGCGATGAGCAGCTCGACGGCATCGGCGGCGCGCTCGACCTGTACGCCGACCTCCTCGCGCGCCGAGCTCGGAAAGTCCCGAAGCACGAAGTCGGCCGGATCCTGGCGACCGGGCGGCCGGCCCACGCCGAGCCGCACCCGGTAGAACTCCCCCGAGCGCAGCGAGCCGCGAAGCGACTTCAGGCCGTTGTGCCCGTTGTCGCCGCCGCCGAGCTTGAGCCGGATCGCGCCGGGCTCGAGGTCGAGCTCGTCGTGGATGACGATCAGCCGGTCGAGCGGGACCTTGAAGAACGACACCAGCCCAGCGGCGGGTCCGCCGGACTCGTTCATGTACGACCGGGGCTTGGCGAGCACGGTGCGCTGATCGGACAGCCGGGTCTCGAGGACGTCGGCGCGGGACTTGTGCGCCTTGAAGCTGCCGCCGGCCCGGACCGCGAGCACGTCGACGGCCATGAAACCGACGTTGTGCCGGTTGCCGGCGTACTGCGCACCGGGGTTGCCCAGGCCGATGACCAGCCAGGGTGCTTCGCCTGACATCTCGGGTTCCCGCCGGAAACGGCGGAGCAGCGGGAGTCCTACTCCGCGGCCGGCTCTTCCGAGCCGCCTTCGGCTGCCGCCTCGCCGGCGCCTTCCGCCGCCTCAGCGGTCGGCTCGCCGCCCTCTGCGGCCTCGCCCTCGGCGGCTTCGCCGGCACCCTCAGCCGCCATCTCCTCAGCCGTCGGCGCGGCGACGACGTGGAGCACGAGCTGGTCCGGCTCGATGCCGAGCTCGACACCCGCGGGCAGCGTGATGTCACCGGCGTGGATCGCGCCGCCGATCTCCAGCCCGGCGATCGAGACCTCGACGCCGGAGGGGATGTTGGTGGCCTCGGCGGTGACGGCGAGGGTGGTCAGCGACTGCTCGAGCAGGCCGCCCGAGGCGATCGTGCCGTCGAGGTGGATCGGGATGTCGACCGCGATCCGCTCGCCGCGGCGTACCAGGATCAGGTCGAGATGCTCGATGATCCCGCGGATCGGGTCGCGCTGGATCGACTTCGGGAGTGCCAGCTCGCTGCCGTCTGCCAGCTGCAGCTCGAGGAGGACGTTGGCACCGTCGGTGCGCAGCGCGTGCTCGAACTCGCGCGTCGGCAGCGAAATGTGCCGGGGGTCGGCGCCGTGGCCGTAGAGGACGGCCGGGATCTTGCCCGCGCGCCGGGTACGCCGAGCGCCACCCTTGCCGAACTCAGTGCGCGGTTCGGCGGCAATACGGACCTCGGGCACAGCAAGACTCCTTGATCATCAGCACCGGTCATCCGGGTCTGAACGACAGCGCGGTAAGCGCGGACGAGTCTAGGTGACGCCTTGAAAATGCGCGAAATCAGCACTCATTGCCGCTTCGCCTCCCTCTAGAGCGGCCAAGTGGCAGTCGCCTGAAGGAAACGGCGGCTCCGCGGGATGAGCGGCAAGGCCGCAGGGAGCGCCGTGGGCTTACGGCCCACAAGCGACCGAGAACGAAGCCGGTCGCCCGCTGAGCGTCGTTACGCGTTGCCGTCGAAGAGGGAGGTGACCGACCCGTCCTCGAACACCTCTTTGATCGCGCGGGCGATCAACGGTGCGATCGAGAGCACGGTCAGCCGGTCGAAGTGGTGCTCGTCGGTGAGCGGCAGCGTGTTGGTCACGATCACCTCGGAGATCCGGCTGTTCTTGAGGCGGTCGATCGCCGGCTCGGAGAACTCGCCGTGGGTTGCCGCGACGATGACCTCGGACGCGCCCGAATCGAGCAGGATGTCGGCGGCCTTCGTGATCGTGCCGCCGGTGGCGATCATGTCGTCGATCAGCAGACACTTCTGGCCGTCGACGTCACCCACGACCCGGTGTGCGACGACCTGGTTGGCGACCTTCGGGTCGCGGGTCTTGTGGACGAAGGCGACCGGGGAGCCGCCGAGCCGGTCCGCCCAGCGTTCGGCCATGCGTACCCGACCGGTGTCCGGGGACACGACGGTGAAACCGGGACCGCCGCCGTACTTGTCCGCGACGTAGTCCGCGAGGAGTGGCAGCGCGAACAAGTGGTCGACCGGGCCGTCGAAGAAGCCCTGGATCTGCGCGGTGTGCAGGTCGACCGACATCAGCCGGTCGGCGCCCGCCGTCTTGAACATGTCGGCGATCAGCCGGGCCGAGATCGGCTCGCGCCCGAGGTGCTTCTTGTCCTGGCGGGCGTACGGGTAGAACGGCATGACAACCGTGATCCGCTTGGCCGACGCGCGCTTCAACGCGTCGACCATGATCAGCGCTTCCATGATCCATTTGTTGATCGGTGCGCCGTAGGACTGGATGACGAAAGCGTCGCAGCCGCGGACCGACTCTTCCGGACGCGTGTAGATCTCGCCGTTCGCGAACTCGCGGATCTCGGTCGGGCTCACTCCGATGCCGATGTGCTCGGCGACCTCGTCGGCAAGCGCTGGGTGGGCGCGGCCCGAGAACAGCAGCAGCGTCTTCTCGCCGTGGGTCTTGATGCCGGTCACATGCCTGCCTTCTGCTCGCCGTCGACCGGGGAAGTCAGCTCCATTGTCGCTCAGTCGGCGTCCTCGCCGCGGGCTCGCCGCGCGGCCTTCGCCGACTTCGAGTCCGGACGCCGCTTCTCGACCCATCCTTCGACGTTGCGTTGCCGTTCCCTGGCGACCCCGAGCGCGCCCGGAGGGACGTCCTCGTTGATCACCGAGCCGGCCGCCGTGTAGGCGCCGTCACCGATTGTCACGGGCGCGACCAGCATCGTGTCCGACCCGATCCGTACGTCGTCACCGACCACGGTCTTGTGCTTGTCCGCGCCGTCGTAGTTGACGAAGACGGTCGCCGCCCCGATGTTCGACCGCTCCCCGATCTCGGCGTCGCCGACGTATGACAGGTGGGGGATCTTGGTCCCGTCGCCGACAACCACGGCCTTGGTCTCCACGAAAGCGCCGACCTTGACACCCCGCCCGAGCTTGGTGCCCGGCCGCAGGTAGGAGAACGGGCCGACGTCGGCGTCCGGACCGATCTCGGCGCCGGAGCAGTGCGACTTCACGACCCTCGCGCCGTGCCCGACCTGGGTGTTGCGCAGCGTGCAGTCCGGCCCGACCTCGGCATGGGCCGCGATATGCGTGGCGCCGTGGAGCTGGGTGTTCTGGTGGATGACGCAGTCCGGCTCGAGGGTGACGCGAACCCCCATCCACGTGGTCTGCGGATCGATGATCGTGACGCCCTCGCGCATCCAGTGGGCGACGATCCGGTCGCGCATCGCGCGACGGGCGGCCGCGAGCTGGATCCGGTCGTTGACGCCGAGCGTCTCCACCTCCGGCGCCTTGACCGCGGAGACGATCTCGCCGTCGGCCACGAGGATGCCGATCACGTCGGTGAGGTACTCCTCGCCCTGCGCGTTGTCCGAGGTCACCCGGGCAAGCGCGGCGCGGAGCTTCGCGCCGTCGAAGGCGTAGATGCTCGTCCCGACCTCCCGGATCGCGCGGGTCGCCTCGTCGGCGTCGCGCTCCTCGACGATCGCCGTCACCCGGCCGTCGGAGCCACGGACCACGCGGCCGTAGCCGTACGGGTCGCCGACCTCGCTGGTCAGCAGCGTCGCCGCAGCCGCGGAGCGGGCGTGCTCGGCGAGCACCGCGGTGAGCGACTCCGTCGTGATCAGCGGAGCGTCACCGGGAACGACGACCACGGTGCCTTCGCCCGGCACGTGCGCCGCCTTGAGGGCGGTACGCACTGCGTGCCCGGTCCCGAGCTGCTCCTCCTGGACGACCGCGATCGCGGTGGAGTCGATGTCTTTGAGGTGCCCGGTGATCTGGTCGCGCAGATGGCCGACCACGACGACGGTGTGGGCCGCTCCCAGCGGGTCAGTTGCGGCGAGCACGTGGCCCAGCAGGCTGCGACCACAAATCGCGTGCAGCACCTTGGCAAGCTCGGACTTCATCCGCTTGCCCTCACCCGCGGCGAGCACCACCACAGCAGCAGGCGCGTGGTCAGTCACGGGCACTCCAAGGTCGCGGCTCAGAGCCTCACCCTATCGATCCGAATGCGCCATCCCTGCCCGCCACATTCGTCCCGAAGAGAACACAAACGTTGCAGCAGACATCACCTGTGACTGGGTGACTGCCTCAGCACGCGCACGAGTCACGTTTGTGTTCTCTTCCGAGCGGCGCGGCTCCCCGGCGAGGATTCGAACCTCGATAGACGCCTCCAAAGGGCGCCGTCCTGCCATTGAACGACCGGGGATCAGGCCAGATCAGCGTAGGGCTCAGCGCACAATCTCGGCCGGAACGCGCTGGTACGCCAGGTGGCTCGGCGTTCGCGGGAGCGTCCGGAGAGCTGGAGCGTCCGGAGAGCTGGAGAGTTCGGAGAGCTGGAGAGTCCGGAGAGCTCGAGAGTCCGGAGAGCTGGAGAGTCCGGAGAGCTCGAGAGTCCGGAGAGCTCGAGAGTCCGGAGAGCTCGAGAGCCGGACAAGAGTCGACTGCGATCGCTCTAGTGAGGGTTACTGCCGGGTACGACGATCCGGGGACACTGTCCACAGGTGACATGACACGATTGGTCCCTTCCGAGAGGACAGGACGATGACGCAGACGATCGCCCGGCCCGCCGCAACGGCGGGACCGAGCAGCCGCCGCGAGGCGCTGCCAGAGACCGGCCTGGTGCGCAGCAAGGCTGCCGCCCGTGCCGAGCAGGTGATCCTCGTCCTCGTGATCACGATCCCGCTGCTTGCGGTCGCCGCCGCCGTACCTGTCGCGTGGGGCTGGGGCCTGGGCTGGCACGACATCCTCATCGCATTCGTGATGTACGCGATCTCCGGTCACGGCATCACCGTCGGTTTCCACCGTTACTTCACCCACGGCGCCTTCAAGGCCAAGAAGGCGCTGCGCGTCGCTCTTGCCGTCGCCGGCAGCCTCGCCATCGAGGGCCCGGTCATCCGCTGGGTCGCCGACCACCGACGCCACCACGCCTACAGCGACAAGGAGGGCGACCCGCACTCACCGTGGAAGTACGGCGAGAACCTCCGGGCCCTCATGAAAGGGTTGTGGCACGCCCACATCGGCTGGATGTTCGACATCGAGCAGACCAACCACGAGCGTTTCGCGCCCGACCTGCTCGCCGACCGCGCGATCGTCCGGATCTCGAAGGCGTTCCCGTGGCTGTCGGCGGTCAGCCTGCTCACCCCACCGCTGGTCGGCTACCTGTGGTCCGGCTTCGCGTGGCAGGGTGCGCTGACCGCGTTCTTTTGGGCGAGCCTGGTGCGGGTCGCGCTGCTGCACCACGTGACGTGGTCGATCAACTCGATCTGCCACGCGATCGGGAAGCGCCCGTTCACCAGCCGCGACCGCGCGACCAACGTGTGGTGGCTGGCGATCCCGTCCATGGGTGAGTCCTGGCACAACCTCCACCACGCCCACCCGACCGCCGCGCGCCACGGCGTACTCCGCGGTCAGCTCGACTCGACCGGCCGCATCATCTGGACCCTCGAGAAGCTTCACCTGGCCTACGACGTCCGCTGGCCCTCACCGGAACGCATCCGCGCCAAGCTCGCCTGAGAAAACGCGATCTCGTTTCCTTCTTGGGTCAGACGATCCGAGCGCCGGGGGCGGGGCCGGTTGCTCGCCTGACCGTGCGGCAGACGTCGTAGCCGGCGAGCGAGGAAGCGATTCGTACGGCGTCCCCGGGCGTCCTCGCCAACAGTGCGACGGTCGGGCCCGAGCCCGACACGATGCCGCCGGCGGCGCCGAGCTCGCGTCCCGCATCGAGGACCCGCGCGAGGTTCGGTCGAAGCTGCAGGGCGGGTGCCTGCAGGTCGTTGCGCATCGCCAGGCCCAGCGCCACGGGATCGCCGGCGCGTAGCGCCCCGAGCACGCCGTCCGCAACGCTCGCGGACTCGGGCTGGTCGCCGCCGCGCTGCTTGTCGAGCTCGGCGTAGACGGTCGGCGTCGACAGGCCGGCCTCAGCAACGGCAAGCACCCAGTGCCACTCGCCGCGGCTGAGCACCGGGGAGACCACCTCGCCGTGGCCGGTGCCGAGCGCCGTACCGCCGTGCAGCAGGAAGGCGACGTCACTGCCCAGCCCGGCGGCGAGCCGCTCCAGGTCGCGCTGCGAGAGGTTGGCACCCCACAGCGCGTCGGCCGCGACCAGCGCGGCAGCGGCGTCGGCGCTGCCTCCGGCGAGCCCGCCCCCGACCGGGATGTCCTTGCGCAGCGTGAGGCGCGCGGCCGGCTCCACGCCGGACACAGAGGCGACCGCCCGGACGGCGCGGACCGCGAGGTTGTCCTCGTCGAGCGGGACGCCCTCCACGACATCGCCCTCGACCGCCACGGTGACGCCGCGCTTCTCCGTGCGTTCGAGAACGACGGTGTCGAACAGGCTCACCGCGTGATAGATCGTGTGCAGCTCGTGCTTGCCATCCGGGCGGAGCGGACCGACGCCCAGATGCAGGTTGACCTTCGCAGGCGCGCGAACGGTCACGCTCCGGGTCAACACCCAGCCGATCGTAGGTGGCGGACGAGGCGGCGGGCGGGCGCCATCAGGACCGCGGCCGTTGCTCCGCGATCCTGGCGAACATCTCCACGTCCAGCTGCTCGCCCCGCTCGGTGGGCTCGATTCCCGCCGCACGCAGCGCCCCTTCTGCGGCGGGCGCCGACCCTGCCCACGAGGCGAGCGCGGACCGCAACGTCTTGCGCCGCTGCGCGAAGGCCGCATCGATCACGGCGAACACCTCCTGACGAGTCACCGAGGTCGGCGGCGGCGGCCCGCAGTCGAAGGCCACGAGCCCCGAGTCGACGTTGGGCACCGGCCAGAACACGCCTCGGGGCACCGGTCCGGCGCGGCGCGCCCTCGCCCACCAGGCGAGCTTCACAGTGGGTGCGCCGTACGTCCGGCTCCCCGGCGCCGCGGTGAGCCGGTCGGCAACCTCCGCCTGCACCATCACCAACCCGTGCTGCAGCGACGGCAGCACCTCGAGCAGGTGCAGCAACACGGGGACCGCGACGTTGTAGGGCAGGTTCGCGACCAGCGCGGTCGGCTCCGCCGGCAGGCCGTCGATGCGCAACGCGTCAGCGGCAATCACATCGAGCCGCTCGGCACAGCCTGGGGCATGTCGCGCGACCGTCGCGGGCAGGGCAACCGCGAGGGCGGGCTCGATCTCGACCGCCACCACGCGGGAGACGAGCGGCAGCATTGCCAGGGTCAGCGAGCCGAGCCCCGGTCCGACCTCGACCACGACGTCGTCCGGGTGAAGCGACGCAGCCGCCGCGATCCGGCGGACGGTGTTGGGGTCGATGACGAAGTTCTGCCCGAGCGACTTCCTCGGCCGCACCCCCATCTCCGCCGCGAGGCTGCGAACCTCCGCGGGGCCGAGCAGCCCGGTCATCGCGTCGGTCATGCCCAGCCGAACACGTCACCGGCGGTGGCTGTCACCGCTGCGGCGATCTCCGCCTCGTCGAGTCCCTTCACCTCAGCGATGGCGCGGATCGTGAGAGGTACGAGGTACGGCGCGTTGGGCGCCCCACGGTGCGGCATCGGCGTGAGGAACGGCGCGTCGGTCTCGACCAGCATCCGGTCGAGCGGCGCCACGGCCACCGCGTCTCGCAGATCCTGCGCGTTCTTGAACGTGATGTTGCCGGCGAACGACATGACGTAGCCACGATCCGCGCACCGGCGCGCGAAGTCGGCGTCACCGGAGAAGCAGTGAAAGATGACTCGCTCCGGCGCGCCTTCGCTCTCCAGCACCCGCAACACGTCGTCATGCGCGTCACGGTCGTGGATCATCACCGCCTTGCCGGCGTCCTTCGCGATCGCGATGTGCCGCCGGAAGGACTCCTCCTGCGCGGCCCAGCCACCGTCCTCGGTGCGGTAATGGTCGAGACCCGTCTCGCCGACCGCCACGACCCGAGGGTGTCCGGCAAGGCGCGCGATCTCCTCCCACTCGCCTTCGCTGGCAGCATGCGCCTCGTTCGGGTGCACCGCGACCGCGGCCCAGACGTCGTCGCGGGACGAGGCGACCTCGACGCTCCACCGCGACGACGGCACGTCGATCCCGATCTGCACGACCCGCTCGATGCCGACCGCGTGCGCCGCAGTCATGGCCTCGCCGACCCCGACCTCCATCAGGTCGAGGTGACAGTGGCTGTCGATCGCCGGGGCCACCAACGGTGGCGGGGCCGGCGGCGGCTCGCCACGACGATCGGCCTTGCGTTCCCGTCCCGACGCCGACGTACTCATTCCGCCTCCAGGCGGGCGAGCTCCTCATCCACGACGGAAGCGTCGAGCTTCGCGAACAGCGGAGTGGGCGCGGCGACCGGCGTACCCACGTTGAGCGGGTCACGCTGCCAGCGCACCGCCGACTCGTAGTCGCCGGTGAGCACCGGGTACGACGGGCCGCCGTCGAGGTCGTCGACCTCCCGGAGCTCCGGCTGCGGCGCAAGCACTCCCTCACGACCGAGCAGCTCGTGGATCTGCTGCGACGTCTGCGGCAGGAAGGGCGACAGCAGCGTCGTGCAGTCGCTCACTGCCTGCAACGCGACGTGGAGGATGGTCGCCATCCGCTCCGGCTCGGACTCCCGCAGCTTCCACGGCGCCTGCTCGGAGAGGTATTTGTTCGCCTCGGCGACCACCCGCATCGACTCGGTGAGCGCCGCGCGCATCCGCGAGCGCTCGAGGTCGGCGCCGACCGCCGCGAACGCGCCCTCCGTCGTCGCGAGCAGGGCGCGGTCGACGTCGGTCAGCTCGCCGGCGGCGGGCAGCGAACCGAGGTTCTTCGCGGTGAACGACAGTGACCGGTTGACGAGGTTGCCCCACGCCGCGACCAGCTCGTCGTTGTTACGCCGGACGAACTCCGACCAAGTGAAGTCGGTGTCGTTGGACTCCGGCCCCGCAGCGGTGAGGTAGTAGCGCAGCGAGTCCGCCGAGTAACGGTCGAGGAAGTCGCGTACGTAGATCACGACGGAACGGCTCGATGAGAACTTCCGCCCCTCCATCGTGAGGAACTCACTCGACACCACCTCGCTCGGCAGCTGCAGCTCGCCGTACTCGCCGGGGGCTCCGCCCTTGGCGCCCTTGCCGTCGTACCCGAGCAGCTCGGCCGGCCAGATCTGTGAGTGAAAGGTGACGTTGTCCTTGCCCATGAAGTAGTAGGACTCGGCCTTCGGGTCGCACCACCACTGGCGCCAGGCGTCGGCGTCGCCGGTACGCCGCGCCCATTCGATCGACGCGGACAGGTAGCCGATCACCGCGTCGAACCAGACGTACAGCCGCTTGTTGGGGTTGTCCTCCCACCCGGGCAGCGGGATCGGGACGCCCCAGTCGATGTCGCGGGTCATCGCCCGCGGCCTGAGGTCCTCGAGCAGGTTCATCGAGAACTTCAGGACGTTGGGTCGCCAGTCGGTGCGGGTCTGCAGCCAGCTGCCGAGCGCGTCGGCGAGCGACGGCAGGTCGAGGAAGAAGTGCTCGGTCTCGACGAACGCGGGCGTCTCGCCGTTGATCCGGGAACGCGGGTTGAGCAACGCGTCGGCGTCGAGCTGGTTGCCGCAGTTGTCGCACTGGTCGCCCCGCGCGCCGTCGTACCCGCAGATCGGGCAGGTGCCCTCGATGTAGCGGTCCGGCAGCGTGCGACCGGTCGACGGCGAGATCGCACCCTTCGTCGTCTGCTCGATCAGGTAGCCGTTGCGGTGCAGCGTCCGGAACATCTCCTGCACCACGGCGTAGTGGTTGCGCGTCGTGGTTCGCGTGAACAGGTCGTAGGACAACCCGAGCCGCTGCAGATCCTCGGCGATGACGCGGTTGTAGCGGTCCGCGAGCGCGCGCGGGGTCACGCCCTCCTGGTCGGCCTGCACGAGGATCGGGGTCCCGTGCTCGTCGGTGCCGCTGACCATGAGGACGCGGTTGCCCGCGAGGCGGTGGTAGCGCGAGAAGACGTCCGACGGCACACCGAAGCCGGCGACGTGGCCGATGTGTCGCGGACCGTTCGCGTACGGCCACGCCACCGCCGCAAGGATCTGGCGTGACACGTCCTCTTCCGCCTCCACCCGAATGTTGAGGTCGGCCGACACCGACTCAACTCAAGAGCCTATTCAGGCGCGCTCGCGCATTTCTTCGACACCGCGCAGGCGTGTGTCGGAACCGGATGCGCCGGGAAAAGGCGGCGAAAATAGCGCGAAGCCCCTCCGTGTATGAGACGGAGGGGCTTCGCTCGTGTCCCTACTGCACCGGCAACGTCGACCGATCAACCAAGGTCGATCGTCCGACGGCCGTGCGTTGCAAGGACCCGGACTCCGCTGAACGAAAACCCGCTCGATGCCTCCGCTGTGACCATGACCCGGTTGCCCGAGGCAGGTGCACTACGGCGCGATCCGGTTACCCGAACCACTCGCTCCGCGCCTCACCTGGCTGGCCTGGTCGCCCAGGAAGCAGGTGCCTCGCTTCGCGTCGTACCTGGCGTTCCCGGTGCGCCCCGCCCGGTTGCCCGAACTGACCGCTCCAAGTGCCCGAGTACGTCACACGCTGTTACCAACGTGCTTCGCATCTTGCGCTGCTGAGGGTCACCCGAAAGCTTCCCCCTGCGTGGTCTCCGCGTTGCGGTGACAGACGGATTTGTAGTGGCTCGACGGGGGTAGCACAAGAGGTTTCAGGAACTATTTTTCAGAACTTTTTTCCATGCACAGAGATGTCCACAGAAGGCGTTCGGTTGTCCCCCGAAAGCCACCTCGACGCACCGCTTATCCACCGTTCCGTCCCCAAGCCGAGGACACCGACTAGCGGGATTCGGACGTCACCGCTGCGGCGTACACGACGCGCCTCGCGAGCCCGGTCGAGGCGGCAACCGCGTCTATCGCGTCGCGTCGCGTCGATCCGGCGGCGACAAGTGCCGCGACCTCGTCGCGCAGCGCCGACGGATCCACGTGACGGCTGCGTCGGTCGGCGCCGGCCACCACGAGGGTGACCTCGCCGAGCACCTGGTGGTCTGCCGCCCACGCCGCGAGCTCGCCGAGGGTGTCGCGCCGAATCTCTTCGTGGGTCTTCGTCAGCTCGCGGCACACCGCGGCCCGGCGGTCCGCGCCGAACACCGCCACGAGGTCGGTCAACGATGCGGCGATCCGCTTCGGGGACTCGAAGAACACGACGGCGCGGGGGTCGTCGGCGAGCTCGCTCAATCGGGACCGGCGCTCCCCCGAGCGGCGCGGCAGGAACCCCTCGAAGCACCACCGATCGACCGGGACCCCTGACAGTGCGACCGCCGTCGTCACAGCGGAGGGACCCGGCAGCGCGGTGACCGGCAGCCCGCGAGCGATCGCCTCGGTCAGCAGCAGGTAGCCGGGATCGGAGACCAGCGGTACGCCCGCATCGCTGACCACGACAACCGTGCTGCCGGCCGCAACCTCGTCGAGCAGGCCACCGGAACGCCCCCGCTCGACGGCGTCGTAGAGCGCGACCACCCGGCCGGTGAGCGTGATCCCGAGCGACCCCGCGAGCCGACGCAGCCGTCGGGTGTCCTCGGCCGCCACGACGTCGGCACTTCCCAGCGCCTCGATCAGTCGCGCCGACGCATCGCGCGGGTCGCCGATCGGGGTGGCGGCGAGCACGAGTGGCACGCGCTCATTCAACCGTTCATACGATGACGGCATGCCGACGGCGTCTGCGGAGGTGGCGGAGCCGCCGGTGTCACTCCCCGCTCGCGAAGCTCTGGAGCGGATCCGGGCGCGCCTGGTGCGCCCGATGCCCACCGATCGGCTGCTCGGCTGGCTGCTGCCGCTCGCGGTCACCGCCCTCGCCGGCTTCATCCGGTTCTACCGCCTCACCCGTCCCGGCGGGCACACGATGAGCAGCCCGAACAACATCGTGTTCGACGAGACCTACTACGCCCACGACAGCTGGTCGCTGCTCCATCACGGGGTTGAGACCAACGGGGCGATGAAGGCCTCGGAGTTCGTCGTCCACCCGCCGCTCGGCAAGTGGCTGATGGCGCTCGGCGAGGCGATCTTCGATCACGGCAAGACGGTGACGTTCCACCACACGGTCTACCCGGCGAGCCCTCTGGCGTTCCGGTTCTCCGCGGCGCTCATCGGCACCCTCGCGGTACTGCTGGTCGCTCGGATCGCCCGACGGATGTTCCGGTCGACCGCACTCGGTGTCGTCGCCGGCGGGTTGCTGGCGGTGGACGGCCTGGAGTTCGTGCAGAGCCGGACCGCGATGCTCGACATCTTCCTGATGTTCTGGGTCATCGCCGCGTTCGGCTGCCTCGTGGTCGACCGCGACTACGGACGACGAAAACTTGCGCAGCGACTCGACCGGCCGCTCGAGTTCCACGAGTGGGGGCCGTCGGTCGGCTTCCGACCGTGGCGACTCGCCGCCGCGCTCTGTATCGGGGCCGCCTGCGCGACCAAGTGGAACGGCGCCTACTACATCCCCGCGATGATCCTGCTCGCGCTTGCGTGGGACGTCGGGGCGCGGCGCACCGCAGGCGCCCACGGGCTCGGTCTGCACCGGAGTGACCCGAGCGGCTGGCGGCTCGACCCCTGGATGGCGCGCAACGCGGCGGGTCGGGTGCTGACACCGCTCGTGCTGCTCCTGCTGCTGGTGCCCGCCGCGGTGTACGTCACGTCGTGGGCGGGCTGGTTCGCCTCCAACGGGCAGTACGCCTACGACCACGACCTGTACGTCCACGCTGGGCAGTCGTGGCTAGGCCACGACTGGGCGGTCTTTCACGGTTGGTGGCAGTACCAGCGCGACATCTGGCACTACGACATCACCTTGCACGCCGCCCACCCGTACCTGTCCCATCCGTGGGGCTGGCTGCTACTCGAGCGGCCGGTCGCGTACTACTACCAGACGAAGGCCGGCTGCGGCGCCAGCAGCTGCTCCCAGGAGATCCTCGGGATCGGGAATCCCGCGATCTGGTGGGCAACGATCCCGGCGCTCATCGGCGTGATCTGGATGTGGGTGTCTCGCCGCGACTGGCGTGCGGCCGGAATCCTGGTGACGTTCGCGTTCGGCTACCTGCCCTGGGTCTTCCAGGAGCTACAGCTGGTGCACACCGATCCGGCGTGCAGCCCGGCCGGCAACTGCCACCGGACGATGTTCTTGTTCTACATGCTGCCGAACGTGCCGTTCATGGTGCTGGCCCTGACGTTGTGCATCGGGCTGCTGGTGGGTCAACGCACGACGAGCGAGGCCAGGCGCGCAACCGGGGCGACGTTGACGACGATCTTCCTCGCGACCGCGATGATCTTGTTCTACTTCTTCTATCCGGTGCTGACCGCGCGCAACATCCCTGAGACCGACTGGCACAAACGCATCTGGTTCACCCATTCATGCAGCACGGCAGAGCACCGCAACCAGCATCACGAGAACGCACCCTGCTGGATCTGAGCCGACTCGGGTACGGCGTCGGCCAGCTCCCCTTCGCCGACCTCGCTGCGCATCCTGAGCCGGAGCCGTTCCAGACCCCGCGCGATCAGCCAGGCCGGGACGAGCAGTGCGCAGGCCGCGATTCCGTCGAGCCAGTAGTGGTTCGCGGTCGCCACGACGACGAAGATCGTGAGTACGCCGTGAGCCAGGGCAAGCCAGCGCCATCTACTCGTACTGCTCACCACCACGGCCACTGAGATCAGCACCGCCCATCCCACGTGGATGGACGGCATCGCGGCGTACTCGTCCGCGATCCCCGAACCGAACGCCGCGTAGACCGACTGGCCGTAGAGGGCAGCGGTGTCGATGAGTCCGGTACCCGTAATGAGGCGCGGCGGAGCAACCGCAACCATCTGGATCAGCAGCGACATCGCGGTGAACGCCGCGATCGTGTTACGCACCATCGGGTAACGGTCGCGGTGCCGCAGCCACAGCCACACCAGAAAGACCAGCATCAGGGTGAGGTGTGCCGTGTCGTAGTAGTAGTTCGCGCTGCGCACCAGCCACGGGTGATGAATGATCAGGTCCTGGACCGAGACCTCGCTCGTGAGGTGCAGCACCCGCTCCGCGTGCCACAGCCACTCGCCTCGCGACACGCCACCGGTGGTGTGCCCTCGCGTCAGCGAGTTGGCGACCTGCCACAGCGCGAACAGCGCGCACACCACGGCGATCTCGAACGAAGCCGCCGCGACGAAGCGCGCTCGACGGCCGGCGTACCGGTAGGCGACCCCGCAGACCACGAGCATCGCGACGGCGAGAGCCGTCGCACTGTGGACGTCAAGCCGCAACCACGACACGACCGCACACTATGCGCGATCAGCTGACGGGTTCCGGCTCCTGTGCCGCCGCGACGACAGGGGCCGCGGCAGTGACACCGCCGGGGACCGGAAGCGACAGCGTGACGATCGTGCCGCCCGACGGCCGGTTGGCCACCGTCACGGTGCCGCCGTGACCGTCGGCGACCTGCTTCACGATCGACAGGCCGAGGCCGGAGCCGGGCAGCGCCCGTGCCTCGTCGGCGCGGTAGAACCGGTCGAAGACCTGGCCGATGGCCTCATCGGGGATACCCGGCCCGCGATCGGCAACGGTGAGCACACCGTCGGAAGTGAGGCGGACCTCGACCTCCGAGCCGGCGGCGCTGAACTTCCCGGCGTTGTCCAGCAGGTTGGCCACCGCGCGGTCCAGCCGCGCCGGAACGCCGCGCACGGTGACCGCCTCGCCCAGGTAGTCGAAGGCCACGTTCGGCCAGTGGCGCTGCGCTCGGTCGACGGCGTGGGCGACGAGCTCGTCGAACGAGAGCTCTTCAAATGCCGCCTCAGGGACATCGCCTCTGGCGAGCTCGACAACGTCCGCGACCAGGGCCGTCAGCTCGTCGAGCTGGGTGACGATGCCTTCCAGCAGCGCCCGCCGCTGCTCGACCGAGAGCCGATCCACGTCGTGCAGCACCTCGACGTTGGTACGCAGGCTCGCCAGCGGGGTGCGCAGCTCATGGCTGGAGTCCAGGATCAGCTGGCGCTGCTGGCCGAGCGACCGCTCGAGCGCGTCGAGCATGGCGTTGAACGTCGAAGCAAGGCGCCCGAGCTCGTCGCCGCCGTAGTCCTCGATCCGCGTCGCGAGATCCCGGGTTCGGGCGATCTCCTCGGCGGCTTCCGTCAGTCGCGCGACCGGGCGCATGGTGCGGCGTACGACGAAGGACGTGCCGACCGTCGCCATGGCAAAGCCGAGCAACACCAGGAACAGGAACGCGAGCTTTAGCTTGTGCAGCTCGCTGTTGGCCGTCGTCAGCGGCAGCGCCACCTGTAGCGCAAGCGCAACTCGTTCGCCGTTTGAAGAGGTGAACGACCGCTGGACGGTGAGGATCCGCATCGGGGAGCCTCCGACGTTCACCGTGCGCAGCCACGTACCGCCATCGGCCGCGATGTGGGCGTCGCGAGCGCTCGCCGGAAGCGTCAGGCCGCCGGGCTCCTTGATCTTGTGGCCCTCGCCGTCGACCACCTGGACGTTGCCGGAGGACTCCCCAGGGTCCCGCACGACCTGCGGCTGCAGCGAAAGCGGGTCCACGCGGATGGAGTGCGCGCTATGCGCCTGCGCTCGCAGCTGACCATCGATGTTGCTGTAGAGCTCGTGGTGGACCGCGATGTAGGCGACGGCGACCACCGCCACGATGGCAAACGTCGCCGCGAACGCGGCGGCCCCGGTGAGCCGCGTGCGGATCGGAGCGTTCTTCCAGCGGCTGTCGATGCCGTCGACGGTACGTCGAACTCGCGCGGCTCGCCCACTCATTGGTCGCCGCGAAGGACGTACCCCACGCCGCGCACCGTGTGGATCAGCCGAGGCTCACCGGAGGCCTCGGTCTTGCGCCGCAGGTAGCCGACGAAGACCTCCAGGGAGTTGCTGGTCGGCTCGGATTCCCAGCCCCACACGCGGTCCATGATCGTCTCGCGCGGCAGCGGCCGTCCGGCGTTGCGCAGCAGCAGCTCGAGCAACGCGAACTCGGTGCGGGTGAGATCGATCGAGCGGCCACCCCGCCGTGCCGTGTGCGCGAGCGGGTCGAGCTCGAGGTCCTCGTAGACCAACACCGCGGTGTCATCGCCTTCCTCGACGGCGGTCCGGCGGAGCAGGGCGCGCAACCGTGCGCGCAGCTCCTCCAGCGCGAACGGCTTCGTCAGGTAGTCGTCGGCACCCGCGTCGAGCCCGGCCACGCGGTCTCCGACCTCGTCGCGCGCCGTCAGCACGAGGATCGGCAGCCGGTCCTTCTTGCTGCGCAACGTACGGCACACGTCGAGCCCGCCGACGTACGGCATCATCACGTCGAGCACCATCACGTCCGGACGGTTCTGGCTGACCGCCTCGAGCGCCTTGACCCCGTTGCTCGCCGTGGCGACCCGGTAGTCGTCGAGCTCGAGCGCGCGGGTGAGCGCCTCCCGCAGCTGCGGGTCGTCGTCGACGACGAGCACCTGGGGACCTGCGGGCATGACCGGTTCGCTCGGCCTAATTCGAGGACGTCGCGTCGGTGAGGGTGACGGTCACGGTCTTGGTGTTCCCGCCGCGCACGTAGGTCACCTTGACCCGGTCGCCCGGCTGGTAGCTGCGGATCGCCGCGATCACGGCGTCGGCACCGGCGGTGGGAAGCCCGCCGACTGCGGTGATCACGTCGCCTCCCTTGATGCCCGCCTTCGCGGCGGGGCCGTCCGCGGTGACCGACCGGACCAGAGCCCGACCGTTTCCGTTGGCCGACGTGGTGTCAGCCAGGGTGACCCCAAGCAAAGGATGCGACGCGTGCCCGGTGTCGATCAACTCACCGGCGATGGTGCGGGCCTGGTCGATCGGGATGGCGAAGCCGACGCCGATGTTGCCGCTCTGCGAACCGAAGCCGCTCGAACCGAGCGACGCGATCGCGGAGTTGATACCGATCACCTGTCCCGCGGCGTTCACGAGCGGGCCGCCGGAGTTGCCGGGGTTGATCGCCGCGTCGGTCTGGATCGCGTCGATCACCGTCGGCTGGGCGGGCTGACCCTGGTTGCCGTTGAAGTTGAAGCCGAACGGGTCGATCTGCTGCGGCTGTGGCTCCTGCTGCGTCTCGACCGGCCGGTTCAGCGCGGACACGATTCCGGCCGTCACCGTGCCGGTCAGGCCGAGCGGCGACCCGACCGCGAGGACGGGGTCACCGACCTGCAGCTGCGAGCTGTTGCCGAGCGACGCGGCCGTCAGTCCGGACTTCGCGACCTTGACGACGGCGAGGTCATCGAGCGGATCGGTGCCGACGATCTTCGCCGACTCGCTCGACCCGTCGTTGAAGGTCACGCTGACCGTGCCCGCGCCACCGCTGGCGGCCGACACGACATGGTTGTTCGTGAGGATGTAACCGTCGGGCCGAAGCACGACGCCCGATCCGGTGTCGGACTGGCTCTGGCTCCTGACGCGGATCGAGACGACCGAAGGAAGCACCTTCGCGGCGATCGCTGCGTACGACTTCGGGTTCGACGTGAGCGACGCGGGGCTCGCGCTGCTCACCGCCAGCCCGCCACCGCCGGATGGCGAGTTCGAGCCGTGGTTCAGCAGCTCCGCGCCCAGCGCAACGCCGCCACCGCCGAACACGAAGGCGGTGACGGCGAGCATCGCGGTGGTGGAACGGAGCGACCGGGAGATCCCGCTGCGACGCGACGCGGCTGAAGCCGGTTGGGGGCCGAACGCCGGGCCGGAGGGGCCGACGGGCTCCGTGGGAAACGGCTCCGTCGGAGTGTGCTCGGCGTTCGCGGCTTCATCCGAGTTGCTGGCGAAGGGGGACCAGAACAGGCCGTCGTCGTCGCTCATTGCAGTGCTTCCTCCGTCGTCTCGACCTCAACGACGGTGCCCGTAGGTTCTGAATGATTGCTGAGACGAGCCTGCCCGAAGGCTGACAGCACGGGTTCTGGTGCGTCGAACGCCGAAAACTGGGCAACACTGGTCGCGTGACCGATCCGCGTGATCTTGCTCGGCGCACGACCGATGCAGTCGCGGACGTCGTTGCCGGGGCGAAGCCGAAGCTCCGCGGCTGGCTCCATGCCGTGACCTCCCCGCTGGCGCTCGCGGCCGGCATCGTGCTCGTCTCGCTCGCGCCGTCGACCTCGGCACGACTGGCCGCCGGCGCCTTCGCGCTGACGTCGTTCCTGCTCTTCACGACGAGCGCGATCTATCACCGGGGTAACTGGTCACCTGCAGTCGAGCGGCGGCTCAAGCGCATGGACCATGCCAACATCTTCCTGCTGATCGCCGGGTCGTACACGCCGTTCACGGTGCTGGCGCTGAAGGGAGACCCACGGATCGCGATCTTTGCGGCGGTGTGGGCGACCGCGCTGTTCGGCGTCGCGTTCCGCGTCCTGTGGGTCGGCGCGCCCCGCTGGTCCTACGTGCCGCTCTACATCGGCCTCGGTTGGGCCATGGCGTTCGTCTTCCCACAACTGCTGCACGGCGCCGGCGTCGCCGCGTTCGTGCTGGTCGCTGTCGGCGGCTTGCTCTACACGGTCGGCGGGTTGGTCTACGGCATCAAGCGTCCGAACCCCAGCCCGCGCTGGTTCGGCTTCCACGAGATCTTCCACACCTGCACGATCGCGGCGTTCATCTGCCAGTACGTCGCCGCGTCGTTCGTGGTCTACCGCGCCGCCTGATCCACCCGGGGGTCCGCCACCACGACCTGGTCGCGGCCGGCATCCTTCGCGCGGTACAGGGCCGCGTCGGCGGCGGCAAAGACCTCCTGCGCGGTGTCTCCGCTGCCGGGGAACGACGCGACCCCGATCGACAGCGTCGGCAGCGGTTGCAGCACTGCGGCGGCGTCGTCAGCGTGCTGGCGCCAGCTCGCGGCCAAGCTCTCGGCGCGGCGCAAGCCCTCGGCGATCGACGTGTCAGGCCACAGCACGACGAACTCCTCGCCGCCGAACCGCGCGACGACGTCCTCGGCCCGCGTCATCTCGAGCAGGTGACGGCCGAACAGCCGTAGCACGGCGTCTCCCCCGTGGTGGCCGTGCGAGTCGTTGAACACCTTGAAGTGATCGAGGTCCACCACCGCCACGGTGACCTGCTGATCGCGTCGACGCGCGCGTCGTAGCTCGTTCTCGAACGACTCGTCGAGGAAGCGCCGGTTGAACAACCCGGTCAGCGGGTCGCGGATCGAGCGGTCCCGCAGCGTGTCGCGCAGCCTCAGGTTGGCGAGCGTCAACCCCCACTGGTCACGGACCAGGGTGGAGAGCTCTTCGATCCGAAGCAGCGAGGACTCCCGGTCCGCAGTCGAGTCGACCCGCAGGTGCAGCAGGCCGAGCGTCTCGCTCTGCGCCACCAGCGGAACACACACCGACCAGACCGTCCCCGCCGGGACGTGCGGGCAGGGCAGAGCGAGCTCGTCCTCACCGAGCACGTGGACCCGTCCGGTACGCAGCCCCCAGCAGTCCTCCGCCCGGAACGACTCAACGGCGCCGAGATCGGACCAGCTCGCGAACGCGTCGAGCATCTCGGAGTCGGCCGAGGTCGTGAAGATCCCTCCGGGAACGCCCTCGAAGAGAGAGGCGCTGGCGCGTGCGATGACCTCCATCGCCTCGTCCAGGCGTGCGCAACTCTGCATGACCTGACTCGCTCGCGACAGCGCCGAGGTGTCGCGGGAGCGAGCCTCGAGATCCATCACTGCGGACTGCAGCCTCACGTTGGCGGCGCGCAGCTCCTGTTCTGTCTTCTTGCGGTCGGTGGCATCACGCACGGCGGCGGAGACGAAGGTTCCTTCGTCGGTGATGAGCGGGCTGAGGCTGATGTCGACCGGAAACTCGGTCCCGTCGGCGCGAAGCGCCGTCAGCTCGAGGCCGGAGCCCATCGGCCGGTTTCGCGGGTCCGCCGTGTAGCCGAGCCGATGGTTCGGATGGCCGGCGCGAGAGCGCACCGGGATCAACATCTCGAGCGGGCGACCGACCAGCTCCTGGCGGCTCCAGCCGAACAACGCCTCGGCCTTCCGGTTCGTGACGACGATCGTTCCGTCGGCGTCGACGACCACGATGCCGTCGGGCGCGGTCTCGAGCAGCTGCGCGTAAAAGTCCGGAGTGCGCAGGGGTGAGTCCACGACCCGCGAGGCCAGGTCGGGCTCGGCGTCACACAACTCCGAAGGCAGCGTCTGCAGCGGAAGGCGCGGTGGGGCGGCCACGCCCTCCCCACTTGTTCCCATGCGATCAGGGTCGAGCTAGAAACGCCGTTCGAACATAGTCAGAAGTGATCAATTCGGCATCGAGGGATCGACGTTGCTCGCGTCGTGCCACGCGCGGATGAACGACGCCGCCACCGCGCCGACGTTATCCGCGGACAGCTGCCGGTAGACGAAGAAGCTGAACGGGTAGCCGGGCAGGTGCAGCGGGTCGCCTCCCCCGTCGGACACCCCGCGGAAGCCGATGAACGGCAGCCCGGCGGCCCGTGCAGTCTTGGCCACCTCGGCGGTCTCGTTGTCCTCGCTCACGTACGTCCCCGGCGGCGAGGACTCCGAGGCGAAGTAGCTCGAGAAGAAGCTCGGATTCGCGAACGGCAGCAGGCTTTGCAGGACGGTGAGCGGGTCCTTCGGCGTGGCGTTGGTCGCTTGGCAAGGTCTGCACCCGAAGACATCACCGGCATCGGGCACGCACGGGAACGCCTTGCCGCCGAACGGGTCGGTCGTGAGTCCGGTGCCGCCGACCTTGAACGTCGGCACGTGCGACACCGTGACAGCCGGTCCGAAGGCCGGGTTCAGGTGGATGCACAACGGGTCGCCGAGGTGGTTGTCACGGGAGAGCCGGTAGTGATGAGCCCGCTGCACCCGGCGGGCGACGCGTTCCATCGCCTTGCTGACGGGGACGAAGTGCTTGCCGTCCTCGGTCCACCGGGTGGCGGCGTTGACATCACCGATGTAGTCGCCGCCCGCGACCCCCGAGAACACGATGCCGGTGATCGAGGTACGACCGCCGCACCTGAAATGCCGCAACGCGAGGCGCGTGGTGTGGCGCGCATTGGCCGGCCCGATCCCGGTCAGCGCCAGCACCGCGTGGTGCCCGCCGATGTCGCCCAGGTAGAACGTGTGACCGCTCACCGGTACGGCGACGCCGCCGACCGGCTGAGTGCGTGCCAGCAGCGGGCCGAGCTCCGTCGGGAACGCCGACAGGACCAGCAGACGGGGACTGCACGGCGCAGCGGCGCGCGGCTGGCCGTGTGCGGGCGCCGCGCTCGCGACGGCGACCGAGGTCGCTGCCGTCAGCGCTGCGGCCGCGACGACGACCCAGCGACGCACCCGGTTCCTCACTTCGGCTTCGGACCGCCCTTCGGCTTGGTCTTGCCCGGCGCCGGCGGCACGGGATGCCCGTGCTGGTAACCGGTCAGCAGACCCGGCAGCGGGTTAGCGGGCTTGGCCAGCGTCGGCGGTTCGAGGAACGCGGGCTTCGAGGTGTCCAGGAAGTCCGCGAGCGTTCGCGCGTTGGCGTCGCGACGGGTGAGCGCCGGCAGGTTCCACTGCTTTTCGATGGTCGCCAGCACCGACGTGTGGTCGTGGACCAGGTTCGTGACGGCCCGCTTGCGGGCGTACGGGCTCACGACCACGGCGGGAACGCGCGGCCCGTAGCGGTTGTAGCCGCCGGGTACGTGATCGGTGCCGAGGTCCGGCTTCCAGCCGTCCGGCGTGACCGCGCGGGGCGGCGGCACGTGGTCGTAGTAGCCGCCGTGTTCGTCGTACAGCCAGATCAGCAGCGTCCGCCGCCACTTCGGCCCGTGCATCACGGCGTTGACGATGCGCGCGACGAACGCCTCACCGAGCTGGACGTCCTCCGGGTTCTCCTCCGACTCGCAGGTGATGTCGACGGCGGTGTCGGGCAGCCGGGTGAACGTCGGGATCGGAGCGGGCAGGTCCTCCACTACGCCGGACACCTGAGTCTGGATGGCGCCCATGTTGCAGTCGACGAGGCTGACCGCCGGCAGGTTGCCCGCCGCCGCGTCGACATAGAACTGCTCGATGCGCCGCAGGTTCGCGGCGTGCCGCAACAACGTGCCGGAGATGATCGCCGTCGTCGGGGCGTCGCTGAAGTAGTTCGCCCACGGAATGTTGTGCCGGCTCAGCTGGTCCCAGATCGTCCCGTTGCGGGGGTAGCGGGTGACGGTGTCGAGGTCGGTGGAGATCACGCCGGTCGCCGTCGCCGCCATGAAGAAGCGGCGGTTCGGGTACGTCTGCGCCGGCACCGAGCAGAACCAGCGGTTGGCGAGGGTGAACGTCTTCGCCAGCGAGTAGTAGAAGGGCAGGTCGTCCTCGGTGTAGTAGCCCATCGATCCGGGGCCGGTCTCGGCGAAGCCGTTCATCGCCCCATGGGCGATCTGCTGATGGCTGTCGTTCCAGTTCTGGCTGCCGGTGTCGGAGGAGCCGATCGCGCCCGCCTGGTGGTAGGCGTACATCCGCTCCTTGCCGATCGGGTTCCAGTTGACCGGCTCGTCGCGCTTGTTGAACGTGAAGCCGTCCGCCTTCGGCTGACCGCTGACTGGCAGCATCCCGAGGTAGTTGTCGAACGAGTGGTTCTCCTGCATGACCAGCACGATGTGGTCGAACGGGAACGCGCCGGTGAACTTCCCGACCGGCCGCCGCGGGTAGTGCAGCGCGCCGGCCTCGCGGACCCGGGGCAGTCTCGGGGTCGCGCCGTGCGCCGCCTGCCAGGGAGCGACCGCGCCGAGCGCCGCCGCGGCGGCGCCGTACTGCAGCACCCGGCGGCGGGTTAGGTGCGCGGAGTGGTCATCCGGATAGCGCAGCGGGTCCACAAGCGGAGTATTTCTCCGCGACAGCCTCAATCGCCTGCCGCCAGTGTTCTCCATGCGAGGGTCCGAACCGTCGCGTGGTTCGACAAGCTTGGTCGCCTCGGGAGAACGCTGACGCGCTCTCCGCTCGACTCCCGGCGCTTGTGGAGCTGAGGGGATTCGAACCCCTGACCCCCTCGTTGCGAACGAGGTGCGCTACCAACTGCGCTACAGCCCCTTGAAGCGGGATCGAGTCTAGCCGGGGTCGCGAGTGCCACTTGGCCGCGCTCTAGGGAGGCGAGGCG
>DASZTV010000015.1:0-6553 GCA_035548125.1 Mycobacteriales bacterium | reverse complement strand
ATCGCCGATGTACTGCGCACCGTGGAGGCAACCGCTGCGATGGGTGTGCCCGTCGTGGTGATGACGTACTGGAACCCGGTGCTTGCGTACGGCGCGGATCGCTTCGCGAAGGATCTCGCGGCTGCTGGCGGCACCGGCCTGGTCACACCCGACCTGATTCCCGATGAAGCGGGGGAGTGGCTTGGGGTGGCTGACGCCGCCGGTCTCGACAAGGTGTTCCTGGTAGCCCCCTCGTCGACTGACGAACGAATCGCGAGCACGGTCGCCTCGTGCCGCGGCTGGGTGTACGCCGCATCGACGATGGGCGTGACCGGTGCGCGCACGGCCACGTCCGCGGTTGCCCCCGAGCTGGTGAGCCGGGTGCGCGCTGTGACGGAGCTGCCGGTCGGCGTCGGGCTCGGCGTCTCCACCCGCGAGCAGGCGGCGGAGGTGGCGTCCTACGCCGACGGCGTGATCGTCGGGTCCGCGCTCGTGCGCTGTCTGCTGGACGCCGCCGATGCCGCATCGGGTGCGAAGGCAGTGGGCAGTCTCGCGTCGGAGCTGGCTGCCGGCGTACGGGAGTGAAGCTGTCAGGTCCGCAGCGCGCTCCGGCGGCGCGAGAACCTGACAAGTAGCCTGATCCGCGCGATGCTGCCCGCCCACATTCCGAGCCCCTCGCGCGGCGTGGTGCATCTCGGTCCGCTGCCGATCCGGTTCTACGCGCTGTGCATCATCGCCGGTGTCGTCGTCGCGGCGTATGTCGCGGACCGTCGGCTGGTTGCCCGTGGTGCGCGCAAGGGAGCGGTCGCGGACGTTGCCACGTGGGCGGTGCCGTTCGGACTGGTCGGCGCCCGGCTGTATCACCTGGCGACCAACCCGGAGCTGTACTGGGGCTCGCACGGCCAGGGCACGGTTGCGGCGCTGAAGATCTGGGACGGGGGGCTGGGTATCTGGGGCGCCGTGATCTTCGGCGCGCTCGGCGCGTGGATCGGCTGCAAGCGGTTCAACGTCAGCTTCGCGATGTTCGCGGATGCGCTCGCGCCGGGCCTGGCGCTCGCGCAGGCCGTGGGGCGCTGGGGTAACTGGTTCAACCAGGAGCTGTACGGGCGGCCGACGTCGTTGCCGTGGGGGCTGCACATCGACATCTCGCATCGCATACCCGGGCACCTCGACGACGCCTACTACCAGCCGACCTTCCTCTACGAGTCCTTGTGGGACGTCGGCGTCGCGCTGGCCGTGATCTGGCTGGATCGCCGCAGGCACTTCACCAAGGGGCGTGCGTTCGCGCTCTACGTGATGCTCTACACGGCGGGCCGCGGTTGGATCGAGGCGTTGCGCATCGACGACGCGCACCGATTCTTCGGTTTGCGGCTCAACGACTGGGTGAGCGTGCTGGTGTTCGCCGCAGCGGCGGCGTACTTCGTCCTTGCCGGGAGGCGGACGGGGTCGGCGGGCGCCTCGGAGGACGCCGGGGCCGACGAGCCTAGGCTGGCCACGTGACAGAGACTCGGCCCAAGGAGTCGATGCCCGCGGTGGCGGTCAAGGGTGGCGAGATCCACCACACGCACCGCGACGTCAATGCAGGGAAGCTGCGCCCCGCGGTGTTCGGCGCGCTGGACGGCCTGGTCTCCAACGGGGCGCTCGTCGCCGGCGTCGCCGGGGCGAGCACCTCCCCGCACGACGTGATCCTCACCGGGATGGCCGGGTTGCTCGCCGGATCGTTCTCGATGGCGGTCGGCGAGTGGACCTCGGTGCAGTCGCAGACCCACCTCGTCCAGTCCGAGATCGAGAAGGAACGCGCCGAGATCGAGCGGAGCCCGGCGGCGGAGGAGCGTGAGCTCGCCGGCCTGTTCCGGCGCCGCGGCCTGCCCCGCGACCTCGCGGTCAGGGTGGCGCGTGAGGTCTCGAAGGACCCTGACGAAGCCTGGCGGGTCCACGTCCGCGAGGAGCTCGGTGTCGATCCCGACGAGCAGCCCTCGCCGTACGTCGCTGCCGTCCTGTCGTTCGTCACGTTCGGCCTCGGTGCGTTCGTGCCGCTCATTCCGTACCTGTGCGGCGCGCACACGCTGGTCTGGTCGATCCTGCTCGGGGCCGTCCTGCTGCTCGTGATGGGCGGGGCCGTGGCCCGGTTCACACAGCGTTCGGTGTTGATCGGGGCGGTCCGCCAGCTGTTGCTGGGCGCGGGTACCGTCGCCGTGGTCTACGGCGTGGGCCACGCGATTGGAACCAGCGTCGCCGGTTAACAAGCCGCCGCTCTGGGGTAGTCATCGCCTGAACTGTGGCCGAAAGTCGTTTGGCCCGGTTCTGTAACGCTGAGGTAACCTGAGCGGGCAGGGCCGACGCCGTCCCGCACTACGCAACCGCAACACATCTCCGTACCCCGGTGATGTGCGCGCCGTGTGACGACATCGACAGGACGGGTCCCGCCATGTGTGCTCTGCCACTCCATCCGGGTGAACCGTTTCGCTCTCCGGCGATGCCCGAGGCGCAGGGTCTCTACGACCCCGCCAACGAGCACGACGCCTGCGGCGTGGCGTTCGTCGCGGACATGCACGGGCGTCGCAGCCGCGCGATCGTCGCCGACGCGCTGACCGCGCTCCACAACCTCGACCACCGTGGCGCGTCGGGCGCCGAGGTCAACACCGGCGACGGCGCCGGGATCCTCGTGCAGGTCCCGGATGAGTTCCTGCGTGCGGTTGTCGGATTCGAGCTCCCCGAGGCCGGCGGGTACGCCGTCGGGCTCGCCTTCCTGCCGGACGACGACGAGACCGAGCGCAAGGCGGTCGACGCCATCGAGCGGATTGCGCGCGAGGAGGAGCTGACCGTTCTCGGGTGGCGCGACGTGCCGATCGACGCCTCTTCTCTGGGCGGCACCGCGCTGTCCGTAATGCCTCGGTTCCGCCAGCTGTTCGTCGCGGCCGGCGACGGCTCGACCGGCATGCGGCTGGAGCGGCTCGCGTTCTGCGCCCGCAAGCGCATCGAGCGAGAGGTCGGCGCGTACCTTCCCTCGTTGTCCTGCCGGACCCTGGTCTACAAGGGCATGCTCACGACCGACCAGCTGCCGGCGTTCTTCCCGGAGCTCACCGACGACCGGTTCACCTCGGCGATTGCGCTGGTGCACTCGCGCTTCTCGACCAACACCTTCCCGTCGTGGCCGCTGGCGCACCCGTATCGCTACATCGCCCACAACGGCGAGATCAACACCGTCATGGGCAACCGCAACTGGATGCGGGCTCGTGAGGCGCTGCTCGAAAGCGACGTGTTGCCGGGCGACCTGTCGCGACTGTTCCCGATCATCACCCCGGGCGGCAGCGACTCGGCGAGTTTCGACGAAGTGCTCGAGCTGCTGCACCTCGGCGGCCGATCGCTGCCTCATGCGGTGCTGATGATGATTCCCGAGGCGCACGAGAACAACCCGCAGATGGACCCGGACCGCAAGGCGTTCTACGACTTTCACGCCTGCGTGATGGAGCCGTGGGACGGCCCGGCGTGCGTGGCGTTCACCGACGGCAGCGTGATCGGCGCCGTGCTCGACCGCAACGGGCTGCGCCCGTCGCGGTACTGGGTGACCGATGACGGCCGCGTGGTGCTCGCTTCCGAGGTCGGGGTCCTGGACATCCCGCAGGACCGGATCGTGCGCAAGGGCCGGCTGCAGCCCGGCCGGATGTTCCTCGTCGACACCGTCGCCGGGCGGATCGTCGACGACGACGAGCTGAAGGCCGAGCTCGCTGCGGCGGAGCCGTACCGCGAGTGGCTGCACGGCGGGCAGCTCCATCTCGAGGACCTCCCCGAGCGCGAGCACATCGTCTACTCCCACGAATCCGTCGTACGACGCCAGCAGGCCTTCGGTTACACCGAGGAAGAGCTGCGGGTCATCGTCGCGCCGATGGCGCGGTCCGGCGCGGAGGCGATCGGGTCGATGGGCACGGACACGCCGGTCGCCGCGCTCTCGTCGCGCCCGCGCATGCTCTTCGACTACTTCACGCAGCTGTTCGCACAGGTCACCAATCCGCCGCTCGACGCGATCCGCGAGGAGCTGGTGACCTCACTCGGCACGTCGATCGGGCCCGAGGGCAACCTGTTGAAGCCGACCCCTGCGTCGTGCCGACAGGTCACTCTTCCGTTCCCCGTGCTCGACAACGACGAGCTCGCGAAGATCATCCACGTCAACGACGACGGCGACCTGCCGGGCTTCGCCTGTCACGTGGTGAAGGGCCTGTACCCGGTGTCCGGTGGCGGCGACGCGCTGCGTACCGCCATCGAGCGCGCCCGTCAGGAGGTGAGCGACGCGATCGCCAGCGGCGCTCGGCTGATCGTGCTCTCTGACCGTGACAGCGACGCCGAGCTGGCGCCCATCCCGTCGCTGTTGCTGACCAGCGCGGTGCACCACCACCTGATCCGCGAGAAGACCCGCACCAAGGTGGGCTTGGTCGTCGAGGCCGGCGACGTGCGCGAGGTGCATCACGTCGCGCTGCTCGTCGGGTACGGCGCCGCGGCGGTGAACCCGTACCTCGCGATGGAGTCCGTCGAGGACCTGGTCCGCAGCGGCATCGTCACCGGGGTAGACGCGAACGAGGCGGTGCACAAGTACATCAAGGCGCTCGGCAAGGGCGTCCTCAAGGTGATGAGCAAGATGGGCGTCTCCACCGTCAGCTCCTACACCGGCGCGCAGATCTTCGAGGCGCTCGGCCTCGCGCAGGACGTCATCGACGACTACTTCACGGGTACCACGTCGCGCCTCGGCGGCGTCGGCTTGGACGTGCTCGCGGACGAGGTCGCGGCGCGTCACCGCCAGGCCTACCCGCGCGTGCCGCACAAGCATCGCCGACTGTGGGTCGGCGGCGAGTACCAGTGGCGCCGCGAGGGTGAGCCGCACCTGTTCAACCCGCAGACGGTCTTCAAGCTGCAGCACGCGACGCGAAGCGGTCGGTACGAGGTCTTCAAGGAGTACAGCTCCGCGGTCGACGCGCAGGCGGCGAAGCTGATGACGCTTCGCGGCCTCTTCACGTTCAAGGAAGGTCTGCGCCCGCCGGTACCGATCGAGGAGGTCGAGCCGGCCTCCGAGATCGTGAAGCGCTTCGCAACCGGCGCGATGTCCTACGGCTCGATCTCCCTCGAGGCGCACCAGACGCTGGCGATCGCGATGAACCGGATCGGCGGCAAGTCCAACACCGGTGAGGGCGGCGAGGACACCGACCGGCTGCACGACCCGGAGCGGCGCAGCGCGATCAAGCAGGTTGCGAGCGGTCGGTTCGGCGTCACCAGTGACTACCTGACCAACGCCGACGACATCCAGATCAAGATGGCGCAGGGTGCCAAGCCGGGCGAAGGTGGCCAGCTGCCCGGCAACAAGGTGTATCCGTGGATCGCAAAGACCCGCGGGTCGACGCCTGGTGTCGGACTGATCTCGCCCCCGCCGCACCACGACATCTACTCCATCGAGGACCTGAAGCAGCTGATCCACGACCTGAAGAACGCGAACCCGCAGGCGCGGGTCCACGTGAAGCTGGTCGCGGAGGTCGGCGTCGGAACCGTCGCCGCAGGTGTGTCGAAGGCGCACGCCGACGTCGTGCTGATCTCCGGCCATGACGGCGGCACCGGGGCCGCGCCGCTGACGTCGCTGAAGCACGCCGGATCGCCGTGGGAGCTCGGGCTCGCAGAGACCCAGCAGACGTTGCTGCTCAACGGGTTGCGCGACCGGATCGTGGTGCAGGTCGACGGCCAGATGAAAACCGGCCGTGACGTCGTCATCGCGGCGCTGCTCGGCGCGGAGGAGTTCGGTTTCGCCACGGCGCCGCTCGTGGTGTCGGGCTGCATCCTGATGCGGGTCTGCCACCTCGACACCTGTCCGGTCGGGATCGCCACCCAGAACCCCGAGCTGCGCAAGCGGTTCACGGGCGAGCCGGAGTTCGTACAGAACTTCTTCGAGTACGTCGCGGAGGAGGTCCGCGAGCACCTCGCTGCACTCGGCTTCCGGTCGATCGAGGAGGCAGTCGGTCAGGTCGAGGCGCTCGACACCACCGCCGCGATCGAGCACTGGAAGGCCGCCGGCCTCGACCTCACGCCGATCCTGCACGCGCCGGAGGTCGACGGGCCGCGGCACCGGATTCGCGAGCAGGACCACGGCCTGGACAAGGCGCTGGACCAGACGCTGGTGCAACTCTGCGAAGGCGCGCTGGCGGACGCCACCCCGGTGAAGCTCGAGCTGCCGATCCGCAACGTCAACCGCACAGTCGGCACGATCCTCGGTCACGAGGTCACGAAGCGCTACGCCGATGCCGGTCTGCCCGACGGCACCATCGACGTGACGTTCACCGGGTCCGCCGGGCAGTCGTTCGGCGCGTTCGTGCCGAAGGGCATCACGCTCCGGCTGCTCGGCGACTCCAACGACTACCTCGGCAAGGGCCTGTCCGGCGGGCGGATCGTGCTCCGCCCCGACCCGTCTGCTGCGTTCCGCGCCGAGGAGAACGTCATCGCCGGCAACGTGATCCTCTACGGCGCCACCGGCGGTGAAGCGCTCATCCGCGGCGTGGTGGGGGAGCGGTTCTGCGTACGCAACTCGGGGGCGGTTGCG
>DASZTV010000014.1:0-22697 GCA_035548125.1 Mycobacteriales bacterium | reverse complement strand
GTGGAGCTGAGGGGATTCGAACCCCTGACCCCCTCGTTGCGAACGAGGTGCGCTACCAACTGCGCTACAGCCCCTTGAAGCGGGATCGAGTCTAGCCGGGGTCGCGAGTGCCACTTGGCCGCGCTCTAGGGAGGCGAGGCGGCAACGGCGGAGCTTCAGTCGTTGACGGCCCAGCGACGGTCGAGGATCGCTTCGAGATCGTCGTCGGTCTCGAGCTCGACGGCCCGCTCGACCGGCGGCAGCAGCGGTTCGCTGCGCCGGGGTCGCACCGGGGGCGACTGCGGCGCGGCCGGCTTCATGGCGTACGTCGGGCGGGGCACCGGCCGCGGCTCCCACGGCCTGCCGCCCACTGCCTCGGCCTCCGCCGCAGCGGCGGCTGCCGCCGACGCCGCCCGGGCCGCCCGTTGCGCCCGCTCGGCAACCTCGGCCGCTCGCGTGGCGGCGGGGATCGCTCCGGTCTCGATGAAGCTCTTGCGCGGCGGGATGGCCGCGCTGAGGTCGGTCTCCTGGTCGAAGAACCCGTCGGTAGCGGCCATGCGCGGCGCGACGGACGACGACGACGACGCGAGGGCGACCGCTTCGTCGAAGCTGGCCGCCAGGTCCTCGGCGAGCTCCGGCTCGTCCAGCAGAGCGGTCTGGTCGAAGACGTCCTCGGCCACCGGCTGTGCGGCGGGTCGGGCTTGCGACCCCGCGTGGAAGACGGTGACACCCTCCTCCCACTCCGGGGTCTCGCGGAACGAGGGCTCGAGGTCGGCGCCGCGCTCGAGTTCGTCGAGCACTGCGTTGTCGCGTCGCCTCGCCACCGCACGGCGGCGCGAGGCGGCGGCCATGACCGCCATCCGGCGCAGGTGGACGACGAAACACACCGCGGCGACGTCGAGGAGCACCTGCAGCGTCCACAGCAGCGGCGAGCCACCTGTGACGGCGCCCACGAGGACGCCGATGTCCGCGAGCAGGAGGCCGGTGAACAGCCGGGAGCGGCGGCGGGCAAGCGTACGCCGCCGGCGAGCAGCAACCGCTTCGGGCGCGGACGCGCCCGAGACGTGCACATCCAGCACGGCCGGACGCTGCGGAGCTCTCACGTTGCGCTGGGCGGGACGCCCCTCATGGCGGGAGAGGGTGTGCATGGCGGCAGAAAAGCGATCCACGGATCGAGACTCCTCGACCTCGTCGTGACGGCGCAGCCACATCGGAACGAGGACCACGGCCCACATGAGCACCAGGCCCAGGATGATGACGGGGCTCACAGTCTGGTCACCGTCATCGTCACGTCCCGATACGTGATGTCCATCGTGACCAAAACGCTAACGAGGGATGGGGCCGGGGGCACGGACCTACGTCGGTGTGTCGCCGACCGTTCCTCGGGTCTGGTGCCACCGCGCCAGCAGGCCTCCAGGCACCTCTTCTTTGACCAAGGCGTACGTCAGGTGGTCGCGCCAGTCCCCCGAGATGTGCAGGAACCGCTCCCGGGTGCCCTCGAGCCGGAAGCCCAGCTTCTCCACCACGCGCTTGCTCGCCGCATTCTCGGGTCGGATGTTGACCTCGATGCGATGCAGCCCGACCGCCTGGAAGCAGTGGTCGACCGCGAGCGCGACGCAGGTCGGCATGACCCCGCGGCCGGCCACCCGCCGATCCACCCAGTAGCCGATGCTCGCGGACTCCAGCGAGCCGCGCACGATGCCGGAGACGTTGAGCTGCCCGCGGAACTCACCGTCGACGACGACCGCGAACGGCAGGCTGCGCCCCGCGCGCGCCTCGGCCCGCAACCGCCGGGTCATCCCCGTGAAGACCGGCCGGGACATGCCGAACACGCCGCCGCCGCCGGGCGGGGTCGCCTCCCACGGCCGAAGCCACTCGATGTTGTGACGCCGCGCCTCGACCCAGGCGCCCGCGTCACGCATCCGAAGCGGTCGCAACCCGATGGCGCCGTCGTGGAGCACCGCCGGCCAGCCGGACTGGGGGGTCATGGCTCGCGGCGCTCGAGCATCATGACCGTCGCCGGCGCCCCCGCCTCGACCGTTTCCGTATCCTCCGGCACCACGATCAGCGCGTTCGCCGACGCGAGCCCGGCGATGCGCTGGGCATTGCCACCGCCCATCGCGCGGACGGTGTACGCGCCGTTCTCGACCGCCAGCCAGGCGGCGAGGTACGACCGGACTCCCCGCACCGATGTGACGCGCTCGTGCAGCCGCGCCCGGACGATCGGCCGAAGGATCGGGTCGACGCCGATCATCCGGCGCAGCGCCGGGCGTACGAATGCCTCGAACGAGATGTACGCACTCACCGGATCCCCCGGCAGCGCGAAGAACGGGGTGCGGTCCGGTCCGATCGTGCCGAACCCCTGCGCGGTGCCCGGCTGCATCGCGAGATGGGCGAACTCGACCTTGCCGATCCGGTTGAGGACCTCACGGACGACGGTCGAGACGCCGCCCGGCGAACCGCCGGCGGTGATCACGACATCCGCGCGGATCAGCTGGTCTTCGAGAGTGTCCGCCAGCGCGCCGACCTCGTCGCGGACGATCCCGACCCGGAACGCGATCGCGCCGGCTTCCTCGGCGGCGGAGGTGAGCAGCGCGCTGTTGGCGTCCGGAAGCTGCCCGCGTGCGAGCAGCTGACCGGGCTCGACCAGCTCGTGGCCGGTGACGATGACGACGACGCGGGGCCGGGGCATCACGACGACCCGGTCGCGACCGACCGCGGCGAGCAGCCCGATCTGGGTGGCGCCCAGGTGTTGGCCGGCGGCCATCAGGCGGGTGCCGGACGGCGCCTCACCGCCCTCCGCGCGGATGTACCTGCCGGGAGTCACCGGCTGGCGCACGGCGACGTTGGCGATCCCGCCGTCGGTCCACTCCCGCGGCACCACCGCGTCCGCGCCCGCGGGCACCGGTGCGCCTGCGACGATCCGCACCGAAAGGCCGGACTGCACGCCCAGTGGCGTGGTGGTGCCGGGCAGCGCGTCGCCGACGACCGGCAGCACGACCGGCTTGTCGGGAGTTGCCGAGCGGACGTCGGCGCTGCGTACCGCGTAGCCGTCGACCGCCGCGCTGTCGAACGGCGGCAGCGGGAAGTTGGTGAAGACGTCCTCGGCGAGGACGCATCCGTGGGCATCGGACAGGCCGAGGTCGAGGCTGCTCAACGGAGCGACGGCGGACAGCACCTCCTGCAGGTGCGCGTCCACCGGCTTGAGCGCCTGGGTCATGTCGGCCACCGGATCATCCGGGACACGGTGTCACCTCCGCCTCGCGTCACGGCGGAAGCGGCTCGCTCGGCGCGTTGGCGGCACGCCCGCTCGCGACGAAGTCGGTGAGCCAGGCCCGGAACTCCTCCCCCAGGTCCGACCGGTCGCACGCCAGCTGGACCACGGACTTGAGGTAGTCGGACTTGTCGCCGGTGTCGTATCTGCGCCCCCGGAAGACGACGCCGTAGACCGGCCCGCCGTCATCCGCGCGATCGATGAGCTTCTCGATCGCGTCGGTCAGCTGGATCTCGTCGCCGCGGCCGGGACCGGTATCGCGGAGTACGTCGAAGATCTGCGGCGTGAGCACGTAGCGGCCGATGATCGCCAGGTCGCTCGGCGCGTCCTCCGGCGGAGGCTTCTCGACCAGCCCGGTGATGCGCACCACGTCCCCGGCGTCGGTCGTCTCGACCGCGGCGCAGCCGTACAGGCCGATCTGCTCGTGCGGCACCTCCAGCAGCGCGACGACGCAGCCGCCCAGCCGCTGGTGGACCTCGACCATCCGGGTCAGCAGTACGTCGCGCTCATCGATGAGGTCATCGCCGAGCAGCACGGCGAACGGCTGGGCGCCGACGTGCTCCGCCGCGCACAACACGGCGTGGCCGAGGCCGCGCGGCTCGTCCTGAAGCACCGAGTGGACCGTGGCGAGCTCCGAGGCGTGCCGGACCCGTTCAAGCAGCTCGCGCTTGGAGTCGCTGCCTTCCAGACTCTCCTCGAGGGTGGCATTCGGCGCGAAGTGGTCCTCGATCGCCTCCTTGCCCTTGGCCGTGACGAACAGGATGTCGTCGAAGCCGGCGCGGACCGCTTCCTCCACGACGTACTGGATCGCCGGCTTGTCGACGACCGGCAGCAGCTCTTTCGGGATGGCCTTCGTCGCGGGAAGGAACCGGGTGCCGAGCCCGGCAGCCGGGATGACCGCCTTCGTCACCTCGGTCATGTACGCCACAGTAATCGCCACTCCGGATCAGACTGGTCGCGTGGCGCAACCAGAGGATCCGATCGCGGCCGTCAAGGCCCGGATCCGCGCCGCGACGATTTCGGCGCGTGCCAGACGGACGCCGGCCGACCTGGTGCGCGCGGGTTCTGCCATCGCGCAACACGGCGTCGACCGGTGGCGCGGCGCGCGCCTGGTCGCCGCGTACCTCTCGCTGCCCACCGAGCCGCCGACCGCCGAACTGCTCGCCGTTCTCGCGACCGGCGGGACCCGGATCGTCGTCCCCGTCGTGACCGGTGATGCCCTCGGGTGGGCGGACTATTCACCCGGCGACGAGACGGTGGTCGGACCGGGAGGCGTTCGCGAACCAGCCGGTCCGCGACTCGGCGCCGACGTCCTGGCCGCCGCGGACGTCGTACTGGTCCCGGCCTTGGCGGTCGACGCGAACGGGCACCGGCTCGGACGGGGCCGCGGCTACTACGACCGCGCGCTCGCCCAGGTGAGCGTCCCGTCGGTCGCGGTGGTGTTCGACGAGGAGCTCATCGAGGAGGTACCCATCGAGGCGCACGACCGTCCGGTGCAGGGTGTGCTGCGCCCCGCGGGCTACGCCTGGTTCTGAGTGCCGTCCTGCTTCGCCTGGTGGTGGCCGGCGCCGTTCGCAGGCTTCGGGTCGAACACCGGCTCGCCGGTCGAGGCGAGTCCGGCGTGGATCGCCCGTGCCGCGTGTGACGGCGCGGCGCCTCCAGCGAGCCACTGCTTCCACGTCATGTTCCAGTCCGACGTGCCCGGGTCGGTCGAGCTGGGCGGTCGGACCGCGTTGAAGACGTCGATGACGTCGCCTCGAGTCGCCCAGTTGTAGAACCATTCGGCGTTGACGGTGCTGAGGTTCACGCACCCGTGCGAGACGTTGGTGAAGCCCTGCGAGGCGACCGACCACGGCGCGGCGTGGACGAACTCGCCGCCGTTGGAGATCCGGACGTCCCAGTAGACCGTCTCGTAGTAGTAGTCCGGATTCCCCTTGGGGATGCCGACCGTCGCCGAGTCCATCACGACGACCTTCGCCTTTTCGAGCGCGATGTGGATGCCGCCCATCGTCGGGTACTGATCGCGGCCGGTGCTGACCGGGAAGGTCTTGATCAGCTTGCCGTTGTCGTACACGTGCATCGTGTGCGTCGCGACGTTGACCTCGGCGATGTGCGAGTCACCGATCTTGAAAGCGGTGCGGTGTCCACCCGCGGCGCCCCACAGCCCATGACCGAAGTCCAGCCCCTGCAGGTTCGCGCTGATCGTGACCGCGGTGCCGGGCTTCCAGTACGCCGGCGGGCGCCAGTGCACCTCGCGAGCGCTCATCCAGTGCCAGGCACCGACCACGTGCGGATGGGTCGTGACCTTAAGCCGGCCTTCGACGGCGGCTCGCATCCGCTCGGGAACGTCGTAGTTGAAGATGGCGGCGACCGGCTGGGCGATGCCGACGGTGTCGCCGTTGCCGGGGGACAGCAGTGCAGTCAGCCGGTGCTTCGCGTTGGTCGAACGGATCGACAGCTGCCGCGTCGTGACGTGATGCGCCAGGTCGGCGTAGGTCACCTTGGCGATCAGGTCGGTCAGCGGCGCGAAGCTGGCGATGCTGCGCCAGCTCGAATGCGACGCGTCGAAGCTGCCGGGGATCTGCTGGCCGCTGGGTTCTGCGACGTGGACCTGGGTCAACGCGCCGTTGGACACCTGGAAGACCAGCCGCTTGTGCAACGGGAGCCGGTTGTTGTGCTTGAGAGACGGCGTGCTGAGCACCGCGGGGGGCGGCGCTTCGCCCGGGGCGGCGAGCGACCCGCCGATCGGGGAGTCGCCAAGCCCGAACGCCACGACCAGACCAACGGCCACCAGGGCGCCGGTCGAGACAACGGCTACCACCGTGGTACGGGCGCTTGCGCGGGGAAGCCGCATCTCACTCGACTTTCTGGGTTGTGCCGACCAGTGCTGGGACGCTCATTCTGCCCCGACTTATGACGTTCGGCGGCCAGGTTTGGTTGCGCGACGCGAAGTGGCGGACCGATCCGACACCTCGTCGGCAATCGGCGTATCGTTAGCAGTCGACACACGAGAGTGCCAGCCGGGCACCCGGATCGAGGAGCGACCATGCCGACCTACGAGTACGTCTGCACGAAGTGCGGCGAGCGTCTCGAGGCCGTGCAGAGCTTCAACGACCCGCCGTTGACCAAGTGCCCCGCGTGCAAGGGCAAGTTGCGCAAGGTCTTCTCGGCGGCCGGGATCGTCTTCAAGGGATCGGGCTTCTACAAGACCGACAGCCGCTCGGGCAGCAAGAGCAGCTCGTCGTCCACCCCCAAGGAACCGGCGGCGGCGAGTGACTCCTCGTCCACCGCTTCCGCTTCGAGCTCTGACTCGTCGAGCTCGAGCCCGTCGACGTCGTCCAAGCCCTCGAGCAAGGGCGGTTCGGACGGCGGCAGCAAGGTCGCCTGACCCGATCTCCACAAGGCGCCGGGGGCAACCCGCCGCCCACAACCCGCCGGCGCGGCGGTGAGGTCGCGGACCAGCCCGTCACGGTCCGGGCATGCCACGACCTGCAACGACCGGAATCGACCTCGCCGAGCTGCGGCTGCGGGCCGCGGACCTGCTGCACAGCCACCGCCGTGCCGTGAGCGCGACGCTCGCGGCACTCGGAGTCGTGTTCGCTGTCAGCGCCATGCGGCCGCACCCGCCGGCGACAACCGCCGTGTGGGTGGCGGCCCGTGACCTCGGCGGCGGCGCACCGCTCCGAGCATCCGACGTCCGACAGGAACAGCTGCCCAGCACCGCGGTTCCCGCAGGGGCGCTGCCCGGTGGCCGGGCGCCGGTCGGCCAGCTGCTCGCCGCCCCCGTCCGCCGCGGGGAACCGCTCACCGACGTACGAGTGCTGTCCCCTGCGCTGCTCGCGACGGGCGGCACGTCGCGCGATGTGGCCGTCCCCGTGCGGGTGACCGACGGTCCCGCGGCGCTGGCGCTGGTCCGCGCCGGGCAGCGGGTCGCCGTGATCGCGAGCGGCGACCCGGGCATGGGCGCAGCCGCACCGACGCGAACGGTGGTGGAGGATGTCCGGGTGCTCGCCGTCCCCACTCGACTCACCAGCGACGAGGCCGGGCTGCTGATCGTCGCCGCGACGCCACGGCAGGCCGCCCGGCTCGCGGCGCTGCCGGCCGGCGACCGGGTGTCGGTCGCGGTCCGGCACTAAGGGCAGCGCCTCGATGTCCGCGGTCTCGACCTACCCGGTGTGGGGGTGGGGCCGCAGCGCCGAGGACGAACCGTCGCAGACAGACCTCCGCGGGCTCGCCCCTCTCGCCGGCGAGCTGCTGGGCACGCAGGTCGCCGGGCCGATATCGCCGGTCGCCCTTGCCGAGCTGCCACCGGACCGGGTCGGGTCGCGGCTACCACCCGCACTTGCGGCGATCGCCTCGGCCGCGGAGCTGGATCGGGCCCGCCACGGCGTCGGCCGCTCCTACCGCGACGTGGTGCGCGCGATCGGCGGCCGGATCGAGCACGCTCCTGACCTCGTGCTGCGGCCGACCAGCGAGAGCGAGGTCGCCCTCGCCCTCGACTGGTGCGCCGACAACGCCGTCGCGGTCGTCCCGTTCGGCGGCGGCACCAGCGTCGTCGGGGGCGTCGAGCCCGACGTCGGAGAAGAGTGGTCGGGCGTGGTCAGCCTCGACCTCGAGCGACTTCGCGGAGTCGTCGAGCTGGACCCGACATCCCGAGCCGCGCGGGTCCGCGGCGGTACGCCGGGGCCGGCGCTCGAAGATGACCTGCGACCTCACGGGCTGACCGCGCGCTTCTACCCGCAGTCCTTCGAGCGATCGACCGTGGGCGGCTGGGTCGCGACCCGCGCTGCCGGCCACTTCTCCGCGGGCCCGACTCACATCGACGACCTGGTGGAGAGCGTGCGGGCGATCACGCCGAGCGGCGTCTGGGAGTCGCGGCGCCTACCCGGGTCGGGCGCTGGGCCGAGCCCCGACCGAATGCTGCTCGGCAGCGAAGGGACGCTCGGCGTCGTCACCGAAACCTGGCTGCGCGTCCAGCCCCGGCCCACCATCCGATGGTCGGCGACGTTCGCCGCCGCGACGTTCGGCGACGGACTCGACGCGGTGCGCACGATCGCCCAGGCCGGCGTACGGCCTGCCACCTGCCGGCTGATCGACCCCGGCGAGGCAGCCGTGACCGGCACGTTGGCCACCGGCGAGGCGCCGCTGGTACTCGGCCTGGAGTCCTGGGCCGCTCCCGTCGACGCCAACGCCGAGCTGCTGACGCAGTCGTGCCTCGACCACGGCCTGCGGGTGGTCGAGGCCGGCGCGCAACGCGAATCCGGCGGGTCGGGCGAGTCCTGGCGGTCGTCGTTCCTTCGCGCGCCGTACCTGCGCGAACAGCTGGTGATGCTGGGACTCGTGGTCGAGACCTTCGAGACGGCCACGACGTGGGACCGACTACCCGGCCTGGTCGACCAGGTGACCCAACGCACCACCGCTGCGCTGCGCGAGATCTGCGGCGGCGGCACCGTGACCTGCCGGCTGACCCACGTCTATCCCGACGGCGCCGCGCCGTACTTCACGGTGATCGCGCCCGGGCGTCGCGGCAGCGAGCTCGCGCAGTGGGACGCGGTGAAGGCTGCGGCGAGCGATGCGCTGCTCGCGGCCGGGGGCACGATCACGCATCACCACGCGGTCGGACGAGACCACCGGCCGTGGTACGACCAGCAACGACCGGACCGCTTCGCCGACGCGCTGCGCGGCGCGAAGCGCGCCGTCGACCCCAGCGGCGTCCTCAACCCCGGGGTCGTGTTGGACTGAGTCCTCATCGACTGAGGCGCAGGCACTCGCCCTCGAGACATCAGTCCCGGTCGTAGTGCGGCGGGCGGTCGGCCGCCAGGTCCTGGTCGCGCTCGTCGTCGTCGGCGAGGTCGTCGCCCCAGCCGATCTCACGCTCGTCCGACGTGGTGTCGGGGAGCAAAGGATCGGATTCGCTCATGTCTCGAATTTGTACCCGAGACCGCGCACAGTCACCAGGTGACGGGGCGCCGCCGGCGACGGTTCGATCTTCGCCCGCAGTCGCTTGACGTGGACGTCGAGGGTCTTGGTGTCGCCGACGTAGTCGCTTCCCCACACGCGGTCGATGAGCTGCCCGCGGGTGAGCACCCGGCCCGCGTTGCGAAGCAGGAACTCGAGGAGCTCGAACTCCTTGAGCGGCATGGACACAGTGTCGCCGTTGACGCTCACCACGTGGCGGTCCACGTCCATCCGTACCGGCCCGCACTCGAGTACCGACGACACCAGCTCGTCCGGCTCGGCGCCGCGCCGCCGCAGCACCGCACGGATCCGCGCGACGAGCTCGCGCGCGGAAAACGGCTTCGTCACGTAGTCGTCGGCGCCGATCTCCAGGCCAACTACCTTGTCGACCTCGGAATCCTTCGCGGTCAGCATGATCACCGGAACCTCAGACCGCGCCCGCAGTGCCCGGCAGACCTCAAGGCCCGACAGGCCAGGCAGCATCAGATCGAGAAGTACCAGGTCGGCCCCGCCGCGCTCGAACTCCTCGATGCCGTCCGGTCCGGTCGTGGCGACCGCAACCTCGTACCCCTCGCGGCGAAGCAGGTAGCCGAGAGCGTCGGAGAACGACTCCTCGTCCTCTACCACCAGGATTCGGGTCACGTCGTTCCTGTCTGTTGAAGTGACTGCTCCAACCCCTCTGAGACGTCGTCCTGGACGCGTACCGCCGGCAGCCGGATCATGAACGTGCTTCCGGCACCAGGCTGGCTCCAGACGCTCACCTCACCGCCGTGGTTGCCGACCGTGTGCTTGACGATTGCCAGGCCGAGACCGGTCCCGCCGGTCTCGCGGGACCGTGCCGGGTCGACTCGGTAAAAGCGCTCGAAGATGCGCCCCTGCTCGGCCTCTGCGATCCCAATGCCCTCGTCGGAAACCGCGATCTCGACCACGCCGTCACGGTCGTGAACCCCGATCGCGACCCGGGTTCCGTCGCCGCTGTAGGCGACCGCGTTGTCGAGCAGGTTGCCCACCGCTGTGACGAGCTGCGGCTCGTCGCCGTAGACCTCGAGCCCCGAATCGCCGCCGCGAATGATCGCTATCCCCTTGGATTCGGCGGCGGATTTCGCCCGGTCGACCGCTTCGTCGATCACGCCATCGACAGCCACCGCATGGGCCTCCGGCAGTGGTTCGCCGCCCTGCAGCCGCGACAGGTCGAGCAGCTCCTGCACGAGGCGACCGAGCCGCTGCGCTTCCTTCTGCATCCGGCCGATGAAGCGCCGGACCGCTATCGGATCGTCGTGGGCATCGAGTGCGGCCTCGGCAAGCACCTGCAGCGCGCCCACCGGCGTCTTGATCTCGTGCCCGACATTGGCGACGAAGTCACGGCGTACGGACTCGACCCGCTTCGCTTCCGTCAGGTCATCGACGACGAGTGCTACCCCGCCATCGGCAAGCAGCTCGGCGCGTACCCCGACCATGGCGATCCGCCCGGGGAAGTCCGCAGCGTCGAGCAGCAACTCGGCCGACTGGGTCGCACCGGACCGCCGGACCGAACGCACGAGCGTCTCGAGGACCGGTACGTCGAGCGAGCCGTCACGGACCAGGCCGATGCTCACGGCCGCGCGGTTCGCCAGTCGCACCCGATCCTCGGTGTCGAGCACGACCGCAGCCGTCGGCAGCAGGTGCAGCACCGTCTCCGCCGGAGCCGGTTCGGCGCGGGCGGGTTCGGGCGCCACGGGCTGCGGCCTTGGCGCCCGCGACCACGGGCTGACCCACAGGGTTGCCACGGCGCCGATCAGCAGTCCCGCAAGCGCGGCAATGACCACTGCCACGTGTCGATCATAGGGATGGAATACCTGGTGGGATCCGCCGTTGCACAGCCGAATCTGGCGGCCGGAGTCGGCTTTCACGACATCGACCTGTGTCGTTCATCCGGCAGCAACCCGACGTTCACCAACGGCGGGACACCGTGGAACAGCCACGGATTCGGGCGACGTGCCAACGCAGGAGGCGGGCTGTGCGCGACCAGTACCACGACGATCTCGACGCAGTCACCCAGGCGCTCGTCGAGATCACCCGGCTCGCCGGGAGCGCGATCAACAGCGCGACCCAGGCACTTCTGGACGCCGACCTGCGCGCAGCCGAGTCGGTCATCTCTGGGGACGAGGCGATCGACGACCTGTACACCCAGATCGAAGGATCGGCGCTCGACCTGCTCGCACGACAACAACCGGTCGCAAGCGACCTTCGCGTGGTCATCGCGAGCCTGCGGATGGTGGCGGATATCGAGCGGATGGGCGACCTCGCTCTGCACATCGCGAAGGTGGCGCGACGGCGATACCCCACCAGCGCGATTCCCGCGGAGCTGCAGGCGACCGTCCTCGAGATGGGACAGGTCGCCCAGCGGATCTGCGCCAAGTGCTCGAGCGTGATCGCCGGCCGTGACCTCGGCATGGCCGCCGAGCTCGAGCGCGACGACGACGTCATGGACGAGCTGCACAAGCGGTTGTTCACGACGCTCCTTGATCCGTCGTGGGGCGGCGGTGTCGAGGCTGCGATCGACGTGACGCTCTGCGGGCGCTACTACGAACGCTTCTGCGACCACGCGGTGTCCGTCGCGCGGCGGGTGGTGTTCCTCGTGACCGGTGAGAAGCCCGCCGCCACCGAGGCGAGCGCCTGACCGCTGTTGCCCGAACCACGGCTACGCACTCGTTTGCGCGTCCGCCCCGTGTCGTTCACATGCCGTTCATTCGCAGGGATGTGGCGCGTCAACTCCGGTTTCTAGCGTCAGCCGTGACGACCTGGATCGACCAGGTCCGACCACGACGGAGGTTCCATCGCTGTGAAGGTTTCGCTCGTCACCCGCACCGCCGGCCTTGCTGCCGTAGTTGCGCTCGGCCTGGCCGCGTGCGGGAGCAGCAGCTCGGGCGGCTCCGGAGGAAGCTCCGGCAGCAGCGACAGCAGCACCAGCCTCACCCCGCAGGGATCCACCTTCCAGCAGACCCTCGAGCAGCAGTGGGCATCCCAGTACCACCAGGCGCACTCGAACGCCGAGATCACCTATAGCGGGACCGGGTCGTCCGCCGGCATCCAACAGTTCACCGCCGGCAAGATCCCCTTCGCAGGTTCGGACGTGACGATGGCGCCGGACGAGCAGTCAGCCGCGAACACCGCCTGCGGGAGCACCGCCCTCACGCTGCCGATCACCTCCGGCGGCGTCGCGATCATCTACAACCTCGCCGGCGTACCCCACCTCAACCTCGATACCGCGACGCTCGCGGGCATCTTCATGGGCACGATCACCAAGTGGAACGACAGCGTGATCAAGGCTGACAACCCCGGCGTCGCGCTGCCCGCCACCTCCATCGCGACCTTCCACCGCTCCGACGGTTCGGGGACGACCAACGTGCTGTCCGGCTTCCTCGACGCGACCGCCAAATCGGTGTGGACGCTGGGCGTGAACAAGGAGTTCACCTGGCCGTCGGGCCAGGGTGCCGTCGGCTCGTCAGGGGTGGTGCAAGGCGTCAAGAACACCAACGGCGGTATCACCTACGCCGAGGTTACGTACGCGAAGCAGAGCCAGCTTCCGACGGCAGCGATCAAGGGAGCCGACGGCGACTACGTCTCCATCTCCTCCGCCGCCGTGGCCAAGTCGATCAAGAGCGGGTTCGAGATCACGGGGACCGCGCCGGACCTTGCCGGGTCGCTGTCGTTCACCAAGATGACCGGCTATCCGATCTCGACGGTGTCCTACGTTCTGGTCTGCTCGAAGTACAGCAATGCGGCTGAGGGCCGGCTGATCAAGGACTTCCTGACCTACGCGGCCGGCGACGGACAGGCCGAGGCCGACGCGTTGGGCTTCGCGCCCCTGCCCAGCACCTTGGACCAGCAGGTGCTCTCGTCGATCGCCACGATCAGCTAGGCGGCAGCGCGCTCGAATGGCTGTCATCGCCGGTATGGACGCCGCGTCGCTGCGGACGGGCTCGACTGCCCGCCGCGGCGACGCGGTGTTTCACGGTCTCGCCCGAGCGGCAGGCACCCTGGTGTTCGCCGTTCTCGCCGCAATCGTGGTCTTCCTGGTGGTCAAAGCGCTGCCGGCGCTCCACGGGGATCGGGCGAGCTTTCTGACCTCTCAGTCATGGGGAGACGTCTCCGGGACGCACAAGTTCGGCATCGCGGCGCTCGCGTTCGGTACCGCGGTGACGAGCCTGCTCGCTCTGGTGCTGGCGGTGCCGGTTGCGATCGGCGTCGCCCTCTACATCTGCGAGTACGCACCGCGACGCATCGCCACCCTCCTCGGCTACGTGACCGATCTCCTCGCGTCGGTCCCGAGCGTCGTGTACGGCCTTTGGGGCTTCGAGTTCCTCATCCACCACACGGTCGGCGTACAGGTCTTCCTTGCGCGCTACTTCGGGTGGATCCCGCTGTTCGCACATCCGAACTCCGAGGTCAACGTCATCAGCAAATCGATCTTCAACGCCTCGCTCGTACTCGCGATCATGATCCTGCCGATCGTGGCCGCCATCTCACGTGAGGTCTTCCGCCAGGTCGACCCAGCCGAGAAGGAGGCCGCGCTCGCTCTCGGCGCCACGCGCTGGGAGATGATCCGCACGGCAGTGCTACCCACCAGCAGGGCAGGCGTCACCAGCGCCGCGATGCTCGGCCTCGGTCGAGCGTTGGGCGAGACGATCGCGGTCGCCCTGATCATCGGCAACATCACCACGATCAACGGGCATCTTCTGGTGCCGGGCGGCAACACCATCGCCGCCAACATCGCCAACCAGTTCGGCGAGGCCGACAGCTTCGGGCGCTCAGCGCTGATCGCCAGCGGGATCGTCTTGTTCGTGCTCACGTTGGCGGTGAATCTCGCGGCGCGGTGGATGATCCTGCGCTCCGGCAAGGTAGAGCGGACCGCGCTGTGACGAGCGACGGGGTCGTAGTGTCGTCTCGCGACGCGGGCCTGCGGATCGCCGGGCGACGCAAAACCGTCGACCGACTGGTCACCGCCGGTGCGTTCCTTGCCCTTCTGCTGGCCCTGCTTCCTCTCGGATTCGTCATTGGCTACGTGGTCAAACGCGGTGCCGGTCGGCTCAGCGGGGAGTTCCTGACCCATTCGATGGCCGGCGTCGGACCGCTCTCCGCAGGCGGCGGCATCGCCCAAGCGATCGTCGGCACCGCCGAGCAAGTACTCGTCGCAAGCGTGATCGCCGTGCCACTCGGCTTGATGGTGGCCATCTACGTGACGGAGTACGGCGGCAGCCGGTTCGCGACAACGGTCAAGTTCCTGATCGATGTCATGACGGGGATTCCGTCGATCGTCGCGGGCCTGTTCGTCCTTGCGTTCTGGCTGATCGCGCTGCATCAGGGCTTCAGCGGTTTCGCCGGCGCGCTCGCGCTGTCGATCTTGGAGCTGCCCATCGTCGTACGCACATCGGAGCAGATGATCGGACTCGTACCGAACACCCTGCGTGAAGCGTCGTATGCACTTGGAATCCCGAAGTGGCGAACCGTCCTCAGGGTGGTGATCCCGACCGCTGCGACCGGCATCACCACCGGCGTGATGCTCGCCGTCGCACGCGTCATAGGCGAGACCGCACCCGTGCTGCTCGTGATCGGCAACAACAACTTCGTGAACGGCAACGTCTTCGAGCATGCCCAAGCCTCGCTGGGCGTCTTCATCTACCAAGGCGCGCTTTCATCCAGTGACTTCGACGTACAGCGGGCGTGGACGGCCGCGCTGACGCTGATCCTGATCGTCATCTCGCTCTCAGTCGTCGCGCGACTGCTCACCCGCCGCAACAAGCTGACCCGGAGATAAGGACACCGACGTGGCGAAGCGCATTGAGACCGCCGGGCTGTCGTGCTACTACGGGTCCTTCAAGGCGGTCGATGACGTTGACATCGTCATCGAACCGAAGAGCGTCACCGCCTTCATCGGACCCAGCGGCTGCGGGAAGTCGACCTTCCTGCGCGCCTTGAACCGGATGCACGAGGTCGTGCCGGGCGCGCGGATCGAGGGCAAGGTCCTGCTCGACGATGTGGACATCTACGCGTCGGGAATCGATCCGGCGGCGGTACGCCGCACGATCGGGATGGTCTTCCAGAAGCCGAACCCATTTCCCACGATGTCGATCTACGACAACGTCGCCGCCGGTCTGCGGCTCAACGGCCTGCGTAAGAAGCCTGACCTGGACGACGCCGTCGAGCGCTCGCTACGTGGCGCCAACTTGTGGGACGAGGTCAAGGACCGTCTGGGCAAGGCTGGCGCCGGGCTTTCGGGCGGGCAGCAGCAGCGGCTGTGTATCGCGCGAGCGATTGCGGTCGAGCCGCAGGTACTCCTCATGGACGAGCCGTGCAGCGCCCTCGACCCGATCTCGACGCTCGCGGTCGAGGACCTCATCGCCGAGCTCAAGGATCGGTACACGATTGTGATCGTCACCCACAACATGCAGCAGGCCGCGCGCGTCTCCGACATCACCGCGTTCTTCACGCTCAAGGGCCCCGGCGAACCTGGTCACCTGGTCGAGGTCGACGCCACCCAGAAGATCTTCACCAACCCGGCCAACCCCCGAACCGAGGACTACATCACCGGCCGCTTCGGGTAGTGGCCGAGCCAGCCCGTTGCGCCAGGCGCACACTGGAGGCATGCGCCACGACGACAACGTCGTGCTCGTCACGACGGCGGCGCCCAGCCCGGGCGACGAACGTCGCGCACGAGAGCGCCGCTATCTGATCACCATGGGCGTTCGCGTCGTCGCCTTCGTTGCGGCCATCTTCCTGGCGCAGCGCTCCTGGTGGCTGGCCGCGATCGCGATCACGCTCTCGCTCGTCCTGCCCTGGGTCGCCGTGATCGCGGCGAACGCGCCGAAGCGGACCGCGCGGGACCGGCGTGATCCCTCGCTCTTCGGGGGCGAGGACCTCAAGCAGCTAGAAGACCGCTAGCGCGATTGCGCCGGCGGCCACCACCAGCACGAGCAGGACGAGCTGCAGCCACAGCGTGAGATCCACGCCCGGAAACAGTCGGGTACCAAACTCGGCGTCGTCGAAGTTGTGCATGACTCCATGGTGCCCGGCTACTTTTCCCTTTACTAGCAACAGAAAGGTGACCTTCGTCGCCCTTGCGTGACCCCGCTCACACCGCCGCTGAGCGTGAATCCGAGAACTCTGTCGGCTAGTTGACGAAAAGGTGGACCAGTTCGAAGATCGCGGCCGCCATCAGTCCGGCCGACGGCAGAGTGAGGACCCAGGCAGCCACGATGTTCCCCGCGACGCCCCACCGGACGGCGGAGATCTTGCGGGTCGACCCCACTCCCATGACTGCCGAGGTCGTGATGTGCGTGGTCGAAACCGGCGCGGCGTAGGCGTAGGCGGTGGTGAGGAGCACCGCAGACGCCACGCTCTGCGCGGCGAACCCGGCGGTGTTGTCCAGCTTGAAGACCCGGCGACCGAGGGTCCGCATGATCCGGGTGCCGCCGGTCGCCGTACCCGCGCTGATCGCGAAGGCGCAGGCGAGCTTTACCCACAACGGCACCACGAACGACGACACGTGGTGCGTGACGAGGAGCGCGAGGGTGATCACGCCCATCGTCTTCTGCGCGTCCTGCAGGCCGTGCCCGAAGGCCATCGTGCAGGATCCGACCCACTGGCCGATCCGGAAGCCCACGCTGGCGTCCCGCGGGTTCGCGCGCCGGAACACCCACAGCAGCAACAGCATGAAGGCGAAGCCCAGAGTGAAGCCGACCAGCGGCGAGGCCACCATCGGGATGATCACCTTGCGCACCACAGCGTGCCAGTTGACCGTTCCGCTCGAGGCGATGGCGGCGCCGCAGAGCCCGCCGATCAGGGCGTGCGTGGAGGACGACGGCAGCCCGAATCGCCAGACGACGAGGTTCCAGAGAATCGCCCCCGCCACCGCCGCGAACACCACCACCAGACCCTCGGTGGTGCGGGGCGTGGAGATGATGCTGCCCACCGTGTCCGCGACCTTGGTCGACACCAGCGCGCCGAGCAGGTTGAAGACCGCCGCGAGCGCGAGTGCCACTCGCGGCGACAACGCTCGGGTCGAGACCGGCATGGCGATCGCGTTGGCGGCGTCGTTGAAGCCGTTGGTGAAGTCAAAGCCGAGCGCGACGGCAATGAGGACGACGAGACCCAGCGTCTCCACGAGCGCAGCCCGGCCTCAGGACTCTTTGACGGCGATCGACTCGACGGTGTCGGCGACGTGCTCGAGCGCGTCGGCCGCAGCCTCGAGCTGTTCGGCGATCTCCTTCAGCTTCAACACCGTCAGCGCGTCGTAGTCGCCGCCGAAGAGACGTGCCACGAACCGCCGGAACAGCTTGTCCGCGTCGTTCTCCAACCGGTTGATCTCGATCCAGTAGTCGCTGAGGTTCGCCAGCGACTTCAGCCGCGTCATGGCGCTTGCCGTCAGCTCCGCGCCCCTGACGAGGATCTCCGCGAGATGGTGCATCTCCAGCGGAAGCACCTCGAGGTCGTAAAGCAGGATCAGGTCGCCGGCGGCCTCGAAGAAGTCCATGACGTCATCGAGACGGCTCGCGAGCCGGTAGATGTCCTCACGGTCCAGCGGCGTCACGAAGGTCGAGTTGACCTTGCGCATGATGTCGTGGGTCCGGTCGTCGCCGCGGTGCTCGAGATCACGAAGCTGCTTCGCGAGATCCGGGCGATCGGCCTGACTTCCGATGACCAGGTCCTGCAGGACCTTGGCACCGTCGAGCAGGTTGGCACCGGAGGCGGTGAACAGTTCGTAGAAGCTGTTCTCCTGGGGCGTCAGTCGCAGGCGCAGGCGCACACGTCCTCCTCCCCACCCGCCGCCCGAAGTTCGAGTCGGCTTCGCCGACACAGACATACCCTAGGTCCGCGACCCTCGGCGCTGTCGCGCCGCCCCGTCAGGCGAGGCCGAACCCGGCAACGAGCAACGCGGTCAGCTCCTCCACGACCGCCTTCCGCGGGACCTCGGGATGGTCCAGCCACCAGTCGCCGGCTGCCTGCACCATGCCGGCGATTCCCTGCGCCCATACGGCCGCGCGCACCGCGCTCACCCCGCGCAGCGCGGGCTCGTTGCGGATGCCGACTGCGAGCTCGTCGCCGAACCGGCGTACGAAACCCTCGACATCGCCGCGCACGTCGGGCTCCTCGACGGCCGCCCGCTGCACCAGGAACCGGTAGACCTGCGGCCGCGCCTCGATCGAGCCGAGATAGGCGTCGACGGTCGCCCGGGTCCGGGCCGCCAGGCCGCCGCGGGTGAGCAGCGCCGCTCGCAGCCGCCCGAGGAGCTCGTCGATGTGACGGGCGGCCAGCGCGCGGTAGAGCCCGCTCTTGTCCCCGAAGTGGCGGTAGAGGATCGGCTTGGTGATGCCGGCCTCGGCGGCGATGACGTTCATCGACGCGGCCGAGCCCTCACGCTGGATCACCCGGTCTGCGGCCTCGAGCAGGCTTTCGCGGCGTTCCGGCGCCGACACCGCCATGGTCCGCCTCCCCTGCCCCGCTACCGGTTACTTGACAGTAAGTTACCGCGGGTAACACCATTGAAGGGGTACGGGACGCGCTCCGCAACCACCGGGCGCCCGGAACCCACGCCGCCTCACGAGGAGATCCAGTGGCCGAGTTCTCACTCGAGCTCAACGAAGACCAGTTCACCCTGCAGAAGTGGCTGCACGACTTCGCCGCCGATGTCATCCGGCCCGCGGCCGAGGAGTGGGACGAGCGCGAAGAGACGCCGTGGCCGATCATCGAGGAGGCCGCCAAGGTCGGCATCTACTCGGTCGACTTCATGGCGCAGCAGTGGTTCGACGACACCGGTCTCGGCATGGTGATCGCCCAGGAGGAGCTGTTCTGGGGCGACGCCGGCATCGCGCTGGCGATCATGGGGACCGGGCTCGCCGCTGCCGCGGTCAGCGCCAACGGGACGCAGGAGCAGATCGGCGAGTTCGTACCGGCGATGTACGGCACCGCCGACGACGTCAAGCTCGGTGCGTTCTGCTCCTCCGAACCCGACGCCGGGAGCGACGTCGGCGCCATGAAGACCCGCGCGGTCTGGGACGAAGCCGCCAAAGAATGGGTGCTCAACGGCACCAAGACCTGGGCCACGAACGGCGGCATCGCCGACTGGCACGTCATCGTCGCCTCGGTCGACCCGGAGCTCGGCACCCGCGGCCAGGCGTCGTTCATCGTGCCGCCCGGCACCCACGGGCTGACCCAGGGCCAGAAGTTCAAGAAGCACGGCATCCGCGCGTCGCACACCGCCGAGGTGGTGCTCGACAACGTCCGGCTTCCGGAGAAGTACCTGCTCGGCGGCAAGGAGAAGCTCGACGCCCGCCTGGCCCGGGTCCGCGAGGGCCTGAAGGCCGGCGTGCAGCCGTCGATGGCGACCTTCGAGCGCACCCGCCCGACGGTCGGCGCGCAGGCCGTCGGCATCGCGCGCGCGGCGTACGAAGTAGCTCTGGAGTACGCCAAGGTGCGCGAGCAGTTCGGCCGCCCGATCATCGAGAACCAGGGAATCGCCTTCAAGCTCGCCGACATGCGCACCCGCATCGATGCCTCCCGCCTGCTGGTGTGGCGCGCGGCGTGGATGGCGCGGCAGGGCAAGACCTTCGATGCCGGCCAAGGCTCACAGTGCAAGCTGTTCGCCGGCGAGACCGCGGTGTGGGTGACCGAGCAAGCGATCCAGATCCTGGGCGGCAACGGCTACACCCGCGAGTACCCGGTCGAGCGGATGCACCGCGACGCCAAGATCTACACGATCTTCGAGGGCACCTCGGAGATCCAGCGCCTGGTCATCGCCCGCTCCGTCAGCGGAGTCCACATCAAGTAACCACCACCGCGAGTTAGTGCAGCCGGGTGGGAGCGCCGAACCAGGCCTTCTTGATGTTCACCCAGCCGGTGACCTTGAACTGGAAGCGGCCGTTGTTGCGCGCCTTTCGGATTCGCCACACGGGCCCGCTCTTGTCGATCGGACCGACCAACACCGTCTTGTAGCGACTGTCGAGGCTGTAGTGGATCGCCTTGCCGCCGGCGGTCCCGAACTTTCCCGGGATCAGCGTCGTCCGCGCACCGGTCGACAGCAACAGACCCCACGGCATGGTCGCCGGCTTGCCGAGGCCGCCCTTGTTGACGAACCGCGCGACGCGTAGCCGGGTCACCTTGCGGTGGTACGGCGCGGCCAGACAGACGACGTACGACCGCTGCGCGGTGAGCCAGCACGGGTCGAATCCGTACCTCACGTGACAGCTGTAGGCGTTGCCCGTCTCGGAGTGGTGCATGCGCGTCCGACACGTCGCGCCGCTCAGGTGGCGCGAGACGCGATACCCCGGCAGCAGGTGGCCGTCAGGCCCGACCGGCGTGGCCTGCACGACCACCGTTCCCGACTTCGCCGGGGTATCTGACGGGCTCGGGGAAGGCGTCGGGAAGACCGACACGGCGCCGATGGCGGCCATGGCAGCGAGAGCAGCGACATCGATCCGAAGCACCCGACCAGCCTCTCAGACCGTGCGCCGCGTCATCGCCGAGACGCGACCCGCTCTTCGAGGTAGGCCGCGGCAGCGGTCCGCCAGGCCGGCACCAAGTCGAGTCGCAGCCGCCGATCCGCGACGTCCTCTACAGTGATCGCCCCCTCGGCCGCAACCGCCCAGTCGACCTCGCAGCGCAGTACCGGAACCCCCGGCGCGATGGGTTCGTTCCTGCCGAACGCCGCGACCGCGTCCGCCTCCGCGCCGAACCGGCGCCGCAGCCGCGGCGCGTCGGCGTCCGGCTGCGTGGTCGCTCCTACCAGCGGGAGCGTCGTGGTCCGGCACGGCAGCTCCCTGCCGAGCTGGGCGACGGCGCGATCGACCGCGTCCTGCGCCATCCGCCGGTAGGTCGTGAGCTTGCCGCCGACGATGACCAGTACGCCCTCGCGGTCGAGCAGCGCGTGTCGCCGTGAGATGTCCGCCGACGAGTCGTCCTCACCGCCACCGAGCAGCGGCCGAAGCCCCGCGAACCGCCCGATCACGTCGTCAGCGGTGATCGGCCGAGCCAATCCCGTCGACAGCGTCTCCAGCAGGAACGTCTCGTCGGCCTCGGTCACGGACGGCTCGTCGTCGATCACGTCGACCGGGTCGTCGGTCAGCCCGACCTGCACCGTGCCGTCAGGACGCGGCAAGCCGAACACGAAGCGGTTGATGCTGCCGGGCAGCAGCACGTTGAAGGCGGCCGTCGGGTTGCCCAACGCCTCGCCCGGCAGCACCAGATGCGCGCCCTTGCTCGGCCGCAGTGGCACGTCGGGCACCAGGCCGCCCGACCACACGCCCGCAGCGACGATCACCGATCGCGCCTTCACCTGCAGCGTCGACGCCCCGAGCTCGTCGCGCACGCTCGCCCCGTCGCGCGCGACGTCGGTCGCCGAGCAGTGCGTGAGGATGCGCGCGCCGTACCCGGCCGCCGTTCGCGCCAGCGTGACGACCAGACGTGCGTCATCCTCGAGCGCGCCGTCGACGTGGACGTACGAGCCCTTGATCTTGCCGATCGCCGGCACCTTGCCACGCGTCGCGTCCTCGTCGATCCAGCTGGTGCGCGGCATCCACGCGGGAGTACGTGACGCGGTCCGCAACCCGTCGGCGATGCCGAACAGGAATCGGGAGACGGCGCGACCGCCACGCGGGTACGACGGGTAGAAGGGCATCAGGAACGGCATCGGGCGGATCAGATGCGGCGCGATGACCGTGGCGAGCCGGTTGCGCTCGACCGCCGACTCCCACGCCACCCCGATCTGGCCGGCCGCGATGTAGCGCAACCCGCCGTGAGCGAGCTTGCTCGACCATCGGCTGGTGCCGGCCGCGAGATCGCGGCGTTCGACGAGCGCGACCGACAGGCCGCGGCTGGCTGCGTCGAGGGCCACCCCGGCGCCGGTCACTCCGCCGCCGATCACGAGGACGTCGACGACCTCGCCCGCCGCCAGCGCGTCGAGGTCGCGCTGCCGGCGCTGTGCCGTCAGGTAGGTGTCCCCAGGAATCGCGGTCACGGCCGCAGCCAGCCGTCGAGGCCGGCCGAGAGGTCGTCGAGGACCCGGTCCCGGCCGACCGCGTCGAGCACCCTCGCCGACAGAACGAACGGCCCGACCGCGGTCAGCAGCGACGTGGCCATCACCGCGGGGTCCCCTTTGCGAATCGAGCCGTCCACGTGGCCGTCCGCGATGAGCCGCTCGACGTGCGCGATGGCGAGCCGCTGCGTGGAGCCGAGCCGCTCGGTGAGGTAGGGCAGCAAGAGGTCAGGGTCGACGTCGATGACGCGCCGGAACAGCGGCTCGTCCGGGAGTCGACGCGCCACATCGACGGTCATTGCAACGAGCCGGCCGCGCGCGCTGCGTCGCCTCGCGGCCTTCGACTCCGCGTCGAGCAGCAACGCCGCGAAGTCGCCGGTCATCACGCTCAGGATCAGGGCCTCAACGTCGGGCACCATGCGGTACAGCGTCATCCGGCTGACCTTGGCCCGCCGCGCGACATCGGTGAGGGTGGTA
>DASZTV010000013.1:0-46722 GCA_035548125.1 Mycobacteriales bacterium | reverse complement strand
GACATCGAGCACGTCGACGCGATCGTGGACATGCGCCGCTACCAGGTGCTGATGGAGTCGAGCTTCCCGAGCGAAGCCGGCACGATGCTGCGCAACATCGAGAACCAGGGCAACCCCTGGGGACTGCGCGCCGACATGCGTACCGAGTGGCTCGAGGGCGTCGACTTCGAGATCCCCGTCGTCGAGGACGCCATCCCGGACGACGTCGAGTGGCTCTACTGGGTCGGCTGTGCCGGCTCGCTCGACGACCGCGCCCGCCGCTCGACGCAGGCGATCGCCAAGGTCTTCCACGCCGCCGGCGTGACGTTCGCGATCCTCGGCCCGCAGGAAGCCTGCACCGGCGACCCCGCGCGACGGATGGGCAACGAGTACCTGTTCCAGGAGATGGCCAAGGCGAACATCGAGATCCTCGACGGCGTCAAGGCGAAGAAGATCGTCGCGTCCTGCCCGCACTGCTTCAACACGATCGCCAACGAGTACCCCTCGCTCGGCGGCAACTACGAGGTCGTGCACCACTCGCAGCTGCTGGGCCGGCTGGTCGCCGAGGGCAAGCTCTCTCCGCAGGACCCGATCGTGGCCAAGCTGACCTACCACGACCCCTGCTACCTCGGCCGCCACAACAACGTCATGGACGCGCCCCGCACGGTGCTCGACGCCATCCCTGGCCTCGAGCGCGTCGAGATGCACCGGCACGGCAAGCGCGGCTTCTGCTGCGGCGCCGGCGGTGCGCGGATGTGGATGGAGGAGCGGATCGGCAAGCGGGTCAACGTCGAGCGCACCGAGGAGGCGCTCGACACCGGCGCGGAGATCATCGCGACCTCGTGCCCGTACTGCCTGATCATGCTCGACGACGCGGTCAACGGGAAGCGCGCCGAAGGCCAGGCCGCAAACGTGAAGGTCATCGACATCGCCCAGGTGATCGGCGACTCGATCGGGCTGCGCAAGCTGCAGCCGGCGATGGCCGGCGCGCCCGCCGCGGAAGCAGCGGCGGCGGCCCCCGAGACCTCGGGCGGGCCAGGTGCGCCGACCGATCCGACGGCATCGGAGCCGACCCCGGAGCAGCCGCTCGAGTCCTCGACCACGAACCCGGAGACCCCGCCGGTCGACCCGTCGCCGTCAGTGGCGAGCAGCGACGACCCCGTCATCGACCTCGACGACAGGTCCGACGGCTAGCCGATGTGTGAACCGCTGGGTACAGCCCGCGGTACGTAGCGGTTCACAAAGCCGTTAGGCGAGGTCGCCGCGGCGGAAGTTGATGCTCGAGCGCGACGGAGTCGGTCCGCGCTGCCCCTGGTAGCGCGAGCCGTAGATCGCCGATCCGTACGGGTGCTCCGCCGGTGAGGTCAGCCGGAACACGCAGACCTGGCCGATCTTCATGCCCGGCCACAGCTTGATCGGCAGCGTCGCGACGTTGGACAGCTCCAACGTCACGTGACCGGAGAACCCGGGGTCGATGAAGCCTGCGGTCGAGTGGGTGAGCAGGCCGAGCCGGCCGAGCGAGCTTTTGCCCTCGAGCCGCGCAGCGAGGTCGTCGGCGAGGCTGATCACCTCGTACGTCGACCCGAGGACGAACTCGCCCGGGTGCAGGATAAACGGCTCGTCGACCCCCACCTCGACCAGCCGGGTCAGGTCCTCCTGCTGTTCCGCCGGGTCGATGTGCGGGTACCGGTGGTTCTCGAAGACCCGGAACAGCCGATCCAGCCGGACGTCGACGCTGGACGGCTGGACCAGCGACTCGTCGTACGGGTCGATCCCAAGCCGTCCGGCCGAGATCTCGGCCTTGATGTCCCGGTCGGAGAGGAGCACGCGGGAAGGCTACCGACGCGGGCGCTCGGCGGTACGGTCCGGGCCGCGATGCGCGAGCTCGCCGGCAAGGCGGACCACCTGCGCTGACGGCTATCCTCGGCACGTTCGCCGGCCGCGAGGCAGGCGGCCGCGGGCGTAGTTCAATGGCAGAACATCAGCTTCCCAAGCTGACAGTGCGGGTTCGATTCCCGTCGCCCGCTCGACATGCAGCTCAGGACTCGGCGCGCCGGCGTCGCGGCGGCACTCGCCGGCACGGCCGCGATCCTTCTCGCCTCCGGGATCGCGCCTGTTGCCGCGTCGTCGGTGCCACCGCCGCAGGAGGATCGCTTCTATCGGCCGCCGGCCGGACTCGCGGCCAAGCCCCCCGGCACGGTGCTTCGCTCCCGGCCGGTTCAGCTCGCGGCGTTCGCGGCGCTGCCGCAGCGGGTCCAGGCCTGGCAGGTGATGTTCCGCACCACCGACTACGCGGGCAAGCCGACTGCCGCCGTCACCACACTGCTGCGTCCCGCCGGAACCCGGCCGAAGGCGATCGTGTCCTACCAGGTCGCGGAGGACGCGTCGGCGCCGCAGTGCGCGCCCTCGTACGTCATGCGTCCGGCGGCCGACTACGGCGAAGCGATCAATCAGGCAGAGATCCTGCTGGTCGACGCCACTGTCGCCGACGGCTTCGCGGTCTCGATGCCCGACTACGAAGGGCTCGCGGGGGACTTCGGTGCGGCGAAGCAGCCCGGCTACATCGAGCTCGACGGCCTGCGCGCTGCCGAGCACTTCCGGCCGTTGGGTCTGAAGGCCGGACGCCGGACGCCGGCGGCGCTGTGGGGGTACTCGGGCGGCTCGCTCGCCTCCGGCTGGGGCGCCCAGGTACAACGCCGCTACGCCCCCGAGCTGAACCTGCGCGGCGTCGCCGTCGGCGGCTTCGCGACCAACGTCCAGCAAGCCCTGCTCAAGATCAACGGTGGGCCGGCGGCCGGTCTGGTGGCGTCGGCGCTGCCCGGCGTGCTGCGCAGCAACCCGAACCTGGCGCGCCACGTCGTGCCGTACCTCACCGCGAAGGGCAAGGCGATCCTCGCCAAGAGCGCGACCCAGTGTGAGATCGCCAACGTCTCGAGCTACCCGTTCTTCGACGCCAACGATTACCTCAAGATCCCGCTCACCAAGCTGCTCGCACATCCCGCGGTGAAGCGCGGGATGAAAGCGCTGAACCTCGGCGGTACGACGCCGAAGGCGCCGCTGTTCGTCTACCACGCGATCAACGACGAGCTGATCCCCGTCGCCGGACCCGACGCGATCGTGCCGCGCTACTGCCACGGCGGTGACTCGGTCACCTACGTGCGCGACTCGCTCAGCGAGCACGGCGTCCTCGCGGTCAGCGGCGGACCGGCTGCGCTCGCGTGGCTGCACGCGCGCCTCACCGGCGGACCGAAGCCGCACGGGTGTACGACGACGACCGTGGCCACCATGGCGCTCACTCCCAGCGCCATCGCGCAGGAACCGGGACTGGCACGAGCGATCCTCAGCGGCTTGGCGGGACTGCCGATCGGCCCGTCTGCCTTCTAGCCCTTGTCGCAGCGGGGGATCGTGATCGTCACCGGCGTACGCGTGTGAACGCGGCACCCGCCGGCCACCGTCACGATGACGGATGATCCTGCATCACTGATCGAGAGCCGGTTCATCGTCCGGCTGAACGTCACGACCTTCGCCGGCGGCTCGGCAAAGCGGTAGCCGATGTCCCAGAGCTGCCCATGAGTGGCGACCGTGTCGTTGGTCCACGTCTGCGAGTGGGTGACGACCGCCTTGAACAGTCCCCACTTCACGAGGGCCTGGACCTCGCCGAGGAAGTCCGGGATGTCGTGTCCGCCGGTGTGAGCCTGGTAGGTGATGTCCAGCCCTGCCGCGGTGGCGGCGTGATGGAATTCCTGGCTCATCGGATAGATGACGACGCCCTCTTCCTCCGAGCCAGGAGTGTTGTACGGGGCGACCGGGCTGGGTGCGCCGTTACCGGTCGACACGAAGACCCGGGTCTGCCGCAGGTTCTGGACCAGCCGGGTCGGGTTGTGGCCGCGCATGTAGAAGCCGTACGGCCGGCCCTCCACCGACATCAGGTCCAGGTCACCGTTGAGCGGCGCCAGTGACAGCGCGCCCATTGCTTCCGCCGGAAGCGGGGCGTAGTACTGCGGATCGAGGAAGCCGGACAGCGACGCGACGGAGCCGAAGAACCCTGGCAGGCGGCCGCCGAGGTAGGCCGCGCCGAAGCCGCCCATAGAGATGCCGACCAGCAGGTGGTAGCGCCGCTCGGGGCGGATCGGGTAGCGGTGAAGGACCGCCGGCAGCACATCGTCGAGCTCGTAGGTCTCCCACGACGGTCCACCTCGCCGGCCATGGTTCCACCAGTCGGTGTACCAGCCGCTCGCACCTTCCGGCATGACGACGATGGCGCCTTGCGCGACGAGCGGCAGGTCCAGCTTCCAGTCGTGCCACCACGAGTAATCGGTGTTGAGCCCGTTGAGCGCGACGACCAATGGATAGCGCTTGTGCGGGTCGTATCCCACCGGTAGCAACACGTTGGCCCGAGGGGCGCCGCTGTAGGGAATCCACTTCTGGTCGATGTCGGCATGACGCGGCGGAATGGTGATCGTGACCAGCCGGGGCTGGGCGGCGGAACGCGTCGCCGCAGCCGCCGCAGCACCACCCGGTGCCGCCATCGCTGCGGCGATGCCCAGCAACCCGATGCCGACCCGCCACCGCCCACGCTGCATGCCACTCGGTTCGGCGTCTGGGTGGTGCGAACCTGCTGCTGCGTTGGACGATGACGACATGCCACCGCGCCGCCCGACCCTCCTCGCCGCCATCTGCGTACTGGCACTCTCCTCGGCTGCTGGAGTCGCGACGGCGACGGTGGCCGCGCCACTTCGTGCCGCGCCGCACGTCAGCGCGGCAAAACCGTGGGTGATGGGCTACTACCCGGAGTACCAGCGCGCCCTGATGCCGCCGAAGGAGATCGACTGGCGGGGCCTCACCCATCTCGCGGTCGGCCGAGTGGTCCCGAACGACGACGGAACCCTCGACACGGCATTCGACTACGACGCCACCCGCGGCCCGGCCCTCGCGAAGCAGCTCAGCAAGCTGGCGAAGGCGCACCACGTCGTACCGATCCTCATGGTCGGCGGGGCCGGAGAGCGGTCGCACTGGCGGAGCGCCGCGGGACACCACCGCGCAGCGCTGGTGTCGCATCTCGTCGCGGCGATGCGCGCGTACGGCTATCGCGGCCTGGATCTGGACTGGGAGCCGATCGCCACCGCCGACGAGCCGACATTGCTGAAGCTGGTCACGGCCTTGCGGCAGGCGGCGCCCGGCGTCATCCTCACCGTGCCGGTGAACTGGGTCGCCGCCACGTCCGGGCCGGCGCACCGGTTCTACGGACGGCTCGCGAAGCAGGTGCAACGGCTCGACATCATGGCGTACGGGATGGCAGGCGCCTACCCGGGCTGGAGGACCTGGCACAGCTCGGCGTTGCGGGGCGCGCAGCCAGACACCCCCGCCGACATCGTGAGCAACGTGAAGGCCTACCGTGCTGCCGGCGTACCGGCCGGCAAGCTCGGCCTCGGGGTCGGCTTCTACGGCACCTGCTGGGCGGGTGGGGTCGACGGCCCCAACCAGGACATCGGCGAGTCCTACGTGCAGGCGGATGACAACGTCATGACGTACGACGCGATCATGTCGGACTACTTCAGCCCGTCGAACTACCACTACGACAGCGCGGCGGAAGCTCCTTACCTCGGTTATGCCGAGCCGACCGGACCGCAGGGCTGCACCTTCATCTCGTACGAGAACCCGCGGTCGATCAAGGCGAAAGGCGCATACGCGCGCGCCCACCACCTCGGCGGCGCGATCATCTGGACGATCAACCAGGCGCACCGGCTCGGGGCTTCGCCGGGGCAGACCGATCCATTGCTGCGGACCACGTATCGAGCCTTCGTCGGCTGATTAGGCTCCGGCCATGCCGGGAGAAAGCCGCGTCGCCTTTGACGGCCTGCTCGACACGTTGCGCGACGTTGCCGACCGCTACGCCGGTGACGAGTGGCTGGTCAGCGCACCTGACGACGTTGCCGGGGCGCTCCGCGCCGTCCTGCACGGTCTGGGCACCGCGCTCGAGACGCAGTTCGAGGATGACCCGCGGCACCCGGTGTTCCGCGAGATCGTCACCCCGTGGCGCAAGCTACTCGGCGACAACCCAGACGCCCGCTACCACGACGCGGTGGTGCACCCCGGTGGGACCTATCGGGTACGCGGCAACACCGGCGGCGCGGTCTACGTGTCGTTCACGGTCGAGGCCGGTGTCGGTGACGGCCGGATGCCGGAGCGCACCGCCGGTGTGCTCAACGACGCCGAGTTCGACGTGGCGCCAGATGGCTCGTTCGAGCTGATCCTGGGCGGGCCTGCCAAGGCCCGCGGCTGGCTGGCGCTTGCCGACGACGCCACGCGGATCACGGTGCGCCACTACTGGGAGCAGGCCACGCCACCCGCAACCCCACCCGCACCGAGTCTCGGGCTCGCCATCGATCTGGTGGGCGGCGACGTGCCCGCGCAGGAGGTCGCCCCCACCGACGCGTCGGTCGCCGCGTCGATCCGCCGCGTGACGACGTTCGTCCGGAGCCGTGTGATGGAGGCGACGCCACCGCCCGGCTCCGCCGCCCCGCCGCCGTTTGTGTCCCAGGTGCCCAACAGTTTCGTGCCACCGGTCGCGCCGGGTGACCATGCGCTGGCCGCGGCCGATGCGGCGTACAGCCTGGCGCCGTACCTGCTCGGTCCCGACGAGGCACTGCTGATGCGGGTGCGCTGGCCGGAGTGCCGGTACGGCGGCGTCGCCCTGTGGAACCGGCACCTGCAGACGTTCGACTACCTGCGCGGCCGCGTCGGGCTCAACCGCGTGCAGGCGGTCGCCGACGCCGACGGCCGCGCGACGATCGTGATCGCCCACCGCGACCCCGGTGTGCCCAACTGGCTCACCACCGAAGGACGGCCGTTCGGCCTGGTCTTCTGGCGGTTCCTGCTCGCCGAGGGGCCGATCGATCCGATCGACGCCGAGGTGGTCCCGGTGGCCTCGCTCAACTCTCGCGCATGATGTCGAACGTCGACAGGTAGGTCGCCGCGCCGGCCCGCAGGGCGTCCGCGTCGTACCCCCAGTCCGCCGCCGTGTAGTCGTGACGACCGTGCTTCCCTCGCGGCTTGTTCTCCAGGTAGTGAACGATCGCCGCCCGGTGTCGGTCGGTGTAGTCGCGGCCGATGCCGGCGTACGCCTTACCGATCGCTTCGGTCGGATCGCTCATCAGATCGGTGAACCGCACGTGTCCGGTGGCAGGAGGGAGCGTGCCGGCCTTCGACCGCTCAGCGACGGCGTTCAGTCCGGCGGTGAACATCAGGTCGACCAGCTCGGCGAGTGCCGGCACGTCCACGTTGTCACTGCGAAGCCACCGGACCATCGCCGTGGTGCTGACCGTCGACGGCATCGTGCGCGCGGTGTCCCGGTGGGTGAACACCACCGAGGCGTCCGGATAGGTCTTCAGCAGGTCGTCGAACATGAAGAGGTACGCCGGCGTCTTCAGCAGCCACTGTTTGACCGGCTTGCCGTGCTGCACCGACTGCAGCACCGCCTTGTGGAACGCGAAGTCGGCTACCGGGTCCGGCGCCCAGCCGCCGGGGTCGTCGAGCACCATCGACCAGTGGGAGCCGGCGAACGACGGCGCCGTCAGGGTGATGCATTCGACCGGTAAGTCGGCACGGAGCTCGTGGATCGCGGCGAACTCTGGCTGGACGTCCGCCCACAGCTCCTGCTCGGACTCGGTCATCGCCCGTCGCGCGGCGGCGTCGATCGATGCGGGCAGCGCGGGATGCAGCACATCGGTCGCGATCGGCGACCGAAGCCCGTCGTCCAGTGCGAGCAGCTCGAACAAGATCGTGGTGCCCGAACGTGCCGGGCCGGTCACCACGACCGGTGCCACGATCTGCTCCTCGGCGACCTCCGGGTGCTGCGCCCGTTCGGCGCCGAGGAACAGGCGGGTCCGCAGGCAGCGCAGCAGCTCTTCACGGGTCATCAACCGACCGACGACGGTGAGGTCGGAGGCGTTGATCGAGTCGACGACGGCGCGCAGCCTGCCCTCCCAGTCCCCGTCGCCGACATCCGCGAACTCGGCGATGCCGGCCGTCTCGCGCGCGGAGTCGATCAGACCGCCTGCCTCAAGCGGGACGAGGTGCAGGGCGGAGCCGGCGGCACCGGCCATCGCGTTGAGCCGGCGTACCCAGTCCGGACGCGTGTAACGCTCGGCCATCGACAGCGACACCCCCATACGCCCATGATGTCGCTACATCCGGCGATGGGCACCGGGGGGGAGCCACGTGGATCTCGGGCTGAACGGAAAAGTCGCACTGGTCACGGGGGTGAGCCGCGGGATCGGCTTCGCGGTCGCGCAGACGCTGACCGCCGAAGGCGTCCGCGTCGCGGGGATCAGCAGGACCGCGCCGCCGCCGATCGACGGGTTGACGCATCTCACGCTGGACATGAGCGACGCCGAAGCGCCTGCTCAGGCGGTGAACGCCTGCGTCGACCAGCTGGGCAAGCTGGACATCCTCGTGAACAACGTCGGCAGTGGGCAGCTCGCCGCGGGCTTCGCTGATGAATCGGACGACATCTGGGCGAAGTTCTGGGAGCTCAACCTCATGTCGGCCATCCGCACGAGCCGCGCCGCCCTGCCGCACCTCGTCGAGACGCGCGGCGTCATCGTGAACATCTCCAGCGTCAACGGCGAGTTGCCGGAGACGGGCATCTACTCCTACAGCGCCACCAAGGCGGCGATGAACAACGTCACCCTCGGCCTGGCCAGGGAGTACGGCCGACGGGGAGTACGCGTCGTCGGCGTCGCGCCGGGACCGGTGAGCACGCCGCTGTGGCTGGGCGAGTACGGCGTCGCGGCGCAGGCGTCGGCGATGGGTGCCGGCGAGCCGGCCGACATCGTTGCCGAGGCCGAGCGCGCGATCCCGATCGGCCGGTTCTCCACGCCCGACGAGATCGCATCCGCGGTGGCGTTCCTCGCCAGCTCTCGGGCCGGTTCGATCAACGGGACGACGGTCCGCATCGACGGGGGCCTCACGCCAACCGTCTAGCCGTCGGCGCCACCCCGGACGGGCAGCAGCGGCCCCTCGCCGGCCGGGTCGACCAGGTCTCGTTCGAACTCCACATATCGACCGTCGAGGATCTTGCGAGCTGCCGCGTAGTTGTCGGCGTCATCGTTGAACCACAGATCGTGGAACAGCCGGTCCACGCGGCGCCGCGCCTGCTGGCAGAACAAGTCGGCGAGCTCGTGGAACTGCGCGGCATCGGCGTTGTCTTGCGCCTGGGTCTGCGCGTAGACGCACGCGCATGCGATCGCGTACAGCTCCGCCCCGATGTCGACGATGCGCCCGAGGAACGTCTGCTTCTTCTCCAGCTTCCCCTGCCAGCGGCTCATCCCGTAAAACGTCGATCGCGCGAGCTTGCGGCAGCCCCGCTCGGCGAACCTCAGGTGCTCGGCGAGATCTCCGAACTCGGCGTACGACGTCGGGTTGGTGCCCTTTCCGGTCGCGAGCTTGGGCAGCCACTTCGCGTAGAACCCACCCGCCTTCACGGCGGTCCGAGCCTTGTCCGACAACGGCACCTCCGGCTCGATGATGTCGCCGGCGACCTGAAGATGCTGGTCGACCGCCTCGCGTGCGATCAGCAGATGCATGATCTCGGTGGAACCCTCGAAGATCCGGTTGATGCGCATGTCCCGCATCAGCTGTTCCGCGGGGATCGGCTTCTCACCGCGCGCCTTCAGCGATTCGGCGGTTTCGTAGCCCCGTCCGCCGCGCACCTGGATCAGGTCATCGACCACCCGCCACGCCATCTCCGATCCGTAGAGCTTGGCGAGCGCCGCCTCGATCCGGATGTCATTGCGCTTCTCGTCGGCCAGTCGACTCGAAACGTCGAGCATCGCCTCGAGGCCAAACGCGGTCCCGGCGATCGACGCGATCTTCTGGGCCACCGCGTCGTGCTGCCCGACCGGGATGCCCCACTGGACGCGCTGGTTGCCCCATTCGCGCGCGATCTTGAGCGCGTACTTGCTCACGCTCGCGCAAATCGCGGGGAGTGCGAGCCGTCCGGTGTTGAGGGTCGTCAGCGCGATCTTGAGCCCGATGCCTTCCGTGCCGACCACGTTGGCAGCGGGCACCACGACGTTGTCGAACTTCGTGACCGAGTTCTCGATCCCGCGAAGGCCCATGAACGCGTTGCGTCGCTCGACGCTCACGCCGGGGGTGTCCATCGGGACGATGAATGCGGTGATGCCACCCCGACGGCTCTCGCTCTTCGGCACCATCGCCATCACGATCACGACGTCGGCGATGACTCCGTTGGTGGCCCACAACTTGGTGCCGTTGATCGTGTACGACGTGCCGTCCTGGTTCGGCACCGCGGTGACCGACACCCTGGCCGGGTCGGAGCCGACGTCGGGCTCGGTGAGCAGGAACGCGCTGATGTGGGTACGGGCGACCTTGGGAAGCCACTCCCGCTTCTGCTCCTCCGAGCCGAACAGCATCAGCGGCTGCGGAAGTCCGATGGACTGGTGTGCCGACAGCAGCGTGGACAGCGCTGCGTGCCAGACGCCGGTCATGGCGAGCGCCTTGTTGTAGTACACCTGCGACAGACCGAGGCCGCCGTACTCCGTCGGGATCTTCATCCCGAGCGCCCCGATCTGCTTGAGACCGTCGATCACATCGTCGGGGATCTTGGCGTCGCGCTCGATGACGAGTGGGTCGACCTTGTTCTCCAGGAACGAGCGGAGCTCGGCGAGGAACGCCTCGCCACGTTCAACCGCCTCTGCCGGCAACTGCGGCTGCGGGTGGATCAGGTCGAGACGGAGGTGGCCGAGAAACAGCTCCTTGCCGAAGCTCGGCAGCGTCCACTCGGTCTCCCTCGCCGCCTCCGCGACCTCCCGAGCCTGCTTCTCACTGACCTGGCTCACGGCGCCTCCTCGGTGGGACCGGCTTTCCCACACTGCTACCCGGTCATCGGGCGTACGCAACCCATCCGGCGCGGCGGCTGTCCGCGAGGCGGTATGACCCGTCGGGTAGTTTGCTGATGCAACCATCCCAGCGGCGACTGAGCGAGGAATGACCACCAAGCAGTGGCTGGCGCTCAGCGTCCTTTGCTTCACGGTCCTGCTGATCAGCCTCGACCAGACGGTCCTCAACGTCGCGCTGCCGACGCTCATCAACGATCTCCACCCGTCGAACAGCGGGCTCGAATGGATCATCGACAGCTACACGCTGACCCAGGCGGTCCTGCTGCTCCTCAGCGGCGCGCTCGGTGACCGGTTCGGTCGGCGACGGATGTTCCTGATCGGCAGCGCGCTCTTCGGCGGCGGGTCCCTCGGCTGCGCGCTGGTACACGCCACCTGGCCCCTCGTCGCGATGCGAGTGCTGACCGGGCTCGGCGCCGCCGCGCTGATGCCCGCCACTCTCGCAATCATCGTCGACACGTTCCAACCGCCCCACCGGGTGCGAGCGATCGCGATCTGGGCCGGGGTCGGGGGGATCGGGGGTGCCGCCGGGCCCCTCGTCGGAGGTCTGCTGCTGCAGCACTTCTGGTGGGGCTCGGTGTTCCTCATCAACGTGCCGATCGCCGTCCTCGCGATGATCGGGGCGCGCCTGGCGATCGTCGAGAACCTCGCCGACGATCCTGCGCCGATCGACCCGATCGGAGCGCTCCTGTCGGCCGGAGGCCTGCTGGCGCTGACCTATGCGCTGATCGTCGCGCCGAACAAGCACTGGTCGTCGCACGTCGTTCTCGGAGCGATCGCCGCAGCGTTGATCCTGCTCAACGCGTTCTTCTCCTGGGACACCCGGCGCGACGACCCGTTGATCGACCTCGGGCTGTTCCGCAACGCCGGCTTCTCGTGCGGCTTCGGCGCTGTCACGTCGATGTTCATGACGATGTTCGGAGTGAGCTTCCTGCTCAGCCAGTACATCCAGTTCGTTCAGGGAAAGTCGGTCTTCGGGCTCGGCATCCGCTTCCTGCCCATGGCACTCGGGTCGGCGATCGCCAGCAACCTGTCATCCCGCTTCATGGACCGGTTCGGACTGCGACGTGTCCTGCTCACCGGCATGGCCCTGGTCATCGTCGGCCTCGCCCTCTTCACCTCCGTCTCCGTCGACTCGGGCTACCCGCTCATCGCCGTTGCGTTCGGCCTCATCGGCACCGGGATGGGTCTGGCGATCGCGCCCGCGTCCAACGCCGTGGTCAGCGTCCTGCCGGAGCACAAGGTAGGCGTCGGCTCCGGTCTGCGAAGCATGGTGCAGTGGCTGGGAGGCTCGTTCGGCGTCGCGATCGTCGGCACCATCGCGACGACCCACTACCGCTCGCGAGTGCACTCGGCGTACGACGGGCCGTTGCGCGACCTGCCCAAGAGCGCCCGCGCGGCGGTCGGCGACCAGATCGGCACGGCGACCGCGAGCGCGCGCCACCTTCCGGCCGGTCTCGCGGCGAAGGTCACGTCGGTGTCCAACCACGCGTTCGTCGGCGGGTTGCGGATCGCGATCTTTCTGGGCCTTGCCCTCGTCATCGTCTCCACTGCGGCCGTCGCGAGGTACCTGCCCCGCGACATCGGCGTCGATGACGAGGACGCGAAGCTCGCCGCCGCAGGCGGTTAGGAGCGCGCTGACAGCGGGACCGGCCGGGCCAGGCTCCAGCTGAACGTCTCCGGGAACTCGTCGAGCGCGACCGGAGTCTCGACCTCCTCGACGGTCAGGCCGTTGCGGTCGGCGGCGGCGCGCAACACCGCACGGTCGAAGTCCCAGAGGCTCATCGCGTTTCCGCCGAGCATCGCGCGGACGTCGGGCTCCGGCATCCCGCCGAAGACGTGCCGCACCACCTCGCGATGCACCGGGACGGCGCCTTCCAGGTGCGGATAGTCCGCCCCCCACATCAGACGGTCGACTCCTACCTCGTGACGCATCTCCGCCTCGTAGCGCTTCATCAGCGAGCCCGCCAGGTGGACGTGGCGCTCGACGTACTCGGCCGGCCGAAGTTTGAGGTAGGACCGGACCGGTGCGCCGCCATGGGTGTCGAAGAACGACTCCATGTCGCGCACCAGCGAGGGCAGCCACTGCACACCGTTCTCGGCCATCACGACCTTGAGGTTCGGATGGCGGTCGAAGACGCCGCCGAAGATCATGAACCACAGCGGGCGACGGGTGAACACGAAGACCTCGTACAGCCCGAGCATGCCGCCGTGCAGGTCGTCGTAGAGGTACTTGGCGTCGGTGGCCATCCCCGAGGCGCCGGTATGGAAGTTGAGGACGATGCCGAGGTCCTCGCATGCCGACCAGAACCGGTCGTAGTAGTCGGCCGCGTAGCCGGGCAGCTTCGCGCGCACCGACATCGCGGGCATCATCACCCCGCCGAAGATCCCGTTGTCACGAGCCCACGCAAGCTCCTCGATCGCGCGATCCAGGTCGTGGAGGTCGATGGGCATCACTCCGGCGCGACGACCCTTCGCGGCGTTGCAGAAGTCCGCGAGCCACCGGTTGTAGCCGTGCAGCGCCGGCCACACCACGTCGAGACCGTCCGCCGTGGCCGACCCGAGGTACATCGCCGGTGAGATCCCGCCGGCGAGGATCGGACCCGGGTAGGAGACCTCGGCCTGGATGCCCTGCTCCTCCAGCACCGCGAGGCGCTTGCCGTCGGCGTCGCCCGCGAACACCCAGTCCTCGCTGTAGTTGGCCAACCACTCCGCGGCGGCGTTGATGTCCACGCCCATCCCGGCCAGTCGGCGCGCGGCGGTCGCCCGGACCGGATCCGGATCGTCGATCGGCCCCGGATCCGTGCCACCGAGCATCGACATCGCGGTCGAGGACAGGTCCCCGAATGCCGCGACCGCCTCGCGGTGGGCCGGATCGACGTAGCTCAGGAAGGCATCGAGGTCATCCGGCGCCGCATGGGCGTCGGCGGAGACCACGACGTAGGGACGACCCGACTCATCCGCCATGCGAGCAGCCTAGGTGGGTTGCCCGGCCTCGTCAGGGGGCTATCCCTTCAGCGCCCACACGACGCGAACGGAGGTGCTGACCGTCTCCTTGCCGGGGTTGACCGGGATCGCCCGGGACGGCGACGCGGCCACGCCACCGGCGTCCGCGCCGGGAAGCGCCACGTGGTGGGTGCCGATGCTCGAGCTGTGCGAGGTCGTGGTGATGTGCTCGACGCGTCCCAGGTGCCGACCCGCCAGCTCGGCGTACTCCTCGGCTGCCGCCTTCGCGCTCGCGAACGCCTTCGACCGCGCGAGCGCCTCGTACTTCGCCTTGTTGGAGACGGTGAGCGTCGAGTCCTGGATGTCGAGGTTGTTGCCGCCCGCCTGTGACGCGGCATCGAGTGCCGTACCGGCCTTGTCGAGCGGGTGCATCCGCGCCGTGATGTTCTCGTCCGCGCGATAGCCGGTGACCTTGCCGTGCCGGCCGTACGACGGTCCGACCGAGACGCCGGAGGTCTGGATGTCGCTCGCGGCGATGCCGTTGGCCTCGAGCGCACTGATCACCGCAGTGGCGACGTCGCTCGCGGCAGCGAGCGCGTCGGAGGCGTTCGCGCGCTTCGCGTGGGCGTCGAGATCGGCGAGCAGGGTGTCTGGCGTCGCCTTCACGCTGCCGTGGCCGCTCACGCTCACGGTGTCATCCGATGGGCTCGCGACCGCCGGAGCGGCTCCCACGAAGCCGACACCGCCGAGCGCGACGGTCGCCACAGTGGCGAACTTGGTAAACCGAAGAGCCGTTGGTCTCATGTCCCCTCCCGGGTGCGCGTCGTCGATCAGACGCAGCGTTGCACCGGACGGTTTCCTCCGGAAGGGACGACCTCCCGCCGGTTAGTGGAAGGGGTCGCGGCTCGGGGGTTCTTTGAGCTCAGCCCGCGAGCAGGTGTCGAGCGTCAGGCCGGCGTAGCCGAGGGCGTCGTTGCAGAGGGACTCGACCGTCCAGCCACGCTTGCTGCCGTGGTCGGTCACCGTGACCCGGTAGATCGTGATGTCGTAGCGAGTGGGCGCGCCGTACGCCGTGGCGATCGTGCCGACCAGCATCGAAGAGCCGGCCATCCCGCCCGGACCGTCCCACGGCTTGTCGAACCGCTGCCACAACCCGGGGTTGACGATCCACACGCCGCCGTTGGCGACATCCAGCCGGGCCAGCTCGTCGACGACCAGTTGTGCCTCGGCCTGTTTGAGCACGGCGGCGGGCCGGATGACCCTGCTGGTCTCAGCCACGTCCCCTCCGGTGCTCGCCTGGTGCCCGTTCCGCACGAACGCTACAGCCTCGCCGGAGGACTTTGGCGAGCGCCCACAAGTTGTCGCGCTAGCGGGTGACGGTCTCCGGCGTCGACACCTCGAGGATCCGACGCACGACGAGGTCAGCGTCGTCCCACATCGGGATGTGACCGAGCCCCGGCAACGGAACGAGCTCGGCGCTCGGTACCAGCTGCTTCATCCGCGAGTAGTGACTCGGCCAGCGGACGATCCGGTCGCGCGTCCCGTAGAGCACCCTGACCGGAACGTCGATCGGACCGAGCTCGCCGAACGCCTCCCCGGCCTCGGCCAGCGCGAGTGCCGCCTCGAAGACGGTGCATCCCGCGGCGCCCGCGAAGAACGCCATCGCCTCAGCCGCGCCGACGTTCCCCGGCCGCGCCATCAGATCCCGGAACGCGATCCGGCGCAGGGCGGGCACGCGAGCAATCTGCGGCAGGAGCGGCAGGCTCGCCCGAAGGCGGCGCTCGGTCGCGCGGAAGTAGCGCACCACGGCTCGATCCTCCGGACCACCGATCTCCCAGCCGCCGCCGGGACAGATCGCGACGACCGACAACGCACGGCCGCGGACCGCGAGCTCGAGGGCGGCCCAGCCGCCGAGGGAGTTGCCGACCAGATGCGCCTTGCCGATTCCCCGGGCGTCGAGCTGCCGTTCGATGAGGTCGAGGCTGGCCGTGATGATCGACCGCTCGCCCGGCGGGAGCGGTTCGCCGCCGTAGTGCCCGGGCAGCGATGGCGCGAACACCTCATGGTGCCTCTCGAGGCCGGGCAGCACCGGGGTCCAGGTGCGCCAGGTGTCGGTGAAGCCGTGCAGCAGCACCATGGGCGTCCCGGCGCCGCCTTCGTGGAAGGGCACCGGATCCGGCGCAGCCGGACGACCTCGTCTCACCGCGGATCTGCTCACACGCTCCATTCTGCCCAGCAGTCGCCCGCTAGCCTCTGCACGGTGCGGATCCACACCGACACCGACCTCTGCACCGGTCACGGCGTGTGCGAGTCACTGCTGCCGGCGGTGTTCGAGGTGGGCAACGACGGCCTGGTCCACCTCCTGACCGAGGACCTGAGCGAGGACCTGCGTCCGCTGCTCGAGTCAGCCGTCGCCGAGTGCCCGTCGCAGGCTCTCAGCCTCGAAGGCTGAGCCGCGCTCCCATGCCCTCCGAACACCTCGTCGTCGTCGGCGCCTCCCTTGCCGGGCTGCGTGCGGTCGAAAGCGCCCGACGCGGTGGGTTCGCCGGCACCATCACGCTGATCGGCGCCGAGGAGCACGTCCCGTACGACCGGCCCCCGCTTTCCAAGGACTTCCTCACGGCCGAGGACGCCCCGAGCGCCACGATCCTGCGCGAGGAGGCGATGCTCCGCGACGAGCTCGGCATCAACTTGCGCCTCGGCACCCGCGCCACCGGCCTCGACACCGGCGGACGTACCGTCCTCACTGAGGACGGCCCGGTCGGCTACACCTCGCTGGTCATCGCGACCGGCGCGAGCCCCCGCACCTTGCCCGGCACCGAGCACCTCGCCGGGGTGCACGTCCTTCGCACCATCGATGACGCCCGTTCGATCCGCGCGGCCCTCGACGCCGGCGCGCGGACGGTCGTCGTCGGCGCCGGCTTCATCGGGTCGGAGATCGCCGCATCCGCTCGAGCGCGCGGCCTCGACGTCACGGTCGTCGAGGCACTCCCGACGCCGTTGGCGCGACCGGTCGGCGAGGAGATGGGCAGGGCGCTCGCCGCTCTTCACGAACGGCACGGCACCACGTTGCGGGTCGGCGTCGGCGTCGAGTCGCTGGAAGGCGAGGACCGGGTACGCGGCGTCCGGCTCGCTGACGGGACGACCCTCGATGCCGATCTGGTCGTCGTCGGCATCGGCGTCACGCCCAACGTCGGCTGGCTCGCCGACTCCGGGTTGACGCTGGCCGACGGGGTGGAATGCGACGAGACGCTCGGCACCGGCGTCGACGGCGTCTACGCCGCCGGCGACCTCGCCAACTGGATCAATCCGACGTTCGGGACCCGGATGCGCCTCGAGCACTGGACGATCGCCGCGGAGCAGGGCGGCATCGCGGGCCGCCACGCCGCGGACCCCGCCGCAGTCACGCCGTACGAGACGGTGCCGTACTTCTGGTCGGACTGGTACGGCAAGCGGATCCAGTTCGTCGGCATCGCGGCCGACGCCGACGAGATCGTGACCGTTGCCGGCGACGTCGACGGGGACACGTTCATCACGTTGTATCGCCGCGGCGACCGCTTCATGGGTGCGCTCGCGCTCGAAGCGCGGTCCCAGATCATGAAGTACCGTGCGCTGCTCGCGAGACGTGCGTCGTGGGACGAGGCGATGGCGTTCGCGAAGGAGCGCGCCGCAAAAGCCGCGGCAGCACGCTAGAGCGGATGGCACATCCGCTACCGGATAGTGGAGCGAATGGCACATCCGCTCTACGTCAGGTGTTGCTTGAGGAACTCGACCTGGAGCAGCAGCAGGTTCTCGGCGACGGTCTCCTGCGGTGTCATATGGGTCACCCCGGTCAGCGGGAGCACCTGGTGCGCGCGGCCGTTCTCGGTGAGTCGCTGCGACAACCGCAACGTGTGCGCCGCGACCACGTTGTCGTCGGCCAGCCCGTGGATCAGCAGCAGCGGCCGGCGCAGCGTCGGGGCGTCGTCCAGCAGGGAGTTCTTCCGGTAGGCGTCGGGCTGCTCCTGCGGGGTGCCCAGATACCGCTCCGTATAGAAGGTGTCGTAGAGCGCCCAGTCGGTCACCGGCGCACCGGCGACCGCCGCGTGGAAGACGTCGGGCCGGCGGAGTACGGCGAGCGCGGCGAGCCAGCCTCCGAAGGACCAGCCGCGGATGCCGACTCGCGTCAGGTCGAGGTCGGGTTCGACCTCGGCGGCGGCGTGCAGTGCGTCGATCTGGTCCTCGAGCACAGGCACTGCAAAGTCCAGGCGGACCGCGCGCTCCCAGCCGGGATCACGCCCTGGCGTACCCCGGCCGTCGGCGACCAGCACCGCGAAGCCCTGATCGGCGAGCCACTGCGCCTCGAGCCACGCGGCCCGGGTCGCCACGACCCGCTGCGCGTGGGGTCCGCCGTACGGGTCGACCAGGACCGGCAGCCGGGTGCCCGGCGTGTGATCGGTCGGCAGCACCAGCCCGGCGCGCAGGCTGCGGGAGCCCAGCCGTAACAGCCGCACCGCGGGCACGGCCGGGGGCGTCAGCGCAACCGACGACAGCGGCACCCGACTGGCGTCGAAGTGCGCGACCGCGCGGACGCCGAAGTGCTCCAGGCCAGCGTTGAGGAGCACCGTGGTCGACCCGCCGACGACAGCGCGATGCACCCCGTAACCGCCGGCCAACTCGGCGACCTCCGTGCCGTCCCACCGGTAGACGTTGACCTCGGCCGGGTCGCCCACGGACGCGGTGAAGGTGAGGCCGGCGGCGTGCTCACCGGCAATCTCTCGTACGTACATGTCAGCGGGAGTGACTCGCGAGTCACCGACCCACAACCCCCGAACGCCGTCGACGTCGGCGATCCGGGCCAGCTGTCCGGACCACCAGATCGGGACGCCGTCGAACAGCTCGACCCACGACGGGTCGGTGTCGACGGCACGCTGCGTCGTCTCGCCGGTCGCGACGTCCACCGAGAGTGTGCGGAGCTCCTGCTGGTCCTTGCTGACCACAGCGAGCAGCGGCGGCCCACCGGATCCCCAGTGGACCCGACCGAGGTAGGGAGAACGCCCGCGCTCCCAGCGGACCTCGTGCCGGGTGCCGTCCAGGCCGACGTGCCACAGCGTCACCTCGGCGTCAGGGGTGCCCGCCGCCGGGTAGCGCACCGCGGTGGGCTCACGGTCCGGGTGCGCCGGGTCGGCGATCCACCACTGCTGCACGGGCGCCTCGTCGACCCGTGCCACCAGCAACGCATCGCCTTGCGGCGACCACCAGTAGCCGCGAAACCGGTTCATCTCCTCTGCCGCGACGAACTCCGCTCGGCCCCACGACACCGTCGGCGCCGCGTCGTCGGCGACCACGCGCTGGTCGCTGCCGTCGACGTCGATCACGTTCAGCGCGTTGCCGTCGACGAACGCGATCCGGCGCCCGGTCGGATCCGGTCGCGGATCGAAACAAGCGGTTGCCGTCCCGATCTCGCGCACCACCGCGCTGTCGACGTCCACGACGTACAGCCGCCCGGCACGGGCAAACGCGACGACCTGGCAGGCGTCGTCCGCGGCGTAGGAAACGACGCCCACCGCGCCTTCCCGCAGCCGTTCCCGCCGCGCTCGTTCCGCCGCGGTCAGCGTGCCGTCGTCGGCGGGGTCGACGACGGCGCGCTCCTCGCCGTCGGTCGCGTCGAGACGCCAGAGACCGGTACGGGCGTCGTCACCGCCGGCCGCACGCAGAAACAGGACGCGGGACCCGTCGGCGCTGACCGTGAACGTCCTCGGCTCACCGAGCGTGAAGCGCTGGGTACGAGCGCGGAGGCGAGGGAACGACTCCTCCGGCGGTGACGCGGGGCTCACTACGGAGCCCCCACGAGTGACACCGGCCCGATCTGCTCGTCACTGTCACCGGAGCCGAGCCGCGATAGGACCTCCGGCAGCGGCTCGCTGTGCACCACGTCGAGGCGTTGTGTGGCACGCGTGAGGGCGACATAGAGATCGCGCAGGCCGCGCTCGCCGGTCGCCAGCCAGGACTCGGGTCGCACCAGGACGACGGCGTCGAACTCGAGTCCTTTGGCCTCCGTCACCTCCATGACGGCGATCGGCGAATCGAGCCCGACGGCGCCGGTGCCCACTGCGTCGGCGAACTCCGCGACGAGCGCGTCACGTACCGCGCCGTAGTCGTCGACGGCGGTCAGCACCGCGAGCCGGCCGTCGCCGACAGCTGCCCGCGCGGCGCCGGCAACCTCGACGACCACTTCGGTGAGGAGTGCGTCACCCGCAACCCGGTGGGCGAGCGGCTGCTGACCCGCGTCACGCACCGACGACGGGGGCACCGCCTCGGGATCGACCGCCCTGAGCACGTCGGCGGCCACGGCCATGATCTCGCTCGGCGTCCGGTAGTTGACGGTCAGCTCGCGGCGCTCCCAACGATCCGGTGCGATGACGTCCAAGGTGTCCGCCCAACGCCGCGTGCCCCACGGCGCAGCGACCTGGTCCACGTCGCCGACGACCGTCATGGAACGCATCGGGCATCGGCGTACGAGCATCCGCCACGCCATCGGCGAGAGCTCCTGGGCCTCGTCCACGATCACGTGCCCGAACTCCCAGTCCGGATCACCGCCGGCGCGTTCGGCGATCGTGCGGGCGCCGCCGCCCTCGCCGAACCGCTCGGCCAGCGCATCGGCGTCCACCTGACCGCGCATCCCGCTCGCCGCGATGTACTCCTGCGCGTAAGCCCGTTCGAGCCGCAGCCGGCGTCGTTCGGCCGCCGCACGCAGCACCTCCTCCGGGTCCCCGAGCAACGACCACGCCTCGTCGAGCAGCGGCACGTCGGCCGCGGTCCACGGCGAGCCCGGCTCACGTACCAGCAGGTCCTGCTCGCGGCGGGTCAGGATGTCGCGACCGGCGCGGGCGAGACCGAGCGGGGTGAGCAGGTCCTCGATGAGGTCCCCCATGGTCAACCGCGGCCAGCACTCGTCGACGAGCTCCCGGAACTCGTCGGAGCCCATGAGCGCCCGAACCACGCTCCGGTCCGACGCCAGCTTCGGATCCTGCTCGGCGAGCTTGCCGATGAGCGCGCGCAGCAGCCCCTTCGCGAAGGCGTAACGGGCGCGGTTGTGTCGTCGGCGACTGCGGCGGGTGCGGGCGCGGACCGCGGCAATCTCCGACGGGTTGAGCACGAGCTCGTAGTCCTCGACCCCTAAGGACACGGGTTCGCGGGGGACCCGCTGCCGGCTCGTGACCGCTGCCGCGATCACCTGCGCCATGCGCGCGTCAGACTTGATCCGCGCAACCTCGTCGGACTCGGTCGCACCCACCTTCACTCCGGGAAGCAACCCGGACAGCGTCGAGAGCAGGACGCCGGTCTCACCGAGTGAGGGCAGCACCTGCTCGATGTACCGCAGGAACGTCGGCCCTGGGCCGACGACGAGGACGCCGTGACGCGCGAGCCGCTCTCGGTTGGTGTAGAGGAGGTACGCCGCGCGGTGCAGCGCGACGGCCGTCTTGCCGGTGCCGGGACCGCCCTGTACCACCAGTACGCCGGTGGGGTCGGCCCGGATCACCCGATCCTGCTCGCCCTGAATCGTCGCGACGATGTCGCGCATCCGCCCGGTCCGGCTCTCGGTCAGCGCCGCGAGCAGCGCCCCGCCACCACCGAGCGTCTCCCGGTCGGCATCGGTCAGCTCCGCGACATCGAACACGTCGTCTTCGACGTCGAGCACCTCGCGACCCTTGGTCCGCAGGTGACGCCGGCGCACCACGCCCAACGACTCCGCCGGCGTCGCGCGGTAGAAGGGCTCCGCCGCAGGAGCCCGCCAGTCGACGAGCAGCGTGTCGTGTCCCTCGTCGGTCAGGCCGATCCGGCCGATGTGTAGCCGCTGGCCCTCGATCATGTCGAGCCGCCCGAAGCACAGCCCCGGCTCGACGGCGTCGAGCTGGGCCAGCCGCGCTTCGTACATCCCGGCGAAGGAGTCCCGCTCACTGCGGTTCTGATGGGTGCCCGCCGACCCCCGCCGGCGGATCTCGATCAGCCGCTCGCGGGTCTGCTCCCGCAGCTCGTCGAGGCGCGCGTAGAGCTCGCTGACGTGAGCCTGCTCACGGGCGACCTCCTGGCTTCGGGACATCGATCCAGTCTGCACCTCGGCGGGGGGCTCGTGGGCCGGCCCGCTCCGTCCGACACGCTCGGAACCCGAAGCACAGCGACTTGCTTATTGCCGGTTACCAGCGGGTAACGTGTTCGTTGTTACTGGTGGGTAGCCATTCGGGAACCCAACCTGATCCGCTCGGGAGTGAGCAGTCATGGGTCACTACAAGTCAAACCTGCGCGACGCCGAGTTCACCCTTTTCGAGGTGCTCGGTCGTGGCGAGATCCTCGGGCAGGGCGCCTTCGCCGACGTCGACATCGACACGGCGAAGAGCATGCTGGACGAGGTACGCCGGCTCGCCGAGGGCCCGATCGCGGAGTCCTTCACCGACGCCGACCGCCATCCGCCGGTCTTCGACCCTGACACCCACTCGGTCACGCTGCCCGAGTCGTTCAAGGCCTCCTACCGCGCGCTGATCGATGCCGGATGGGACCGGTTGCCGCTTCCGCAAGAGCTCGGCGGGCCCGGCCTGCCGCCCTCGATCACCTGGGCCGCCAGCGAGATGGTGATCGGCGCCAACCCGGCGATCCACATGTACGCCGCGGGCCCGGCGTTCGCGCAGATCCTCCACCGCAACGGCAACGAGCAGCAGCGCAAGATCGCGCAGCTGATGATCGAGCGCAACTGGGGCGCCACGATGGTGCTCACCGAGCCGGACGCGGGCTCCGACGTCGGCGCAGGGCGCACCAAGGCGACCGAACAGCTCGACGGCACGTGGCACATCGAGGGCGTCAAGCGCTTCATCACGAGCGGGGAATGGGACGTCCCGGAGAACATCGTCCACCTGGTTCTCGCTCGTCCCGAAGGTGCCGGCCCCGGCACGAAAGGGTTGTCGCTGTTCGTCGTACCGAAGTTCCACTTCGACGTCGAGACGGGCGCGATCGGCGAGCGCAACGGCGCCTTCGTCACCAACGTCGAGAAGAAGATGGGACTGAAGGTCTCGGCCACTTGCGAGGTCACGTTCGGCGAGCACGGCACACCCGCCGTCGGGTGGCTGGTCGGCGACGTCCACAACGGCATCGCCCAGATGTTCGAGGTCATCGAGATGGCCCGGATGATGGTCGGCACCAAGGCGATCGCCACGCTGTCCACCGGCTATCTCAACGCTCTCGACTTCGCGAAGAACCGCGTACAGGGCGCCGACCTGACCCAGATGCTCGACAAGGCCGCGCCGCGCGTGACGATCACCCATCACCCGGACGTACGCCGTTCGCTCATGCTGCAGAAGGCGTACGCCGAGGGCATGCGCGCCCTCGTGCTGTTCACTGCGTCGCAGCAGGACACCGTCCTCGACGCCGAGTTCCGCGGCGAGGACGCCACCGACGCGAGCCGGCTCAACGACCTGCTGCTGCCACTGGTCAAGGGCTGCGGCTCGGAGCGCTCGTACGAGCTGCTCGGCTCACAGTCGTTGCAGACCCTCGGGGGGTCGGGCTTCCTGCAGGACTACCCGATCGAGCAGTACATCCGCGACGCCAAGATCGACACCCTCTACGAGGGCACCACCGCAATCCAGGGCATGGACCTGTTCTTCCGCAAGATCGTCCGCGACCAGGGCGCGGCGCTCAACGGGCTGATCGGTCAGATCACCCGGTTCATCGAGTCCGAGGCGGGCAACGGCCGGCTGAAGAACGAACGCGAGCTGCTTGCCAACGCACTCGGTGACGTGCAGGGCATGGTCGAGACGATGGTCGGCTACCTCACCGCGTCGATGGAGGACCAGCCGAGCATGTACAAGGTCGGGCTCAACACCTCCCGGCTGCTGCTCGCGCTCGGCGACGTCGTCATCGGCTGGCTGCTACTGCGCCAGGCCGAGGTGGCGCTCGACGCGCTGACGGCGGGCGCCAGCGACAAGGACAAGGACTTCTACGAGGGCAAGGTCGTCGCGGCGAAGTTCTTCGCGCAGACCCGGCTGCCGCTGCTCGCGGCAGAGCGGGTCGTGGTGGAGGGCGCCAACCTCGAGATCATGGAGCTCCCCGAGTCCGCCTTCTAGGAGGCGGGGCACACAGATCGGCCTCGTGGCTGATCACGTAGACCAGCCCGACAACCACCAGGATCGCCGCGCCGAGCACCCACCAGATCATGGGTCCATCGTGCGATCCGGGTACGACAGTGACCATGGCGATATCGGGTGGTTTTGGATAGTCATCCGGCTTCGCCGCCCGGTGAGGCCGGCCGCTCACCAGCCCGCGGATTGCGCCGAACGCCGCAGTCGTGCTGCTCTGTATGCCTGTCATACCGTTGCAACTTGCAAGCGATATTCATGGTGTGGCTGCGACCTTGCGCACCCGCCCCCTCTACGTGCTGGGTGGCGTTCTCTCGATCTGGACGATCGGGCAGTTCGTCCTGTGCTGGGATGCGTTCCGCGACATCCAGCTCGCCGTGCACGCCCAGGCGTCCCGGATCGAGTTCAACAACCCGCACGTCTACGTGTTGGTGAGGGACCTTCCCTCGAACCTCTGGGTGCGCGCCGGCCTGGAGAGCGTGGCCGCGGTCGTGCTCCCGACGGTGGTCGCCGTGTTCCTCATCGCGGGTGGACGCCGTTGGCTTGCCGCAACGGTCGCCGCGTACCCGCTCGCGAACGTCCTCGGCGGTTTCCATGACGGCACGCCACTGGGACTGGGCTGGGACCAGACCCGCGCGACCCGAGACTGGTTCGCCTACGGGGTGGCGATCGACAGCCTGCTGTTGGTGCTGATCGTGGCGCTGCTGATCCGTGCGATGCCGGAGCGCAAGACCGTCGAGCCGATGCGCTGGCGCTTCGCGCGCGTGGTCCCCGTCGTCATCGTGCTGGCCGGCTGGTGGGTCATGCGCCACCCGGCACCCACCGCTCACGACTGGGTGTGGCTCGGTGACGCCGTGACGTTCCTCCTCGTCGCGGCCCTGCTCGCCGACACCACGCTGCCGGTGGCCGCGAAGCTCTTCGTCGTCGGACTGGTGCTTCCGCTGTCGACGGGCACGATCCTCGACGACCTGGTCGCACCGGGCAGGATCGGCTTCCCGGCGATCTACTTCCTGCATCACACGTTGGTCGCGGTGGCGACCGCGGTCTACGTCACCGGCGTCCCGTCTATGGTGGACCGGCTCCGCACCTCGCGCGCGTTCAGCGGGACCGTCTAATCCTCGGCCGCTACCGGGTGAAGTCCACCATCCGCCACGGATCGGTGAGCATGCCGGCGACATCGGACAGGAACTCGCTGCCCAGCTGACCGTCAACGATGCGGTGGTCGAAGGACAGGCCCAGCGTGGTGACCTGCCGGATCGCGATCTCGCCCTCGTGCACCCAGGGCTGCTCACGCACCGCGCCGAAGCAGAGGATCGCCGCCTCGCCCGGGTTGAGGATCGGGGTGCCGCTGTCGACACCGAACACTCCGACGTTGGTGATCGTGATCGTGCCGTGCTGCATGTCAGCGGGCGGCGTCTTTCCGTCTCGAGCGGTCACGACCAGGGCCTCGAGCGCTGCGGCGAGCTGCGGCAGGGAGAGCGCACCGGCGTCCTTGATGTTCGGCACGATCAGCCCGCGAGGCGTCGCCGCCGCGATGCCCAGGTTGACGTAGTCCTTGACCACGATCTCCTGGGCCGCCTCGTCCCACGTCGAGTTGATCATCGGGTGACGGCGTACGCCGAGCAGCAGCGCCCTGGCGACCAGCAGCAGCGGCGACACCCGCACGCCGGCGAAGTCCGGATGCGTCTTGAGGCTCCGCGCCAGCTCCATCGTCGGCGTCACGTCGACCGTGACGAACTCCGTGACGTGCGGCGCGGTGAAGGCGCTCGCGACCATCGCCACGGCGGTCGCCTTGCGCACTCCTTTGATCGGGATGCGTTGCTCGCGCGTAGCCGGATCGAACTCCGGCCGCGGCAGAACCGCCGGAGCGGCGGCCGCGCCGCCTCCCGCCGCAGCCTGCACGTCCGCGCGGGTGACGGAGCCGCCGGGACCGCTTCGCCCGACGGCCCGCAAGTCCACCCCCAGCTCGCGGGCGAGCTTGCGTACCGGCGGCTTCGCGAGGACGCGCACCTCTGCCATGGCGGCCGGCGCATCCGACGCGGCAGCAGGCGCGGCGGGCGCCGGCTGCTTGCGAGGGCGACGGGACAGCTTGCCGGCCTTTGGTCCCGACCCGACGAGCACCTCGATCTTCTCCTCGGCGGCCGGCTTCGGTGCATCCGGCACCAGGTCACCGCCCTGGATCGGCGGCTCCTCGGCCCCAGCGGTCCCGCCCGGATCAGCCGCATCGGTGTCGTAGCTGATCAACGGCTTGCCGACGTCGAGCGTTTCGCCTTCGGCGGCATGCAGCGCCGCAACGACGCCGGCGTGCGGGGACGGGATCTCGACCGCTGCCTTCGCGGTCTCCACCTCGACGATCGGCTGGTTCAGGGTGACGGTGTCGCCCTCCGCGACCAGCCAGTGCAGGATCTCGGCCTCGGTCAGCCCCTCACCGAGGTCGGGCAGCAGGAAGACCTCGCGCGCCATCAGCAGGACTCCGCCATCAGAACGCCAGGGTCCGGTCGACGGCGTCGAGCACCCGGTCGAGATCGGGCAGGTAGTCCTCCTCGACCCGAGACGCGGGGTAGGGCGTCGAGTAGCCGCCGACGCGCAGCACCGGGGCCTCGAGGGAGTAGAAGCAGTTCTCCGTCACCCGCGCCGCCACCTCAGCGGCCAGCGAGCCGAACACCGGGGCCTCGGCGACGACGATCGCGTGTCCGGTCTTGCGCACCGATGCGTAGACCGGCTCCCAGTCGATCGGCGAGAGCGCGCGCAGGTCGATGACTTCGAGCTCCCTGCCTTCCGTCGCCGCAGCAGCGGCGGCTTCGAGACAGGTGCGCACACTCGGTCCGTAGGTGATGACCGTCGCCTCGGTTCCGGCGCGCGCGACCCGGCTGGACCACAGCGGGGTGGCGGTAGCGTCCGGATCGACCTCGGCCTTGTCCCAGTAGCGGCGCTTCGGCTCGAAGAAGACGACCGGGTCGTCGCAGGCGACCGCCTGCTGGACCATCCAGTAGGCATCCGCCGGGTTGGAGCACGTGAGCACCTTCAGGCCGGGCGTGTGGGCGAAGTACGCCTCCGGCGACTCGCTGTGATGCTCGACCGCACCGATGCCGCCGCCGTACGGGATCCGGATCGTGATCGGCAGCTTCACGTTCCCCGATGACCGGTAGTGCATCTTCGCGACCTGGGTGACGATCTGGTCGAACGCGGGAAACACGAACCCGTCGAACTGGATCTCGCACACCGGGCGGAAGCCGCGGATCGCGAGCCCGATGGCGGTTCCGATGATTCCCGACTCACCGAGGGGTGTGTCGATCACGCGTTGCTCTCCGAAGTCCTTCGCGAGACCGTCGGTGACCCGGAAGACGCCGCCGAGCGCGCCGACGTCCTCTCCCATCACGATCACCTTGGGGTCGGCCTCCATCGCCTTGCGAAGCCCCGCGTTGAGCGCCTTCGCCAGGGTCAGCGTGGTTGCCGCCATCAGTGACTCACCGCCCCGGGTGCCAGATCCGGCTCGGCGTCGAAGGAGGCGAGGTACGCCGACAGCTGGGCGCGCTCCTCGTCGAGCAGTGAGGAGCCCGTTGCGTAGACGTGGTCGAAGATCGACAGTGGGCCGGGGTCAGGGAGCGCGAGGCAGCCGGCGCGCAGATGCGCGGCCAGCTCCTCCGCCGCGGCGTCCACGTCCTGGAAGTACGCGGCGTCGGCGAGACCACCGCGCGACAGGTAGGCCTTGACCCGCTCGATCGGGTCCTTGAGCTTCCACGTCTCCAGGTCGGCCTCGAGCCGGTAGCGGGTCGGGTCGTCGGAGGTCGTGTGGGCCCCCATGCGGTAGGTGTAGGCCTCGACCAGGGTCGGTCCGCTGCCTTCGCGGGCGCGGGCGAGTGCCGCGCGAGTGACGGCCAGGACCGCCAGCACGTCGTTCCCGTCCACGCGTACGCCGGGGAAGCCGAAACCCTCCGCTCGGCGGAACAGCGGGATCCGGGCCTGCCGCTCGACGGGCTCGGAGATCGCCCACTGGTTGTTCTGGCAGAAGAAGACCACGGGCGCGTTCAGTGAAGCGGCCCACACGAAGGCCTCGTTGACGTCCCCCTGACTCGTCGCGCCGTCGCCGAAGAACGCCATCACCGCGGCGTCTCCGCCGTCGCGCTGGATCCCCATCGCATAGCCGGTCGCGTGCAGCGTCTGCGAGCCGATGACGATCGTGTAGAGCGCGAAACCGTGCTCGTTGGGATCCCAACCACCCTGGCTGGTGCCGCGGAACAGACCGAGCAGCGTCACCGGGTCGACACCCTTGCAGTACGCGACGCCGTGTTCCCGGTAGGTCGGGAAGGCGAAGTCGCGGTCGCTCAGCGCGCGGCCGGCTCCCACCTGCGCGGCCTCCTGCCCCCGCAAGCTGGCCCACAGGCCGAGCTGGCCTTGCCGCTGCAGCGCAGTGGCTTCGGAGTCGATCCGCCGGACCAGGACGAGGTCGCGGTAGAGGTCGCGCATCTCCTCGTCGGAGACGTCGATCGAGTAGTCGGGATGGGTGACCCGCTGGCCTTCCGGGGTGAGGAGCTGGACGAAGTCCGGCCCCTCGGACGGCTGCGGTAGCAGCACTTCGGTCACGCTGCACTCCTTGTGGGAATCCAGGTACTCCTTGTGGGAATCCAGCCTCATGGTTACACGCACCGCAACGCCTGGCCATGCGTGCGACCGACAATCCCGACAGATCGGGCGGCGTGCTCACGCGCGCCGATGACCCCGGGGCGGACTTCGCCTACGCTTCGCCTCGTGGACGCCTGGGTGATCTGGGCGATCGTCGCCGGCGCATTGGCGATCGCCGAGGTCCTGACGCTGACCTTCGTTCTCGGGCTGACCGCGTTCGCCGCGGTCGGGAGCTGCATCGCGGCGGCGGCCGGGGTGTCGGGCGCCGGACAGTGGATCGTCTTCGGAGTGACCGACGTCGTGCTGCTCGCCGGCGTTCTTCCAACCGCGCGACGTCACCTGCGTACGCCGCCCGCGGTCCGCAGCGGCGCCGCCCGGATCATCGGCACCCGGGTGATGTCGATCAGCGCGATCACGACCGCCGGCGGCGGCCAGGTGCGCATCAACGGCGAGGCGTGGAGCGCGCGGCCCGATGTCGACGGCTACGTGATCCCGCCGGGGCAGTGGGTCGACGTCGTGAAGATCGATGGCGCGACCGCGATCGTCCATCCGACCACCGAACCGGTTTCCTAGGGGGGACAGTGAACGCAGGCGTCATCGTCGGGATCGTCATCGCCGCGCTTCTCGTGATCGTCGTTGCGCGATCGGTGCGGATCGTGCCGCAGGCGAGGGCCGGCGTGGTGGAGCGCCTCGGCCGTTACAGCCGCACCGTAAACGCGGGCGTCGCGATCATCATGCCGTTCATCGATCGGCTGCGTCCGCTGATCGATCTGCGCGAGCAGGTCGTGAGCTTCCCGCCGCAGCCGGTGATCACCTCCGACAACCTGGTGGTGAACATCGACACGGTCATCTACTTCACCGTGACCGACCCCCGCGCCGCGACATACGAGATCGCGAACTACCTGCAGGCGATCGAGCAGCTCACGGTGACGACGCTGCGCAATGTCATCGGCGGCATGGATCTCGAGGCAACACTGACCAGCCGCGACCAGATCAACGGCCAGCTCCGAGGGGTGCTCGACGAGGCCACCGGCCAGTGGGGGATCCGGGTCAACCGCGTCGAGCTGAAGTCGATCGACCCACCGGCAAGCGTGCAGGAGTCGATGGAGAAGCAGATGCGCGCCGATCGCGAGAAGCGTGCTGCGATCCTCACCGCGGAGGGAACGAAGCAGGCCGCGATCCTCAACGCGGAAGGTGACAAGCAGTCCGCGATCCTGTCGGCGCAGGGTCAGCGGGAGGCCGAAATCCTGCGCGCCGAGGGTCAGGCAAAGGCGATCGAGACAGTCTTCAACGCGATCCACGCAGGTAACCCGGACGCGCCACTGCTGGCGTACCAGTACCTCGAGGCGCTCGGGAAGGTCGCGTCGTACGGAAACACGACGATCGTCGTGCCGAGCGAGCTCACCACCGCCATGCAGAAGATCACAGAGGGCTTCAACCGAACCGGCTGATCGTCCCGGTAGCGTCGCTGGAAAGAGCGTCGGCGAAGCCGACCCGATGTTGGGTGGTGCTGGGACGTGGACGGGGCCGACGCCGCGGTGGACGTCGCAGGTTGGCGCGAACGGCTCGGCCCGGTCGGGATCTGGACCGGGCAGCTCGACTTCTCGACGGCCGACACCGTCCGCGACGCGGCGGGCGAGGTCGAGTCCCTCGGGTACCGCGCCCTCTGGACCGGTGAAGCCGTCGGCCGCGAGGTCCTCTCGGCGGCTCAGCTGCTGCTCGCGGCGACCGAGTCGCTGGTCGTGGCGACCGGGATCGCGAACATCTGGGCGCGCGACGCGCTCGCGACGGCTGCGGGGCAGCTCGCGCTCGGCGAGGCCTACCCGGATCGGTTCGTGCTCGGCATCGGGGTCTCGCACAAGCCGTTGCTGGACGTGCGCGGCGAGGACTACCGCACGCCGCTGACCTTCATGCGCGACTACCTCGACGGCATGGACCGCGGGTATGACGTGTACCGGGCGGTCCCGCCGGCCACTCGCCCGCCGCGGCTGCTCGCCGCCCTCGGCCCGAAGATGCTCGCGCTCGCGGGCGAGCGGGCGGACGGCGTGCACAGCTACTTCGTTCCGCCCGAGCACACTGCCGCAGCGCGCGAGATCCTCGGGCCGGCCAAGCTGCTCGTCCCGGAGCAGGTGTGCGTGCTTACCGAGGATCCGACCGTCGCTCGGGAGATCGCCCGACGGCACACGACGTCGTACTTGCGACTGGCGAACTACACGGCGAACCTGCAGCGGTTCGGCTTCGAACCCGACGACTTCAGGGACGGTGGCAACGACCGGCTGGTAGACACGATCTGCGTGTGGGGCACTGCCGAAGCGATCGCCGCGCGGGTGAAGGCCCACCTTGACGCCGGCGCGGACCACGTCGCCCTCCAGATCCTGGTCGACGATCGACGAGGCCTGCCGCGCCGCGAGTGGACCGAGCTCGCGCCAACCCTGCTTTCGATATGAGACCGGAACGCCGTCTCCCGCGTTGCGCGGCGAGTGAGGTGGGGCCCGCATGAGCGTCTTCTCGGCGGAGAGCGCGGTACAGCGACGCGACGACTCCGGCGTCTACGACACCGCGCTGAGCGAGCGCTGGGCAATCGGCGGCAAGCCGAACGGCGGCTACACGCTGTCGATCATCGCCCGCGCCGCCTGTGAGGCCGTCGGCGCCGAGCACCCACTCGCGGTGTCCGCGCACTACCTGCGGGCGCCCGGCTCATCAGCGGCTGAGGTGCGGACCGAAGTGGTTCGCAGCGGCCGGCGCGTGTCGTCGGCACGCGCCACGCTGTGGCAGAACGACAAACCGCAGATCGACGCGCTCGTGAGCACCGGGCGGCTCCCCAGCGGGCCGCCCGAGTGGATGTCGCGGCCGGCACCGGACCTGCCGCCGCCCGAGGAGTGCGTGCCGCCCGGGACCGAGAAGTTCCAGCTCGAGATCTTCGACCGGGTCGACCTGCGGATCGATCCCGCGACGTCGCCGTTCCCGAAGTTCACCGGCGACCCGACGATTCGCTACTGGTTCCGGCTGCACGACCTCTCGGAGCCGGATCCGTTCTCGCTGCTCGTCGCGGTGGACGCCGCGCCCCCCACCGTCTTCAACCTGCAGCGCTACGGCTGGGCTCCGACCGTCGAGCTCACCGTGCTGCTGCGCGGCCTCCCCGAACCCGGTTGGCTGCGGTGCGAGTCGACCACGCGGATGATGTCCGACGGCTGGTTCGACGAGGAGGCGTCGGTCTGGGACGCCACGGGTCGGCTCGTGGCACAGTCCCGCCAGCTCGCCCTGGTCGGCGAGCGCCCCAAGAAGGACTGAGCGGAAGCAACCTCCGGGGGATCTCCGTCGTAGTAGGTCGGGGAGAACAGACAGGAGAGTTGATGGTGACCACCGAGCGCGACGAGGAGTTCCGCGCGTACGTCGTGGCCCGACGGGCCCCGCTGGTACGCACGGCAACCTTCCTGGCGTGCGGCGACCACCACGCGGCCGAGGACCTGGTCCAGACCGCGCTGATGAAGATGTACGTCGCCTGGCCACGGGTGCGACGGGAGACCGCTGACGCGTATGCCCGCAAGGCACTCGTCAACGCGTCGATCGACTCGCGCCGCAAGGGCTGGTCGCGACACGAGCACTCTCGTTCGGAGCTTCCCGACGTCGTGGCACTGGACCCACCGGTGCCGTCCGACACCGAAGGCACCGTGTTCGCCGCCCTCGCCGCGCTGCCGGCGCGGATGAGGGCCGCCGTGATCCTGCGGCACCTGTGCGAGCTGTCGGTGACAGAAACGGCGGAAGCCCTCGGCTGCAGCGAGGGAACCGTCAAGAGTCAGACCTCCCGGGCGCTGGATCAGCTCCGGGAGTCCCTCCGCGCTGCGGGCCTGCCGTTGGGCTCTGCCCGCAGCATCGACGAACCAGCGACTGCGAGGACTTCATGAGTGACATCACCGAGCTGTTCCGGACCGTGGGTCCGGACGGCGCCGACGACCCGGCTGCGGCGACGGTCGACGGCGACCTGACGCGGGGGCGCGCCGCCCTGGTCAAGGCACACCGGCGGGCAGTCGTCCGCCGATCCATGGCGGCAACCGGCACCCTCGTCGTCGCGGCGGCGATCGCCGTGACCGCGACCCAGGTCGGCGGATCCGGCGGGTCGAACGACTCGACCGGCAATGGGCTGACCCAGCAAGCAGCACCTGCTCACCACCACAAGGCGGCAGCGGTGAAGCTCGTCGACTGGACCGGCAAGCAGCTCAACGGCTTCACCGTCGACGCGGTCCCGGCAGGCTGGCATCTGTCCACGTCAGACGAGTACACGTTGCTCGTCACCGCCAACGGCTCGACCAACAACGACCCGAGCGTCTTCATCGACAAGCTCGCCGTGATGCTTGCCTCACAAGACGAGACGTCGTTCCCGAAGGACGGTCAGCAGGTCACGGTCAACGGCAAGCCCGGCGTCGTGTGGAACGGCGGCGAGGAGATGCTCGGCTACACCGACGCAGCCGGCCATCGCATCGTCGTACAGGCACCGGATGCGCTGCACTGGACCGCCGATCAGCTGGTGGCCTTCGCCGAGGGCGTCCACGTGACCAGCAACGCACTAGCCGGCCGCGGCTGAGGCAGCCGTCGCGACACTGAGCGCGACGGCGGTGGACATTCGCGGAGCGACATAAAGAGCGAGCCCAACGGGCGAGCGACAGTCGCGGAGCGGATGTGCGTCGCCGTCGCGCTCACGCATAGGGTCAGTACGTGGAAGATCCAGCAGCGCCAGCACCGCAACGTATCGACGCCGATCGCAAGCGAGTGGCAGACGAGGCGAAGGGTTTCATGCCCGAAGCCGAAGCCGAAGCCCTGTACGACGCTGCCTGGGCGATGGCGCCGTATGGTCCGATCCTCGAGATCGGGACCTACTGCGGGAAGTCGGCTACCTGGCTCGGCGCGGCCGCCTCGGTCCGGGGTGGTCGCGTCGTGACGATCGACCACCATCGCGGCTCCGAGGAGAACCAGGCCGGCTGGGAACACCACGACGCGGAGCTGGTCGACCCGTCGGTCGGGCTGATGGACACGCTGCCGTTCTTCCGCCGAACGATGCACGCGGCCCGACTCGAGGACGTGGTCACCGCGGTCATCGCGAAGAGCCCGACGGCGGCGTCGCTGTGGTCGACGCCACTGGCGATGTTGTTCATCGACGGCGGCCACGCCGAGGAGCACGCGCAGGCCGACTACTCGAACTGGTCGGGCTTCGTCATGGCCGACGGCGTGCTCGCCATCCACGACGTGTTCCCGGACCCGGCGGACGGCGGGCAAGCGCCGTTCCAGGTCTGGGAACGTGCGGTCGGCGACGGCTTCCGCGAGGTTCGCCAGGTGGGAAGCCTGCGAGTCCTGCGCCGCTAGCCTGCTCGAATGCCCTACTTCGTTCTCGAATACCAGCTCGTCGACGACTACCTGGAACGCCGGGCCGCGTTTCGCGCCGAGCATCTGGGGCTCGCCCAGGCGGCGGCCGAACGTGGTGAGCTCGTGCTCGCCGGCGCGCTCGCAGATCCGCCGGATCGGGCCGTGCTGGTCTGGCAGGCCCAAGATCCCGCGATCGTCGAAGCGTTCGCGGCCGCGGATCCCTATGTGCGCAACGGCCTCGTCACCACGTGGGCCGTCCGGCCGTGGTCAGTGGTGGTCGGGAGCGCGGCCGCGCTCTGATCCCGCCCTCGGCCGGCGAGGGATCGGTCAGCGGACGGGGGCGTCGCAGCCGCACGCCACCGCGTCGAGGCGCACCGGCAGCGGCAGCTGGTCCGCGCGGAAGATCCCGCTCGCCGGCGTCGACCGCGACAGCGCATCCGCGGCGAGCACGACGGCGGCTGCCGTCCACGTGGACTTCTCCGCGGGCCAGTTGACCTTCGCGACGTACTGCCAGCCGGTCCAGAACGAACCGTCCTCGGCGCGCATGTGCTGGATGTCGGCGAACATCTGCAGCGCCTCGTCGCGCAGGTCGACGGTGTCGAGCGCCATCACGCACTCCGCGGACTCCGCGCCGGTCACCCACGGCTCGTCGTCGACGCAGCGGATGCCCAAACCGGGGACGACATAGCGGTCCCAGCGAGTACGGAACCGCTCGATCGCAGCCGCACCGCGAAGTGCGCCGCCGAGGACCGGGTAGTACCAGTCCATCGAGAACCGGTCCTTGTTGGCGAACACCTCGGGATGCTCCGCGATCAGGTGACCGAGGCGCCCGGCCGCGATCTCCCACTCCGGCTGCGGCTCGTCGAAGTGCTCCGCGAGCTTCAGGCCGGTACGCAGCGACTGGTAGATCGAGGAGGAGCCGGTGAGCAGCGGCCCGCCGTCGCGCTCCTCGCCCTCGGGCGTCACCGACCAGGCGATCTCGCCGCGATCGGTGGCGTAGGACGTCACGAAGTCGAGAGCGGCCTTGACGTGTGGCCACATCCGCTCGAGCTCTGCCTCGTCGCCGGTGATCAGGTAGTGGTGCCACGCGCCGACCGCGATGTAGGCGCATTGGTTGGTCTCGACGGTCGCGTCCTCGACGACTCCGCCGGTCAGCTTCGACACCCACGAGCCGTTCGGCAGCTGGGTCCGGCGCAACCAGTCGTAGGCCTTCGCGACCGGTTCGTCGAGACCGGCGACGGTCATCGCCATTGCGCCTTCGATGTGGTCCCACGGGTCGGTGTGCCCACCGGTGAACCACGGGATCGCGCCGTCCGCCTCCTGCTGGCGGGCGATCGACTCCGCGGTCTCCCGGACCTGCTCCGCGGTGATGATCCCCTCGACCGACGGGATCGTCAGCGCGCTACGCCGCGGCACTGCTACTCACCGCAGTCGTCGGCTTCTCCGCATAAACGACCAGGCTCTTGCCCATCACCGGGTTGAGGAGCTTCTCGGCCGTGCGGGTGATCCAGGGCGCGGACATGATGTCCCAGACCAGCAGCTTGTTGTACGTCCGCGACGGCAGGCTCTCGCGGCCGAACGTGCAGTTGAGCCACCAGTACGGCGAGTGCAGCGCATGCGCGTGGTGCTGGGCCCGCGGGACCAGACCGACCTCGGTCAGCTTCGCCTTCAGCTGGTCACCGCGGTAGATCCGGATGTGACCGCCCGGCACGTGCTGGTACTCGCCGGGCAGCGCCCAGTTGAGCTGCTCCGGCCACCAGCGCGGCACGGTGACCGCGACCTGCCCACCTGGCTTGAGGATCCGGTAGATCTCCGCCATGGCGCGCTCGTCCTCGGGGATGTGCTCGAGCACCTCCGCGACGATGACCTTGTCGAACGACGCGTCGGGAAAGGGCAACGACACGATGTCGCCGCGCACCACCCGCGCGGAAGCCTTCTCGTGCGCCTCGCCGCCGGTGCTCATCGCGTAGAACATCGTCGCGACCTGACGGAGCTCGTCGAGGCTGTAGTCGCACGCGACGACCTCGGCGCCGCGCCGGTAGAGCTCGAAGGCATGACGGCCACCGCCGCAGCCGAGGTCGAGCACCCGCTCACCGGGAGTGATCGGGAACTGCTCGAAATCGACGGTGAGCATCTAGCCGTGCGCCGCCTCGGCCGCGCGGCGCTCGATGGCCTCCTGGTAGACCTCGACCATCGACTCAGCGACCCGACGCCAGGTGTAGGACGTCTCGATCCGCTTACGTCCGGCCAACCCGATCTTCTTGCGGCGGGCGTCGTCGTCGAACAGCGCCGACAGCGCGTCCGCGAGCTCCTCCGGGTTGCCCGGCTCGACCAGGACGCCGGTCTTCCCGTCGGTGCCGACGACCTCGGGGAGTGCGCCGCCGGTCGTCGCGATCAGCGGGGTCGCGCAAGCCATCGCTTCCACCGCGGGAATCGAGAAGCCTTCGTAGAGCGACGGGACGACCGCAACCTCGGCCGACCCGAGCAGCTCGGCGATTGCGTCGTTGGACAGGCCGGACACGAACCGGACGATGTCGCCCAGGTTGAGGTCCTTCACCGCACGAGCGACCGGACCGTCCGGGTTGGGCTTGCCGACGACGACCAGCTCCACGTCGTGACCGGTACGTAGCTTGGCCACCGCTTCGAGCAGGACCTTGACGCCCTTGATCGGCGAGTCCGAGCTGGACACCGCAACGATCCGGCCGGGGACCCGCGGCGCCTTCGGCGGCCGGAAGGTGGCGGTGTCGACACCGATTGGCACGACGCGCATCACCGACGGGTCGACCCCGAAGTCACGCGCGATGTCCTGCCCGGAGTTGGTCGAGACCGTGACGATCGAGGAGAGCCGGCTCGCGACCTTCCCCTGCATCTTGGTGAACGCGTACCACCGCCGCTTGCCGAGCTTCTGCCGCAGCCCCTGCGCGTTGGCGATCTCGACGACACGATCGACACTCACCGGGTGGTGAATGGTCGCGATGAGCGGCAGGATCTGCTGGACCTTGAGCATCCCGTAGCCGAGCGTCTGGTTGTCGTGGACGACGTCGAAGTCAGCTGCCCGGGCCTTCAGCAGCCGGGCGGCGCGCAGCGAGAAGGTCAGCGGCTCCGGGAACCCGCCGGTGCCCATGTGAAGGAACTCCAGGACGTCGATCCAGTCCCGGAACTCCCGAGGGCGCGGCACCCGGAACGGGTCGGGCTCCCGGTAGAGGTCCAGGCTGGCGAGCTTGCTGAGCGAGGGCCCCGCGTCGAGCTCCGGATAGGGCTGCCCGCTGATGACCTCGACCCGGTGGCCGAGCTCCACCAGCTCGCGGGAGACGTGGCGCACGTAGACGCCCTGCCCGCCGCAGTGCGGCTTGCTCCGGTATGACAGCAGCGCGATCCGCAGGGAGTCCGGGTCGTACGCAGCGTTGCTTGAGCCCTTGGGGAAGTCATCGACCACGCGGTTGCGCACCTCACACGCTGGCGCGACGGGTCCGCGCTCCGGACCCAAATCCTATCGATCTGCCCACCGAACGTCGTTCGGCACCCCCCTGATGGGACGAAACCCCCCGATCCGGGCGTACGGCGCACGAGGGCGGCAGGGTTTACTCGGGAGGACTTGCCCGGCCCCCGACGAAGAGGACACGCGTGAGAAACGGACACTGGCGGCCACTTGTCGCAGCGTTCGTCCTGTTCCTCGGAGTGGCGGGGTACGTCGGCGCACCGTTCGCTTCCGGCTCACCGGCCTCGCCCCTCACCGCCCGGACGCTGCCGGCGGCCTCGGGCGCGCTCTCCGGCGCCGTCGTCGTCGGACCCGGCGGCGCGACGACCGGGTACTACACCCGGGTCTCGCTGATGACGACCGGCGGAAGCCTCACCTTCGTCAACCTCGACGAGCTCGCCCACACGGTCACCTCGGTGCTGCGCAAGCCCGACGGCACTCCGCTGTTCAACGGCAACGCGCTGCCCGGCAAGACCGTCCAGGTGCAGGGCGTGAGCAAGCTGCCGGCGGGGAGCTACCAGTTCTACTGCCAGTTCCACCCGAACATGACCGGCACGCTGATCGTGGAGGGCAAGTCGACGGGTGGCATCAAGCAGGCGCCTCCCACCTTCCCGCAGCCGCTTCGGATCCCGAAGGTGCTGACCGGCTCCCACATCACGATCCCGGTCAAGGAGGCCAACGTGCGGGTGATGCCGCACGGGCCGAAGACCAGGATGTGGACCTACGGCGGGTCCTACCCCGGTCCGACCATCGAGCGGCCGGCCGGGGCGAAGACGACGGTGACCTACATCAACCACCTGCCGCACTACGTCGGCGACATCACGGTCCACCTGCACGGTGACCACCACAGCTCGGCAAGCGACGGCCAGCCCGATTCCCACCTGATCAAACCGGGCGGGCGGCGCAGCTACGTCTACCCGCTGACCGAGCGCGGCAAGCCCGAGCCGGCGGCGTTCGACTTCTACCACGACCACCGGATGGACGAGACGACCCGCAACAACTGGAACGGGTTGCAGGGCATGTTCATCGTGACGTCCAAGAGCGAGGACTCCCTGCACCTGCCCAGCGGAAAGTACGACGTCCCGCTGATGGTCAGCGACCGCTCGTTCGACAACCTCAACCAGCTCACCGAGCCGTTCACGAAGCCGTCACTTCTCGGGGCTAACAGCCCGCCGGGCGACGCCACGGTCGGCGACAGCGTGCTGGTCAACGGGACCTACCGCCCGCACTTCGACGTGAAGGCGCGCAGCTACCGCCTGCGGTTGCTCAACTCGGCGGCGTTCTCCTCCTACGACTTCAAGCTGTCGGGCGGACTGTCGTTCAAACAGATCGGGACCGGCGACAGCCTGCTGCCGCACCCGGTGGTCCGCAAGGACATCGTGCTCGGACCGTCGCAGCGCGCGGACGTCGTCGTGAACTTCACGCACGCCGCGCACCGGAAGATCATTCTTCGCAGCGTGCCCAGAGCCGGCGGCGCCCCCGGAGCGATCGGTACGGCGCAGGGCCCGATCATGCAGTTCCGGGTGGGCAGCAAGACCGCGGACCCGAGCCACGTCCCGGCGAAGCTGCCCTCGGTGGCCCCGATCAAGGCGCCGAGCATTCCGAACGCCGTGTGGATCTTCGGGTTGGGCGGCGACCTCAACAGCGGGCTCACCTGGACCGTCAACGGCCAGGCGTACGACCCGAAGCGCATCGACATGACGGTGCCGCTCGGATCGACCCAGACCTGGCTGCTGATGAACCTGAGCACCATCACCCACTACATCCACATCCACGAGGAGCAGTGGCACACGGTCTCGGTCAACGGCGCGAAGCCGCCGCCGTGGGAAGACGGCCTGGTCGACACCTGGGAGATCGACCCGGGTCAGGTCGTCGAGGTGGCGGCGACGTTCACCGACTACACCGGCGTCTTCATGATCCACTGCCACATGCTCGACCACGAGGACCACGGGATGATGGCGCAGTTCGCGATCACCCGGCCGGGTTCGGGCGGGAAGAACAGCGGGTCCTCCGGCTTGCCGCTTGGCTACCACCTGATGACGGGACCCGCGACGCCCACGGCACTCGCGAAGCTGCCGCTCGGCAGGGCCGAGGAGATTGCCGCCGACACCGCGCAGGGTGTCAGACCCACCGCCAAGATGCGCGGCATGGGAATGGCGAGCATGCCCGGCATGGGCATGACCGCGCCGGGGGCCAGCCCAGGCCCGTCGGCGTTGCATCAAGCGGGCGTTCGGCTCGTTAACACTGTTGCGGTGGTTCTCCCGCTCGCGGAGCTGCTGCTGTTCCTCGCGTGGCGTCGCAGTCGGACCGTCCGGCCGCGGCTGCCTCGCTCCCACGTCGTACGGTTCGTTCGCACATGACATCCAAGAGGGGGATCCCCGTGACCCGACGCCTGCTCCGACCCCGTCGCGTGGTCAGCGCGCTCGCTGCACTTGCGCTCGGCGGAACCGTCGCGGTCGCAGCCAGCTCGACCGCAGCACCGGCAAAGTCCGGCGCGAAGCACCACGTGCTCCTCGTCTGCAACGGCACGGTCAAGTGCCCTGATACCGGAGCGCACTACTACAAGTCGCTGCAGCTCGCCGTCGACCGAGCCCGCAACGGGGACTACATCCTGGTGTGGCCCGGTCTGTACAAGGAGTCGGTCACCGTGCAGCCGGGACACGGCTTCAGCCACGACCTTCACATCATCGGGATGAACCGCAATGGCGTGGTGTTCGACGGCAAGAAGACGGGCGGCTCCGCGGTTCACGTGATCAACGTGAAGAACACCTGGGTCGAGAACATGACCGGGCAGCACTACCACACCGGATCGGCCAACGCGTTCTACTGGACGGGCGTCGACGGGTACTGGGGCAACTACCTCACGGCGTACGACAACGGCGACTACGGCATCTACGCCTACGACTCGACCTCCTCGGGCAAGGTGCCCTCGACCTTCGCGTACGACTACGGCTCGTGGAACGCCGACAGCGGCATCTACATCGGCGGTTGTCGCGACTGCAACGCGGTCATCACGAACTCGCACTCGGAGTACAACCCGCTCGGCTACTCGGGCACCAATGCGGGCGGCGAGCTCTACATCCTCAACAGCGAGTTCAACAACAACGCCGCAGGCATAACGCCGAACACGCTGACGAGTGAGCCGGACCTGCCGCAGGACGGGATCTTCATCGCGAACAATTACGTGCACGACAACAACCAGAAGAACATCCCGGGTGCGGGCATCACGAGCATCGCGCCGGTCGGGATGGGCATCGAGATCGCCGGCGGCAACAACGACATCATCCGCAACAACCTGATCGTGAACCAGAAGCACAACGGCGTGATCCTGCACTGGCTGTACACCCCGACCTCGCGCAACCAGGTCGTCAGCAACGTGTTCAAGCACGTCGGGTACGGCGGAGCCCCGGGTGACGCGGACATCGCCAACGACATCACCGGCATCCAGAACTGCTTCGACTACAACACCGACATCACGGGCGGGAAGAAGCACCCCGCGACCGTCGACCCGCCGAACCTGCTGAACCTCGAGAACTGCGGGCCGAAGAACCCCGGCCGCAAGCAGCTCACCGGCATCTACGAGATCGGTGACCCGATCGTGAGCGTCGAGGCGCTGCTCAACGCGGTCGGCATCACCGAGAAGAAGGACTACAAGGGTCCGGGTCCGCGCCCGGGCGCGCAGAAGACGATGCCGAACCCCTGCAAGGGGGTTCCCGACAACGCGTGGTGCTCGAAGGGCAAGCAGGTCTTCAAGGCACCCTCGCACTCCTGAACGCGGATGCCCCTCAGTCGACGTGAGGTGCTGAAGGGCGCCGCGGTCCTCGGATCGATGGCGTCGGTCAGCGGCGCCATCGACGGGACGCCGGCGGCGAGCGCAGCGACACCGATCGGCGTGACGTCGCCGAAGTCGATCACCTCCGCCAACTACTTCGACCTCAGCACCACGACGACCGCGTCGTTCGCCGCTCCCGGCTACCTCAAGGGGCTGCATCCCGCGCAGTCGCACTACCAGGTGCAGGGGCTGGCGTTCGACAGCGTCAACAGCGCGTTCTTCGTCGCGCAGACGCCGAACCCCGACCCGCTTCGGCTGACCTTGCGGATGGACGGACAGGCCTGGTCGGCCGACTCCTACGACCCGCACTCCTCCGGCGATTTGGTGTTCTCGCGATTCAGCCTCGCGACGGGCAAGATCACCGGGTCCGCCTACCTGATGGGCGCCGGTCACGGCGGCCAGATCGCCGTGGAGCCGGGCGGCGCCTTCCCGTATCTCTGGTCAGAGATCTACCCGGGCAATCCCAAGGGAAGCGACCGGAAGGTCTACGGCACCCGCATCGGCCGTCTCCCTTACATCTCGGGCGGACTGATCACCAACACCGAGAACGTGCTCGGCAAGCGCAACCAAGCGCCCTACACGGTGTCCCGCTGGCTGCCCGTCGCCGGATCGCACCAGTACAGCGCGACCATCGACAGCTCGGTCGCGTCGGGCACGCCGAACGGGTCGCTGATCGTGCGCTTCCGTCTCAACACGGATCCCCCCGGTGCGCCGAAGCACCTCGTCGCCTACGACCTGGCGGCCGCACGCGCAGGGGATTTCTCGACACCGCTCGCCGCGACGACCGAACCGATCGAGATCGCGCGATCCGAAGGTTTCGCGGTCTGCGGCCAGTACGTCTATCTGGTCGGGACTGACTCGGCAGGCAACAGCTCGCTCTACCAGGTGGACTTCAACGGGGTGCCGGGCACGTACCTGGCCAAGGTCGGGCTGCCCGGTAACGGCGAGCCCGAAAGCGTCGCGTTGTATGCCCCCAACGGCATCCCTGTGCGCCTGTACTACCTGTCGGCCGGGACCAGCCGACCACGCACGTTCCAGCTGTACTCACTCGACAGCTGACGCCGCCCGCCGCGGGCGTACCGCCATCGCCAGCAGCAGCCCGATCGCTCCGCCTGCGACGACGACCGCCGTGATCGACGTGGCCTCTGCGATCTGACCACCGACCAGCAACCCGACCGGGACCGTGCCGCCGAAGCCCATCATGTACAGCGCCATCACCCGGCCGCGCACCGCGTCGTCGAGGTTCTCCTGGAGCCGGGTGGACAACGAGGTCACAGCCGTGAAGTAGAACAACCCCACCACGAAGACCACCGGGTAGGCCGGCGCGACGTCACGCAGCAGGCCGAAGCCGGCGAGCGCCGCTCCGAACAGCGCGAGGGAGACGGCGATCACCGGTGGGCGTGGCCGCCCCGCCAGCACCGAGCCGACCGCGATCGCGCCGCACGCGGCCCCCAACCCGAAGCTCGCGTACATCAGGCCGTACTCGAGACCGTTGACGTCGAGGTGCAGGCTCTCCCCGCCGATCGCCGGCATCAGTCCGATGAACGGCAGGCAGAAGAACGAGATCGCCGCGATGGTCAGCAAGACGTTGCGGATGAGGGGGTCGTGCCGGGCGACGACGGCGCCGCCGAGCATCCGGCGCAGCGCGCTCTCCCCGTGTACCTCGGGCTGCGGGACCGGCCGGATCGACAGCGCGCCGGCCACCGCGAACAGGTAGGTCGCGGCGTTCACCGCGAAGACGCCGCTCGCGGCAGCCACCGGCAACAGCACGCCCGTAATGGCCGGACCGATGACCCGAGAGAGGTTCATCTGGACCGACTGGAGCGAGATCGCTCCAGGGAGATCGACGCGCGGCACCAGGTTGGGCAGCAGGCTCGACAGCGGTGGGCCGGACAGCGCATTGCCCACTCCGATCGCCACCACCACGACGAACAGCAGCGGCCGCGAGGGGTGGTCGGAGGTTGCCACGAGGGCGAGCGCGATCGAGAAGATGAGCTGTTCGAGGTTGGTCAGTACGAGCAGTTTGCGCCGGTCGACGGCGTCGGCGAGCAGTCCTCCGATCGGCGCGAGGAGCAGCACCGGGCCGAGCTGAGCGAAGCCGACGTAGGCGACGAAACTCGCCGAGTGCGAAAGCCGGAACGCGAACGCGCCGAGCGCAACGTTCTGCATCCAGGTCCCGATGTTCGACGCGAACGTCGCCAGCCACAGCCGGCGCAGGTCGCGCGACTGAAGTGCCGACCGTGCCGTACCCGGGCGGATCCGGAGGTCGGCAGGAGCGATCGCGACGTCGCCGTCGAGGATCGCCTCCTCGGCAACGGCAGCCGCCGCGACCTCAGCGCTGTCGACCACCGACCCGCAACGGCAGGGTGCGGGGACCGCGCACCTGGCCGGTCGACCACTTCACCGCCGACGCATCCTCGAGCGTGAACTCCGGGAACCGCTCCAGCCAGACCTCCAGGGCCACCCGCAGCTCCATCCGGGCGAGGTGGGATCCGATGCACCGGTGAATGCCGAGGCCGAACGCCGCGTGCTTGTTCACCTCCCGATCGATCACGACCTCGTCCGCCCGGTCGAACTTCGCCGGATCACGGTTGGCGGCCGGGAAGGACAGCAGGACCCAGTCCTCCGCCCTCATGTCGACGCCGTGCCAGGTCATGTCCTGCTTGACCAGGCGGCCCATGGTCACGGGTGCGAACGCCCGCAGGAACTCCTCCATCGCGGTCGGCAGCAGCGACGGGTCGCGCACCAGCCGCTCGCGGTCCGCCGGAGTCTTGGCGAGATGCCACAACGACGCCCCGATCGCGCTCCACGTGGTGTCGATTCCGGCGACCAGCAGCAGCGAGATCGAGCCTGCGACGTGGAACGGATCGAGCTTCTCGCCGTACAGCTCCGCGTCGATGAGGTAGCTGGTGAGGTCGTCCGCGGGGTTGGCGAGGTGCGCGCGGATCTGCTCGAGCAGGTAGTTGAACAGCGCACCGACCTTCTCGAGCCGTTCCTCCGGGGGCAGGTTGATGCCCTCGAGGGTGTCCTCGATGTAGGTCTTGAACTTCGGGCCGTCCTCCTGCGGGAACCCCAGCATCTGCGCGATCACCCGGGCGGGGATGTGCTGCCCGTACTGCTGCGCGGCGTCGACGACCTCGGCGTCGCCCATGTCATCGATCAGCTTGTGGCAGAACTCGCGGGTGGACGGCTCGAGTTTCGCGACCGCGTTACGGGTGAACGCGGGAAGCAGCAGCTTGCGCGCGTCGTGGTGAAACGGCGGGTCCGAGGAGATCGGCGGGATCCCCCCGACCGGGGCGATCTCCAGCGGCGGCCGGAAGTTCCCGACCACCGGCGACCGGGAGGAGAACCGCTCGGTGTCGTAGGCGATCTCCGCGACCTCGTCGTGGCGGACGGGCAACCACGCCCCGCCGAAGCGCTCGGTGTGGGCGATCGGGCAGCGTTCCCGGAGCTCGTCCTGGATGACGTACGGGTCGGCGGCCCACTCCTCTTCCATGTGCGAGAAGTCGGTGGCCCAGTCGGAGACCGGCCCGGTGACGATTTCGCTGCGGGTGCCGAACTCGCGTTCCGAGCGCAGCTCCTCGAACGCCCGGTCGAATCGTTCGTCGGTGGTCACGCGCGGCACCCCGTCCACGTCTGGTGGCCGCGCGCCGAGGCGACGTCGGCCGTCATGAGCCCTCCAGGATCACGGCGTTCTCCGGGCAGTTGGCCTCGGCCAGGTGGGCCGAGGCGACGTCGCTTTCGGCCACCTCCCCGTCACCGATCACGATCCCCTGACCTTCGTCGTCCTCGGTGAAGAGGGTCGGTGCCAACGTGTAGCAGCGGCCGTGCCCCTGGCAGCGGTCCCTATCGATCTGAGCGCGCATCCGCTGACGGTATCGCCGCCGCGCGGTAGGTGTCCCGGAGCTTGCGCTTGTAGAGCTTCCCGTTGTCCTCGCGGGGGAGTCGATCGGCGAAGTCGACACTGCGCGGAACCTTGTAGCCGGCCATCCGCTCTCGGGCGTACTCGATGAGCTCGGCGGCCAGCTCCTCGCTGCCCGGGACGCCGGGCTGCGGCTCGACGACCGCCTTGACCTCTTCCCCCCACTCCTCGTTGGGCACCCCGATCACGGCAACGTCGCCGACGGCCGGATGGGTGATGAGCACGGCCTCGATCTCGGCCGGGTAGATGTTGACTCCACCCGAGATGATCAGGTTCGCGCTGCGGTCGGTGAGGAACAACCAGCCGTCGGCGTCGAGGTAGCCGACATCGCCGACGGTGTAGTAGTCGCCGGAGTAGGTGCTCGCGGTCTTCACCTCGTCCCCGTGGTAGCGGAAGCGGGAGTCCGGCGAGGCGGCGATGTAGACCGTCCCGGGCGCACCGGCCGGCAACGGGTTGCCGTCGTCGTCGCGGATCTCGACCTGGCCGGCTTCCGGTCTGCCGACGGTGCCCGGACGGGCGAGCCACTCGTGGGAGTCGACCATCGTCGTGAGCCCCTCGGTCGCGCCGTAGTACTCCCAGATGATCGGGCCCAGCCACTCGATGACGGCTTGTTTCACCGGCACCGGGCACGGCGCCGCGCCGTGCCAGATCTGCCGCAGTGAGGTGAGGTCGTAGGAGTCGCGCACCTCCTTGGGCAGCGACAGCAGCCGGTGGAACATCGTCGGTACGAGGTGCATGTGCGTGATCGCGTGGGTCTGCACCTGCTCGAGCATCTGCTCGGCATCCCAGCCGTCCATCAGGACCACCGTCGTGCCGAACGCCAGCGGCATGCTCAGGCCGAACAGCAACGGCGCCGCGTGGTAGAGCGGTCCGGTCACGAGTGAGGCGTCCTTGCCCGCCTGGAAGCCCGCCGCCTCCCGCAACCGCTGGGTCTGGGCCATACCGGATGCGCTCATGGTCCCGGTGATCTCGCGATGCACTCCCTTCGGACGGCCGGTGGTGCCGGAGGTGTACATCATCGTGGTGCCGAGCCGGGCGTCGGAAAGGTCCGCGCCGTCGTGACCGCGCAACGCGGACTCGAGGTCGGTGAAGCCGGGGATTTCACCGCCGATCGACAGCGCGAGGGTGGGCTTGGCGGCCTCGGCCGCGGCTTGTGCGGTCTCGGAGAAGCGGACGTCGGCGAACAGCGCCTTCGCACCGCAGTCTGCGACGACGTACGCCGCCTCCTCGGGCGTGATGTGCCAGTTGATCGGGGTGAGTCGCAGGCCGGAGCGGTTGACCGCTTGCGCCACCTCGACGAACTCGGCGCGGTTGGAGCACAGCAGCGCAACGCTGTCGCCGAACGCGATCCCGCTGGCCTGCAGCATGCGGACGATCTGGTTGGCACGGCGGTTCAGGTCGTCGAACGCCAGGACCTTCTCCGCGGCGATCACAGCCGGCACGTCAGGCTGCAGCTGCGCCCACAGCGAGCCCAGCGACCCGGTCCGAATCGCCTGCTCGAGCGGTGTCTCGGTCACGCAGTTGACCGTAGCGGGTGGACCCAGCCGGTTAGTCGCCCG
>DASZTV010000012.1:0-9004 GCA_035548125.1 Mycobacteriales bacterium | reverse complement strand
GATCCCCCGAGCGCCAGCGGCACTACCGTGCCCGCCGTAGCGAGGAGCACCGTCAGGCGCGTCCGCTTCGTCATACGCATGTGTGACCGACCCCAAGTCTAGGTAGGTATCTGACAGGAACTATTTGTACCGCACAACGTAGGAACGAGCATACCCGCCACGCGGTTACGTATGCGTGTCGGGGAGGTCACATCGCGCGGTTATGCCGGCAGTAAACCTTCCACGAACTCTTGCAATTGCAAAACATTTCTGCATTCGATCATCGGCATTACCTCTCCATATGTTGAGGCGGCCGAGTCCCCGGACGACCAGTACTGCCGCGGCTCGGGGTTGAGCCAGAACGCGTGACGGGCCTGGCGCACCATGCTGCGCAGCGCCGGAATCGCCGGTGCGCGGTAGTTCGTGCGCGCGTCGCCGAGCACCAGTAGGGAGGTCTTGGGCGTCACCGCGTCGGGCCACTTCTGCGCGAACACCTCGAACGCGTGACCGTAGTCGCTGTGCCCGTCGTACCAGACGACGTCGGCCTCGCTCGACATCCGAGCGAGCGCGTCCACGACGTCACCGCCGCGCGAGAAGAAGTCCGTCACCTCGTCCGTGGTGTCCACGAACGCGAACACCCGCACCTTCGCGAACTGCTCGCGCAGCGCGAATGCGAGCAGCACGGTGAAGTGGGCGAAGGCGGCGACCGAGCCGCTGACGTCGCACAGGACGACAAGTTCCGGCTTGTGCGGCTTGTGCGGCCGGAAGATCGTCGTGAGCGGCACACCACCGCTGGAGAGCGAGGCGCGAACGGTACGACGGACGTCGAGCCGGCCTCGGCGGCCCAGCCGGCGCTTGGCGGTCAGGCGGGTCGCGAGCCGCCGCGCTAGCGGGTAGACCTGCCGGCGCAGCTGGGCGAGGTCGTCGCGCGAGGCGCGAAGGAACTCGACCTGCTCGATGAGCGGCTTCACCGCGGTCTTGGCGATGGCCTCGGCGCCGCGGTCCTCCGCGAGGCGCCTGCGCACCTCGGACTCGACCATCTCCTCGAACTGCTTGATGCGTTCGGTGAGCATCTGCCGGGCGACCTTCTCGGCGAGACCGCCGCGGTCCTGCCCTTGCAGGACCGCTTCGAGCAGCGAGGCCATCAGCGTTTCGGGGTTCAAGGCGCGAAGCACCCGGTAGGTGAACCAGGACTGTCGGCCGGGCTGGCCGTCGGCGCGACCGAGACCGTTGACCGCCTCGCGCGCGAGCCGACGCAGCGCCTCGTCATCGCCGGAAAGCAGGACGTCGCGAAGCCGGTCGCGCAGCATGTTGCGCATGGCGTCGAGGTCGGCCGGGTCGATCTCGTCGAGCGGATCGCCCTCCCCGTCGCCGTCGGCGTAGTCCCCCGCCGAGCCGTCGCCCAGCGCCGGCGGCCACCACAGGTCGAAGAGCCGGTCGAAGGCCGGACGGTGCGCCGCGTGCTTGACCACCGCGGCGGCGTACGCGTGGCGCAGCTGCTCGCGGTTGGTCATCTCGATCGCGGTGACGGCGCGGCCGGCGTCCAGCGACTCCGCCATCGACACCGGGAGCCCCGCGGCGCGCAGCGCGCCGACGAACGACACGTGCCGGTCGAGCAGACCGGCCCCGTTGACGTCGTCCGACGCGGGTTGGCTCACTGGCTGAGACCCAGCTCCTTGACCGCACGCGCCTGGTCGGAGGCGTGCTTCAGCACGACGCCGAGCGTCTTGGACACGGTGTCCTCATCGAGCGTCTCCAGGCCGAGGGCGAGCAGGGTACGCGCCCAGTCGATGCTCTCCGCGATGCTCGGCGACTTCTTCAGCTCGAGCGCGCGAAGGGTGCGAATCGTGCGCACGAGCTGCTCGGCGAGCGCGTCCACGATCTCGGGCACCCGGGTCAGCACGATCTGCTTCTCGCGCTCGGCGTCGGGGTAGTCGACGTGCAGGAACAGGCAGCGGCGCTTCAGCGCTTCGGACAGCTCGCGGGTCGCGTTGGACGTCAGCACGACGAACGGCTTGCGCACCGCCTCGATCGTCCCGAGCTCGGGGACCGTGACCTGGAAGTCGCTGAGCACCTCCAGCAACAGCCCCTCGACCTCGACGTCGGCCTTGTCCGTCTCGTCGACGAGCAGCACCGTCGGGTCGGTCCGCCGGATCGCGGTCAGCAGCGGCCGGGAAAGCAGGAACTCGTCGGAGAAGATGTCGTCGTGGGTCTCGTCCCACGACTGATCGCCGGCAGCCTGGATCCGCAGCAGCTGCTTGCGGTAGTTCCATTCGTACAGCGCACGTGCCTCGTCGAGACCCTCGTAGCACTGCAGCCGCACGACGTCGGCGCCGGCGGCCGTGGCCACCGCCTTGGCGAGCTCGGTCTTTCCGGTGCCTGCCGGACCTTCGACCAGCAGCGGCTTGCCCAGCGCGTCCGCAAGGAACACGGTCGTGGCGATGGCGTCGTCCGCGAGGTAGCCGGTCGTGGCGAGCTTGGTGCGGACGTCGTCGGGCGAGGCAAAGAACGACACAGGAGCTCCCCACTCAGCGGCAGAACGCGATTCTAATCACCCCGCCACCGCGCCCAAGAAGGCGTTGCCGGGTCAGGTCCGGATCTGTCCGTTGCCCGTGACAACCCACGTCGTGCTGGTCAGCTCCATCAGCCCCATCGGCCCACGGGCGTGCAGCTTCTGGTTGGAGATCCCGATCTCGGCGCCGAACCCGAACTGCTCGCCGTCGGTGAACCGGGTCGAGGCGTTGATCATCACCGCGGCGGAGTCAAGCCCCGAGACGAACGTCTGCGACGACTCCAGCGAGCGCGTCACGATCGCCTCGGTATGTCCACTCCCCCAGTGCCGGATGTGCGCCACGGCCTCCTGCACCGACGACACGACCCCGACCGCGAGGTCGAGGGAGAGGTACTCCGCCGCCCAGTCCTCGTCGGTGACCGGGAGGACACCTTCGGCGTACGACGCGGTCGTCTCGTCGCCGTGAATCGTCACGCCTGCGTCCTGCAATGCCTTCAGCGCACTCGGCAGGAAGGCGGGTGCGATCGCCGAGTGCACGAGCATCGTCTCCGCGGCGTTGCAGACGCTCGGGCGCTGGGTCTTGGCGTTGAGGATGATCTCGATCCCCATCGGGATGTCGGCGTCGGCGTCGATGTAGACGTGGCAGTTGCCGACGCCCGTCTCGATCACCGGCACCGTCGACTCCTCGACCACGCTGCGAATCAGACCCGCGCCACCTCGCGGAATCAGGACGTCGACGTAGCCGCGAGCGCGCATCAGGTGCTTCGCCGACTCGTGGTCGTCACCGGGGACGAGCTGCACGGTGTCGGCCGGCAGCCCGGCCTGCTCCGCCGCGGCCGCCAGTACGTCGACGATCGCGCGGTTGCTCGCGCGCGCGCTCGATGACCCGCGGAGCAGTACCGCGTTGCCGCTCTTCACGCACAGGCCGGCGGCATCCGCCGTCACGTTCGGCCGAGCCTCGTAGATGATCCCGACCACGCCGAGCGGCACCCGGACCTGCCGGAGCTGCAGGCCGTTGGGCAGCGTCGACCCGCGGATCACGTCGCCGACCGGGTCGGGCAGACCGGCCACCTGCCGGAGCCCGTCCGCCATCCCTGCGATCCGGTCGGCATCGAGGCGCAGCCGATCGACCAGCGGGTTGTCCGGGTCGCGCGCGACGTCCTCGGCGTTGGCCTCGAGGATTCGGCCGGCGTTTGCTTCGAGGGCATCCGCCATGGCCAGCAGCGCGGCGTCCTTGGTGGCGCGCGACGCCGGCGCAAGCTGCGCGGCGGCGGCGCGGCCCCGACGAGCAACAGCAAGAACCTCGTCAGCGGTGGTCACGAGCGACAGCGTAGTAACCGCCGAGGCCGCCGTTAGAGGCCATTCGAGCCTGCGCCGAGGCCACCAAGGGCGACCTCGGCGCGAGGTTAGAGAAGCGCGAGGTCGTCGCGGTGGACGACCTCGCGGGAGTACGACGGGCCCATCGCCTCCGCCAGCTCGTGCGTCGAGCGGCCGAGCAGCGCGGGAAGCTCGGTCGCGTCGTACGCCACGAGCCCGCGCGCGAGCACGTTGCCGGCGCCGTCCACGAGATCCACCGGATCCCCAGCGGCGAAGTCACCGTCGACCGCAGTGATGCCCGCGGGAAGCAGCGAGCTGCGCCGCTCCACCACCGCACGAACCGCGCCGTCGTCGAGCTGCACGCTGCCGCGCGACGTGGTCGCGTGGGCCAGCCAGAGCAACCGTGCGGGCGCGCGCTTGCCGGTGGGGTGGAAGCAGGTGCCGACGTCGGCGCCCGCCAGCGCCGCCGAGACCTCGTTCGCATGGGCGAGCAGGGTCGGAACGCCGGCCCCTGCCGCGATCCGAGCAGCCGCGACCTTCGTCGTCATGCCGCCGAGCCCGACCCCGGCCTTGCCGGTCGCGCCCAGACGCACGTGGGCGAGGTCGGCGTCGTCACGTACGTCGGTGACCCGGGTGGCGGGACCGTGCGACGGATCGGTGTCGTAGACACCGTCGACGTCGGAGAGCAGGACGAGCGCATCGGCGCCGACAAGATGCGTGACCAGCGCGGCGAGCCGGTCGTTGTCCCCGAACCGGATCTCCTCGGTGGCGACCGTGTCGTTCTCGTTGACCACGGGCACCACTCCGAGACCGAGCAGCCGCTCGAAGGTCCGCGCGGCGTTGCGGTAGTGCGCCCGGCGAACCACGTCGTCCGCGGTGAGCAGCACCTGACCCACCGTCAGCGAGCGACGGGCGAACGCCGCGGAGTACCGCGCGAGCAGCATCCCCTGTCCGACACTCGCCGCTGCCTGCTGAGTGGCGAGATCGCGCGGACGGGCACTCAGCCCGAGCGGGCGCAACCCGGCCGCGATCGCACCCGAGGACACGAGGACGACCTGCGACCCACCGGCGACGCGGGCCGCGAGCGTGTCGACGAGCGCGTCGACCCGGTCCGCGTCGAGGCCACCCTTCGGGCTGGCCAACGAGGAGGAGCCGATCTTGACGACCAGCCGCTTCGCGGACGCGACAACGTCACGGCTCATCGCGCGACCCGCACCGACATGTCACTCATCATCGGCGTCCGCGTCCCCGGAAGCAGCCTCATTTGCCGCTTCCAGATCCGGGTCGTACGCCGTGCGCCGGGCCTTGCGCGAGGCCTTGCGGTCCTCCGCCCTTGGCCGGTGATGATCCTCGAGTCGCTCGTCGGTCCCGCGAAGGCCGTGCGGGACGGAGGCATCGAAGGCCAGCGTCGGCTCCCAGTCGAAGGTCACGTCACCGATGGTCACCTCGGCGCCGGCCTTGGCGCCCAACCCCGCCAGCGCTTCCTCGACACCGAGCCGAGCGAGGCGGTCGGCGAGATAGCCGACGGCCTCGTCGTTGGTGAAGTCGGTCTGGTGGACCCAGCGCCGCGGCCGCTCCCCGGTCACCACGTAGGCCTGCTCGCCGATCGCCTCGACGCTGAAGCCCTCGTCGCGCACCCCGGTCGGCCGCAACACAATGCGGGTGGGTTCCGCTGCCGGCAACGCTGCGCGCCGGGCGGCCACGCGCTCGGCCATCGCGAAACCGAGCTCCCGCAACCCGAGCCGGCTGGCCGCGGAGATCTCGAAGACGGGCGCATCCAGCCGCTCGCCCACCTCGGCCCGCACGAAGTCGGCGAGCTCGCGGGCGTCGGGCACGTCGATCTTGTTGAGCGCGATGATCCGCGGCCGGTCGGCGAGCCCGCCGGCGACCAGCTCGTCATAGGCAGCGAGCTCCGCCTCGATCGTGTCGAGGTCGGTGAGCGGGTCGCGCCCGGGTTCGATCGTCGCGCAGTCGATGACGTGCACGAGTACGGAACAGCGCTCGACGTGACGGAGGAACTCCAGCCCGAGCCCGCGACCGCTGCTGGCGCCGGGCACCAGTCCGGGCACGTCCGCGACGGTGAAGGTCACCTCACCCGCCTCGACCACGCCGAGGTTCGGCACGAGCGTGGTGAAGGGGTAGTCGGCGATCTTCGGCTTCGCCGCCGACATCGCGGCGATCAGTGAGGACTTGCCCGCGTTGGGGAAACCGATGAGCGCGACGTCCGCGACGGTCTTCAGCTCCAGCAGCGCGTCGAGCGACTCCCCCGGCTCACCGAGCAGCGCGAAGCCGGGCGCCTTGCGCCGAGACGACGCGAGGGCGGCGTTGCCGAGCCCCCCACGGCCACCGCGCGCCACGACGAACCGGGTGCCCGCACCCACCAGGTCGGCGACGAACTCACCGCTGCCGTTGTCACGGACGACGGTGCCGTCGGGCACCGCCACGACGAGGTCGCTGCCTTCCGCCCCTGCGCGATTCGAACCCTGTCCGGGTTTGCCGTTGCCGGCGCGCTGATGGGGGTGGCGATGGATGTCGAGCAGGGTCGTCACGCTGGGGTCGACGACCAGGATGACGTCGCCACCGCGACCGCCGTCGCCGCCGTCGGGGCCACCCAGCGGCTTGAACTTCTCGCGGTGGATCGAGGTGCACCCGTTACCGCCGTTGCCGCCGGCCGCGTGAAGCACGGCCCGGTCGACGAAGGTCGCGGCCACGCGCCGCGCCCCCGACTCTTATTCGGCGGCGGTGGTGACGCTCACGACGCGGCGGCCGCGCTTGCGGCCGAACTCGACGGCACCTGCCGCGAGCGCGAACAGCGTGTCGTCCCCACCGCGGCCGACGTTGTCGCCGGGGTGGAAGTGCGTGCCGCGCTGACGAACCAGGATCTCGCCGGCGTTGACCACCTGGCCGCCGAAGCGCTTGACCCCGAGGCGCTGCGCGTTGGAGTCCCGGCCGTTGCGGCTGGAGGACGCGCCCTTCTTGTGTGCCATCGGTGGCCTACTTCCCGGTCTCGATGCCGGTCACCCGCAGCGTCGTCAGCTTGGAGCGGTAGCCCTGACGGCGGTGGTATCCGGACTTGTTCTTGAACAGGTGGATCTGGATCTTCGGGCCTTTGGTGTCCTCGACGACCTCGGCGGTCACCGAGGCCTTGGCAAGCGCTGCGGCGTCGGTCGTCACCTTGCCGGCGTCGTCGACGAGCAGTACGGCGGGAAGCGTCACCGAGTCACCGGGCGCGTTCGCGATCCGGTTGATCGTGAGCGTGTCACCGACGGCGACCTTGTGCTGGTGGCCGCCGCTGCGGACGATCGCGTACACCGTTGGGCTCCCTGTGGACTGTCAGGCTCGAAAGATTGTCGGGGCTGCGAGTGACTCGCGCGCCAGCGGTCCAGTGTACGGACCGCCGCCGCGACGGATCAAACCTCGACAGGCTCCGGCGCCGGTTCCGCCGTCGGGGCCGGGTCGGGGGCTGCCGCAGACGGCTGCGGCTTGGACTTCTTGGACTTCGGCGGCCGCTTGTCGGCCACCGGGTCGTGGGTGAGGATCACGCCCCGGCCACCGCACTCCTTGCAGGTCTCGCTGAAGGACTCCAGCAGGCCCTCGCCCACCCGCTTGCGCGTCATCTGAACCAGGCCGAGCGAGGTGACCTCCGCGACCTGGTGACGAGTGCGGTCGCGGCCCAGGCACTCGACCAGCCGCCGCAGCACGAGGTCGCGGTTGCTCTCGAGCACCATGTCGATGAAGTCGATGACGATGATCCCGCCGAGGTCGCGGAGCCGGAGCTGGCGCACGATCTCCTCGGCCGCCTCGAGGTTGTTCTTGGTGACCGTCTCTTCGAGGTTGCCGCCCTTGCCGGTGAACTTGCCGGTGTTGACGTCGACGACGACCATCGCCTCGGTGCGGTCGATGACGAGGTAGCCGCCACTCGGCAGCCACACCTTGCGGTCCAGCGCCTTGGCGAGCTGCTCGTCGACGCGGTACGCCGCGAAGACGTCCTCGTCCTCGGACCAGCGCTTGGTCCGCTCGGCCAGGTCGGGCGCGACCCAGCGGACGTAGTTGTCGATGGTCTCCCACTCGTCGGCACCTTGGACGACAAGTGAGTTGAAGTCCTCGTTGAAGATGTCGCGTACGACACGGATCACCAGATCCGGCTCGCTGTAGATCAGGGTCGGCGCCGAGGAGGACTCCTTCGACTTCTTGTCGATGTCCTCCCACTGCGCCTTGAGGCGGTTGAGGTCGCGTTCGAGCGCCTCTTCCGATGCGCCTTCGGCGGCGGTCCGGATGATCACGCCGGCGTCCTCAGGCGTGAGGCGCTTGAGGATGGACTTCAGCCGCGTGCGCTCGGTGTCGGGGAGCTTGCGGCTGATGCCGGAGAGCCGGCCGTCGGGCACGTAGACCATGAAGCGGCCGGGCAGGCTGACCTGGCTGGTCAGCCGGGCGCCCTTCTGACCGATCGGGTCCTTGGTCACCTGGACGAGGACGGTCTGACCGCTCTTCAGCGCCTGCTCGATCCGCGGCGGGCCGCCTTCAAGTGCGCTTGCGTCGTAGTTGACCTCACCGGCGTACAGCACCGCGTTGCGTCCCCGACCGATGTCGACGAACGCCGCCTCCATGCTTGGCAGGACGTTCTGCACCTTGCCGAGGTAGACGTTGCCGACCATCGACGACTGGTGCTTGCGCGTGACGTAGTGCTCGACGAGGACGTTGTCCTCGAGGACCGCGATCTGGGTGCGGTCCTCGCCCTGCTTGACGACCATCACCCGCTCGACGGCTTCACGCCGGGCGAGGAACTCGGCCTCGGTGATGATCGACGGCCGACGCCGCTGGGTGTCGCGTCCGTCCTTGCGGCGCTGACGCTTGGCCTCGATGCGGGTCGAGCCCTTGACCCCGCGCACCTCGTCGCTCGCCTGACGCGGGGGACGGACGTGAGTGACCGTGTTGGGCGGATCGTCCGGCGAGCCGTCGGCAGCTTCGCCGGTCCCGGTGCGCCGGCGACGGCGGCGACGGTGCGTGCCGGTGCCGTCCTCTCCCGCTTCGCCGTCGTCGGAGGCGTCGCCTGCCTCGCCAGAAGCGTCCGCGTCCTCGGCGTCGGCGTTCTCGCCGTCGCCGTCCGCTCCCTGTCCTGTTGCGCCTCGACCGCCACGGCCCCGGCGCCCACGACGGCGGCGACTGTTCGCGGAGCGAGCTGTGCCGTCGCCGTCG
>DASZTV010000011.1:0-63704 GCA_035548125.1 Mycobacteriales bacterium | reverse complement strand
GGAGTAGTGCAACTGGGACGACACGACCACATCGCGGGTCGGGCCGTTTCGGTGCTTGGCCACGATCAGATCGGCCTCGCCCGCCCGAGGTGACTCCCGCTCGTACGCATCCTCGCGGTGCAGCAGGATCACCATGTCGGCGTCCTGCTCGATGGCGCCGGACTCACGGAGGTCGGACAGCTGCGGCCGCTTGTCCGAGCGCTGCTCGGCACCACGGTTCAGCTGGCTGATCGCGACGACCGGGACCTCGATCTCCTTGGCAAGAAGCTTCAGCGACCGGCTCATCTCGGCGACTTCTTGCTGCCGGTTCTCCACCCGCTTGTTGCTCGTCATGAGCTGCAGGTAGTCGACAACGACGAGGCGGAGGTCATGGCGCTGCTTGAGCCGCCGCGCCTTGGCTCGGATCTCCATCATCGTGAGGTTCGGCGAGTCGTCGATGAACATCGGCGCCTGCGCGACCTCGCCCATCCGGCGAGCGAGTTTCGTCCAGTCGTCGTCCGTGAGCGTGCCGGTACGGATTCGGGTGAGCGGGATGCGCGCCTCTGCCGAGAGCAGCCGCATCGTGATCTCGCTCTTGCCCATTTCCAGCGAGAACAGGACAGCGGACTTCTGGTGCCCGATCGCCGCGCTCCGCAGGAAATCCATCCCCAGCGTGCTGTTGTGAGTCGGCACCATCGACTCGCCCGCGAGGTAGAGATGGTCGGAGTTGTCGACCTCTACGCAGCGAACCGGAACTGACGGAATCCGCCGGACCTCGGTGACGAACCGCGTCGATGGCGGCGTCCGCGTTGCACGACGCCGCTCCTTGTGGGCGAAACGCTTTCGCTCCAAAGCGAAGACGTCGTCCTCGGTCGAGAACGTGATCGTAAATGCCGTCGAGGATGCCTCGGTCCGTCCGGCGACCTTCCTCTCGATCCAGCCACAGCGGTAGCCAAGTCCGACGACCAGTTCGCGGACGTCTGCGGCCAACCGCCGGTTGGTTGAAGTGAACTGGACCGCGCCACTCGGCGCCGCCGTCCCGTCGGTGTCGAGCAGGCCGGCGAGCAGCGCCCGGCGCTGTACTTCCGAAGCCCTCAGGTACTCGATCGGGATGTGCTTGTTGTTGAGGACGCCAATGGTCCGAAGCTGCGACTGCACACTGCCGTACGCGCGGAAGCACGGGTCGCAGAGCCGACCGCTCTCATACGACATCGGTCCGCTGCAGCGACGACAGACCCGCAGCGGAACTCGGGTCTCGTCGCCGTCACCCTTCCAGAGCTGGAGCGAGTAGAGAAGCTCGCCCTTCTGCTTCTTGACCCAGTAGCCCTCAGCCTCGATCTGCATCGTGATCTCGGGATCCGCCGTGGTGAGGCGCGCGCTAGCGCAGTGACCGTCCCCGAGCCATACGCCGAGGGTGTAGGGACCAACGAGAAGGTCCTCACGACCAGGCAAGTCGAGTGGCTTGGTGAGGGCGACCGCGTGGTTGAGGTGCCGGTCGGCCGTCTCGCACCTCAGCGTCGCGGCGATCTCGGCCGTTGTCCGGACCGCAGAACCGGTCGATCGCGGTAGCCCCGCCTCTTGCGCCGCCTTCCGCGACCTGCGGGTCTGGGTCAGCCACTGGTGCTGCTCGTCGGCGACGATCACCGTGCCGTCGTCGAAGTGCACCTCGTAGCAAGGACGGTCGAGCATGACCTCGGTCGCTGCGACGACCCGCGTCGGGCGACCGTTCCCGTCGATCAGGTAGTCGCCGACCGCGACCGCGCCCATCGTGGTCCACCCGGTCGGCGTCGCGAGCCGGGTGTCGAGCGCAAGGGCCTTGCCCAGACCGGGCCTGCCGGCGACGACGATGAGCTGGCCGTCGTGCAGTCCGTTGGTCAGCTCGTCGAGATCGCGGAAGCCGGTCGGCACTCCGAAGAGCTCGCCGCCGCGGTTCCCAATGGCCTCGATCTCGTTGTACGTCGCCCACATCGCGGCCTCGAGCCCGATGTAGTCCTCGCTGGTACGCCGCTCGGTGACCTCGTAGACCGCGGCCTGCGCACGGTCGACGACGTCGTCGACCTCGCCGCCCATGCCGCTCGCCGCGCCGTACCCGAGCTGCACGACCTTGGTGCCGGCCTCGATCAGCCGACGCAGGATCGCGCGCTCGCGAACGATCTCGGCGTAGTAGCCGGCGTTGGCCGCCGTCGGCACCGAGGCGATCAGCGTGTGCAGGTACGGCGCGCCGCCGATCCGCTCGAGCGAGCCGTTGCGAGTCAGCTCGGCGGCGACGGTCACCGGGTCGGCCGGCTCGCCCTTGCCGTAGAGGTCGAGGACGGTGTCGTAGATCGTCTGGTGTGCCGGACGGTAGAAGTCGGTCGGCTTGATGACCTCGACGACGTCGGCGATCGCGTCCTTGGACAGCAGCATCCCGCCGAGCACGCACTGCTCGGCGACGATGTCCTGCGGCGGCGTCCGGTCGATGTCCTGGTGCCCGCCAGGCATCGAGACGACGTCTGCGACGCTCACCGCTCAGCCCTCACGGAACGAATGTTCGACGACGCCAGTGACACTTTCCCCCGCCCTGACAACCACCCCGTGACAACCATCGCCCGATGACGTTAGAGCGCCCGCCGGACCGGCTCCACGCTCAGCGAAGATCGGTTGCGCCGCCCTGTGGAAGGCGCTGTGAACGTGGTGTGAAGAACCCGCCGGGGCGCGGTGCACAGCCTTGGGAAAAGGCCGTGGACAACCATGTGATCGGCATCACGACACACCCACTGACCTGCGAAAACACCCATCCACGGCTGTGTGCGAAAACTTCTCGGCCCCCTCGGCAACCAGCCCGGATCGGCCCACGGTCACCAGCGGTGACCAGCCCGCCCACCCAAAATGCTGCGAGCGCCCGAGTCCGTACGTCGGAAACGCAAAGCGCCGGGTGCAAAGCCCTGAGCAGCGTCATGGTCGCAGCCCAACGGACTACCGACTCAACTGCGCAGGGGTTCGTACCCGGCGCTTACTCGCAAGCAGCGTTAGGAGGACGCGGCGACTTCGACGTCGATGGATGCCGTGACCTCGGGGTGCAGCCGGACCGACACCGAGTGCGTGCCCACGCTCTTGATGTGGGCGCTCGGCAGCTCGACACGACGCTTGTCCAGCTTCGGGCCACCCGCCGCCGCGACCGCATCGACGACGTCGGCGGTGGTGACCGAACCGAACAGCCGGCCGCCCTCACCCGCACGCGAGGAGAGCTTCACCGACAGCCCGGAGAGGGTCTCGGCGATCGCCTTCGCCTCCCCGAGGTCCTTGACCTCGCGCACCGCGCGGCCGCGGCGAAGCGCCGCCACCTGGCTCTCGCCACCCTTGGTCCAGCGGATGCCCAGCCCGCGCGGCACGAGGTAGTTGCGGCCGTAGCCGTCCTTCACCTCGACGACGTCGCCGGGACCGCCGAGGCCCGAGACTTCCTGGGTCAGAATCAGCTTCATCGCGCGTCCTATCGGGCGGTGCTGGTGTAGGGCAGCAGCGCCATCTCGCGGGAGTTCTTCACCGCAGTCGCCACGTCGCGCTGGTGCTGCGCGCAGTTTCCGGTCACCCGACGCGCGCGGATCTTGCCGCGGTCGGAGATGAACTTGCGCAGCAGGTTCGTGTCCTTGTAGTCGATGTAGGTCGACTTGTCCTTGCAGAAGCCGCAGACCTTCTTCTTCGGCTTGCGGAGGATCGGCTTGGGCATTGCGATGAGCTCCAGTCAGTCGGGTCGTCAGGGCGTCGGCGCGTCGGAGCGGCACGAGCCCCTGACAGGTTGTCGGGTACGAGTTAGAAGGGCGGTTCGTCGGACAGGCCGCCGCCGCTGGGGGCCGGGGTCGCCCAGGGGTCGTCGTCCATCGAGCCGCCGCCACCGGAGGGCGCGCCGCCACCGAAGCCGCCGCCACCACCGCCACCGCCGCCGCCACCGCGCGAGGCCTTGGTGACCTTCGCGGTCGCGTAGCGCAGCGACGGGCCGACCTCGTCGACGTCGAGCTCGACGACAGTGCGCTTCTCGCCCTCTTTGGTCTCGAAGCTGCGCTGCTTGAGCCGCCCGGTGACGATCACGCGGGCGCCGCGGGTCAGCGACTCCGCGACGTTCTCCGCCGCCTGGCGCCACACGCTGCAGCGAAGGAACAGCGCGTCGCCGTCCTTCCACTCGTTCGTGGCCTTGTCGAGGATCCGCGGCGTCGAGGCGACCGTGAACGACGCGACCGCGGCACCGCTCGGGGTGAACCGCAGCTCGGGGTCGTTGGTCAGGTTCCCGACGACGGTGACGGTGACGTCGCCCGCAGCCATGCCGGCTACCTCGCTTCCGGCCGCAGCACCTTGGTGCGCAGCACGGCTTCGTTGAGGTTGAGCTGGCGGTCCAGCTCCTTGACGGCGTCCGGCTCGGCGGTCACGTCGAGCACCGCGTAGATGCCTTCGACCTTGTGCGCGATCTCGAACGCGAGACGGCGCCGGCCCCATACGTCGACCTTGTCGACGGTTCCCCCGGCCTGCGTGATCACGCTGAGGAACTGCTCAAGGGACGGCTGGACGGTCCGCTCCTCGAGATCCGGATCGAGGATGACCATCAGTTCGTAGTGACGCATGCGTGCAACCCACCTCCTCTGGACTCAATGCTCGCCACCCCAGTGGTGACAAGGCGGCTACGGCACCGCAAGCCGGCGGCGTAGCAGGAGGCTGCTCATTGCGTCGAGCGCCAGCCAGGCTAGCAGCCGGGGAGGGCGCCGTGACTTGGCCGGAAACCTACGGGTGAGAGGGCCGGCGGGACCGGCGGCCGTCCACAGCCGGAGCCGCGGCGAGGATGGTCCGGCCGTACGCCGCGGCCAGCCCGAGCAGCACCACCGCCGCGACCGAGGCCGGCAGCCCACGACGCGGTCCGCTCACCGGGTCGAGCACGGTGGCCGCCGTCCGCACCGACTTCGATCCCTTCACCCGAGGCGCCACCACCGGATGGCTCGCGGTCGGAGGGACCTCGGAACCACTACCGGGCGGCAACGACGGCAGCCCCGGCAGCGACACCGCCGGGGAGTTGTGGGGGGTCTGCTGCGGCGTCGGGGTGTTGGAGGGCGAGGGGGTGGCGCTCGTCGTCGCAGACGGCGTCGCGTGCGACTTCGTGGGCTTCGGGGTCGGGGTGTAGGACTGCACCGGCGCTGAGGTGTCCGACTCGACCGGCTCGGGCTTCGGCTGCACCGTGATGCTGCCGCGGCCGGTACGAACCCCGTCGGTCGCCGTGACCGTTGCCGACTTCGCCGGGCTGACCGCGCTCGACGCCGACGCCGGAGTCTTCGCCGGCAGTCGGGTCGAGAACGACGTCCCCGACACCCGCACCGTCACGGTCACGCTGGTGAGGTTCGCGAACCGCACGCAACCGCCTTCGGTGATCAGCACCGAGGACACGTCCAGGCTCAGCCCGCGGCCCTGCGCGATCGTCACCGCGCTGCACGAGGCGGCGTTCGCGGAGATCGCCGTCATCAACGCCGTACCGAGAAGCGCCGCAACCAGGACGGCGATGGCAGTCCCCGCGCGGCGTCTCACCCCTCCATGGTGCCAAGCAAAGTGGCTTTACCCACCGGTTAGGGCGCGCATCGGGCGGATTTCGGTGGGTAAAGCCACTTTGCTCACCCCACCCAGCGGCCGGAGGTGAACGTGATCACGCCGACCAGCATCAGGGCGGGCGCCACCGCGAGATAGCCCCGGTGCAACCACTGGCGTGGCACCGACCACCGCGCGAACAGCAGCCACAGCGGGAACCACAGCAGCGTCGACCGCGAGATCGACAGGTAGTACGACGAGCAGCCGAGTGCCACCACCTGCAGCCCGACGTACACCGCCTCGCCGAACCGCCGCATGACGACCAGCACCACGGTCACTACGACGCCGACGGCCAGCGCGAGGATCTCGGCGCGGAACGACCACTCGTACGCCGTCCCTTGCGACGGCGAGAAGGCCGCCGACCACGATGTGTGGAACGAGTGCCACGGCAGCGTCAGGTGACGACCCCAGCCCTGTTGCTGCGCGTGGTTCCAGGCCAGCCAGTCGCCGGTCACGTGGTGCAGGTAGGCGAAGTACCCGGCCGTCGCGACGACCGGCGTGAACAGCGCGAAGAGCTCCGGGCCGGCGCGACGGTTCCGGGAGGTGAGCCACTGCACCGCGAGCGCAACGGCGAGGAACAGCCCGTCGATGCGCACCAGCGCGGCACCGCCGGCGAGCAGCCCGGCGGCAAGCCACCGCTCGCGTCGCGCAGCGAGCCATGACGGGAGAGCGAACGCCAGGAACAACGACTCCGAGTACCCCGCCGCGAGAAACACCGCGTACGGCGAGAGCGTGAGGTACAGCACCGCCCGCGAGCCCGCGAGCTGCCCACCCTCCAGCGCGCCGAGCCGGCTCATCGCCAGCATCGCGAATGCTCCGGCGATCGCAGAGATCAGCAGCGCGCCACCGACCCAGCTAGCGGTGAGCAGGTGCGCGACCCGCATCAGCAGCGGCTCGCCCGGGAAGAACGCCTCGAGGTGGGTATCCGTCGTGTGGCTCGCGTAGCCGCCGTACCCGTACTTCGCGACGTCGAGGAATAAATGGGTGTCCCAGCGGTCCCACCAGCCGAGGAACGACGGCACGTCGCGGGCGTTCGTGTCCGCGACCATCCACAGACCCGCGAACGCCGCCGTCATGACCGCGACGCGCGTTAGCACCCAGATCGACAACGCCTCGCGGGCGAGCGATCCCGACGTCCTGGCCCCCACCCACCGGCCTACTGCGGAAGCGGCCGCGCCGCCCTTCCGGGGATCGAAGCGGCGGGCGTCAGCCCGCAACGAGTACGCCCCCCGCCGGGTCATCGACGCCGTCGCGCCGCACGATGTCGCGTCCCGGATCGATCGCCTCCCGGACGACGAGCGCCATCAAGGCCGCGAGCACGATGTCGCGGACGACGATCACCACGAGATAGGTGTCCATCGGCAGGCCCTGGTCGGAGTGATCGAGCGCGATCAGCGTGTAGAGGTTGGCCGCGCCGAGCAGCACCTCGACGACCTGCCAGACGAGCAGCGACGTCCACCGCGGGCGCGCGAGCACCGCGAGCGGCACCAGCCACAGCGCGTACTGCGGCGAGTCGACCTTGTTCAGCATCACGAAGCCGGCCACCAGCAGGAACGCGACCTGTCCCACGCGCGGCCGGCGTGGCGCGAGCGCGACCAGCGCGCCGACCCCCGCGACCACCGCCAGCACCGCGATCGCGGACAGCCAGTTCAGGTCGCTCGGTGCAGCGCCGCACTGGGCGGGGGAGGACACCGCGCGTCCGATCGCATGCCCGGAGAAGACGTGCTGGATGACCAGCCAGACGCTGCCCCAGTCAGCACCGCGCGTCTTCGACAGCTCGTAGAAGAACCGCCAACCGCTCAGCGGATGCGCGCCGTCGCACGACGCCGAGGGAAACGGGAAGGAGCGCGACACCAGGATCGCCGGTAGGTAGGCGACGAGCACCCCCGCCGCCGCCCCCGCGGTCGCCTTCGCTGCCGCTCCCCACCGCGACGCGCGCGCACACAGCATCACCAGCGCGACGAGCACGAGCACCGGGTAGAGCTTGGTCGCGACCCCGACGCCCAGCGCGAGGCCGGCCCACGCCGGTGACCCGCGGCTCCACAGCCACAGGCCGAGACCGGTGAGCGCGACGGCCGCGAGATCCCAGTTGGTGAAGGCGTGCATCAACAGCACCGGGGAGACCGCCACCATCATCGCGTCCCACACCCGTTGCCGTCCGGCGAGCTTGGCGACGGTCCACGTCGAGATCAGCGCAAGTGCCGCGAGCCCGAGTGCGGTGACGTTGAAGAACGTCGTCGCACGCGTGCCCGACGGATCGGCTCCGCCGCCGTGCAGGATCGAGGTGACCTCGGCCGACGCCCACATCAGCCCGCCGATCACCGGCGGGTACTCCACCGGGTGGTCGCGGTACGGCACGCCTACGGCACCCGTGACGTGTCCGGCGGCGTCCGTGCGGGCGTTCAGCCCCTCGTTCGTGTAGAGGACGTACGTGTCGGTGTAGCAGAGCCGGGTGTACTGGTACTCGTCGGAGTACGCGTGGCTGAGACACGGCGACTTCTGCAGGTAGCCGAAGAGGCACACCAGGATCGTGACGCCGAGCGCGACCCGCAGCGGGGTCCACCAAGACCAGCGCGACCAACGGGCATGCCGTCCGTACGGGCCACCGATCGGTTCGCTGACACCCGCCGCAAACGGGTCGTCGCGGGTCGGGGCCGTGGGCACGCCCAGCAGTCTTTCGTACGGCTAGCGAGATGCCGCAGCGCGATGCGGCGCGTGGCCGGGCGGCGCGTGGCCGGGCGTCGTCTGCTGGGCGTCCGGGACCCCGCCGAAGGTTGCGGTCTCCGTGGGGGTGGGTGGCGGCGTCAGCGTGGGGGTGATCGTCGGCGTCAGCGTGGGGGTGATGGTCGGCGTCAGGCTCGGCGAGACCGTCGCGGTCGGGGAGGACGTCGCGGTCGGCGTGGCGGTCGACGACGCCTCGACCTTGCCCACCCCTGCCGCAGCCGGGAAGGTCTCCACCGACCAGTGGTCGACGATCGCCGTCTCGTTCATCATCTGCTGCCACACCTCGGCCGGCAGCGTGCCGCCGAACACCTCGCCGACGCCGCCCGCCGACACCGTCTGGTCCCGGTTGACGTTGCCGATCCAGACCGAGGTGCACAGCTGCGGCGTGAAGCCAGTGAACCACGCGTTGGTGTTGTTGTCCGTCGTTCCGGTCTTGCCCGCGGACGGGCGCCCGGCGAGCGCGTGGCCGTAGGCGGTGCCGCCCGGCTGCAGCACCTTGGTCATCGCGTACGTGGTGTCGGCCATCACGTCGGCGGGAAACACGCGCGAGGTGTGGGGCGTCGCGTGGAAGATCCGCTGGCCGTCTGCGGTCATGACCGACTTCACCAGGTACGGCTCGGCATAGACGCCCTGCGCCGCGATCGTCGCGTAGGCGTTGGCCAGCTCGAGCGGCGACACCTGGTCCGGGCCGAGCGCGATGTCAGGGACGGCGGACAGCTTGCGCGACTCCGGGATGCCGGCGTCGTACGCCGCGTCGACCACCTTGTCGGGGCCGACCTGCTTCGCCAGCGGCACGAAGATCGTGTTGATCGAGCGCGCGAACGCGCTGAGCAGCGTGCACCCGAAGCACGACTCGCCAGGCGAGGAGTTGTGGATGTCCGTCCCGTCGATCGACACCGACGTCGGGCCGTCGAATGTGCTCGACAGCGAGATGCCCTTCTTCAGTGCGGCAACCAACGTGAAGACCTTGAACGACGACCCGGGCGGGCGCGCCCACTGGTCGGTCGCCCCCGAGAGATCGATGCAGGCGTCCGGGTTGTGCTTGGTGTCCTTGCAGTAACCGCGCCCGCCGAAGAGCGCCTGGATCGCACCGTCGCCCGGAACCACCGAGGCGGCCCCGGACTCCGGGGTGCCCTTGCGGTTCTTCGGAACGATCGCCTTCTCGGCCTTGACCAGGGCATCTTCGGCGCCCTTGTCGATCGTCGTGACGATCTTGTAGCCGCCGAGGTCGAGCTGCGAGGAGGAGATGCCGTCCTTGGTACGCAGCTCGTACTCGACCGCGTCGCGGATGAAGCACGCCTCGCCGGTGCAGGCGGTGGTGGGCGCGCCGTTCTTCTGGTCGTCCGCCTTCGCCGGGAAGTGCAACCGGTCTGCCTTCGACTTATCCAGCCACCCTTCGCTGACCATGCCGTTGATGACGTACTGCCAGCGCGAGCGGGCGGCGGCGCGGTTCGCCGGCAGGATCGGGTCGTAGATGCTCGGCCCGCGGATCACTGCCGCGAGCAGCGCACCCTGGCCGATCGACAGCTGCGACACGTCGCGGTTGAAGTACGCCTTCGCCGCGGCTTCGATGCCGTAGGCCCCGCGACCGAAGTAGATGGTGTTGAGGTAGTCGTCGAGGATCGTGGCCTTCGACCGGGACTGGCCGAGCTTGGTCGCGATCAGGATCTCCTTGAGCTTGCGCGTCAGCGTGCGATGCGGGCTCAGGTAGGCGTTCTTCACGTACTGCTGGGTGATCGTCGAGCCGCCCTGGCTGATGTCGCCGCCCTTGAGATCCACCAGCAGCGCCCGCAGGATCCCGGTCGGCGAGATACCCGGCTCGGAGTAGAAGTGGCGGTCTTCGGCGGCGAGCACCGCGTGTTGGACGGTGAGCGGCACCTTGGACAGCGGCACGTCGGTGCGGTTGGTCTCGCCGATGTGGGCCAGCACGGTCTTGCCGTCGGAGTAGTAGATCGTGGTGGTCTGCTGCGCCGACAGCGCGTTGGGGTTCGGGATGGTCGTACGCGCGTAGGCGACAACCGCGAGAACGGTGAACACGATCAGCGCCGCGAGGCTGCCGACCAGCACCTGCTTCGGGCGCGGTGCGAACCGGGCCGCACCGCCGCGACCGGCGCGGGCGGTGGGACGTGCTTGGCTCACCCGCGCGACCCCGTCCGGCGCCGACGAGCGACCGGCTCCCCCGTGCCGAGCACCGCGGAGGTCACCAGGTGGTTCCAGCCGCAGCCGACGCACACCTCGACGACGAACACAGTGAACTCCGGGAGCCGCCGCGCCAGGTCCGGGATGTCTCTGGTCGCCCAGGCGCGCCCGTTGGTGTCGGTGTTGAAGCACTCGCCGTACGCGTAGGTGACGTGGACCAGGTCGTTGTCCGCACAGACCGGGCAGGTCTCGCCGGTCGGCTCCCCGTGGTAACGCGCCGCGCGACGCAGATAGATGTGCGCGTCGCAGGCGTCCTCCTGACGGACGCGCCCGGTCATCAGCCCGGTCAGCACGGCGCGGCGAGCCAGGGCGTAATCGATGACACACCGCGCCCCCGGCATGTCGACCACCGCTGGGGAGCGCAGCACACGCGAGAGGGTACGCCGCTCCATGGCGGGGTTTATGAACCTGCAATGACACGCGGAAACGTGGATTCGACACGCGGATGTCGTGTCACGTTTGCATTCCGGTCGATGGGGTTCTAGTCTGCTCGATGTATCTATCCGATACATCTGCTGGTTAGATCGACGGTTTACATCGAGAACCGGTTTACATCGAGAAGCAGGAGTACACCGAGTGAGTCGAAAGTCCGGCGTGCTGGAGCTCGCCGTTCTTGGGCTGCTCAACGAGGCTCCCATGCACGGCTACGAGCTGAACAAGCGGCTCAAGGCGGTCCTCGGCCCGTTCCGCGCAATCTCCTACGGCACCCTCTACCCCTGCCTTTCCGCCTTGCAGTCCGCGGGCTACATCACGTCGGACGAGAGCGCGAGCGAGGTGGGTGCCGGCCGGCGCAAGAAGACGACGTACAAGCTCACCGCCGAAGGCAAGGAGCGGCTCCAGGAGCAGCTCGCCGAAGGTGGGCCGTCCGCGTGGGACGACGAGAGCTTCGGCGTCCGGTTCGCATTCTTCTCCCAGACCGATGCAGAAACGCGGCTGCGGATCCTCGAGGGTCGCCGCAGCCGGCTTGAGGAACGACAGGAGAGTGCGACGTCCTCGATGAGCACCGCCCGCGGCCGCCTCGACCGCTACACCCTCGAGCTCCAGCGCCACGGCCTGGAGTCGGTAGAGCGCGAAGTGCGCTGGCTCAACGAGCTGATCGCCACCGAGCGCGCGGGCGTCGCTGCCCGTCCAGCACGTTCACGTCGCAACACCCCGATCGTCGCGAAGTAATCCGCCACCACCGTTGCGCTTCGCGCAACTTCTAAAGGGAGACCACTCAAGATGGGTTCCATCCGAGTCGCCATCGTGGGCGTAGGCAACTGCGCCTCCTCGCTCGTCCAGGGCGTGGAGTTCTACAAGAATGCCGATCCCGAGGCGCGGGTTCCGGGTCTCATGCACGTCGACTTCGGCGGCTACCACGTCCGTGACGTGGAGTTCGTCGCGGCGTTCGACGTCGACGGCAAGAAGGTCGGTCGTGACCTCTCCGAGGCGATCGTCGCCAGCGAGAACAACACGATCAAGATCTGCGACGTCCCGCCGAGCGGCGTGATCGTCCAGCGCGGACACACCTACGACGGCCTCGGCGAGTACTACCTCGACATGGTGGAGGAGTCCGACGAGAAGCCGGTCGACGTCGTCCAGGTCCTCAAGGACGCCAAGGTCGACGTGATGGTCTCCTACCTGCCGGTCGGCAGCGAGCAGGCAGACCGGTTCTACGCGCAGTGCGCGATCGACGCGAAGGTCGCGTTCGTCAACGCGCTTCCGGTGTTCATCGCCAGCGACCCGGAGTGGGCGCAGAAGTTCACCGACGCGGGCGTCCCGATCGTGGGTGACGACATCAAGAGCCAGGTCGGCGCGACCATCACGCACCGGGTGCTGGCGAAGCTGTTCGAGGACCGCGGCGTGGAGCTGCTGCGCACCTACCAGCTGAACTTCGGCGGCAACATGGACTTCAAGAACATGTTGGAGCGCAAGCGCCTGCAGTCGAAGAAGATCTCGAAGACGCAGTCGGTCACCTCGCAGATCCCGCACGAGATGCGCGGTGCCGACGTCCACATCGGCCCGTCGGACCACGTGCCGTGGCTCGAGGACCGCAAGTGGGCCTACGTCCGCCTCGAGGGCCGCTCCTTCGGTGACACCCCACTGAACCTCGAGTACAAGCTCGAGGTGCACGACTCGCCGAACTCCGCCGGCGTGATCATCGACGCGCTCCGCGCGGCGAAGATCGCCAAGGACCGGGGCATCGGCGGGCCGATCCTGTCGGCGTCGTCGTACTTCATGAAGTCCCCGCCGGTGCAGTACAGCGACGACGAGGCCCGCGAGGCGGTCGCCAACTTCATCGCCGGCACCATCGAGCGCTAGAACGTCGCGGCACGTAACGTGCCGCTGTGCCACCGTCACTGCCGTTCGTCAGAGGGATCGATGAGAGGGATGCCGTAGGCGAGCGACGCTGTGGCGGAGCATCGCAAGGCGGACGACGAGTCGCGTGCCGCTGGCACGCGCGAGGAGGACAACGCGGCGAGGCGACGTGCCACAGCGCCGCGTAGCCCGGCAATCCCTCTCATCGATCGCTCTCGGTCTGAAAGGACTGTTCGGCGAGCGGCAGTTCGGCGTTCTGCTGGCATCGCGCCTGACGTCACAGGCCGCGGACGGGCTGTTCCAGGCGAGCCTCTACGGCGCGCTGCTGTTCAATCCCGACCACCGCACCCGCCCGGCGCAGGTCGCGCTCGGCCTGGTCCTGCTGGTCCTGCCGTACAGCATCGTCGGCCCCTTCACCGGCGTGTTCCTGGACCGCTGGCGTCGGCAGCGCGTGCTCGCGAGAGGCGCGCTGCTGCACGGCGGATTCGCCGCGGCGACCGCGCTCCTGCTTGCGACGGCGGGCTCTCGCTCGATCTTCTTCGACCTCGCCGCGTTCGCTGCGTTCGCCGTCAATCGCTTCTACCTGGCGGCGCAGAGCGCCTCGCTGCCGCGCATCCTCCCCGATCACCAGCTGGTCACGGGCAACGCGTTCACCACGACGGCAGGCACGGTGACAACGATCGCGGGTGCGGGCATCGGACTCGGCGTCCGGCATCTGGCGGGTGCCGGGGACCACGGGAACTCGGTCGTCGCAGCAGTGGCGTTCCTGGGGTATCTCGCCGCCGCAGCGGTGGCGGCGCGGATCCCGGGCGAACGGCTGGGCCCCGACGGGCTGCCCGACGTGCCGCTGGCTACCGCGCTCCGCGCGGTTCCCCGGGACTTCGTCGAAGGGGGTGGCCACCTGCTGCACCATCGACCGGCGGCGTTCGCGCTGGCCGCGTTGTTCGGGCAGCGCGCGCTGTTCGGCGTGTGGACCATCATGACGCTGCTGCTCTACCGCAACACGTTCACGCCAGACGGCGTGCTGCGTGCCGGACTCGTCGGCGCCGGCCAGGCGGCCACCGCGGGCGGGGTCGGTCTGGTGCTCGCCGCGCTGGTCACGCCCCGCGTGGCGCGGCGTACCGGGCTGCGCCGCTGGATCGTGGTCACCACGACGCTGCCGGCTGTCGGAGCGCTGGTGCTGGGTACGCCGTTCTCGCTCCCGTTGTACGTCGCGTCAGCGGTGGTGCTGGGCTTCGGGATGCAGGGGACGAAGATCTGCGTGGACACGACCGTGCAGGAGTCCGTCGACGACGAGTTCCGCGGCCGGGCGTTCGCGATCTATGACGCCGGGTCGAACGTCTGCTTCGCCGGTGCCGCGGTGGTCGGCGCGCTCGTCCTGCCGCTCAGCGGCCGCAGCAGGCCGGCCCTGGTCGTCATGAGCGCGCTCTACCTGTTGCTAGCGGCCGCCTTCGCAGCCGCGACCACCACTTCGAGCCCGACGTTGCGGGGCCGACAACGCCGCTGAGAAGCGGTCGGGCCCGGCGGGGGTCAGTGGTGGTTGAGGGGCTTCAGCAGCCCGCCGAGCAGGTTGCCGAGCAGGCCCTCGGTGGGTGTCGCGGTCGGTGCCGGCGTCGCCTTCGTCGAGCTCTTGTGCTTCGGCGTCGTCTCGGTCGACGCCTCGGAGGCGCGCTTCGACCCGGTGAGCGCTCCGGCCAGTCCGGTGGCCTGCTTCGTCGTCTCGTGCGTCGAGACCGCGGAGCCGTCGTGCGGCAGCAGGTTGAGAACGCCGTCGATCACCGACTGCAGCGTCGAGACCAGCGAGCCGAGCAGGTTCGGCGAAGGCGGGGCAGCGGGGCTACCACCGGACGGCGTCGGCGTGGTCGTTCCCGGCGAGTGGCTGCCGACCGGATAGGTCGTGCCGCCACCGACCTGCGGAGCGGTGCTGTGGTGGTGCGTCGTCACGGTGCCCACGATTGCAGCGGGAATCACGGTGCCGACCTGGCCCGGGGCCTGGGTGGCCTTCTGCAGCGAGGCGAGGGTTGCCTCCACCTGGGCCGCGCGGCCGTCGAGCAAGTGCAGCACGACACCCCACGAGCCGCCCTGCGCCCGCCAGGCGACCGCGTCGTCGTACCGCTGCTGCACGTCGCCGCCCTGGGTCGCCTTGGCGATCAGCACCGGCAGCACCCGCTCGCTGCGGACCGACCGGGCGACGATCGGCTGCGAGACCCCGCTCCAGGACGCCTCGATCACGTGGGCCGTCGAGCTGCCAGTGGTGTCGATGCCCCTGGCGAGCGTCTTCAGTGACAGGTCGTCGGCCACGAGCCGCGGGACCACCCGCGCCTCGTCGTCGCTGTCCACGAGGTGCAGCGGGGTGTTCGACGACGGCAGGGCGTCGCCGTTGATCACGACCTGCTTGAGTCGCGGGAGCGCGAGCTCGCGCCCGTTGGAACTGTTGACCTGGGCCGGGCCGGCGAGCGATCCGATCCGCACGGACGCACCGCGAGAGGCCTCGGTGGCCGAGCCCACCGGAATGTTCACCGTCGCGCCGGCGAGGTCGAGCGAAAGCCCGGCGCCACGCAACGCGTCGACGACGGCCGTGCCGGTTCGCAGCTGCTGGTGGTCACCGCTGGTGACCTCGAGGGCCGCGCTGCTGCTGAGCAGGACCAGCCGGCCGCGAGTGAGCAGCTGGGCGTACCCGCGCGGCCCCGTCGTGACGACGTCGCCGGAGGCGACCTGCTCGCCGACGACCGCGGCGCGCGTGTCACCCGACGGCGAGACGATGTCGGCGTCCTTCATCGCGACGAGCGTCGTGGCGGCCTTGGACACCGGCGTGCCGTCGTGCGTCGCCGCCACGACGATCCCGGCGGCCATCACGACCAGCGCGGCGGCGCCTCGCGCCAGGTCCGATCGACCGGCGTGGCTCAAGGCTGGCGTTTCACCCATAAGAGCAGTGTCGCTCATCCGGCCATTCTCCCGCGTCTTACCCGCCCGTTCCATGGTCTGTGGTGACTATTCGGGCGCACTCGTGGCAGGCCCGACACCCTGCTCGGCAGCCCACTGTCGGAGCGCGCCGAGCGCCTCGTCCCGCGTCATCGGGCCGTGCTCGATCCGCAGCGCCAGCAGGTGCCGGTAGGCCTCCCCGACCGTCCGGCCGGGTCCGATGCCGAGCTCAGCCATGATGTCATTTCCGTCCAAATCGGGACGAATCGCCGCGAGGTCCTCCCGCTCGGCGAGCTCCGCGATCCGCTCCTCGAGCGAGTCGTATGCCGCCGCCAGCGCCGCCGCCTTTCGGGCGTTACGGGTGGTGCAGTCGGAACGGGTGAGGCGGTGGAGCCGGTCGAGCAGCGGCCCGGCGTCTCTCACATAGCGCCGGACCGCGGCGTCGGTCCATGCGCCGCCCGAGTAGCCGTGGAACCGCAGGTGCAGCTCCACCAACCGCGAGACGTCCTCGACGATGTCCTTCGGATAGCGAAGCGCCGTCAACCGGGTCCGCGTCATCGACGCGCCAACCACCTCGTGGTGATGGAAGCTGACCTTTCCCGACGGGTCGAGAGACTTGGTCTTCGGTTTCCCGATGTCGTGCAGCAGCGCGGACAGCCGCAGCACCAGGTCCGGTCCGTCCGGCTCGAGCGCGATCGCCTGCTCGAGAACGGTCAGGGTGTGCGCGTAGACGTCCTTGTGACGCCGGTGCTCGTCCACGGTCTCCCGCAGCCGCGCCACCTCGGGCAGCACCAGATCGGCCATCCCGGTGTCCACCAGCACGGTGAGCCCCAGCCGCGGGTTCGGTGCGACCATCAGCTTGGTGAGCTCGTCTCGTACGCGCTCGGCGCTGACGATCGCGAGCCGGTCGGTCATCTCGGTGACCGCGGCGTAGGTCCCCGCCTCGATCTCGAAGCCCAGTTGGGCGGCGAACCGCGCGGCGCGCAGCATCCGCAGCGGATCGTCGGCGAACGACTGCTCGGGCTCGATCGGGGTCCGCAGCACTCCGGCCCCCAGGTCGTCCAGCCCGCCGCTCGGATCGACGATCGGGCGGGCGGCGTCGACCGGGAGCGCCACCGCCATGGCGTTGACGGTGAAGTCGCGGCGGATCAGGTCGCCCTCGACCGTGTCACCGAACTCGACCTGCGGCTTGCGCGACGTGGGGTCGTAGCTGTCACTGCGGAAGGTCGTGATCTCACAGCGGTGCTCGCCGATCTGCACGCCGACGGTGCCGAACGTGATGCCCGTGGTCCAGGTCGCCCCGAGCGGGGCGACGATCGGGAGGATCTGCTCCGGACGAGCGTCGGTGGTGAAGTCCAGGTCGGCGGTCTGCCGGCCCAGCAACGCGTCACGCACCGGACCGCCGACGAGGTAGAGCTCGTGCCCGGCGGCGGTGAACCGAGCCGCGAGCGGATCCGTCACCGAGCTCAGCCTCATCAGCTCGGTGATCGCCCGGCGGAAGGCCTCGTCAAACGAGAAAGGCTCCCCGGGCGGCATTTCGACAAGCGTAGGACCAGCCGGCGGCTGTGGCGGGGCACCCGGTCGGGCGGCGCGGCGCTCCTAAGATCGGGGCATGCCTTCCTCCTCGCGCCGGTACCTGCGCCGGGTCGAGGAAACCTCCGCCGGCGGGTTGGTGGTCGACGGCACCGACAGCTCCGCCCGCGCCGCACTGATCGGCCGGCTGGACCGGCGCGGACGGCTGCGCTGGTCGCTGCCCAAGGGGCACGTCGAAGCCGGTGAGACCACTGAGGACGCCGCCATCCGGGAGGTCGCCGAGGAGACCGGCATCACCGGTCGAGTGCTCGCGCCACTGGGCACCATCGACTTCTGGTTCGTCGCTGAGGGCCGGCGAATCCACAAAACCGTGCACCACTACCTGCTGATGGCGCAGAGCGGCGAGCTCTCCGACGAGGACGTCGAGGTGGAACAGGTCGAGTGGGTGCCGCTCACCCAGCTCGCCGAGCGGCTGGCGTACGACGACGAGCGGCGCCTGGTGAAGGGTGTCCCCGCCCTGCTCGCCGACACCGCATGAGCGAGTGACGGGGTGAGTCGGCGACTCGTCGGGTTCGCGGCGACCATCCTGTTCACGGTCTCGCCGCTCGCGGCGGCGGCGCTGCCCACCCAGCCGGGTGACCTCGGTGTGGCACCCGTGACCGTCGCGCTGAACGCGATGCGCCCGATCGCTCCGCAACCCGGCGATGCCCTGGTGCTGTCCGGATCGATCACCAACACCTCCGACGAACCGGTGAGCGGCCTCGCCGTGCAGCTGCGGATGAGCGGGCCGTTGAGCGCGCGGAGCACCTTCGATGCGTTCGCGGCCGATCCGGCGGGCTCCGTCGCGACGCTGCCGACCATGCTCACCGCTCCGCAGCCGCTGCCGACCGACAGCCTCGAGGCCGGCCAAGCCGAGCCGTTCCGGATCAGTGTCACGCTCGACCCCACGACGTTCGGCCTCCCGACCTCCAGCTGGCAGGTGAGAGAGCTCGGCGTCGCGGTGACCGGCCTGACGGCAAGCGGCAGCAGCACGGTCGGAAACCTGCGGACCTTCCTGCCGTGGGCACCCCGCGACGCGATCGGACCGTCCCGCCTCGGCGTCGCGTGGCTGTGGCCCCTCGACGATCGGCCGCACCGCGACGCGTCCGCCACCTGGCTCGACGACGGCCTGGCGGCCGAGCTGGCGGCCGGCGGCCGGCTGTCCAGCCTGGTGGCGGCCGCAGCGGCGGCGGCACACCAGGCCCCGCCGCCGGCACTGCCGCCGACCAAACGGCACCCGCACCGTCACGGACCGACTGGGTTCGAACCACAGGACGTCTCCGTCACCTGGGTCGTCGACCCGATGCTGCTCGACGACGCCTCGATGATGCGCTCGGCGTACCAGGTAGCAGGCGGATCCGAGCCGACACCGGGCAAGGGATCCGGGAGCGCCCGCAACTGGCTGGCCGAGCTGCGGTCGGCAGCGAGCGGCACCGGCGTGATCTCGCTGCCCTACGGCGATCCGGATGTCGCGGCGGCGGTCCGCAACAGCCTCTCGACGCTGGTCGGTGTTGCCGCCGCGGCAGGTCGGAAGGTGGTGTCGCAAGCGCTCCCCGGCGCCACCCTGCTCGACGTCGGTTGGCCGCCGGGAGGAGTCCTCGACCAACGAGCCGTCGATGCCCTGTTCAGCGATGGTGCGACGAGCCTCGTGCTCTCGGACACCGCGATTCCGCCCGTCGTCACGCCCAACGAGACGCCCGGGTCCCGGGCCTCGTTGGTCACCGCCGCCGGCGACATCCCCACTGCGCTGTCGGACTCGATCCTGTCGACGGCAGTCAGCGAAGGTGCGATCGATCCGGCCGGCTCGCGACTGGCGCTGCAGCGGTTCCTGGCAGAGACGCTGATGATCGAAGCGGAGGCGCCGTCGGATCAGCGCGACATTCTGATCGCGCCCGCCCGCCGATGGACTCCGTCACCGACGTACGCCGCGAACCTGCTGGCCGACACGGGCAAGGTGCCCTGGCTCGAACCCGCCACGTTGACCCAGATCCTCGACGGTCCGGCCGACTCCTCGGTCGAGCGGCAGCCGTTGAGCTACCCGCGCTCCGCGCGCCACGACGAGCTCCCCGCGACGTACCTGCGTCGCGTCGTCAGACAGCAGCACTCGATCTCCCAGCTGACCAACATCCTGCCGCCGGGCGACGCCGAGACGCGCCCGTTCAGTGCGGCGCTGCTGCGCGCCCTGTCGACCGCGTGGCGCGATGAGCCGGGCGCCCGGCAGTCGTGGCTCGACCGCTTCGCGGGCGGCTTGCAGCACATGACCGGACGGGTCCACATCGTGTCGGCACCCAACAGCACGGTGACGCTCACCGGCCACGGCGGCAAGGTGCCGGTCACGATCGCCAACAACCTCGAAGCGCCCGCCACCATCACGGTGCAGCTCGACGCCAACCAACGGCTGCGGCTGCCGCACAACGGCCGGGTCGCCGTGTCGATCCCCGCCGGTCAGCAGACCACCGTCGACGTCCACGCCGTGGCGAAGACCTCCGGCGTCTTTCCGCTGAGGGTCCAGCTGCTCACCCCGAACGGACAGAACTACGGCCGGGCGGTTCAGTTGTACGTCCGATCGACGGTTTACGGCACGATCACTCTCGTGATCACCGGAGCTGCCACCGCCGCGTTGCTCATCGCGGTAGCGATCCGGCTCATTCGCCGGGGCATCACCGCACGGCGGACCGCCGAGTCCGCATCATGACGCGCGGACAGTGAGCGACACCCACTCGTCGAGCGGTCGGGCGGCGCTTGCCCGTAGCGGTGTCGCGATGGCGACCGGCACGCTCGCATCCCGCGGCACCGGCTTCATCCGCACCGTCGTCATCGCCTACGCGCTCGGGGTGGGCAGCGTCAACAACGCCTACACGGTCGCCAACACCGTCCCGAACGCGCTGTACGACCTGCTGCTCGGCGGTGTGCTGTCCGCCCTCGTCGTCCCCCTGTTGGTACGGGCCTCGCACGACGATCCCGACGGCGGGGACAGCTACGCGCAACGCCTCGTCACGATCGTCACCGTCGCGTTGACCGTCGTCACGATCATCGTGGTCATCGCGGCGCCTGCGGTGATCTCGCTCTACGCCCACAACGCACGACCCGCGCAGAAGGACCTCGCCGTCACCTTCGCCCGCTACTTCCTGCCGCAGCTGCTCTTCTACGGGCTGAGCGCCATGCTCGGCGCCATCCTCAACGTGCGCGGCAGCTTCATCGCGCCGATGTGGGCGCCGGTCCTCAACAACCTCGTCGTCATCGGCAGCGGCATCGGCTTCGCCGTCATCACCCACACCGCCCCCCGTGCCGGCCACCTCAGCCACACCCAGATCCTGGTGCTCGCCATCGGCACCACCGCGGGCGTCGTGGTGCAGACCGTTGCGCTCTTCCCGGCGCTGCGCCATGTCGGATTCCGATTGCGGCTGAGGTGGGACTGGCGTGGCGCGGGGTTACGCAGTGCAGGGCCGTTCGCCGGGTGGGTACTCGGCTACGTCGTCACCAACCAGCTCGGGTACGTCGTGGTCTCCGATCTCGCGGAAGCCATCAACGACGGCCGCGGCCAGCTCGCGATCTACTCCTATGCCTTCTTGCTGTTCTCGCTTCCCTACGCCGTCGTGTCCGTCACGGTGATCACTGCGCTGTTTCCCTCGATGAGTCGCAGTGGCACCGAGGGTGATGGTCCGGCTATCGCACGGGCGCTCGCCGACGGCCTCTCCCTGGCCGCCGTAGTCCTGGTGCCCGCGACATTGCTGCTGATCCTGCTCGGGTCCCCGATCGCGATTCTGGTGCTCGCGCACGGACACACCACCCATACCGGCGCCGCGCTGACCGGCCGGGTCCTGATCGGCTTCGCGGTCGGACTGCTGCCGTTCTCGGCATTCCAGATGCAGCTCCGCGCCTGGCTTGCGGTGCACGACTCACGCACCCCGATGCTGGTCAACCTGGGCGTCACGGCCATCAACCTGGCCGTCGACGTTGTCCTCTATGTCGCGCTGCCCGAGGCCGACAAGGTGGTCGGGCTGGCCGTCGGCTACTCCGTGTCGTACGTCGTCGGCACGGTGGTGTTCGCAGTCAAGCTGCGCCGCCGGCTGCAGGCGACCACGCCCACCTACGTGATCCGAACCCACGTCCGCCTGGTGACGGCCGCGATCATCGCCGCGATCCCCGCCGAGCTCGTCGTGATCGCGCTCCGACGCGCTGCGGGGACCGGCGTCGCGGGCTCCCTCGCGACCATCGCGGTCGGCGCACCGGTGGCGGTCGGAATCTTCGCTGCGCTGACCCGCCGAATGCGCGTGGCGGAAGCCCATCAGCTGATGGCGATGCTCCCGATCGGCCGCGGCCGCCGTTGAGCGGGGCTCGGCGCGGAGCTTGATCGGTAAAGGATCGAGCGTTTCCCGCCGACATTTGACCCTATGCGTAGCTGCGATCGCGATCGCGGCGCCTTTGAGGTGCCGGGACTCGTCAAGCTCGCGATTGCCTTCGCGGTGCTCGGTCTGCTCGGCTACGACGGCTTCCAAACCATCGCGACGCACCTCAAGGCCGAGAGCGACGCCCAGAACGCCGCCTATGCGGCGAGCCAGAAGTGGCTCCAGGCGGAGACCGATTCCTCGGGCACCGAATCGCCCACCGCGGACCTCGCCTACCAGGCTGCGTTGATCTACCTGGCGAGCAACCAGTCGGCCAGTTGCAGGGCGGAGCTGACCGCGGAGTCCCAGGGCGGCACGCCCGCCACCATTCCGAAGGGCTGCGACTTCGTCTGCACCGGTGCCGCGAACCAAGCGACCGATTGCGGCAGCCACGGCAAGTTCGTCGTCGACAGGGACGGAACCGTCCATCTCGTCGTACGGCGCGAAGCAAAGACCCTGATCTTCGGCCACCTCGGATTCCTGCATTCCATGCTCGTGGCCTACGAGCAGGGTGACGCCAACCAGGAACAGGACTGATGGCCGCCACCCGTCGCTGGGCGAGCATCGCGGTCGCCGCCGGGCTGGCGCTGTCGGCGACGGTCATCGGGCCGAGTGCCGCGACCGCCGACACGATCGCTGACGCCCGCGCGAAGGCCGCCCAGCTGGCTGCCCAGATCACCGCGCTGCAGGACAAGGCGGAGGTTGCCGCCGAGCGCTACGACAAGGTCGAATCGCAGCTGCTGCAGGCGAATGCGGCGCAGATCGAAGCAGACCAGCAGCTCGACGCGATCCAGCAGCGTGCCGCTGCCGCGGCGCAGGAGGTCAGCAGCCGGACCCGCGCCCTCTACGAGAGCGGTGGTGACCCGGTCGTCCTCGCCGCGATGCTCGGCGGTCAGGACCCGATAGACGCGATGGACCGGTACCACCTCGCGAGCGCCGTCATCCACTACGAGGCCCGCAGCGCAGCGGCGGCTGCCGACACGGTCGCGACCGCCCAGGCGCTGGACGCCAAGGACGCCGCGATCTCGGCCAACGTGCTGCAGCTCGAGAAAGCGGCGAGCCGGGCGAGCGCCAAGGTCAACGAGCTGATCACGGCGGCGCGCAACGAGCTCCGGCACACCAACGCCACGCTGCGCGCGCTCGTGCGCAACGCACAGCTGGCAACGCTGCTGCAAGGGGCCGCAGACTTCAAGAGCGCCGTCGAAGCGGCCGGAGGCACCGTCGGTTCCGGGCCCGGGCAGCCGCCGAACCAGACCGTCGCGGCCGCCATCCAGTGGGCGCGCAGCCGGCTCGGCGATCCGTACGTCTGGGGTGGCAGTGGCCCGAGCGTGTTCGACTGCAGCGGGCTGGTGCAGTGGTCCTACGCCCACGCCGGCATCACGCTTCCCCGCGTGGCGGCCGACCAGTACAACGCGGGGCCGCACCCGTCGCTGGCCGACCTCGAACCGGGCGACCTGCTCTTCTGGGCGACCGACCTGTCGAACCCGGCGACGATCCACCACGTCACGATGTATCTCGGCGGCGGTCTGATGATCGCGGCACCCCACACCGGCACCGTCGTCCAGATCCAGAACGTCTACATGCCAGGGTTCATCGGCGCGACCCGTCCCTGGAAGTAGTACCTGCGCGACGCGTCCTTCCACCTACCATCGGCTCGTGGACCCCGGCCGCCTGTTAGACGGTCGATACCGGCTCGACGAGCATCGCTTCACGATCGGTGACCGGCAGCTGTGGCTGGCGACGGACGAGGTCCTCGAACGGCGGGTAGCCGTCCACATCGTCTCCGGCCGGACCCGGACCGACGCCAAGACGTTCGCAGCCGCGGCCGGGCGCGCGGGCAGTGTGCCCGATGCGCGCTGGGTGCGCATCCTCGACGTCGGCCTCGAGCCTGCGGGCCGGAAGGTCGACGTGTGGATCGTCAGCGAGTGGATTGACGGTCAGTCGCTCACCGCGATGCTGCGCAAGGAACCCCTGAAGGAGTCAGCCGCCGTCACCCTCGTCACGGAGTGCGCGCAGGCCGTCGCCGCGGCTCATCACCACGGTGCCGGACACGGCGCGCTGCACCCCGACGAGGTGCTGATCCAGCCTGACGGCAGTGCCCGGCTGACCGGACTCGAGATCCATCTCGCGCTCTCACCCGATCCGCCGTACGACGACGTGCGCGGTCTCGGAGCGCTGCTGTTCGCGGCAGTGACCGGTCACTGGCCGCTGACCGGCTGGCACGGGCTGCCTCCCGTCACGCGCGGCGACGGCCGCCACCCCAGGCAGCAACGGTTCGGGGTGGGCAAGGTGGTCGATGACATCGCTGCGCGCGCGCTGAACAGCGAGTTCTCGGACCCCGCCGCGATGGCGCGGGCGCTCACGGCGCTGCCGAGCACACCGCTCGGCGGCGGCTCCGAGGACGTCGGCTCGCCGACGCGGGAGCGGCTGCGCCGCGTGGCGTGGTGGGTGGTCCCGCCGATCCTCGTCGCCGTGGTCGGGTTGCTGTCGTGGGGAGTCGGAAGCCGGCTCGGCAAGGTGCCAGGGGAGACGCGCGGCGTGTCGCAGAGCCTGACCCAATCGCATGGTCACGGCGCCGCGGACACGTTGGTGTGGACCAAGCCTCCGACGATCAAGAGCTTCGACCCGGAGGGAAACGGCATCGAGGACCCGGGCGGCGTGGGCCTCGTTGTCGATGACGACCCGTCGACGTCCTGGACCACGGACACCTACCGGGGCAGTGCCCACTTCGGCGGACTCAAGGACGGCGTCGGGTTGCTGATCGATCTCGGCCACGCGAAGCGGGTGGCCGCCGCGCGACTGCTGCTGTCGGCCCCGGGCGCCGACATCGAGCTCCGCGCCGGGTCAAGCCCGCCGGTCACCTCGAGCGACCTTCCCATCGTCGCGAGCGGCGAGGCCGCTACGACATCGCTGAACCTGCACCTCAACGCACCGGTGCGCGCCCGGTACTGGTTGGTGTGGATCACCTCGCTGCCACGCACCGAGCGGGGCGAGTTCTCACTGGGAATCGCCGAAATCGCCCTCCTTCACTAGAGAGCCACTGATCAGTGGTTCCCTCGATACCCTCGGCCACGATGAGCGAGTCCACGCTCGGCGACGCCGACCTGCTCGCGCAGCACGTCGCCGGCGACCCGAACGCGTTCGGTGAACTGGTGACTCGCCATCGTGACCGGCTCTGGGCCGTCGCACTGCGCACGTTGGGCAACCGCGAAGACGCCGCCGACGCCGTGCAGGACGCGCTGCTGTCGGCGTACCGGGGGGCCGCCGGGTTCCGCGGCGGCTCCGCGGTCACGACCTGGCTGCACCGCATCGTGGTCAACGCCTGTCTCGACCTGGCTCGGCGGCGAGCGGTCCGCCCCACCCAGCCGTTGCTGGAGGAGCCCGCGACGAGCGCGCCCGACGCGCTGGGCGCGCGTGACACGGCGCTCGCCGTCACCGCGGCGCTGCGTACCTTGCCTATCGACCAGGCGGCGGCCGTCGTGCTGGTCGACATCGAGGGGTACAGCGTGGAGGAGGCGTCGCGGATCCTCGGCGTGCCGACAGGGACGGTGAAGAGCCGATGCGCGCGGGCGCGCGCCCGGCTCGCCGAGCAGCTCTACGAGCTCGACCCGCGCCGCGCGAGCAGTGGGAACGACGACGGGGCTCAGCGCGTCGAACCTGTTGACCCCGCAATCGAGGAGCAGCCGTGAGCACCGAGCACCTGTCCTTCGACGAGCTCGCCGAGCTCGCCGAGGGCCTGCTCGCGCGCCGGCGGGCGGCCGCGGTTCAGGCACACCTCGCCGAGTGTGAGGAATGCGCAGAGCGCGCGGCGATGCTCGAGCGGTCGACGGAGACGCTGCGGGGGCTCGGGCCGATCACCATGCCCGAGGACGTCGCGGCGCGGCTCGACCGCGCGCTGGCCAGCGCCGACGCCGCAGGTGGGGAAACCGTGGTTCCGGACCTCGGCTCGGTGCGCCGCCGCCGGCTCGCCGCGCTCTCATGGCCCTACGCCGCAGCGGCCGCGGTGGTCGCCGTCGCGGCGGTCGGGATCGGCTTCGCCGTCACAGGCAACCACCATGACAAGGGATCAGCGGCCGCATCGAACGCAACGAGCGCGCTCGCCCCGCTGGTCAGCACCGCGGCCCCGTCGACCCCGCTGGTGCAGGCCGAGACCGGCCGCACCTACACGCCGGACACGCTGCGAGCCCTCGCGCCCGAGCTGCTTGGCCCGACCGCGGACGCGACCGGGCAAAGCTCCGGCGGGCTCACGCACGCCCCATCCGGCGGTGCGCCGCTGGTCCCCGGCGCCGAACCCTCGGTCAACAGCGGCTCGGGCAGCGCCAAGACCGCGCCGCCGCCCGCCGCACTCCCCGGCACCACGGCGGAACAGTTCGCCCGGCGCAATCCGGTTCCGGCCGCTCTGGAGCGTTATGCGCACTCGCGCCAGGCGCTGCTCCACTGCGCCGCCTACATCACGGACACCCCCGGCGCCCAGCCGCTCGCCGTCGACTACGCCCGCTGGAGCGACCCGAAGAACCACCTGCACAAGGTGCCCTCGCTGATTCTGGTCTTCGCCGACCCCGACGACGCGCAGATCCTCGACGTCTACGTGGTGGCGCCGGCGTGCGACTCCGCGTCGTTGCGCAACTTCACCGAGATCGAGAAGGGCGGCTAGTCGATCGGTTCTGTCGTGTCGTCAGGTCGACGCGGCGGACCGAGCACGATCGGCCAGACGATCGCCGCGACCACAGTGCAGAGGTACGGCAGCCCCACGACGTGCCACGGCTTCAGCGGATCGTGCGGCCCGTGGGGGTAGAGGCGGAAGCCGAGTGCCGTCCCGCACAACGCGGCGACGATGCCGATGAGGATGGCCCGGCGGGAGGTGTCGGCGAAGATGTGCCACAGGACGGTGGCGGACCACGATGCCGCGACACCTATCAGCAGCGGAACGAGCCAGGAGAAGACCTGCACCTCGACGTACTGGGAGTAGATCCAGCCACCGACCCCCGCAACCGGAACGATGGTGAGACCGGCGGCGACCGGGGCGAGGAGGGGCGGTGCCTGGCGGGCTTCGTCGCCGGCGCTGCGGCACGCGGCGCACCCGGTCGTGCCGTACGTCTCGACGTCGACATCGCAGCGGGGCCGACCGCAGCGGGGACACCGGTCGTGCGCAGCCCGGCCCGAGTGCACGGCGCACCGCAGAATCACCACCGGTTCGGACACGCCTGCCAGCCTTGCACGGGAATGGCCTTCCTAAGATTCGTGTTGCCCCGACAGCCCTGTCCGGGCGGATGGAGAGAGTCATGAGCGCAGACGTCAGAGACGTGATCATCGTCGGCTCGGGGCCGGCTGGATACACGGCAGGCCTCTACACGGCGCGCGCGAACCTGCATCCGTTGCTGATCGAGGGCGTGCAGTACGGCGGGGCCCTCATGAACACCACCGAGGTGGAGAACTTCCCCGGATTCCCGGACGGCGTCATGGGTCCTGAGCTGATGGACATGATGCGGAAACAAGCCGAGAAGTTCGGCGCGGAGATCATCACGGATGACGCGACGGAGATCGACTTGTCCGGCGAGGTGAAGCGCGTCGTGGTCGGCGGCGAGGAGCATCTCGCCAAGACCGTCATCCTCGCGATGGGATCGGCGTACCGAGAGCTCGGCGTTCCGGGTGAGAAGGATCTGTCGGGGCACGGTGTCTCGTGGTGCGCGACGTGCGACGGCTTCTTCTTCCGCGACCAGCCGATCGCGGTCGTCGGAGGCGGGGACTCGGCGGTCGAGGAAGCGACGTTCCTGACCCGGTTCGCCTCGTCGGTCACGATCATCCACCGACGCGACGCGCTGCGGGCCTCCAAGATCATGGCGGATCGCGCCCTGTCGAACCCGAAGATCTCCTTCGCCTGGAACAGCAAGGTCAACGAGATCGTCGGCGACGGCAAGGTGAGCGGTCTGGTGCTCGAGAACGTCGATACCGGCGAGGTCTCGACGCTGCCCGTCGGAGGCGTCTTCGTCGCGATCGGTCACGACCCGCGCAGCGAGCTCGTGCGCGACCAGGTCGACCTCGACCCCGACGGCTACGTGTTGGTCGACTCACCCCGGACCCGGACGAACGTGCCGGGTGTCTTCGCGTGCGGCGACCTGGTCGACCGGACCTTCCGCCAGGCGATCACGGCGGCGGCCACCGGCTGCGCAGCCGCGATCGACGTCGAGCGGTACCTGGAAGACCAGCACTGATCTGATCCGCGCCCGGACCGGGAACATCGGGGCCGGCCGCTACGTTGAGCGCTAAGACAACGATTTCGAGGAGAGCCACATGGGTGCCGCGACCAAGACCGTGACCGACGCGACCTTCGACGCCGAGGTACTCGGCAGCGACGTCCCCGTGCTGGTCGACTTCTGGGCCGAATGGTGCGGACCGTGCAAGATGGTCGCCCCGGTCCTCGAGGAGATCGCAGCCGAGAACGCCGGCAAGATCGTCGTGGCGAAGGTCAACACCGACGAGAACCCCGAGATCACGCGGCGCTACCAGATCATGTCGATCCCGACGATGTCGGTCTTCTCCGGTGGCGAGGTCGTGAAGTCGATCGTCGGCGCCAAGCCGAAGGCCGCGCTGCTCCGCGACCTCGAGGGCTATCTGTAGCCAACAGGCGTTAGCCGGAAATCCCTTTGGTTGAAGGGGTTTCCTGGCAGCGATCGCTGCGTACCATCACCGCGTGGCGGACATTCGACTCGGCGACAGCGGCCCTGGCGTCGCGGAGATCCGGTCGAAGCTCGCTGTTCTCGGGCTCCTCGGTGACACCCCTGAGTCCGATGTGTTCGATGAGGCGACCGATCTCGCGGTCCGCGGTTTCCAGCAGGCCCGCGGCCTGCGCGTGGACGGCATCGTCGGGCCGGAGACCTATCGCTGCCTCGACGAGGCGCACTGGCGGTTCGGCGACCGGGTGCTGTCCTATACCGTCAACCGGCCGTTCGTCGGCGACGACGTCGCGGTCCTGCAGCAGCGGCTGCTCGAGCTCGGGTTCGACCCCGGCCGCTGCGACGGCATCTTCGGGGCGGCGACGGACGCCGCGTTGCGGGAGTTCCAGCGCAATGTCGGGCTGCGTGCCGACGGCACGCTCGGCCCGGGCACGCTCCGGGCGCTCGAGCAGCTGCGGCGAACGGTCACCGGCGGCTCGCCGTCTGCTCGCCGCGAAGAGGAGCGGTTGCGCCGCAGCGGCCAGTCGCTGACCGGCCGGACCATCGTGCTCGATCCCGGTCACGGCGGCGGGGACGCCGGAGTCACCGGCCACGGACTCACCGAAGCCGAGCTCTCCTTCGACCTGGCCACCCGGATCGAGGGCCGGCTGGGCGCCCTCGGCGTCACCACCTATCTCACCCGGAGCGCCGACACGCTCGCGAGCGAGGCGGAACGGGCCCGCTTCGCCAACGACGTGGATGCGGAGATCGTGGTCTCCCTGCACCACGACGCGGCGCGCAGCCCCGAGGCGAGCGGCGTCGCCTGCTACTTCTACGGCGCCTCGGGCCCGGAGCCCTCGGGCCACTCGGTGGTCGGGGCCCGGCTCGCCGACCTGATCGTGAAGGAAGTCGCCTCCCGTACCGACCTGGTGGACTGCCGCACGCATCCGAAGTCCTGGGAGCTGCTGCGGCTCACCCGGATGCCCGCGGTGCGCCTCGAGGCCGGATATCTCAGCAGCCCCTCCGACGCCGGCCGACTGGCGAACAGCGAGTTCCGAGACGCGCTGGCGGAGGCAGTGGTAGCGGCACTGCAGCGGCTCTACCTGCCGGAGCACCTCGACATTCCGACCGGCCAGTTCCGGCTCAGCGCATTGGCCGGCTGAGCCCAACTCTCGATCGCAGGATGAGACGACGGTGATGTTGTCGTCTTGATGCCAACCTGTGGCTTAGCTTCCTCAACCGAGGTTGCCTGGGAGGAGCGTCTCTTCCGAGCACTACCACTCTCCCACGTCGATCGCGGAGGATCGGCCGGCGACACGCCGCATGGGTGGACTCAGTTGGGGCTGACCGGCTCGACGACGCGCTGCACGCCGCTGAACGCCCCGGTCCGCAGCCCGTCCCCGGCCATGGAGCCGAGCAGCCGCTCCAGGGCCACTTCCACGTCCTCCCGCCACGACGCGACCGACTTCAGCTCCAGCCGCAACCGCGGGTAACGCGGGTGCGGGCGCACCGTCTTGAAGCCGACCGCGAGCAGGTAGTCCGCCGGGATGACGCAATGACCGAGGCCATCCCAGGTGACGTCGCCGAACGCCTCGAGCGCCTTCACCCCGCGCCTGACCAGGTCTTTTGCCACGCCCTGGAGCAACATGCGGCCAAGGCCGCCGCCCGCGAACTCCGGCAGCACATGTGCCGTCATGAGGAGCACCGCATCTGCGCTGACCGGCGACGTCGGGAACGCGACGGACCTCGGTGAGTACGCCGGCGGAGCGAACATGACATAACCAGCAGGCACCGAGTCGACGTAGAGGATCTTCCCGCAGCTGCCCCACTCGAGCAGCGCGGCCGAGACCCACGCCTCCTTCTCCAGCTCCAGATCGCCGTTCTCCGCGGCTCGCTCACCCGCGACCGGATCGAGCTCCCAGAAGACGCAGCGGCGGCACCGACGCGGCAGGTCGTCGAGGTTGTCCAGCGTGATGTTGACCAGGCGACGGGTCATCGAGCAGCGCCGATCACGCATCTACCTCCGGCTTACTCGCCGGCACCCGCGCCGGGCGAGTGGGGGAATCGCCGGGGAGAGACTCTAAGCCCCAACCGCGATCATGACCAGCATTTCAGGAGACTTATCGACTTTCACTCGTCGTCGGGAGCGAGTTGCTGGCCTTCGAGTGCTTCGGGGGCCATCACGCGGAGGATTCGCTGGAGGTCGCCCATCGAGGCGAACTGGACGACGAGCTTGCCGCGCTGCTTGCCGAGCTCGAGCGTCACCCGGGTCTCGAGCAGGTCGGAGAGCTGCTCCGCGAGGCGATCCAGCGCGGGAGAGGCCAGCGGCTTGCGCCGGGCGGCACGCACCTTCGACTCGGTCGCCCCTGCTGTCACCGCTTCCTCGGTGGCTCGCACCGACAACCCCTCGGCGACGATCCGCGCGGCGAGCCGTTCCTGCGCCTCGGCGTCCGAGAGCGCGAGGAGTGCGCGAGCGTGACCCGCGCTGAGGACCCCCGCCGCCACGCGGCGCTGCACGGTGGGCGGCAGGCCGAGCAGCCGAATCGTGTTGCTGACCTGGGACCGCGAACGGCCGATTCGGGTCGCCAGCTCCTCGTGGGTCGCGCCGAACTCCTCCAGCAGCTGGCTGTAGGCGGCGGCTTCCTCGAGCGGGTTGAGCTGCTGGCGGTGCAGGTTCTCCAGCAGCGCGTCGCGCAGCATCACGTCGTCGCCGGTCTGCCGCACGATGGCGGGGATCGTGGCCTGCCCGGCCTCGCGGGAGGCCCGCAGCCGGCGTTCCCCCATCACGAGCTGGTAGCGACCCGCCTCGAGCTCGCGCACCACGACCGGCTGCAGCACACCGACCTCGCGGATGCTCGTCACGAGCTCGGCCATCGCCTCCTCGTCGAAGTCGTCCCGCGGCTGCTTCGGGTTCGGTTCGACCGCCTCGACCGGGACCTCCGCGAAATAGGCGCCGGAGTCGGCCTGCGCCTCAGGCGAGGCCGAGATCAGGGCGCCCAGGCCGCGGCCCAGACCGCCGCGTTTCACGTTCACCGGGTACCTCGTGCTGCGCGCATGGCGAGATCGTATGCGGCCGTCAGATAGGCCACCGCGCCGCGGGAGGACGGGTCGTAGGTCATGACGGTCTGTCCGAACCCGGGCGCCTCCGAGACCCGCACGCTGCGTGGGATCACGGTGTCGAGGACCCGGGGGCCGAAATGCCCTCGCACGTCCGCCACGACCTGGTCGGCGAGCCGGGTGCGACCGTCGTACATCGTCAGCAGGATGGTCGACACCGCCAGCTGCGCGTTGAGATGGGTGCGGACCAGCTCCACCGTCTCGAGCAACTGGGCCAGGCCCTCCAGCGCATAGAACTCGCACTGCACCGGGATCAGGACCTCGGGCGCCGCCACGAGCGCATTGACCGTCAGTAGACCGAGCGAGGGCGGGCAGTCGATGAACACGTAGTCCATGCCGCCGGCCTCGGCCTGCAACGCCCGGGCGAGCCGGAACTCGCGGGCGACGGTGTTGACCAGTTCGCTCTCCGCACCCGCCAGGTCGACCGTCGACGGGGCACACCACAGGTTCGGGACGTTCGGGACGCCGACCACCACCTCGTCGAGCCGACGCTTGCCGACCAGCACGTCGTAGATCGACGGAACCGACCGACCGTGGTCGAGGTCGAACGCGGTAGACGCATTCCCCTGCGGGTCCAGGTCGACCACCAGGACCCGAAGCCCATGTTGGGCGAGGGCGACCGCGAGGTTGACGGTGGTGGTGGTCTTCCCCACTCCGCCCTTCTGGTTGGCCACGGTGAGGACGCGGGTACGTGCCGGTTTCGGCCAGCTGGCCGGGATCGTGGGACCTGCCGCTGCAGCCGCCGGTGTTTCACGTGAAACATCGAGCGGTATCGGCGGCGCCGAAGGGGGTGGGGACGCGAACGGCGATGGCGGGGTTTCACGTGAAACATCCACCGGCGACGCCGGCCACGAAGGTTCTGCGGGGCCGGTCACGAGGTCTTCCTACCGTGCCTGGCCGGCCGGCGCACCTTCGCGTCCACCCACCGCACCTCCGCCACGGTCGCGGGCTGTCCGGCCGCGTCCACCAGCTGGTGAATCCGGGCGGTGGCGCCCCCGCCGGACTCCAGCGCAGCCGCCTCGGCCTGCGCCTTCGCGCCCTTGAGAGCGAGCAATACACCCCGCGGCTTCGTCAGCGGGCGGGCGAGCGCGGCCAGTGTCGGCAGCGGCGCGACCGCCCGTGCCACCACGACGTCGGCCCCCGACCCCGGGCTGTCTTGTGCCCTGCTGTGACGAACGGCGACGTTGGCCAATCCCAACTCCTGTACGCACTCGTCCAGGAACCGCACCCGCCGCGCCATCGGTTCGAGCAACACCACGTGGAGGTCCGGGCGAGCAAGCGCAATCGGGATCCCGGGTAATCCGGCGCCGGATCCGAGATCGATGACGCTGGCCGCGGTCGAAATCAGCGTGGCCACGGCGGCGCTGTTGAACAAGTGGCGTCCCCAGATCCGGTCGGTCTCCCGCGGTCCGATCAGCCCACGCTCGACCCCGACGGTGGCGAGCAGCTCGGCGTAACGCCGGGCCTGGTCCGCGTTGTCGCCGAACGCGACGCGAACCGCGTCCGACGGCTCGACTTCCCCGGTCACTCGCGTCCGGCGAGGGCGTCAGGCCGGGCGGACGACGATCCGCCGCTGCGGCTCCTCGCCCTCGGACTCACTCGTCACGCCGTCGACCGCCGTCACCGCGTCGTGCACCACCTTGCGCTCGAACGGCGTCATGGGCGCCAGCTTCTCGGGCTCCCCCGAGGCGAGCACCCGCTCGGCGGCGTCCTTGCCGATCTGCGCCAGGTCGGCGCGACGGCGTGCTCGGTGCCCGCCGATGTCGAGCATCAGCCGGCTGCGAACACCGGTCTCCCGGTACACCGCGAGCCTGGTGAGCTCCTGCAGCGCCTCCAGCGTGCTGCCGCCGGGTCCGATCAGCGAGTCGAGCCCCTGCCCGATGATCGAGACGCTGGCGCGGTCGGCTTCCACGTCGATGTCGATGTCGCCGTCGAGGTCCGCGATGTCGAGCAGCACCTCGAGGTAGTCGGCGGCGATGTCGCCCTCCCGCTCGAGCAGCGCAATGCGGTCCGCACCGCGTTCACCGCCGTCGGAGGCTTCCTCGGCAGCGGCCTCGGGGACGCTGTTGCTGTCGTCGGTCTGCGTGGTCATCGGCGTCCTTTGCGCTTCTTCTTGGAACGGTTGGCCGACGGACGGGTCGGCGGCTTCGGGGTCGGCCGCGGCGCGCTCACCGCGCCGGGGATCGCGCCGGTGATCGCCCCGCCCGGCGGCAGGACGACGTTCCCGGTGGCTCGCGGCTGGTTGGGTTTCGCGCCGGGGGCGGGCCCACTCGGTGGCGCAGGGGGAGCCTCCGGTGCCTTCGGGGCACCACGCTGCGGCTTCGCTCCCGGCCTCGGCCCGCTCGGCGTGACCGCCGCCGGCGTAGCCGGCCCGGCCAGTTCCATCCGGTGGATCACCAGGTACTGCTGGCCGAGGCTCCACACGTTGGTGGTGAGCCAGTACAGGAGCACCCCGACCGGGAAGAAGAAGCCGTAGATCAGGAAGCTGAACGGGAAGACGTAGAGCATCAGCTTCTGCACCTGCGCCTGGCTGGGGTCCACCGGCCCGTTGCGCGCCAGCAGCTGCCGCTGGGTCAGGAAGGTGGTGGCCACCATGATCAGCACGAGGATCAGGCACAGCGCGCGGGTCGAGCCCTGGTGTCCGCCCAGCGCGGTGAGCACCGCATGGCTGGTCTTGAACGACGCGGGGAGCGGCGCGATGCCGAACAGCTTCGCGTGCGCGGCGCTGAAGATGTCCTGCTGCGGGAATCCGGCGATCTTGCTGGGGAAGCAGCTCACCAGGTGGGTGTTGCATGTCGCGTTGACCGGCTTGATCTCACGCAGCGTGTGGAACAACGCGATGAAGATCGGGATCTGCAGCAGCAGCGGCAGGCAGCCGGACAGCGGGTTGACGCCGTGCTCGCGCCACAGCGCCATCATTTCCTGGTTGAGCTTCTCCTTGTCGTTCTTGTACTTGGCCTGCAGCTCCTTCATCTTCGGCTGGACTGCCTGCATCGCCCGCTGGCTGCGGATCTGCTTGACGAAGACCGGGAACAGGACGAGCCGCATCGCAACGGTGAGCAGGACCACGGACACCGACCACGCCGCACTGGTCCCCACGACGTGGGCGGTGCCGGAGTGGATCTGCACCAGCAGCCAGGCGACCGCGTGGTAGAGCGGATTCAGGAAGCTCACGACGGCACACTCCGGTCAGGTACGGGGTCGAACCCGCCGGCGTGCAGCGGGTGGCATCGGGCCAACCGCCGCAGCGCCAGCCAGCTGCCGCGAGCGGCGCCGTGCTCGGTGACCGCGGTGATGGCGTAGCTGCTACAGGTGGGGTAAAACCGACAATGTTGCCCAAACAGGGGCGAAACCCACCGTTGGTAGCCGCGGAACAGTGCCAGCAGGAGGCGCCTCACGAGTAGGCCTTCGGAAGCGCCGCGTCGAGCGCATCGCCGAGCTCGGCGAAGCTGCGGCCTGCCGCGGCCGGCGTGGCGCGCACCACGAGGCGGGCGCCGGCGGGGAGCGCGTCGAGCCGCGCGCCGATCAGGTGCTGCAACCTGCGACGTACCCGGTTGCGGGTCACCGCAGGACCGACGGAGCGTCCGACGACGAAGCCGACCCTGCGGGCCGGGTCCCCGGCGTCGAGGTGAGCGTGAAGCACCAGGCCAGCGGCCCCGACCCGCCGGCCGAGCCGGGTAGCGGAGCGGAACTCTGAGCGCTGGTGCAGCCGCAACGACCGCGAGAGCACGAGAGTCGGGTCAGGCAGACAGCGTGGAACGGCCCTTGCGGCGCCGCGCCGAGAGAATCGCGCGACCGGCGCGAGTGCGCATCCGCAGCCGAAATCCGTGCGTCTTGGCACGCCGACGGTTGTTCGGCTGGAACGTCCGCTTGCTCACAGAGATCTCCCACGGTGACTGGCTGGGGACAGCCAGGACGAGCGATGCAGCGGCTGCTGCAAGTCAACGTGGCGCTGCCGACGCGTGGAGCGAGCCCGTCAGGAGCTCAACTCGCACGGGGAGCGCGCTGTGCCACGGTACGGGGGGCGGCAGGGCCGGTCAAACCATGATCTCGCCCCTGGCGTGTGGCAAACGAGGGGTCGTCAAGGCGACACGCCGGTGAAGGGGAAGGAAAGTCCCGACTGCGGTTGAACGGGCCGCTCCCCGGCTGTTAGCGTTCCGCAGCCGGCCTTCCCCGATCGCCTCGGTCATTCGAGGCGGTTGCACTCTGTGTGCAGACGTCGGTCGTGTTCGCAAAGCCTGGTCGGCAAGCAGTTCGTCTCGCAAAGATCCACAGTCTGTGGATGGCGGTGTGGACGAGGTACTCGCCGGTCGCGTAGGGAACACGTGACCACGACGTAAACCTGACCGTGACCGCCCCGGGGAGCGCCCATTGTCCGACCAGGTCCTCGACCTCGAATCTGTCTGGACCCGGGCGATTGCCGGACTTGGCGAAGACGTGGTCTCCGCCCAGCAGCGAGCGTGGCTACGACTGACCAAGCCGCTGGCGCTGGTGCAGGACACCGTCGTGCTCGCCACGCCCAACGACTTCGCGCGTGACGTGCTCGACACCCGGCTGCGCCCGCTGGTGGTCGAGGCGCTGTCCCGCGAGCTGGCGCGCGATGTCCGGGTCGCGGTCACGGTGGAGTCCGACACCGGGGACGGCGAACCGGTCTCCGACAACGGCCCGGCGAGCGCGGCCGATGAGCCCGACCCCTACCCGGAAGAGGAGGAGCCGGCGCCCGCTCCGACCGTCCTGACCCGCCGCGGCGAGTCCGACCGGCTCAACCCGAAGTACCAGTTCGAGACGTTCGTCATCGGTTCCAGCAACCGGTTCGCACATGCCGCGGCGGTCGCGGTCGCCGAGGCGCCGGCGAAGGCGTACAACCCGCTGTTTATCTACGGCGACTCCGGGCTGGGCAAGACCCACCTGCTGCACGCGATCGGGCACTACACGCGTGCTCTCGCACCGGGCACCCGAGTCCGCTACGTGAGCTCGGAGGAGTTCACCAACGACTTCATCAACTCGATCCGCGACGGGCGGGGCGAGCTGTTCCGCAAGCGCTACCGCAACATCGACGTGCTGCTGGTCGACGACATCCAGTTCCTGGAGAACAAGGAACAGACCCAGGAAGAGTTCTTCCACACGTTCAACACGCTGCACAACGCGAACTCCCAGATCGTCATCTCCTCCGACCGGACGCCGAAGCAGCTGGTGACGCTGGAGGACCGGCTGCGCAACCGGTTCGAGTGGGGTCTGATCACCGACGTTCAGCCGCCCGAGCTCGAGACGCGCATCGCGATCCTGCGCAAGAAGGCCGCGGCCGAACGCCTCGACGCCCCCGCCGAGGTGCTGGAGTTCATCGCCAGCAAGATCTCCTCGAACATCCGCGAGCTCGAAGGCGCGCTGATCCGGGTGACCGCGTTCGCAAGCCTGAACCGGCAGGCGGTCGACCTCGCTCTCGCAGAGATCGTGTTGAAGGACCTCATCGCGGATGCGGCCGGCCCGGAGATCACGGCGTCCACGATCATGGCGCAGACCGCCGCGTACTTCTCCATCTCGATGGAGGACCTCTGCGGCTCCTCGCGCAGCCGGGTGCTGGTCCAGGCCCGGCAGGTCGCGATGTACCTCTGCCGCGAGCTCACCGAGCTGTCGCTGCCGAAGATCGGGCAGCACTTCGGCGGTCGTGACCACACCACCGTCATGCACGCCGACCGCAAGATCCGCTCCCTGATGGCGGAACGGCGGTCGGTCTACACGCAGGTCAGCGAGCTGACCAACCGGATCAAGTCGCAGGCCCGCGCATGAGGCCGGGGACGCCCCGCCACTTCCCCTCGAACCCGCCGTACACAACCTGGGGACAACGCTGTGGACGTTTCCCTGCAACTTCGTCCAATCCGGTTCACCCGTGCGGACATCCCCAGTCGACTCACCGAGTCCGCGGCGCCGTCCACACCTCGTCGACAGCCCGAACAGCCCTCTCACCTGGGCTTTCGAGGGTTATCGACAGTGTCCACCGGCCATATGACGACAACGAGTCGCTCAATAACTTGTCCTACCGATCGCTTATCACGATGTGGACGGCGGTCGGAACCCCCTGCGACGGAAGGCGGCTTACGTGAAGATCCGAGTGGAACGGGACGCTTTTGCTGACGCCGTTGCCTGGGCGACTCGCATCCTGCCGCAGAAGGCCGCCCTTCCCGTCCTGTCCGGGCTGCGGATCGACGCCGGGACGGACTCGAACGCGGGAGTCCGGCTGTCGGGGTTCGACTACGAGGTGTCCGCGCAGGCCAGCCTCGAGGTGACCGTCGCCGAGGGCGGATCGCTGCTGGTCCCGGGTCGGTTGCTCGCCGAGATCACCCGCAGCCTGCCGCCTCAGCCGATCGACTTGGCCACCGACGGCTCGCGGGTCGTGCTGACCTGCGGTTCGTCGCGGTTCACCCTGCCGACGCTGCCGATCGATGAGTACCCCACCCTCCCCGAGATGCCGGCGGTGTCGGGCACGGTGGGCAGCGACGCGTTCGCGGCTGCCGTCGCCGCGGTTGCGGTGGCGTCGGGCCGCGACGACGCGCTGCCGGTGCTCACCGGGATCCGGATGGAGATCGAGGGCGAGCAGATGACGCTCGCCGCGACCGATCGGTACCGCCTCGCGGTCCGTACCTTGCGGTGGCAGCCGGAGGAACCCTCGATGCAGGCGACCGCCCTGGTGCCCGCCCGCACGCTGGCCGACGCGGCGAAGTCGCTCACCTCGGGGGCCCAGCTGTCGATCGCGCTTTCGGCGAGTGCAGCCGGTGAAGGCCTGATCGGTCTGGCCGGCGGCGAACGCTCGACCACCAGCCGGCTGCTCGACGGCGAGTTCCCGAAGTACCGCTCGCTGCTGCCGGAGACCTCGACCGCGACCGCCGGGGTCGACGTGGCGGCACTGACGGACGCGGTGCGGCGGGTTGCGCTCGTCGCTTCCCGTACCTCGCCGATCCGGCTTTCGTTCTCCCCGGACGGGATCACTCTCGAGGCCGGTGGCCTGGACGACGCGGCGGCGACGGAGTCGCTCCCGGCGGACTTCCAGGGCGAGGAGCTCACCATCGCGTTCAACCCGACCTACCTGCTCGACGGGCTCGGGTCGTTGGACTCCGACGCTGCGGAGCTGTCGTTCACCGGACCGACCAAGCCGGCGGTGCTGACCGGCAAGACCGACGGCGAGGGCGCCAGCGATCACCGTTACCTGCTCATGCCCGTCCGAATGGCTTCCTGAGGAGAACTCGCACATGCAGCTCGGCATGGTCGGCCTCGGCCGCATGGGGGCCAACATGGTCGAGCGGCTTCGCCGGGGCGGCCACGAGATCGTCGGGTACGACTTGTCGCCGGAGTCGGGCCGGGATGTCGACAGCCTCGAGGCACTGGTCGGGGCGCTTCAGGCGCCGCGGGCGGTGTGGGTGATGGTCCCGGCCGGCAAGCCCACGACCGAGTCGATCGAGGCGCTCGGCAAACTGCTCGAGCCGGGTGACCTGGTCGTCGACGGCGGGAACTCCCGCTACACCGACGACCAGCTGCATGCGGCGGCGCTCGCCGAGCGCAACGTGGGTTTCGTCGACTGCGGCGTCTCCGGTGGCGTCTGGGGGCTGGCCGAGGGCTACGGCTTGATGGCCGGCGGTGCGGACGAGGCGATCCAGCGACTGATGCCGATCTTCGACACCCTGCGCCCCGACGCCGAGTCCGGTTTCGTGCACGCCGGAAAGGTGGGTGCCGGGCACTTCGCGAAGATGGTCCACAACGGCATCGAGTACGGAATCATGCAGGCCTACGCCGAGGGCTGGGAGCTGCTCGAGGCCACCGACCTGGTGACCGACGTCCGGGCGACCTTCGCGTCCTGGCAGAAGGGGACCGTCGTGCGGTCCTGGCTGCTCGACCTCGCGGTGCGCGCCCTCGAACAAGACGCGCACCTGGCCAAGCTCAAGGGATTCGCGCAGGATTCGGGAGAGGGTCGCTGGACCGTCGAGGCCGCGATCGATCACGCCGTACCGCTGCCGGTCATCACCGCGGCGCTCTACGCCAGATTCGCCTCGCGGCAGGACGACTCCCCCGCGATGAAGATGATCGCCGCGCTGCGCGCCCAGTTCGGCGGGCACGCTGTCGAGTCGACGGACGGCACGGCGGGTAGCTCATCGGCGGCGGACAGCACACCCACCTGATGTACGTCGCGAAGCTCTCCGTCACCGACTTCCGCTCTTACCCCCAGGTCGACCTCGACTTCGAACCGGGCGTGACCGCGCTGGTCGGACCGAACGGCCAGGGCAAGACGAACCTGGTGGAGGCGATCGGCTACCTGGCCACCCTCGGCAGCCACCGGGTCGCGCACGACGCGCCGTTGGTTCGCGAAGGCGCGGAGCGGTCGGTGGTGCGAGGCGTGGTGGTTCAGGACGGCCGCGAGACGTTGCTCGAGGTCGAGATCACTCCCGGCAAGGCCAACCGGGCGCGTCGTGGCGGCGCGGCGCTGCCGAAGGCACGTGACCTGCTCGGCACGCTGCGGACGGTGCTGTTCGCCCCCGAGGACCTGGCGATCGTGAAGGGCGACCCGGCTGGTCGTCGCGACTTCCTCGACGACCTGCTCGTCGCCCGCGCGCCGCGCTACGCCGCGGTGCGCTCGGACTACGACCGGGTGCTCAAGCAGCGCAACGCCCTGTTGAAGTCCGCGGGCAGCGCGCGACGAGCCGGAGCGGAGCTGCGCACCCTCGACGTGTGGGACGCCCATCTCGCCGAGGCCGGTGCCGCGCTGCTCGCCGGCCGCCACGAGCTCGTGGACGCCTTGCGTCCCCTGGTCGACAAGGCGTACGCCGAGGTCAGCCGCGGCGGTGGCCCGACCGCCCTGGACTACACCTCGTCGGTCGCGCCGGAGATCGTCGGAAGCACCGACCGTGAGTTGCTGGGCGCGGCGATGGCAGCCGCGCTGGCGAGCAGACGTTCCGACGAGCTCGACCGCGGTCTCACCCTGATCGGGCCGCACCGCGACGACCTGGTGCTGTCCATCGGGGGTCTGCCCGCCCGCGGTTACGCCAGCCACGGTGAGTCGTGGTCGCTCGCGCTGGCGCTGCGGCTCGCTGCCTACGACCTGCTCCGCGCCGACGGTGGCGAGCCCGTGCTGATCCTTGACGACGTGTTCGCCGAGCTCGACGCGAGCCGGCGTACCTCCCTCGCCGAGCTGGTCGCACCGGCCGAGCAGGTGCTGATCACGGCGGCAGTCGCCGGCGACGTCCCGGAGCAGCTCACCGGAGCGCGGTACGACGTCGCGGCCGGGCAGGTCGAACGTGTCCGGTAACCCGCCGGCCGGCGGCGGCGGCGACGCGGACGCCGGGGGCCGCGCCGACCCTGCCCGCCGGCTGCTCGCCCGGGCCCGCCAGGCCAAACCGGTGCGGAAGCCGAGGCCGCGCTCGGCGACGGAGTCCACGTGGAGCGGAGCCGGACCCGACCCGCGCGACCCCACGACGATCGGCGCCGCCGTCGACGCGCTGGTCCGTGACAGGGACTGGGAGCGCACCCTGACCGCGGCGGGTCTGCTACCGCGGTGGGCGGAGATCGTCGGCGCCGACATCGCCGAGCACTGCCGGCCGGAACGGCTCCAGGACGGCGAGCTCCTGCTGACCGCCGAATCCACGGCCTGGGCGACCCAGCTTCGGCTGCTGTCGCGCCAACTGCTCGGGCGGATCGCCGCCGAGGTCGGGCCGGGGGTCGTCACCAAGCTCAAGGTCCGTGGCCCCACCGCTCCGGACTGGCGGCACGGCCCGCTGCGGGTGGTCGGCCGCGGTCCTCGCGACACCTACGGATGATGCTGCGGGTGTCGGCGCCGTCGACTAGCCTGAGGCGGTCGCGCTGATCGCGCCGTAGGCGATTTCCCCACCCCGTCCCACGTGGGGGGACACTCATCCGAGGGTATTCGCGCGCCACGCCCCTCCACAGGTGCCCAGAAGGGCCGATTCTGTGTTCGCGCAAGGGTACGATTGACGGGAAGCACCCCCGAAATCTTGCGTACAGCGCTTTTTGAGCAGGAGAACCGTTGTCCTACGACGCCAGATCGATCACTGTCCTGGAAGGCCTGGAAGCGGTTCGTAAGCGCCCCGGCATGTACATCGGCTCCACCGGTGAGCGCGGCCTGCACCACCTGGTCTACGAGATCGTCGACAACGCGGTCGACGAGGCGCTCGCCGGCCACGCCGACACCATCGTCTGCCGGCTGCTGGCCGACGGCGGCGTCGAGGTGACCGACAACGGTCGCGGCATGCCGGTGGACAAGCACCCGGTCGAGAAGAAGCCCGCTGTGGACGTCATCCTGACGACGCTGCACGCCGGCGGAAAGTTCGACGGTAAGTCCTACGCGGTCTCCGGCGGCCTGCACGGCGTCGGTGCCTCGGTCGTCAACGCGCTGTCCACTCGGCTCGAGGTCGAGATCAAGAAGGACGGCTTCGTCTGGAACCGCGCTTACGTCAACGGCGGCAAGCCGGAGGGCCAGCTCGAGAAGGGCAAGGCCACGACCGACACCGGTACGACCGTGCGGTTCTGGGCCGACGAGAAGATCTTCGAGACCACCGTCTACTCCTACGAGACGCTGGCGCGCCGACTGCAGGAGATGGCGTTCCTCAACGCCGGCCTGTCGATCACGTTGCGCGACGAGCGTGAGGAGGTGCCGATCGAGAACCGGTACCTCTACAAGGACGGCCTCGAGGACTTCGTCAAGCACCTCAACGCGACCAAGACCGCAGCGCACGAGTCGGTCATCCATTTCTCCAACGACGGCGAGGGCATGGCCCTCGAAGTCGCGATGCAGTGGAACGGGACCTACTCGGAGTCGGTCTACACCTTCGCCAACACGATCAACACGCATGAAGGCGGCACCCACGAAGAGGGTTTCCGCGCCGCGCTGACCTCGGTGGTCAACAAGTTCGCGCGCGACCAGAAGATCCTCAAGGAGAAGGACGACAACCTCACCGGCGACGACATCCGTGAGGGACTGACCGCGATCATCTCGGTCAAGCTCGCCCAACCGCAGTTCGAGGGCCAGACCAAGACCAAGCTGGGCAACACCGAGGCGAAGTCGTTCGTACAGAAGGCGTGCAACGACTGGTTGGGGTCATGGTTCGAGCGCAACCCGCGCGAGGGCCGCGTCGTGATCTCCAAGGCGGCGCAGGCCGCGCAAGCCCGGATCGCTGCCCGCAAGGCGCGCGATCTCGCCCGCGGTCGCAAGGGTCTGCTCGAGTCCAGCGGTCTTCCCGGCAAGCTGTCGGACTGCCAGTCGACGAACCCGGAGGAGTGCGAGCTCTACATCGTCGAAGGTGACTCGGCGGGCGGCTCGGCCAAGGGCGGCCGCAACCCGGTGTTCCAGGCGATCCTCCCGATCCGCGGCAAGATCATCAACGTCGAGAAGGCGCGGATCGACCGCGTCCTGCAGAACACCGAGGTCCAGGCACTGATCACGGCGCTCGGCACCGGCATTCATGACGACTTCGACATCGAGAAGCTGCGCTACCACAAGATCGTGCTGATGGCCGACGCCGACGTCGACGGCCAGCACATCCGGACGCTGCTGCTGACGTTGCTGTTCCGCTTCATGAAGCCGCTGGTCGAGGCGGGCCACGTCTACCTGGCCCAGCCGCCGCTGTACAAGATCAAGTGGACCCGCGAGGAACCCGACTACGCCTATTCCGACCGGGAGCGGGACGGGATCGTCACGATGGGGCTCGAGGCCGGCAAGAAGCTGCCGAAGGACGACGGCGCGATCCAGCGGTACAAGGGTCTCGGCGAGATGGACGCCCGCGAGCTGTGGGAGACCACGATGGATCCGTCCCGCCGGATCCTGTTGCAGGTGAGCCTCGATGACGCGGCGACCGCCGACGAGATGTTCAGCGTGCTGATGGGCGAGGACGTCGAAGCCCGGCGCAACTTCATCACCCGCAACGCCAAGGACGTTCGGTTCCTTGACATCTAAGTCAAGGAACTAGAGATGCAGTCTCGACATCTGATCGATCACATCGCAGTCGTACCTAGCACCACCGCGGAAGGAACCCCGTGACCGAGATCAGCACCCCGCCGCCCGGCGGTCGCGTCGAGCCCGTCGGGCTCGAGGTCGAGATGCAGCGCAGCTTTCTCGACTACGCGATGTCCGTCATCGTGTCCCGTGCACTGCCGGATGTGCGCGACGGGCTGAAGCCGGTGCACCGCCGCGTGCTCTACGGCATGTACGACGGCGGCTACCGCCCGGACCGCGCGCGGGTGAAGTGCGCGAAGGTCGTCGGCGACGTCATGGGTACCTACCACCCGCACGGTGACTCGGCGATCTACGACACCGTCGTGCGACTGGCGCAGCCGTGGTCGATGCGCGCGCCACTGGTCGACGGTCAGGGCAACTTCGGCTCGCCGGGCAACGACCCGGCTGCCGCGATGAGGTACTGCTTGCCTGCTTCGACCCGGGTGCGTCTTGCTGATGGGTCGAGCGTTCAGATCGGCTCAATCGTTTCGGATGCACTGCCGAACTCCGACAACGAGATCGACCTCAAGGTCCTCGACCGAAACGGCGAGCCCGTCGTTGCATCAGCGCTGTTCCACTCGGGTGACCACGAGACGCTGCGCATCACCACCGCCGAGGGCTACGCGCTTGAGGGCACTCGCAACCATCCGGTGTTGTGTCTTGTCAGCGTGGCCGGTGTCCCTACGCTCCTGTGGAAGCTTGCGGAGGAGCTAGTACCCGGCGACCGTGTTGTGATCTTTCGTGGCGAGCCGACTCAGCTCTCCTACGCGGATGACGGCGACGTTGCCGCAGCGACCCTCGCAGGCGCAGACAAGCGGATTCCGGAGTTCATCTGGCGAGCCGGCATCCCGGCCAAGCGGGCTTTTCTCCGCTCACTCTTCGACGGTGACGGCTCGGTTTCCGTTCTCGAAGACCAAGCGATTCAGATCAGCTACTCGACTCGTAGTGCCGAACTGGCCCGAGACGTTCAGCGGCTACTGCTCGAGTTCGGGATCGTCAGCCGCCTGGCGAACCACGCGACCGGGGAAGTGAAGGTCTGCGTCTGCAATCGACGCGACGCTCGGACCTTCGCGCTGGAGGTCGGCCTTCTTGGCACCAAGCAGGTAAAGCTAGACCTGCTTCTCGCCGGACTGCCCGAACGCAGTCGCGCAATCTCCCATGACCGCGCCCCCTTCGTTGCGGACTTCATTCTTCGTTACGGCGGCACGACTGACGCCGATAAGCGTTGGCTTGAGCGCAACAACGTCGACTCGATTGATCGTTGGGAGTTCCGTCGCGGCGAGTTCGAGCGGCGGATCGGACGCCGAGACGTCCTGGACGTCGTCGAGCCGCTCGTCGACGGCCGGTACTACTACGCAGAAGTCGCTTCGGTCGAAGACGCGGGCGTACAGGCTGTCTACTCGATTCGCGTCGAGAGCGACGATCACTCGTTCCTGACCGACGGGTTCGTCAGCCACAACACCGAGTGCCGGCTGGCGCCCATCGCGATGGAGATGCTGCGCGACATCGACCAGGAGACGGTCGACTTCGGGCCTAACTACGACGGCAGCGCGCAGGAGCCGAGCGTCCTGCCGAGCCGGTTCCCCAACCTGCTGGTCAACGGCGCCGCCGGCATCGCGGTCGGCATGGCGACCAACATCCCGCCGCACAACCTCAACGAGATTGCCTCGGCCGTGCAGTGGGCGCTGCAGAACCCGAACGCCACCGACGACGAGTTGCTCGATGCGTGCGTCGAGCGAATCCAGGGCCCGGACTTCCCGACCGGCGCGTTGATCGTCGGACGCGACGGGATCGAGCAGGCGCTTCGCACCGGCCGCGGATCGGTGCGGATGCGTGCAGTCGTCGAGGTCGAGGAGGACGCGCGCGGCCGCCAGCAGCTGGTGATCACCGAACTGCCGTACCAGGTCAACCCGGACGCGCTCGCCGAGAAGGTGGCCGACCTGGTCCGTGACGGCAAGGTCGCCGGCATCGCCGACATCAAGGACGACTCGTCGCTGCGTACCGGTCAGCGACTGGTGATCGTGCTGAAGCGTGACGCGATCGCGAAGGTGGTCCTCAACAACCTCTACAAGCACACCCAGCTGCAGGACTCGTTCGGCGTCAACATGCTCGCGCTGGTCGACGGCGTCCCCCGGACGCTGAACGTCGGACAGATGGTGCGCTACTACGTGGCGCACCAGATCGAGATCATCGTCCGCCGTACCCGGTTCCGGCTCCGCAAGGCGCAGGAGCGGGCCCACATCCTGGTCGCGCTGCTCAAGGCGCAGGACCGGATCGACGAGGTCATCGCGCTGATTCGGGGCAGTGAGTCTGCCGAGGCCGCGCGCGCCGGCCTGATGCAGCTCCTGGACATCGACGAGGTGCAGGCGACCGCAATCCTCGACATGCAGCTGCGCCGGCTCGCCGCGTTGGAGCGCCAGAAGCTGCAGGACGAGTACGACGAGCTGATGGCCGAGATCACCGACTACGAGTCGATCCTCGCGAGCGAGGATCGCCAGCGGACGATCATCGGCGAGGAGCTCGCGGAGATCTCGAACAAGTACGGCACCGACCGCAAGTCGCGGATCGTGGCCTACGAGGGCGACATGAGCCTCGAGGACCTGATCGCGCAGGAAGACGTCGTGGTCACCATCACCCGCGGTGGTTACGCGAAGCGCACCAAGACCGACCTCTACCGGGCGCAGCGGCGGGGCGGCAAGGGCGTCATGGGAGCGCAGCTGAAGCTCGACGACATCGTCGAGCAGTTCTTCGTGACCTCGACCCACAACTGGATCCTGTTCTTCACCAACAAGGGCCGGGTCTACCGCGCGAAGGCGCACGAGCTCCCCGAGACCAACCGCGCGGCCCGCGGCCAGCACGTTGCGAACCTGCTGGCGTTCCAGCCCGACGAGCAGATCGCGTCGGTCATGGACATCAAGGACTACTCGGTCGCGCCGTACCTCGTACTGGCGACGAAGCGCGGTCTGGTGAAGAAGACCAAGCTGTCGGACTTCGACTCCAACCGCACCGGCGGCATCGTCGCGATCAACTTGCGGGAGGACGACGAGCTCATCGCGGCGCGCCTCGTCGCGCCGACCGACGACCTGTTGCTGGTGTCGCGCAACGCCCAGTCGATCCGGTTCCACGCCGACGACGAGATGCTGCGTCCGATGGGCCGGGCAACCTCCGGGGTGATCGGCATGCGGTTCTCCGAAGGCGATGAGCTGCTGGCGATGGAGGTCGCCACCGATGATGACCTCGACATCCTCATCGCTACCGACGGCGGTTACGCAAAGCGCACGAAGGTCGGCGAATACCCGGTGCAGGGGCGCGGCGGCAAGGGCGTCATTACCGCGAAGATCGTGGCCAAGCGCGGTGGGCTCGTGGGAGCGTTGGCGGTACGCCCCGAGGAGGAAATCTTCGCGATCACCTCAGGTGGCGGCGTGATTCGGACGAGAGTCAAGGAAGTGCGCCGAGCCGGACGGCAGACTATGGGTGTGCGGTTGATCAACCTCAAGGGTGACGAGACCGTGGTCGCGGTGGCCCGCAACGCGGAAGCCGAGGAAGAGGAGGGCGACGAGTCGTGACGACCGGCTCCGGAGAGTCGGGCGGCTATGTCGCCGGTTCTCTAGTCGGTGAACCGGGCTACGGGTCCGGGGACGGCGTCGCACATTCGGCCTCGATTCCTGCTTCGGCGGAGTCGCGCAATCCGGGCACTTATGTGGGCAGTGCCCGGGCGATGACGGTCGGCACCGCCGCGATCGCGCGCCGGCGAGGTCGTCGCGCGCGGCTCACACTCCGGCGGATCGACCCGTGGTCGACCCTGAAGTTCTCACTGGTCTACGGCCTCGTCGGCATGGTGGTGCTGATCGTCGCGGTGGTCGTTCTCTACGGTGTCGTCGACGCCATGGGCGTGATCAGCTCGCTGCGGACCTTCCTCTCCGACGTGAGCGACACGTCGAACGGTGGGCAGGGTCTCGCGGTCTGGCTCAGCTTCGGCCGGGTGATGCTGATCGCGCTGGTGGTCGGGCTGGTCAACGTCGTCTTGCTCGCGGCTTTCGCCACGCTCACCGCGTTCATCTACAACGTGTGCACCGACATCGTCGGCGGCGTCGAGGTAACGCTCTCCGAACGCGAGTAGTGGAGCGGATGGCACATCCGCTCGACTGGAGTGCAGCGGATGGCACATCCGCTCAGGTACGCTCGCTAGCCGCGCCGGTGCGCGAACACCGACGTGCTAAGGGCCTGTAGCTCAGCTCGGTTAGAGCGCTTCCCTGATAAGGAAGAGGTCGATGGTTCAAGTCCATCCAGGCCCACGAGCAGTACTGCTGCCCCGTCAGGGGACGTAGCTCAATTGGCAGAGCACCGCCTTTGCAAGGCGGGGGTTAGGGGTTCGATTCCCCTCGTCTCCACAAGCGCCGGGAGCCGGAGCGAAGAGCGCGTCAGCGTTCTCCCGCGGCGACCTACCTCGTCGAATAGCGCGCGGCTTGTCAGTGGTGCTTGTGGTGGTGGTGCTTGTGGTGGTGCGGCCGCGGATGCACGTGCACGGTCCCGACCATCCCGAAGTACGCGTGCAGTGCGCAGATGTAGCCGTACGTGCCCGCCTTGGTGAAGTGGATGCTCAGGCTCTGCGGCAGATGCGTGAGCGACGCCGGCAAGCCCAGCATGATCCCGGAGTTCAGCGACCGGGCCGAGCCGGTGAACTGCCCGTTGTGCGCTGGGTAGCGAGCCTGCAGGTTGCCATGAGCGGTGGGGGTGGTGTTCCACGACTGCTCCGGGTTGCACGGCGGAGCTCCGCATCCTGTCCCCGGGTTGCCGAACGTGACCGTGTGCGGCTCGCCCATGCTCGCGACCCGGAAGGTCAGCCGATCACCGACGTTGACCGGGTTGGCCGGGCCGACGAAGCGCATCAGCATCGCGCGGTCGTTCATCAGCCCCGCGAGGATCACCGGGTGCCGGCCGGTGCTGAGCTTGCGGTCCTGCTGGCGGGCCTGTGCGCGCAGCGCGTCACCGGAGTGGATGTCGGCCCGGATCTGGGTCGCGTTCACCGCGTCGATCTGCGCCTGGGTGGCCGGATACGCCGTACCCGCGGCCTGCACGACGACCGTCCCGACCATCGCCTGCCCGTGGACCAGGCAGTAGTACGTGTAGCTGCCCGGCGCCAGCGTGGCCGGGAACGCCAGGGTGTAGCTGTGGATCAGCGGGACGGAGGGCGGGAACGGCAATGTCGGCCCCGGCTGAGCCGTCGTCATCACCCCGGAGTTGAAGTACGACGTCCCGTCGTACGACGTCCCGCCTTGCGGTGTCGACTGGGCGGGGGACCCGAGATCGAATCCGGTCTGCGGCAGCGCGCACAGCGCGGTGTCGGGGCAGGGGCTCGCGGTGGACAGGAAGGTGACCGTGTGCGGTTCGGCCGAGTTGGCGGTCCACGTGATGCTGTCACCCTGGTCGATCGTGATCTGGCTCGGATAGAAGCCCATGGTCTGGATCGCGCCGTGCGCCGACTGCGCGCCGACGGTGACCTGCCAGGTCTGCGCGGCCGGCGTGGCCGAGGGTGCGGCGGCTGCCGCGGACCCCGCCAACAGGCCGAACCCCGTCAGGGCAGCGCTGGCGACGACGCCCATCACCTTGCTGCCGGTTCTCCCCACGAACATGAGCTGGCTCCCTTCCAGTACTTCTAGACCCACGCTCTCTGCAATGTTTGGTAAATGCAAAGATCTGGTGGAGGTGGCTTACCAAGGGACACCTCGCACTGTCAACTGCCGAAGAGCGTCGGCAAGGGTTGCGTGCCGGCACCTTCCGCAGTTGGATGGCGCCGAATCGCGCGTCGAGACTTGGGGGGTAATCCGATGAGCTTTTTGATCTCGGTCAAGGTTCCGGGCGACGTCGCCGCGTTCAAGCAGGCGCTGGCCGACCGCAGTGAGGAGTTCACAGCGATCGCGGAGAAGGGCCGCGCCGCGGGGGCGATTCACCATCAGTTCGGCGCCGGTGACGGCTATATCCACGTCATCGACGAATGGGACAACCCGGCGCACTTCGAAGCGTTCTTCGGCTCCGAGGAGCTGCAGGCGTTCGTCGGTTCGGTGGGCGGCGACCCGTCGGCGGCCCCGGACATCGTCGTCAGCGAGGCCCTCGACAGCGCCGACAAGTTCTGACCGGGCTTCACCGAGGTTTGGTCCACCTGTAGCCGGTCTAGGTTCTACAGGTGGCCAAACGACTTCTTTCCGTCCTGCCGACCGCGGCGGGCGTGCTGCTCGCGTCGTTGAGCGTTGCGGCGCCGCCGGCCGCGGCACGCCCGGCGGCGACAGCCTCGATCTCTGCGGTGAAGCTGGTCGACGCGACGCACTCCTCGCTCACCTTCCGGGTGAGCGGGCACGCCTCGAAGTTCCGGGTCTACGTCGCGCAGGTGCATCACCAGCTGATCGCGGCGAACCTGCATGGCGACCCGCACTCTCCACTGTCGAAGAGCCACACCGTGACCGTCACCGGGCTGAAGTACTCGACCACGCCGTACTTCTTCCGCGCCTACGCCGTCGCCGGATCGCACCACGCCTATTCCGGGACCTTCGGACCCGTCGGGCTCAAGCCGAAGGCACCGACCGGTCTGGCGGTGAGCAGCCCGTCCGGTGCGGTGTCGCTGAGCTGGTCCGGCGGTGCAGGTACCGGCTACGTGGTCGAGCGGGCCAGCGACTCCGCGTTCAAGACGGTGCGCAAGAACTACCGGTTGGTCGGGCCTGACCGGCAGTTCACGCCGGGCGACCTGATCCGCGGTGGTACGTACTACTTCCGGGTGCGCGCGGTGAACACCGGTACCAAGTCCTCGCCGTCCCAGATGGTGAGCGGAACACCCTCGTCCGCGGAGAGCGCGCTCACCGCGATGACCTACAACCTGCACGAGGCCGACATCTCGGCTCCGTCGGGGGAGTCGTGGGCGGCTCGCCGCGACAAGGTCGCGCAGGTGATCAAGGCCGCACGCCCCGCGGTGGTGGCCATCCAGGAGGCGGCTTCGTGGATCGGCGCGGTGAAAGGCCCGCGCCAGATCGACGATCTGGTCAGCGCGCTCGGCGGCAGCTACCAGCTCGCACGAACCGAGGTGCCGCCGAGTGAGCCGCACTACTTCCGTACGGCGGACTACATCCTCTACGACCCGAATGTCGTGACCACCGCCGGGAGTGGGGGCCACTGGGACATCGGCCACGCCTCGGCCGGAGCGAATCACTGGGCGGCGTATCAACCGTTCACGGTGACCGCGACCGGTGCGAAGTTCGTGTTCGTGAGCTTTCACCTGCACGTACAGAACAGCAACCCGGCCTCGGATGACCAGATCCGCCAGGACCAGACGGAGTCGATGCTCACCCAGGGCGCGGCCTACGCCGCAAGCAGCAACGCGCCGATCGTCTACGCCGGCGACACGAACAGCGTCGTGGAGACCAAACACAAGTTCGACGGGCCGCGAATCGCGATGCAGGCGCGACACGTCGCGGATGCTTATGACGTGGCGCAGGCGCGATCAGGCACGAAGTACGACACCGCCAACAACTTCCAGCGCAAGCCGCCGGCGCACCACAAGTACATCGACGGCATCTTCCTGCCGCCGGGAGTGGCCGCGACGACGTGGACGCAGATCGTCCACGTCAGTCACGGCAAGTTCGTCGGGGTGATCCCGTCGGACCACAACCCGGTGGTCGCGACGGTGATCCTCCCCTACTAGCTACATCTTGAAGATGGTCTGCGCGATCTTGATCGCGCCGGGGCCGATCGTCACGACGAACATCGCCGGGAAGATCGTGAAGATGACCGGGAACAGGATCTTCACCGGTGTCTTCGCTGCCTGTTCGCGCGCCGTCTGACGACGCACCAACCGGACCTGCGCGGCCTGGACCCGCAGCACTTCGCCGACCGCCATGCCGAGCTCGTCCGCCTGGAGCAGCGCGACGACGAACGCCGATAGCTCACGCACATTGGTGCGGCGGCGCAGGAACTCCAGCGCGGTACGACGGTCCACGCCGAGCTCAATCTCGCGCATCATCCGGCGCAGCTCGTCGCCGAGCGGCCCGTCGAGGCGCTCGGTCACGATGACGAGGGCCTGCTCGAGACCGAGGCCTGCCTCGACGGTGATCGCGAGCAGGTCCAGTGCGTCCGGAAGCGCCCGGGCGACCTGCTGCTGGCGGTCACGCGCCCGTGAGTCCAGCAACACGTCGGGAACGAAGGACATCAGGACGCCGAGGATGATGCCGAACAGGAAACCGGGCAGCTGGTGCGGGTGCACGAACAACCCGATGAGCAGACCGATCACCGCGGCGCCCGCCTTGTAGGCGAGCATCTGCTCGATCGTCAGCTTCGACTCCAGCCCCGCCCACACGATGCGCTGCCGGGTGAGCTCCAGCCGGCCGGCGGGAGAGAAGCGGCGCATGACCTGCGCCGCGCCGTCGCCGAGCGGCTCGAGCAGGCGGTACGCCAGCCCCGGCTCGGGGGTCGGGACCGACTCGAGCGCGGACATGGCTGCCTGCGCGTGGCTGGCGATCGCGGCGCGGCTGGCGAACAGTCCGGCACCGGCGACACCGAGGCCGGCGGCGACGAGAAGAACGGCAAGGAAAACCATGACTCAGACCTCCACGCGGATGATCTTGCGCATCCAGACGAACCCGAACAGCATCAGGACGCCGGCTCCGCAGACCATCAGGATTCCCGCAGTCTCGTGGAACAGCGGCTTGAGATAGTCGGGGCTGACGACGAGCATCACCCCGGCGATGAAGAACGGCAGGGCGCCGAGGATCAGCGCCGACATCCGCCCTTCGACAGTGAGCGTCGCGACCTCGCGAGCGAGTTCGCCGCGATTGCGCATGGTGCGGGCGACGATCCGCAGGATGTCCGCGAGCCGGCCACCCGTGCGTTGCTGCACCGCGATCGCCTGAACAGTCCACTCCACGTCGCGTGAGCCGAGCCGCTCGCTCATCGCGGTCAGCGCGTCCGAGAGGTCACTGCCCATCCGCGTCGCGGTGAGCACCCGACCGAACTCGCTGGACATCGGCTCGTCGGCCTCTTCGACGACGAGCTCGAGCGCCCGGATCACGCTGGCACCGGATTCGAGGCTCGCGGCAATCAGGTCGAGCACCTCGGGAAACTGCTCCTCGAACGCCCGCTTGCGCTTCTCGACCGAACGCGCCATCAGCGTGTAAGGAACCGCCGCCGCGACGACCGCGAGGATCACGGCGAGGATCGGCCCGGCGAGCAGCCCGCCGACGATCGCCGCGAACGCCGCCGCAATCAGAGTGGTGACCGCGAACTCGCCGGCGGTCAGCGACCAGTCGCTGCGGTCGAGCATGCTGCGGATCCGGTCCAGGAAGTCGACGTCCGCGAGCGCCTTCTCGGCCGCCAGGCCGCTTCGGGCCAGCAGCTTGCTGGTGCGTTCGGCGTTCTCCGGCTTGGCCGGAGAGAGCGCCTGCAGCTCGAGTGCTGCTCGCAGGTCGGCGACCTGGCGCTGGCGTGCGGCGACGCGCGCGGCGACCGCCACGATCACGCCGCCCGCCACCATCAGGGCTGCAAGTACGGCAATCATCGACGTGCTCCTCTGCGAGGTGCCGGTGCCGCCGAGGTGGCGGCTGAGGTACGACGGAAGATCGACAGGGGGATCTCCACGGACCGCTCGGCCAGCTTGTCCGCTGACCGCGGCCGCAGGCCCGTCGCCCGGATCGGGCCGGTGTGCGTGCGGTCGAAGATGTCCTGGAGCGTGATCGTGTCGCCCTCGCGGCCCTGGACCTCGGCGATGCCGGTGACGACGCGGGTGCCGTCGGCGCGGCGGCCGAGCTGGACGATGAGGTCGATCGCGCTCGCAATCTGCTCGCGGATCGCCCGCAACGGCAGGTCGACGCCGCTCATCAGGACCATCGTCTCCAGGCGCAGCAGCGCGTCGCGCGTGCTGTTGGCGTGGATGGTGGTCAGCGAGCCCTCGTGGCCGGTGTTCATCGCCTGGAGCATGTCGATCGCCTCGCCGCCCCGGACCTCACCCACGACGATGCGGTCGGGCCGCATGCGCAGTGCGTTGCGGACCAGGTCGCGGATCGTGACGCGTCCGGCACCTTCGGTGTTCGCCGGGCGTGACTCGAGGCTGACCGTGTGCGGCTGCCCGAGCCGGAGCTCGGCGGCGTCCTCGATCGTGATGATGCGCTCGCCGGCGGGGATGAACGACGACAGCACGTTGAGCAGCGTCGTCTTACCGGTCGACGTACCGCCGGAGACCAGGATGTTCATCCGGCCGCGTACGGCGGCCTCGAGGAAGACCGCCGAGTCGGTGCTCAGCGACTCGCAGCTGATCAGGTCGGCGACCGTCATCGAACGCTCGGGGAAGCGACGGACGGTGAGGATCGTGCCGTTCGTCGACAGCGGCGGGATGATCACGTTGATGCGGCTGCCGTCGTGCAGCCGGCCATCGGCCATCGGGCTGGCCTCGTCCACCCGTCGTCCGGCTACGGCGAGCATCCGGTCGGCGACCTGGCGAAGCGCGGCGTCGGACCGGAACCGGACCGAGCTGCGGGAAAGCTGGCCGGCCCGCTCGATGTAGACGGTGTGCGGGCCGTTGCACATCACCTCGGTGATGTCCGGGTCGGCCATGAGCGCGCTGAGCGCGCCCCAGCCGAGCATGTCGGCGACCGTCGAGTCGATGAACTCCTCGCGCTCGGCCGGCGCCACACTGATCGTCGACGTGCGCAGCACGCGGTCGAGCTGCTTGGAGATCGACGCGCGAATCTGTCGCTCGTCGACCTCGGACTCCGACAGCGCCGGACCGAAGTCCGCGACGACGGCGGCCCGCACCTGGGCGCGGAGCTCGTCGAGCGCTTCGACCTCGGGGTGCTCGGAGGCCAACGACGTCACCGTTGCCATGCCGTGGTCTGCCTCGGCGTTCGCGCGGGCGGTGGTACGGCGTACGCGGTCTGCAGCAGGCCGCGCGGAGCCGCGGTCGGCCCGGGTGCCGGTGGTCGATCGGCGTTCGCTGACCGCCGCGGCCAAGCCGGAGCTCGGGCGCTCCTCGGGGCGCTCGTCGCCGATCCGGGATGGGAGCTTCACGGGGTACCTCCTGACAAGGCTCGCCACAGGCGGCGCAGCGGTGGTTGGGCGATGTCGGCGTTCGCGGCCTGATGCTGCGATGCCGGGGTCGGGCGGAGCGCGAGCTCGTGGGCCATCGCCAGGACGGCCGGCGTGATTGCGCGGCTGACCTTGGAGCGGGGCTCACTCGCGGGTGCAGTGGTGCCTCGGTTGACCGCCCGGCTCACGGCGCGATCGGCCGGAAGCACGGTCTTGAAGCGGCCGTCGAAGGCCTCGTTGGCCTGCGCGACGGTGACGCCGACGTCCGGCTCGGCCTTGTTGAGGACCAGGCGGAGCCGTTCGTCCTCGAGGCCGAGCCGCCGCAGCACGTCGGTGAACGCGGTGAGGTTGCGTAGCGACGGGACATCCGGGGTCGCCAGGACCTGCACGCTGTCGGAGCGGTCGAGTGCGGCGATCACCACGTCGTTGAGTGAGGGCGGGGTGTCGACCAGAACCACGTCGTAGTGCTCGACAACGCTGTCCAGCACCACGCCGGCGTCACGGGATCCGACGTAGTCGGCGAGGACCGGGTCGCGCGGCGCAGCGAGCACGTCGAAGCCGAGCTCGTGGTGACACACCAACTCCGAGAGGTGCTCGGCGAACTCCGACTCCTCCAGGCGCTGGCCGTTGGCGCGGTAGAGCCCGTCGTAGATCGAGTACGGATGGTGGATCTGCAGGGCAGCCGCTACCTCGCCGAACTGCAGGTCGAGGTCGACCAGCAGCACCTTCCAGCCGCACCGCGCGAGCACGGTCGCGGCCGACGTCGCGTAGAACGTCTTGCCGCAGCCGCCGGTCGCGGACGCGATGGTGACGATCCGGGCGTCGTAGACGATCGGCTCGTCGGCCGGCACGGTCGGCGGAGCCCAGGTCGGCTCGGCCGCGTCGTACCGGACGGCGGTCGCCGGGAGACTGTCGCCGGTTTCGACCTCGAAGTCCTCCGCGACGTCCTCGACGTAGTCCTCCTCGGCCTCCTCCGGCTCGGCGTCGTCGAGGTCGTCGTGGGCCACCGTGGGCTGGGTGGGCACCACGACGACGCTCGAGTCCGAGTGGTCGTCGGAGCTGTGCCAGGGGGCGTCCTCCACCACGACCGGGGCCGTGCCGTTGGACGTGTGGCCGGTTGCTCCGGAGACTTCGGCGATCACGCCGCGGATCACGCCGGCGAACCGGCCCGCCGCGGTCGTGACGCCTTCGTTGATCTCCGCGACCGTGTGCACCGAAGCCGCGAGCTCCCGTTCGGGCAGGGCCTCCTGCTCGTCGTCCTCGAAGGACTCCTCCTCGAAGGTCTCGTCCGCCAAGGCGTCGTCGGCGTCGTACGCGTCGGCCGTCTCGTACTCCGAGTACTCCTCGGCGTATTCGGCGTCCTGGTCGTACAGCGCGTCCTCGTCCTCGTCCGCCGCGACCTCCGCGCTCTCCTCGGAGAGTGCGAAGTGGTGCCGCTCGGCAGCGTCGAGCAGGTCCCACAGCGCCTCGTCGGCACGGTGGAGTGCGGTGCGCAGCTTGCTGACCGTGAGCGGACCACGGACCGCCTGGGCGATCCCGCCGCTCGCGAGCACCGACTTGTCCATCGCCGACCCGTTGAGGTGGGCGATCGCCACCGAGACCGGGTGGTCGCGTCGCCAGCGGGCGATGCGACGCAGACCGGTCGCGGTCAGCTCCTTGGATCCGACGAGCAGGACGTCGACGTCCACCTCACACTCGTCGAGATCACCGGGACGGACGACATCGAGCTCGTCGAACCGTTCGGCGTCGATTCGCGCGAGGGCGTCCTGGACCACACCAGTGCGGTCCAGCGTCCCGATCGAGCGGATGACGCTTAGGGTCATCGGTTGCTCGCAACCACTGTCTGAGGAGTGGCACCCGACGGGGTGGTGTCGTGGGCACTCGTCGTGTAGGCGAGGTAGATCGAACCGAGGGTCGTCGCGTTGACGACCTTCTCCGCCTCGATCGGGGTCAGGTCGAGCAGCGCGATGACGTTGCTGCTCGGCTGCGAGACGTTGTTGTCCGTGCTGTCGCCGTTCGTGCTCTGCGGGTCGGCGACGCTGACCGACAGCACCTTGATGCCGCTGGCGAACAGCTTGGTCCTCGCGTTGACCGCGTCCGAGCCGCCGTTGCTGCCGCCACCGCCGGTGTAGGTGACGAACACGTCGACCAGCTGACCCGGCTGCAGGTAGCGTGCGACGCCCGAGGACAGCGCGGTCTGGATCGACAGCGCGACGTGACCCTTGCTCGGGGCGAGCCGGCCCGCAGTGGCGGCGGTCTGGAAGTCGCTGTAGGACAGCTGACCGCCCTGCGGCACGGCGCCGACGAGCACGGCCTGGGCGGCCTGGTCGGTCTGGAGGGCGTCCGGGGTGGCGACGGCGTTCTTGACGACATACGCCGACGGGATGTGCGCCACGTGGACGTGGCTGGCGACCTCGGTGGCCGGCGTGCCCGCGCTCAGCGGGGCATCGGCGACGAGGACGTCGGTGGTCTGTTTACCGCTGGAGATCTTGTTGTCCACGTTGTGGCCGTAGACGAACACCAGACTCGCGCCGACAAGTGCGACGACGATTCCAACGATGATGGTGATGTTGAGCTTGCGCATTGTTACTCCTCACGCCCGGAGGCGGCCGCTGTGACGGTGACGCTCGATGAATGGGTGATGCCGGCGAAGCTCAGCAAGTCGCCGAGCGGTCCGAGATTTGCGGTTCTGCTGACCGTGATGTTCACGGTCTGGCCCGACTCCAGGGCCGATGGGCACGTCGGGATGGTGACGGTGTAGCCACTTCGCGAACCGCTGCCGACGCCAGCAGCTCGGAAGAACTCGTTGGTGACCTGGGTGCAGGTCGGACGGCGCGTGGTGGCGAGGCCGTCGGGGTCGTACTCGGGGCTGTTCGGCGTGGCGGTTGCGTAACGGATGACATCCGACATCGCGCGGTTGAGCGCCATCTTCTGCAGCAACATCTCGCCGATCGGCCAGACCAGAGCGACGACCAGGAACAGCACGCCGAACGTGAGCGCGAACTCCACGGTCGCCACGCCACCGTCACGGCGCCGTGTGCGCAGCTGCCTGCTGCGCAGCCAGCGGCTCACTGTCGACGCTCCGACGCGGACCGCGTGATCGAGTCGATCGATGACAGGCCGGGGATCATCGACAGCACGGGAAGCTTGTAGGTGACCGTGACGGTGACCAGGTCGCCCTCGTCCGGGCTCGACGTCGCCGGCTTGGAGACTGCTACGGCACTCGTAGGCGTCGGGATCAGCGTCCCCGCAGCAGCCTTGGCGTCGGCGACGACGGTCGAGGCGCTGTGGTCGGGGTAGACCCCGCCGACCGGGATCGACACCTGCCGGACGACTTTGCGCGCGACGTGGTCGGCGACTGCGCTGTAGTAGAAGAACAACGCCCCCCACAGCGCGAAGAAGCAGACCGCGAGCACGACCGGGAAGACCAGCGCGAACTCGACGGCTGTCGCGCCTTCGTCGCGTGCGCGCAGCGCTGCCCGGCGGGCAAGCAGGCGGCTCATCACGAGTTCCTCAAGACGGCACGGAATGGCCCTTGGTGGGTGAGCACACAACTGCCGAAGTTCGTCAGGTGGGCGACGTACTGGCCGTTCACCTGGGAGATGCAGACGGGGACCATGTCGAGGAACGGGATCCCGAGACCGACGACCGTGGTGGAGACGGCGAGCACCGGTGAGCCGGAGGCCGCCGCATCGGCGAGGATCGCGTTGAGGCTGGGACCGTTGCTCGGCGGGTCCACCGCGTCGGCGACGTCGCTCGACAGCGCGGTGATGATCGAAGAGCAGCTACCGAGCCCGGGCACCAACCCGTTGAGGGTGGTGAGCACGTTCGCCACCGAGTTCAGCGTGGAGAGCACCACGGATCGGGTGAGCTGAAGCGTCGGGTTGACGTTGACCGTGGTGCTCCCGTTCAGCGGGATGTTCGGGAGCACCACGGCGTTCTTGAAGCGCCTGCGCGCAACGGACGTCGCGGTCTGGGTGGAGCCGTCCGAACCGAAGACGGAGTCGAACGGCGCCTTCACGTGCCAGGTCGTGGTGACCTGGATCGCGGGGTCGAGCAGCGCGGGCAGCGTGCCCTCGAGGGCGGTGAAGAGGTTCGTGGGGCTCAGGGCACCGAGACCGAGCGCGCTGAGCAGCAGGCCCACCAGGCCGGTGATGTTGTTCAGGCCGGCGATGCTGTTGAGGCAGTTCTGCGCGGCGCCGAGGACGCCGTCGTCCGGCAGGTACTTCGCCGAACATGTCGGGCTGCCGGCGTAGGCGTGGCCGAGGTTGTTGACGTTCTTGGCGTCCTGCATCGCGGTGGCGCACGCGTCGGTCAGCGGGTCCTGCAGGGACGGGTCGTTCTGGATGCCGAGGTTCTGCAACGTCGTCGAGACGCCGGGACCGGTGATGGTCGAGATGTACTTCTCGGCGAAGTCGAGGTTTCCGAGCGGGATTTCTGCGGCGCCCGCGAGGGCGCCGGAGTCAGCGGCGCGCTGAAGCTCTGTCGCCGTTGATGACCGGACGTAGGTTCCGGTTCCGAGCGCGAGCGCCGGAATCATCGCAAAGGCGAGGACGAGGGCGACGATCACGGCGACTGCGCCGTGGTCCCGCTCTTCGCGTCGTGACCCTCTCACTGTCCCGCCTTTCTCGGAGGGGTGGTTGGTTGTCGAGCTGGTGGTACGCGGCCGTCACTGGGCCACGGCCGCGTACCACCCACGCGCTCACCGATGGATCGATGAGCGAACGCTCGTGCTAGCCGGCGGACGGGCTGGAAAGACCACCCGGGCAGCTGGCGGTGTTGGAGACGCAGGTGCTCACGCCACTGAACTTGGAGTTCAGGGTCTGGCCGAGACCCCAGACGACGCCGGCGATGACGGCGGCGATCAGAGCGACCATGAGGCCGTACTCGACGGCGGTCGCCCCGCGGTCGTCGCTGCGGAAGGTGTTCCGCACGCGCTCGATCGCAGCGTAGATGGTGTGCATGGGACTTCCCCTTCGGTTGAGTCGACCCCGTGGAATCGGTGTCCTTTCAAAGAATCGACAACGGAAGTCCCTGTGCACATGACGAGTCGGGATGGTTTCGGCTGGTCAGATTTGACTAGTCACATGTCCGATTCGCGGCGATGCGACCCACACGTGTCCTGACATGACTGCTGTGCGGCAAATGGGCGTTCGCGGGTCCATATGACGGGACAACGGAGTAGCCACCGAAGGCGGCGCGGTAGTCACAAATGACTACGCCTCGGGGCAGGGCGGATCGCCCTTTCTCACCCGGTCGACGCCTCGTGCAAGGATGGCGCGAGCCGTGACTCGCGGCGTCCTGTAGCGAAAGAGGGACCGTGGCCGAGGACATGTACGTAACGATTTCGACCACGCTTGGTGACGTGCGGGTGCAGCTGTTTCCCAACCACGCGCCGAAGACCGTCGCCAACTTCGTCGAGCTCGCTGAAGGCACGCGCGAGTGGGTCAACCCGGACACCGGACAGCGCGCGAAGACGCCGCTGTACGACGGCACGATCTTCCACCGCGTGATCAGCGGGTTCATGATCCAGGGCGGTGACCCGCTCGGCACCGGCACCGGCGGCCCGGGCTACCGGTTCAACGACGAGATCCACCCGGAGCTCGCGTTCACCAAGCCCTATCTGCTTGCGATGGCCAACGCCGGCCCCGGGACCAACGGCTCACAGTTCTTCATCACTGTCGTTCCGACCGAATGGCTGACCGGCAAGCACACGATCTTCGGCGAGGTGGCCGACCAGGCGAGCCGTGACGTGGTCGACGCGATCGCCGCCACCGAGACCGGTCAGATGGATCGCCCGAAGACCGACGTCGTCATCGAGAAGGTGACGGTCGAGCGGGTGGCCAGCTAACCGCTGCGATGACCAGGCGCTTGCGCGCCTTCGACAACGCGCTGGCACTCCTCCCCTTCGCCGCGCTCGCGTTGGTGCGGCTGGGGCATTTCGTCGAGGGCGACACCTTCTGGGGGGTTCGCGCCGGCCAGCAGATCGTCGCCGAGCACAGCGTGCATCTGCACGACGTGCTGTCGTGGACTCGCGCCGGTCAACCGTGGCATCCGAACGAATGGGGCTACGACGCCGCCCTCTGGTTCGCCTACCGGCTGGACGGCATGATCGGCCTGCAGCTGCTGGTCGCCGCCACGATCGTGCTGCTCGGCGTGGTCGTCCTGGTCGCGGTTCGCGCCTTCCGTGGCGGGGCTCGGGACGTGTTCTGGCTCGGCCTGTTCGCCAGCCCGCTGCTGCTCGGTTGGGTTTCGGCCCGGGCGCAGACCTTCTCCTACAGCATGCAGCTTCTCGAGCTGCTTCTGCTGGCTCGGCTGTTCCTCGCTGAGGGCCGGGCGGTGTGGCGATGGGCGGCCGTACTGCTCGGGTTTCAGGTGGTGTGGGTCAACGTGCACGAGGCGGCGTTGAGCGGGGCGGTCGTCGCCGTCGGAAGTGCGGTCGTGCGCGGCGTGACGTTGCTGCGCAGGAACGAGCTGGCCGGAGGGAGCACGGCTCGGCTCGTCCTTGGCCCCGTGCTGGTGCTGGTCGGAAGCCTGTGCGGGCCGTTCGGCTGGCGGGTGTTCGCCGACAGTGAGCGCACCCGATCCGAGTCGGCCGGCGCGATCATCGAGTGGAAGTCGATCGTCACGACGACCGCAGGGGTCCGCGCCGAGGTGGTGGCGGGCCTCGTCCTGCTGATTGCGGTGGCCGCGCTGTGGCGCCGCGAGCGCGGGACGTCACAGGAGTGTCTCGCCGATGTGTGGTTCGGGGCCGCCCTGGTGTTGGCTCCGGCCGCGGTCGTCGCGGTGCGGTTCGTCGCACTGCTGATGCTGGTCGAGCTCGTGGCGGTCGTGGCGCTGGTACGCAGTGGCCGGCTGCGTACCTTTGTCGCGAGCCGGCAGCTGTTGCTGAACGGCGGCGCGTCGGTGGTCGCCGTCGCGCTCGTGATCATCGGCGTACGCCAGCTCACGCTTTCCGGCGAGCCGACGACCTCGGACTTCCCATCGGTGCGGCTGGTCAAGGCGATCCCGCCCGGCTGCCTGCTGCTGAACGAGTACAACGACGGCGGCTGGATCAGCCTGCTGCGCGGGCCCGGGCTGGGAGTGTCGCAGGACGGTCGCAACGTGCTGTACGGACGGAAGCTGATCTTTCGCGAGGGCGCGGTGCTCGCCGGCCGCCACGGCGTCGCGGGGGTCAACCGGCTCGGTGCCACGTGCGTGCTGGCGGCTCCCTCCGACGGGCTGGTCCGCGAGCTCGCGACCGATCCGGGCTGGACGCTCGCCGACCGGGACGCGCGGCGAGTTCTCTTCTTGTCACGCTCGAGTCTGTAGGGTCGATCCGTGGTGACGGAGGCCCCAGAGCACTGCTACCGCCACCCCGCCACGGAGACGAGCGTCCACTGCACCAGGTGCGACCGGCCGATCTGCCCGAAGTGCATGATTCCCGCGGCGGTCGGGTTCCACTGCCCGGAGTGCGTGACCGAGGGTCGGCGTACGACGCGGACCGCGCGCACGATCTACGGCGGCCGGATCCGGCCGGGCGAGACGCCGGGCATGGTGACCCGCACCCTGATCGCAATCAACGTCGTGGTGTTCATCATCGCCTGCGCCGACGGCGCGAACGTCCTCACCGGCAGCGGCAGCTCGTCGCTGTTCCGGCACCTGGCACTGATCCCGCCGGCCGTGGGCAACGGCGAGTGGTGGCGACTGTTCACCGCCGCGTTCCTGCACTTCGGCATCTTCCACATCGGCTTCAACATGTATGCGCTGTGGATCTTCGGCCCGCCACTGGAAGCGGCGATGGGCAAGGTGCGCTTCGTCGCGCTCTACCTGCTGGCCGGCATCGCGGGGAACCTGTTGTCGGCGGGTCTCGGCCCGCTCAACGAAACCGCGGCGGGCGCATCGGGTGCCATCTTCGGCCTGTTCGCCGCGCTGTACGTGGTGGCCCGGCACCGCAACTTCAACACCCAGCCGATTGCGTTCACGATCGTCGCGAACCTGGTGTTCACCTTCGCCGTGTCGAACATCGACTGGCGGGGTCACGTCGGCGGCCTGGTGGTCGGCGCCGCGATCGCAGCGATCATCGCGTTCGCTCCCCGCGGGCCGCACCGCGACCGGATCCAGGCGGCGGGGATCCTCGGCGTCTGCGCGGTGATGGTGGTCGGCGGACTGCTGGCGGTGCACCGGGTGAACCACCGCTGCGGACAGGTTGCAGTGGCTCCCCCGACGCTGGCCAGCGGCCCGGACCTGGCCTCCTGCATCATCTACGACCGCCCCGCCGTACGGAATGCCGAGCTCAACCTCAGCCGCTAGTCGGGAACATCACAGAACGCGGTTCGGTTCTAGGTTCTAGGATCACCCTCAGGAGCCGGGACTCACCCGGACTCGAGAAGGCATTCCGCCAGGAGGCGCAGCATGCGTGACGCGGTCATCGTTGAAGCCGTACGGACCCCGGTGGGTCGCCGTAACGGTGCGTACAAGGACGTCCACCCGGTCGATCTCTCGGCCCACATCCTCACCTCGCTCGCGGAGCGCACCGGCATCGACCCGGTGATCGTCGACGACGTCGTGTGGGGCTGTGTCAGCCAGGTCGGCGAGCAGACCATGAACGTCGGCCGCAACGCCGCGCTCGCCGCGGGCTGGCCGGAGTCCGTCCCCGGCACCACGGTCGACCGCCAGTGCGGCTCGAGCCAGCAGGCGGTCCACTTCGCGGCCGCCGGCGTGATCTCCGGTCAGTACGACGTCGCCGTGGCCGGCGGCGTCGAGATGATGACCCGCGTCCCGATGGGCTCCTCGGTGGGCAAGGACGTCGGCTTCCCGATGGGTCCGAAGTTCTTTGCGCGCTACGAGGGCCAGCAGATCAACCAGGGCCTGGGCGCCGAGATGATCGCCGAACGGTGGGGCCTGTCGCGCCAGCAGGTCGACGAGTTCTCCCTCGGGTCGCACGAGAAGGCCGCCGCAGCGATCGACTCCGGCGCGTTCGCCAAGCAGTACGCGATCGTTCCGGACACCGGCCTCGAGGCCGACGAGGGCGTCCGCCGCGGCGGAACGCTGGAGAAGATGGCCGAGCTGAAGCCGGCGTTCAAGGAGGACGGCGTCATCACCGCCGGCAACTCCTCGCAGATCTCCGACGGCTCCGGCGCGCTGCTCATCACGACGAGTGAGAAGGCCGCCCAGCTGGGCCTGAAGCCGCTGGTCCGGCTCCACACGTTCGCGCTCGCC
>DASZTV010000010.1:0-22744 GCA_035548125.1 Mycobacteriales bacterium | reverse complement strand
GACACACTTAGCTCTACCGAGCGGTGGCCGTCCAGCCCGACTTTTGTTGTGGCCGTTCGCCTGCTTTTAGCTTGGCGTAGCGCAGGTGCGGTCAAGGCCGCCGGCGAAGCCGGTGCCCGTAGGGCTTGGCCTTGACGGCGGCGAGCAGCGTCAGATCCTCGGACGCGTGGAACGGCTCGAGGCGTTGGTCTAGTGCATGGCGGTCTCCGTGGTCGGGACGCCGCCGACGACTCGGTGGTGCGAGCGGTCCGAACTTAGCTGGATGCACGAACGCGCAGGGCGTCCGGCGACATGATGATCAGTTGGGTGTCTCGCTGTGGGGTGCGGCCGCGTCGATCTTGAATGGCTGTCCGGCCGGAGCCGGGCGCGCACTGTGTATTCGGGAGCAGGCCGCGGGTGCATCACGATGAACTGACCGTCCCCAGCATCCGCCCGGTGGTCGTCGTCGACATCGAAGCCAGCCTTAGATGCTCACGTCAGCGAACGCCTCGTCGCCGAGCGCTCGCAGCCGGTGATGACAGCGACGGGTCAGCTTGCGCGCGACCGGCAACGCCGCCCGTTTTCTTCCCGAGCCGGGCGGCGACCTCCAGGTAGTAGTCGTGGTCAGGGCTCGACGGTTTTGCACGCATGCCGCCCAGCTTCGAACACCGCCCAGCGCAGCAACGGCTGACCCTGGCGGGTGAGGCGGGCGCGGGTGCGTTTCCCGTCGGATGAGTAGATCGAGATGTCCAGTCCGGTGTGACGCACCGCGTCCGACGAGGACGAGAAGCGGCGAGTATCGCTGGCTGGACCACGAGCCAACCTGGCGTCCCAGCTTCACGCTGCGCGGACTCGACCACCTCAACATCCGGCTCGAGTGACACCCAGGCGTCAAGCGATTCAGCGGCCGCGCGCAAGACTTGGGTTACGCCCTGAGTCGACGGGAAGCCGTACAGCCGGAAGATCGCTCGGATCGATCCAGCGCGGCGGTGTGGCCGACTGTGCTGAGTAGCGATGACTGCTAATTGGCAGATTCTGCGGTCTGGCAGGATGTGCCGCTATCCGGTTAGACTGAACGGGTGATCGCGAGCACTGCGAGTGAGGTCGAGGTGGACGTCAGCCCTCCTGGAGCGACGGTTCAGCGGACGGAGGTGGGGACGCTCGATCGCCGCGGGAGGCGGCGCCAGGCCACCCACGATGCAATTCGGCGGGCGGCGCTTGAACTCGTCGCCGGTCAAGGGCTCGAGCGGGTCAGCATCGAGATGATCACCGAACAAGCCGACGTTGGTTACCGCACGTTCTTCAACCACTTCGCGAGCAAGGAAGATGCGCTTGTCGATCCTGGCGGCCCTCGCGCCGCACGGGTGAGCGCGGCGTTAGTCAGACGTCCCGCCGAGGAAGGTCCACTCGATGCGCTCCGCGCCGCGCTGCTCGCCGAATTCGACGATTTCGAGAGCCAGCGCGCCGAAGTCTGTGCGAAGCTCGCGGTGATCGAGAACAACCCCACTCTGCTACCACGGTTTCATGCCGAGTTCGTCGTGATGGAACGGGCGATTGCATCGGCAATCGCGCAACGGACCGGTCTCAATACGGGGACCGATCTCTACCCACACCTCCTCGCGTCGGTCGCAACCACGGCCTTGCGCACCTGTCTTGCACGGTGGCGGGCCGCGGGTTCAACCGGTTCGCCCCAACCATTGATCGGCGAAGCGTTGGACGCACTAGCCCGCGGGCTTACTCCACCGCCCCGGTGCCGGCGGAATGGGTGAAACGCCCGCGACTCACCTGGCGTCGACTGCCCTGGTGGGCTGAGGTTGTCACCATCGCGGCCGGATACGCCGGATACGAGGTGCTTAGGGCGCTGTCACCCACGCGGGTTGACACGGCAGCCGCGCATGCCCACTCAGTGCTGACGTGGAGCGTTGGGTGCATATGGACGGCGAGTTGGCCGCCGACCATTGGCTCAACGCACGTCACGTGCTGTCCCTCGCAGGTGGCTACTACTACGGCACCATGCACTTCTTGGTCACCCCAATCGTGCTCGGGCTCATGTGGTGGCGCCGCCCGGAGCAGTACCCGTGGTTACGCTCGGCCCTGGTGCTGACCAGTTTGGTTTGCCTTGTGGTGTTCTGGGCGTGGCCGGTTGCTCCGCCCCGCTTCGCCCAGCCCGGGAGCATCGACACCCTCGTCACGCGTCACCTGTTCGGCACTGCGAACCCACACGGCGTCAGTGGCCTGATCAACGAGTACGCAGCAATGCCAAGCTTGCACGTGGGATGGGCACTGTGGTGCGCGGCGGCGGTGGTCGTGACCGCTCGATCACGGTGGCGGCACCTGGCCTGGCTCTATCCGCTCGCCACCACCGCGGACGTGATCAGCACCGGTAACCATTTCGTCCTCGACTGCGTCGCGGGAGCGCTGCTTGTCACGGTGATGCTGTGGCTGACCGGGCCTATCGACGGCCAGTCTGTTGGCAGCCCTACAGTCAGCACATCGCCGGCGCGGGTGGGCGGATTCAACCGGTCAACGCAACACCGGGTGGTTTCTGTTGTTCGGACAGTAGCCGGGCGAGTTCTTCGGCTGGGGTGTGCCAGGCGTGTCGTTTGCGTGGCCGGCGGTTGAGTTGGTCGGCGACGAAGGTCAGGTAGTCGCGGTGGTAGCCCGATAGGTCGGTGCCTTTCGGGAAGTACTGGCGGAGCAGCCCGTTGGTGTTCTCGTTGCTGCCACGTTGCCACGGTGAGTGGGGGTCGCAGAAGTAGATGTCGAGGTCGGTCGCGGCGGCGATCTTCGCGTGGTTGGCCATCTCTTGGCCCTGGTCCCAGGTCAGGGTCCGACGCAGGGTCGCGGGCAGGTCAGCCATCGCGGCGACCATCGCCTCCTGAACGGCTTCGGCGCCGCGCCCGTCAGGCAGGTGCAGCAAGATCACGAAACCGGTGGATCGTTCGACCAGGGTCCCGATCGCTGACTTGTTGTCGGCTCCGCTGATCAGGTCACCCTCCCAATGACCTGGCACCGCGCGGTCTTCGACCTCAGGCGGTCGCTCGCTGATGTTGACCATGTTCGGGATCTGGCCCCGCCGCCTCCCGGCCTTGCGGCGAGTCTTACGCAATGCCCGCCCGGTCCGCAGACACACGCTCAGCTCGCGACGCAACGCACCCCGACCCTGGACATACAGGCTCTGGTAGATCGTCTCGTGTGACACCCGCATCTCCTGATCGTCAGGGAAGTCCACCACGAGCCGCTGGCTGATCTGCTCGGGGCTGTCCTTGTCGATCAGCCGTTGTTGCACATGCTCACGCAGCCGGTCGTTACTCGCCAGCAACGCGACCTTCGGTCGCCTCGCTCGGTTCTCAGCTCCTGCCTGAGCCACTGACGCCAAATAGCCGGTCCTGGCCCGCACCACTCCGCGGGACAACTCACGGCTGATCGTCGACGGTGACCGGTTGAGGTCTCGAGCGATCTCCCGGACTCCGTGACCCGCGGCTTTCAGATAGGCGATCCGTTCTCGCTCGTCGAACGACAATCGCGGCGGCAAATCCCCAGGCTCAATCGCAGGTGGCGCAGCGGGCATCACCCCGCCAGCGTCACGGAACCACTGCTGCGCGAGCTTGCGCGCGACACGCCCGCAGCCACCGCAGCCCGGTTGGGAACTTCACCGGCACGAACCAACGCCCAAAACCGGTGATGCGCCACCCTCGGAAGGACAGGACGAGCCAACCTGAACACCTCACCTCAAACAAGGTGTTGCGTTGACCGGTTGAATCCGCCCTGCGGAGCAGGCGTCAAACCGACCTGATCGCTGTCACAGACCCGGTCAACGCTCGGTTAGAGATTCGGCGCAGAGAGCACCGGGCGGTGCCTATGGGCTTTCGGCGGCGACCCACAGACGCGCACCGCTGGCCGGACGCGGGCAGTTCCCGCAATCCAGATTCGCCCCCCCCCATCTGGTGCGGCCACAAGCGCAGGCCAAGATCAGACACTCCAGAAGGGTACCGACCGGTGACCACCGACGCGGGCCTCGCGGCCCGCCTGCGGATCAGCCTGGCACGCCTGAACCGTCTTGCTCGCAACGCGCATCATCAGAAAGAGCTCAGTGCATCGCAACTGTCGGTGCTGGTAGCGATTGAGTCACACCCTCGCGTCCGCATCGGCGATGTGGCCGTTGAACAAGCGCTCGCGGCGCCGTCGGCGACCCGCATCGTAGCGAGCCTGGTGGAGCGCAATCTGGTCGAACGACTTACTGATCCTGCCGACCGGCGTGCCTGCCTGATCAAACTCACCGACGCGGGCCACGCCGCCTTGGCCGAGATCCGCGCAGACGCCACAGATCTGATCGCCGAACGCCTCGCCGTGTTGAACAGCGCGGACCGGGAACTGCTCCACAATGCCATCGGCTCCCTCGAGCGTCTCGCAGGGATCTCCTCACACCGATAACGCTCAACCAGCTTCGCGTCCGATGAGGTCATCGCAAACGCTTGGGGCGGCAACCACCAAGGCGACCCGACTGAACGGTGTCGTGCCGATCCGCGATGGACGACGGCTCAAGCACACCGCCTCGACCAGACGTCCCACCGATGCCCCGTGGCTGCCCGCGACGCCGGTGTTCGTCGAGTATCGACGCGCGACCCAGCCAGAGCAGTGCCTCGTCCGATCTCCCGGTTGCTGAACGACGTCGAGGGCAAACGGCCCGCTTCTCCTAGCCCTAGGACGTCACGTCGACGGTGGACACGTGCACACTGAGCGAGTGGAACCCGAACCCGCGACCGCACGACGCGAATCCCCAGCACCGTGGATCGACGTCATCGAAGACGAGATGCGGCAGCTGTTGAGTAGGGCCCGTTCGTTTTCGGTTGAACTCGCCGAGATGGTGCATCCCTCGCTCGAGCCGGCACTGTATGTCTTGCTCGTCCAGCTGGCCGAGCTCGGCCAGGTCCGCGCGGTGGACCTGGCGAACCAACGGGGCATCACCAAAGGTGTCGTCAGCCGGCAGATCGAGACCCTCGAGTCGCTAAGTCTGCTCACCCGCGTGCCGGATCCCCGCGACGCCCGCGCGCGTGTGATCGTGCTGACCGCCGAGGGCCGCCGAGCGGTGCGGCGCGCGCAGGCCGCCCGCCGCGCCTACCTCAATCGCCTCCTGCAGGAATGTGATGCCGACGAGCTCACAGCGATCGCCCGAGGCCTCACCCGTCTCAATGAGCTGATCGGCTAGTCCGCGTTTGGTGTTGGCGGCAGACGACGCCTGACATATGGTTGTCACAGACAACCATTTTGGCTTCGCCTTTCAATGACGGCATCGGCACTTCTCGCCACGACCAGCCATGAGGTGGCACATGAGCGGTGAGCACTCAGCGCGCGACAGCGTCGAAGCTGACCTGAGCGGGGCCGCCGGGGATCGACAACACCCGAGTTTGACGCTGGCGATTCTGGGTCTCGGAACACTGGCATACGCCCTGTTGCAGTCGGCGGTTCTGCCGGCGCTGTCCGATATCCAGCACAGTCTGCACTCCACGGAGTCGCACGTCGCTTGGCTCTTGACCGCGTATCTGCTCTCCGCGTCGGTGGCGACGCCGATCCTGGGCCGGCTCGGGGACATGTACGGCAAGGAGCGCCTGCTGCTGGTGGCCTTTGTCGTCCTCGCCGCAGGAACCCTGATGGCTGCGCTGGTTAACTCCCTGCCCCTGCTGATTCTCGCGCGGGTTATTCAAGGCACCGGCGGTGGCGTCTTCCCGCTGTCGTTCGGCATCATCCGCGACGAGTTTCCGCCCGAGAAGGTCCCCGGCGCCATCGGGCTGCTGTCCGCGATCTTCGGGATCGGTGGAGGCGGCGGCGTCGTTGTCGGCGGACTTGTTGTCGAGCACCTGAGCTGGCACTGGCTGTTCTGGATCCCGTTCATTGCCCTGTCTGCCGCCGTGTACCTGACCTGGCGCTTCGTCCCGGAGTCCCCGGTTCGGGTACCGGGGCGGATCAACTGGCTGAGCGGGATCCTGATGTCGATAGGCCTGACCGCGGTTCTGGTCGCGATCAGCGAGGCGACGAGCTGGGGGTGGGGTTCGCCGAAGACGATCGGAGTCCTCATCGCCGGACTGGTCGTGTGTGCGGCCTGGGTGCTCGCCGAGCTGCGCGCAAGCGAACCGTTGATTGACATGGCGATGATGCGGCTGCGTGGCGTCTGGACCACGAATCTCGCCGGCTTCCTGCTGGGTGCGGGCATGTTCGCCTCGTTCATCTTGATACCGCAATTCGTCGAGGCTCCGACCTCGACTGGCTACGGCTTCGGGGTCTCGGTGCTCGGTGGCGCGCTTTTCCTGCTGCCCGCGACGATCGCCATGCTGGTTGTCGGGGTTGTTGCTGGGCGCATCGCCAAGCGTTTCGGATCGAAGGCCGCGTTGGTGATGGGCGCACTGGCGAGCACAGCCTCGTTTGTGTTGCTGGTCTTCGCTCATAGCCGGCAGTGGCACGTCTACACCTCGATGGGTCTGCTGGGGGTAGGGATTGGTTTGGCGTTCGCCGCGATGGCGAACTTGATCGTGCAGGCGGTGCCGCCGGGCCAGACGGGTGTCGCGACAGGGATGAACACGGTGATGCGCAGCATCGGCGGCGCGGTCGGCGGCCAGATCGCGGCGACAGTTGTCGCTGGCCACGTGCTTCGCAGCGGACTTCCCGCCGCACACGGCTACGTGCTGGCTTTCTCCATGTCGTTGGGGTTCATGGCGGTCTGCAGCCTGGCGTCGCTTCTCGTGCCTGGCAAGCGTGCGACCGCCGCCAGCGGCGGGCCAGCCGGTCAGGCGCATGTCGGACAACCGGCCCTGGCGGAGTGATGCCCACGCCGGACGCCAAACGGGCGCGGCCAATCAGCCTGTTCTCCTCGCTGCGGCGGGTCGCCTTATCCCCGTTGCGCCGGGTCGGGCTTGACCCTGGCCGTGCGCTGCGCAACGCCGAACCGGCCGTCGAGCAGACGGAGTCGGCAGGTCCCGACCACCGTGGCGACCCAACCCGCCGTACCGCCGGAAGGTGAGGTCAGCGCACGGCGATGACTCCTTTTGGCCCGGATCCATCGGGTCCTCACGTCCACGGTTCGTCCGTCATCGTGGTCGGGCTTGACGGATCAGACACGTCGATGCGCGCCGCGGCATTCGCCGTCGGTCTGGCGCGTCGGCAGGCAAGTCGGCTGGTATTCGTCTACGTCCAGAACACCTCGGCGGGAGCGATGACCCCGCAGGTGATCCCGGCCCTGATCACCGTCGGCGAGGACATCGCGGACGACCTTCATGCGCTGCTCGCTCAGCGCCTCGAGGACTGGCCGGGGCAGTGGGAACTGCGCCGGTTGGTCGGCAATCCGTTCGCGGAGCTCACCCGCATCGCCGCTGAGGTACACGCTGATCTGGTTATCGTCGGCGCATCGGCGCGGCTGGGGCATCGGCTGGTTGGCTCCCTCGCGGTGCACCTGGTCAAGGCTCGACGTTGGCCCGTCACCGTGGTGCCATGAGAAAGTCCAATATTACTTCGTCGGCTTATATAGCTGCGCGATATAGTTGCGAAATGAAACGGGCTTCTCGTCTTGATCAAGGAGCGATCGCTGATGGCCTGGACCGGCTGGTGTTGTGGGCGCGGCGCAGCATGCAGAGCGAGATGAGCAGCACAAGCATCACCACCCTCGACACCCTCGAGTACGCGGGTCCGTTGCGAATCACCGATCTGGCGCGGCGGGAGGGCGTGAGCCAGCCTGGCATGACCACCGTGGTCAACCGGCTGGAGAACGAGGGTCTCGCGCAGCGAATCGCCGATCCGACTGACGGCCGGGTGGCCCTGGTGCGGGTCACGTCTGCGGGACGTCAGGTGCTGCGCGAGAGACGCACGGCACGGTCGATGGCCCTCAGGACGGTGATCGCCAAACTCCCGGACGGTCATCAAGCGGCACTGGGTAACGCCTTGGACGCCCTGCTGGCTCTTGCCCAGACGGCGCCGGAGCAGGAATGGAACACGCCATGACTCACGCCGAGCCGGCCAGCAGTCCGTTCAAGCAACCGAAGGCTGTCTGGGCAGTCGCCTTCGCCTGCGTCATCTCCTTCATGGGGATTGGCCTCGTCGACCCGATTCTCCCGTCGCTGGCGGGCAAGCTGCACGCCAGCCCGAGCCAGGTCGAGCTCCTGTTCACGAGCTACCTGGTCGTGACGGCGGTCATGATGCTGGTCACCGGTTGGGTGTCGAGTCGGGTCGGCGCCAAATGGACCTTGATCGCCGGGCTGGTCCTGATCGTCGTGTTCGCAGCACTGGCAGGCACCGCAGGAAGCATCGATGGCATCATCTACTTCCGGGCGGGTTGGGGGCTCGGCAACGCTCTGTTCATCGCCACCTCGCTCGCCGTCATCGTGGCGTCGGCGAGCGGTGGCTTCGCCGGCGCGATCGTGTTGTACGAAACAGCGCTCGGGGTGGGCATCGCGTCCGGCCCGTTGCTCGGCGGACTCCTCGGAAACATCAGTTGGCGCGGCCCGTTCTACGGCGTGTCAACCCTGATGGGCATCTCGCTGATCGCGACAGTGATCCTCCTCCCGAAATCGCCACGGCCCGCACGCCGGGAGAACATCACCGAGCCGATCAAGGCCCTTCGGCACCGCAGCCTCGCCACCACAAGCGTGGTCGGCCTTCTCTACAACTGGGGCTTCTTCACCTTGCTCGGCTATTCGCCGTTCCTCATGCACCTGTCCCCGCTGCGTCTCGGAGCGGTTTTCTGCGCCTGGGGTGTCCTCGTCGCATTGTTCGCCGTGTTCGGTGCACCGTGGCTCAAGAACCGTTTCGGCACTCCCCGAACCCTCTACGTCAATCTCAGCCTGGTCGCCGCGGACCTCGCCGTCATCGGGATCTGGCCGAGCCACAGATACGTCGTCATCGGCGCGGTCATCGTCGCCGGCGCCTTCCTCGGCGTGAACAACACGCTGGTCACGACCGCCGTCATGAGCATCGCGCCCGTCGAACGCCCAGTCGCCTCAGCAACCTACGGTTTCGTCCGGTTCATCGGCGGCGGTCTCGCGCCCTACGCGGCCGCCAAGCTCGTAGTGCACTTCAACACCCACGTGCCATTCCTGCTCGGCGCCGGAACCGTTGTCGCCGGGGCACTCGTCCTGACGACCGTCCACGAGGCACTGGACGCCGCCGACCGCGGTGAGATCGCCCAGCTCGAACGCGACGATCTCGATCGCCTCGAACGTGAAGAGGAACTGCAGATCGGTGCGGCAGTGGGCAATCAGGACTGAGCTGGGTGGCCGCCCCACCGAGCCGCGTACAGACTCGGAGCGTGTGGATTTTCCCGCAACGCATGTTGCGTGGAGTCATGAAAAGCGTTGTGCGGACGGTGGAACCTCGGCGCCGGCGAAGGACTCCATGAGGGCATGTCTCGGGGCATCGTCGGCGTGTTGCAGCAGTCGGTCGATACTGACCGTGAGGAACAGCGCGGTCGCGGTGAAGCACAACTTGCCTGCCTCGTCATAGCCTGTGAGGCTGACGAAGAGTTGGCGTCCGTCGCGCCGGTCGAGCCGCGCGACCGTTCGATACGGGAGACCAAGGCGGTCCGCTGCGAGGTAGTCGACGGTAAGGGTGCGAGTCACGGCTGGCGCACCGACGAGGTAAAGCCGGAAGCGAGTGGTTGCCGGACCGCGAACCCGACGGCAGCGACCAGCAGCACCGCTGCGACTGCTCCGATCGCCGCGAGAGGAATGGAGCCTTAATTGGCTCCGAAGATCGCAATCGGTGATCAGCTGTCGGCCGGTGGCGTCGCCGCGAGCGAATCGAGCAATGCTCGTGAAAGGTCTGGTCCGCCTTCGGCGTGCTGGAGCAGGCGCTCCATGCTGACGGTCAGGAACAGCGCCGAGGCCGTGAAACTCAGCGAGCCCTCGGCGTCGTGACCGGTCAGGCTGACAAACAGTATGCGACCCTCACGACGATCCACCCGCGCCACGATCCGATACGGGATTCCTAGGCGGATCGCGCCGAGATAATCGATGCTGAGGCTTCGGGTAACGGCAGGCGCTCCGACGAGGCAAAGCAGGAATCCGAACAGGTCATCGCATACCGCCGCGACGGCGCCGCCATGAGCGACGCCAGGTGCGCCGACGTGCCGGTCATCGAAAACGTAGTCGCTGACGGCTGTGTCGCCGTCGCGGCGGACCACCATGTGGAAGCCGCCGTCGTTCTGCGGACCGCATACCAGGCAGTTCGGGCCATGTGCTGGTAGTACGGATCCGTCGGGGAACAGAGAATCGGGATCGAACGTCACCGGCTCGCCTTTCGCGGTGCTGTGCGGCGTGGACGTGTGGCGGACTTTCCCGGTTGGGGTGCTGCGCCGATGCCGTCGACGAGCACGCTGAGGATGCTGGTGGCGGTTGACTCAGGCGTGGTGGTGTCCGCGCCATGACGAGAATCTCGAGACCCGCGATCGTGACGGCGCCGAACACCGCTGACGCGGCTCCCGACCGGTTGCTGAGGCGGCGCAACGACCCGTCAGCTTCTCCCTCCTCGCGCAGTTGCTCGACGGGGGCGTGGAACGCATTGCGGATCGCGCCGGCGAGTTCGGGCAACCTCCCGGCCCGCCCGAGGTCGCCGATGAGGGCGCGGCAGACCGCCGGATGGTCGAACATCACTCGCAGCTGTGCCTCGACGACGGCACCGAGCCGTTCGCGTGCCGTGGCGCCGGACAGTCACGGGCACGGCATGCACTACCGACATCGTCATTGTTGGTTGTGGGTGACAGTTCTTAGACGTACCATTTGGACAGAGCGTCCAAACTACGGAGAGCCATGGCAGTTGACGCATTCGAACCCCATGCGATGGCGCTTGAGGCGTTTCCGAGTGACGAGGGGCGCTCGGATCCCTACCGCCGGTATCCGGCAGTGCGGTCCCGGTTGCCAGCCCATTGCTCCGCGGTCTCCACTGCCCTGGAATCTGACTCAACACCGGGACTTCAGGGCGTCACGCGAAAACCCGAAGCGTTGCCCCGGCGTTCGCAGAAGGACACGCTCTGTACGCACCTTCCTGAGTGCGGTCAATCGTGATCCGGCGATCCTCGACCAACCCGGAAGCATTGATGTTGACCGTGTCTGGCGCCAGAGCGTGACGCTGCGTGGGTTCGAGGCGCTACCCGCCGAGACCGGTGCCTGATGACGAGTTCTGATTCGTTGCAGGTCACCCATGCGGTGCCTGAGGGATTGGCGTCTCGGCTGTCGGAGTCCGCTGAGTCGTTCACTGCTGGTTTTCACGACATCCGGATGGAGGACATCGCTAAGGCGAGCGGTATTCCGCGAGCCACGTTGTACTACCACTTCTCCGGCAAAGACGAGGTGTTGACGTTTCTTCTGCGAGCGATGCTCGCCGACCTCAAGGTCAGTGTCGCCGCGGCGGCCGATGTCGAAGGTGACACCAACGCGCGGCTTGCATCCGTGGTCCACGCGCAGCTCAATCATCTGGCCGCCAACCCCGGTACCGGCCAGCTTCTGTTGTCCAACTTGGGTAAGGCTGGCCAACTGCCGGTCATCGCCGCAGGGATCGACGAGGGATTTCACGCTCCGGTGCGTCGGATTCTCCTCGAAGCCGACGACTTGCTTGTGGACCTCGACGTTGAGGTCGTCACGACCGCTCTGTTCGGGGCGGTGACGATCGTCGGTTTCCAGGGACTGGTGTCCAGTGGCCGGATCGACGTCGAACGGGTTGCTCGCGCCATTGTCGGAACGTTCTGGTCGGGGATCACCCGTGCGGATGGCGGTCAACGTCGTCATGAACAGGGAGTGGGTCGTTGAGCTCTGAGCCTTTGGTGCCTATCACTGATGATCTGCCGGACGGGGTCCTTCACATCGGGTTGCCGACCCCTTACCCGGTCGGTGCAGTCAACTGTTATGTGTTGGTGGATGAGCCCGTCACCGTGATCGATCCGGGGATGCTCTGGTCGGACAGTACGGAGCAGCTTCGGGGATCGATTGAAGCAGCAGGTCTGCAGATCGAGGACGTGGACCAGGTGCTCATCACCCACGGCCATCCTGACCACTTTGGCGCTGCTGGTTGGTTGGCCGATGAGGCCGACGCGCAGGTCGTCTGTGGCAGGCCGGAGCTTCCGAAGTTGGTCGACGGGATCTTCGGCAGCCGTCTCAGCGGTGCGGGCGACCGATTGGGCATACCTCCGCAGATGCAGGAGGTCTTTATGGCGTTCTACGACGGCGTTCGCCGCATGACGCACCCGATCGCTCCGCACCGTCTGGCTCCTGTCGATGACGGCGGGGTTCTCGAGGCCGGAGGCCGTACCTGGCAGGTCCATGTCACTCCCGGACACTCCGTCGGGCACCTGGCACTCTTCGACCCGACCGACCGGGTCCTGTTCTCCGGCGATCACCTCTTGGCGTGCATCACACCAAATCCGGTGCTGGAACCAGATCCGGACAGTCCCGACGGTCGACGGCGCAGCCTGGTTGAGTACTTGGCGTCACTGGACCGGTTCACCAGACTCGATCCGATGCTCGTCCTACCCGGACACGGTCCGCGGTTTCGTGACGTTCCGGTGCTCGTCGAGAAGACCCGGCGTCATCACGATCTGCGGGCCAACGAGATCTTCGAGGTCCTGGAGCGGCTACCCGAATCCACGTCCTACGAGCTGTCGTGCGCACTGTTTCCCCACATCAAGGACTTCGGTGTGATGCTGGGGATCTCTGAGGTGGTGGGTCACCTCGACCTGATCGAGCAAGACGGCCACCTTCACCGAACCGCGGGACTTCCGACCTGCTACTCAGTCCGATGAGTCCGCAGCCCTCGCCTCGGCCGACGTTCGACAGCTACAACCCCCAAGTGGCAGCCGCCATGGTGGCGGGCTTGGACATGGGCGGGATTCCGGATTACCTGGGCATTGCGGTGACCGATGTCGGGCCCGGTTGGCTGTCAGCCGAGATCGACGTGCGGACCGACCTCCTCAATCCGTTCGGCTCTGCCCACGGAGGCACTCTGGCGGCTCTGGCGGATCATGTCCTCGGTGCTGTGCTCTACCCGCTTATCCCCCCCGGTACATGGGCAGCGACGACCGAGCTCAAGCTCAATTTCCTGGCCCCGGTACGAGGGGGTTTGCTGCAGGCGCACGCCGAGATCATCTCGATGAGCCGGCGCCTCGCGGTGGTGCGGATCGACGCCGTCAACGATGGTCGACTGGTCGGTGCGGCACAGGGAACCGTGACCATTACTGCACCCAAGGTGTCCTGACCGTGGACGTGGACCTCATGACGGGGGGCCTTCCGCTCCGTCGGGTCCAGGAGCTGGCGAGAGCTACCCGGGACGCTGGGTTCTCGGGCATCGTGATCACCGAGGCGGGCCGAACGGCGTATCTGAGCTGTGCCGCGGCCTCGTTGGCGACCGACATTGATGTGCTCACCGGCATTGGTGTGGCGTTCCCGCGCAGCCCGATGGTCACCGCGACCACTGCCTGGGAACTGGCGGAGGTCAGCTCAGGTCGATTCAGGCTCGGACTGGGCACCCAAGTCAGGGCACACATCGAGCGACGTTACGGCGCCGAGTTCGATCCCCCCGGACCGAGGATGCGTGAGTACATCGGCGCGCTGCGGGCTGTCTTCGCCGCGTTCCGTGGAACCCAACCGCTGGCCTACGACGGTGAGTTTTGGAACCTCTCGCTGCTGCCAGCGATGTGGAATCCGGGGCCTATCGATGTGCCGGACCCCCCGATCGACCTTGCCGCGGTGAATCCGTGGATGCTGCGACTTGCCGGGGAGATCGCCGACGGAGTTCACATCCACCCGCTCAATACGCCCACCTACCTTGCCGAGACCGTGCTCCCGAGCCTCGAGGAGGGCGCAGCCCGCAACGGGAGGCGACTGGCCGACGTGGAGGTCATCGTCCCCGCCTTCATCGCGCCTGGTTCCTCATCGGCAGAAATCGCGGCTTGGCGGGAAATGGCCAGGATGCAGGTTGCCTTCTACGGGTCGACTCCCAACTATGCGTTCATCTTCGACCAGCTCGGGCGGGAGGGAACCACCGCGCGAATCCGTTCCCGTCAGAAGCTTGGCGATGTCCAAGGAATGGCCGCGGAGATCGACGATGAACTCTTGGAGCACTTCTGCATCAGCGGGGAGTGGTCCTCGATCGCGCCACGAATGATCGAGCGGTACCAGGGCGTCGCGACTCGAGTGGTCCTGTATTTCGCCGGGCTCGCATGGATGCAGGACCAAGCCTCGCTTGCTCGCTGGGGCGAGATCGCACAGGCCGTGCGAGCCGTCGATCGGCCCCGCCCGCCGGCATAAGCGTCACGATCAGCGGCTGTTCGCATCTGCTCCGCGGTGACGATGAGCCGGCTCTGACGCGCCGCGAGGGTGACGGCGCGGGCGGCGAGAGGTTAGCTGCTCCGGCGTCTATACGAACCGGACGTTCAGTTGCTCGAGACCGCGCAGTGTGAAGCTTGGCCGCCAGTGTGGTTCGTCGTCCAGCCACGTGATGTGGTCGTGGCGTTGCAGCAGCCGGCTGAACCAGACTTCGCCTTCCATTCGAGCGAGTGCTGCGCCGAGGCAGTAGTGGATGCCCCAGCCGAAGCTGAGTGGGTGGTTGTCGTCGCGGGTGAGGTCGAGGGATTCCGGGTCGTGGAAACGGGCCGGGTCTCGGTTTGCTCCGCCTTGCAGCAGCAGCACGGATTCGCCGGGCGCGATCGGGACGCCGGCGGCTTCGCATGGTTGCAGCGCGGTGCGCATGTTGATCTGCACGGGGCTGTCCCAGCGCAGCAGCTCCTCGACGGCGGTGGACTCGACTGACTGATCGTCCCGCCAGCGTTGTTGCTGCTCGGGGTGCTGAAGCAGCGCGAGCATGCCGTTGCCGATGAGGTTCGTGGTGGTCTCGAACCCGGCCGCGAACAGCAGGATCGCGGTGGCGATGATCTCCTGTTCGCTCAGCCGGTCGTCGGCGTCGCCGCTCGCTGCCAGCGCGGTCAGTAGGTCATCGGCGGGCTCTTGCCTGCGTCGCGCGATCAGCTCACCGAAGTAGGCGCCGAGCTCGCCGATCGCGTCGACGGCGGCGCGTAGCGCCTGCGGTGACGTGCCGGGCTCGATGCCGGCGGTGCTGGCGCGGATCAACGGCTGGAACGCGGCCCGGTCCTCGACCGGTACGCCGACCAGCTCGCCGATCACCCGGATCGGCAGCGGCAGCGCCACGTCGCTGATCAGCTCGACCTGCGGTTGTTGCGCGATCTCGTCGAGGAGGTCATCGACCATCCGCTCCACCGTCGGGCGCAGCCGCCGGACCCGTGCCGGGGTGAAGGCTTGGCTGGCCAGCCGACGCAGCCGGGTGTGGTCGGGTGCGTCCGCGAAGAGCATGTTGTGCCCAGCGTGGTCGAAGAACTCGTCCCGGACCTGGGGGTCAGCGTCCAGCGCGCTCAGCGGGGCGCCGCCAACGCCACCGTTGCGTCGCATCTTCAGGCCGCGGCCGAGTCGCTGATCACCGAGCACGGTCATGCAGTCGTCGTAGGTGCTCAGCACGAGGGAACCCAACGAGGACCGCAACACCGGCGCGGTCTCACGCAGCTGCTGGTACAGCGGGTAGGGGTCCGCGCGGCCGACCGGATCGATGAGCAGTTGCAGGACCAGCGCGTCAGCTGTGTCGTCGACGACCGCGTGTGACATCAGGGCTCCTCGCTGCGCCTAGCGCGACTTGGCATGGGCAGGCAGGCTCGAATAGCCGCGCAGGATGAAGCTGTCCACCCGCTCGGGTTCACCCGCGGGCTCCAACGATCGGAGCCGGCTCAACAGGGTTTCGGCGGCTACGCGGGTCTCCAGCCGCGCGAGGGGCGCGCCGAGGCAGAAGTGGATGCCTGAGCCGAACGCCACGTGGTCTTTCGGATCGCGGTCGATGATGTACTCCTCAGCGGCCGGGAAGTGTGCCTCGTCGCGGTTGGCCGAGCCGAAGCAGACCATGACGCGGGCGCCGGCTGGGATCTGGCCACCGGACGGCAGGGTCGCGTCGGTGGTGGTGCCGCGAAACAGGGACTGGACTGGGCTGTCGTAGCGAAGTGTCTCCTCGACCGCCGCTGGGATCCGCGAGGGGTCAGCCGCGAGCCTGCGTGCCTGCTCCGGGTGATCCCACAGGGCCCGCGCACCGTTGCCGATCAGGTTGGTCGTGGTCTCGTTGCCGGCGATCAGCAGCAGGATGCAGAACAGGATGATCTCGACCGGCCCCAGCGCGGCTCCGTCGTCGTTTCCGCGGGTAACGAGCAGGCTGATCAGATCCTCGCCCGGCGACTGCCCGCGTTCGCGCACGGCGTCGGAGAAGAAGGTGAACATCTCGGTGCTGTCGGCTTGCATGGCCTCCATCGCCAGGCTGCCTGACAGTGCCCCGACCAGGCTGTCCGACCACCGCTTGAAGTCCTCGCGGCGTCCGGTCGGAATGCCGAGCAGCTCCGCGATGACGATCACCGGTAGCGGGTTCGCGAGGTGTTCGACCAGGTCACCGTCGTCGCCGGCATCGATGAGGTGGTCGACGAGCTCGCCGGTGATTCGGCGAATCCGCGGTTCCAGTTGCGCGATCGCCCGGGGCGTGAACACTTTCGCGGTCAACCGCCGCAGCACGCCGTGATCGGGTGGGTCAGCCGCGATCAGCAGTCGGCGGCCGATCATGTCGGCGAGGAACTCGGGCACCTGCTCACCGGTGCGCGTGCTGCGGCCGAGCATCATGTCCGACATGCCGCGTTGCGAGGAGAACACCTGCGGGTCACGCAGCGCGGCGACGACGTCGTCGTAACGGGTCAGCACCCACAGCTGCTCCTCCGGCAGGTGATACACGGGAGCGTGCGCCCGCAGCTCCCGGTAGTAGGGGTAGGGGTCTGCCTGCACCCGGCGGCTGAACGGCCGGTAGGTCATCGTCGTCACATCGCATCTCCCTCGGCGGGCGTCAGTGCCGGGCGCAGCACCGCGGCGAGGAACTCGCGCAGGTCCGCGGCGGGTGGCGCAATGATCAGTGACAACCCGATCCGCGTTACCCACTCCGCGAGCGCCGCCGGGTCACGCCGCGCCAGGATGCCGGCCGACATGGCGCCGTCCAGCAACGGCCGGAGGGTGTCGGACACGCGGACGATCAACTCCGGCATGTCGGTGACCAAGAACGGGCCGATCAGCTCCGGTTCGTCGTCGAGCACCTTCACCATGACCGGATGGCCCCGCGCGAACGTCACCAGGGTCGCGACCAGGTCGATCACGTAGTCCGCCCCATCGCCGTCCGGCGGAGTGCTCGGCAGCAGCCCCAGCGCGCGATGGATTTCCCGGGCGAGTAGCAACCGCACGGCGCTGTCGACGTTGCCGACCTGGCGATAGACGGTGGCCCGGTTCAGCCCAAGCCGGTGCGCGATGTCCTGCACCGAACTGCGGGTGATGCCGTACCGGGCGAACACGTCGGCCGCCGCATCCAGGTACGGGTCGAGCTCAGCCGGCGGTGCCGGCGGGATCCCACTCGGATGCGGAACCTCGACGACCGTGTCAACGGCTTCACCGGCTTTGGTCATTGGCCGTCCCTTGTACGACGATGCGACAACGCATAGATTGCGTCGCATCGTTGCTCGTCGTCAAGAGGGAGTCGCCATGTCACGCGGCGCGCAGGACCTAGAAGCCCACCGCGCGGATGTCGACGTCGCGCTGAACCGTCTCGCCGACGCCGCCGGCTCCCGGCTGCTCGACCCGGACCAGATTCTGACCGGGGCGATCGGTCCCGGCCGGGTGATCCCCGACGACATCGTTTCCGTCGCCGACCTCGATCTCGGCCTCACCGAGGAACAGATGATCCGGCTCGGGCGCGAGGAACTCGCCTCCTGGCTGGAGATGGGATCACGCTTTGAAGCGGCGCTCAACGCCGGGCTGTCGATCCTCATCTTGCAGACCGACGACCTGACCGCGTCGCAGGTGCGCTTCCTGCTGCACGAGATCGGTGAGGAGACGCGGCATCAGCGGGCGTTCATCCGTGTCATCGAGCAACTGCAACCGCAGGCACGCAACCCGCTGCGCCCAGCTTGGCTCAAACCCGTCGAGCGACTGTTGTTGTCCCAGCTCGTCGGGCTGCCCGCCCTGATCCACGTGTTGGTGATGGCCGGCGAGGAGGTACCCGACGTGTTCCAGAAACACACCGCGGAACATCCGGACACCGATCCGTTCGTCGCCGCCGTCAACCGCTACCACCGCCAGGAGGAGGCGCGTCACCTCAGCTACGTGCGGACCGTCTTCCCGCAGGTCTGGGCAAGCGCCAGCGCGCTTGACCGTGCGCTCGTCTGTCACGTCGTACCGCTGCTGCTGGGCCAGATCGGCAGAGTCCTCGTCCACCCCGGTGTGTACGCCACGGTCGGACTACCGACCTGGCGGACCTGGCGCGCTGCCAACCGCGCGCCAAGCCGGCAGCGCCTGCTCATCCGGGCCTACCGACCCATCCTCAAGATGCTCGTCCAAGCCGGTGTGTTCGACGACGGCATCCCCGCGGGGTGGCGACGACTCTGCGACGTACGCGCCGACGGCAGCCCCCAAGCCCCGCGGACCTGAACGTGCCCCCACCAACAACGCGCCGACCTGCGCGTTCGCTCAAGCACACGCCGAGTCACCCCACCGGCTCCGGGGCTCACCGACCGTGACGGCGCGCTGGTAGAGGCCGATAGATCGGTTACGGATTCGATGTCTTCGATGGCGGTCACTGTCGCACTCGACCGGGTCGGAACCGTCCTGACGGCCACCAGTTCTTATCGCCGACGAGTGCGGCGCAGGCGGGCACGACAAGCGTGCGGACGATGAACGTGTCGAGCAGCAGACCGATCGCCATTCCGGTTCCAATTTCGGCAAGCCCGAGGACAGGCGAGCTGAGCAGCGCGGCGAAGGTGCTGGCAAAGATCAGCCCGGCTGAGGTGATGACGGCACCTGTCGTCGCGACGGCACGTGCAACACTTTCCCTGGTCGGTGTCTCGCTGAGTTCGCGGAGTCTGGCCATCAGCAGGATGTTGTAGTCAGCGCCGACGGCGACGAGGAGGACGAACCCGAAGACGGGCACGAAGAACTCGATCTGATGGCCAAGGATGTGCTGCCAGATGATGGTCATCAGACCCATCGCGGCCGCGTAGGAGAGGACGACGGAGGCGAGGAGATACAGCGGAGCGACGAGGGCCTGCAGCGCGATCACCAGGATGAGGAAGACGGAGATGAGGACGGCGAGCGCGACGAGTTCGGCGTCCTGGTGAAGGTAGTCGTCGAGGTCGTTGCCGAACCCACCGGCTCCGGTGAGTCGCAGGTTGGCGTCCTGGAGCGGGGTACCGCGCACGGCGAGCGCTGCGGTCTGTTCGATCTCGTGGTAGCGGGTTTGTCCGCTTCCGGTCAGCGGGTCGGTCGTGCCGACGATCTCGATCCGGGCGAGCTTGCCATTGGGGCTAAGGAACACCTGCCGGGCGAGGCTGAAGTCCGGGCGATTGAGGTCGTGACCGGTGAGGTAGAAACCGGCGGCTTCGGGGGTGTTGGCGTGGGTGCTGACCTGGTCGAGATATCCGCCGGCCTTGCCGAGACCCGTGGTGAGCTTGGTGGTGGCGCCGACCAGCTTCTGGACGCCGGGCGGCAGTTGCCCGATGCCGTGGGCGAGTTGGCTGGTGCCGTCGGCAAGCCGGCGAAGTTTGCGTTGAAACAGCTGCTCACCGGCTTTCAGCCGCGCGGTTCCGCGGCGGGCGCGGGCAAGACCTTGTTCGAGCTGACGGAGGCCACCGGCGAGAGCGCCATCACCGTGGCCGATCTTGGTCGCGCCGTGGGCGGCACGTTCGAGTCCGGGAAGAAGCTCGTCGTGTTCGCCGCGGTAGATCTGGCTCAGGGCGGTGCGGGCGTTGCGGCAGATCGGGTCGAGTGAGCACAGCGGGTCCTTATCGAGCGCGGCACTGATTTGACCGATGCCGCTGACGGCTTTCGCGGTCTGGTCGTGAGCCTGATCAAGTCGCCGACCGAGAGTGAGCGCTCCCGCCTGGAGCTGGCTGGCACCGCGATGGGCCGTGCCGAGGGCGTGAGTGGCAGCACCGAGCCCGTGGTTTTCTTTGGTCAATCCGGCGATGAAGCGGTCGATCACGTGGTACGCGGCGTGCGTACCAGCATTGATCTGGCTGGCGCCGGAGGACAGCCGTCCGGTGCCGGTGCTGAACTGCTGAAGCTGGTGCCGTCGGTGGCGCAGCTGCGTGCCCGCGGCGTTCAGGCGGCGGGCAAGGACACCGACTTGATGGGCGATGGTTGCAGGCTTGAGGGGCCGGCCTGTCGGTTGGGTCAGGCTATAGACGGTCTGGGTATGGGGAATCTTGGCCAGTGACTCGCTGAGGGCGTTGAGTGCGGCGAGGTCGTGCGGATTGCTCATGCTGTGGGGAGCCGACACGAGCAAGTAATCGGGCAGTGTCTCGTTGGCGGGGAAGTGTGCGTCCAGTGCGGTGTAGCCCTGGTTGCTCGGGGTGGATCGTGGCTGCGCGGCCCGCTCGTCGAAGGACAGGCTCATCGTCGGGAAGAACGCAGCTAGCGCTCCGAGGACGAGGAGACCTACAACCAAAACGGCCGCCGGTCGCCCAGCGGCGAGGCGTCCAGTTTTGACCCATATTCCGTTCGGCGCCGGCGCCCGGGTGCTGGCGATCCTCGTGCCCGCAAAGCTCATCAAAACCGGCGTGAGGGTGAGGCTGGTAAGTGCCGTGACCGCGATCGCCACGGCGATCGCCGGGCCGGTCGCGGCGAGGATCGACAGGCTTGCGAGGCCAAGCAAGGCGCTGCCGATGATGACGGTGGCGCCAGATGCCGCGAGGACCCGGCCGATCCGAACTGCAGCGATGGCAATCGCGTCGGCCGGTGCTCGACCGTCGCGAAGCTCCTCCTGATATCGGGCGATAAGGAACACGGTGTAGTCGGTGCCGGCGCCCAGAACGATCGCAGCGATAAACGCCGGCGTGAACGTGGAGACCGGGAAGCCGGCCAGTCCCATCACGGCGAGCACGCCTCGGGTGCACACCACCGCGACCCCGATCGTGGCCAGCGGAATCAGGATGGTTACCGGCCGCCGGTAGATCGCGATCAGGATCGCGAGCAGGGCGAGCAAGCTGATCACGGTGATCCGTTTCGACGTACTGTCGACCGCATCGTTGAGATCTGTGATCGTGGCCGGATCCCCGGTGACGTAAAGCCGGGTCGTCGGGCTACGGCTGACCGAATTGGTGATCCCCCGGAGCCATTTCACGTCGGCGATGGATTGCGCCGAGCCGATATCGCTGGCGAGCCCTAGCGGGATGTAGGTGGCTCGGTGGTCGTGGCTGATCAGCACCGTCCGCAGCTTCGGTTGCTGGACCCAGTCCTGCATTTCCGGTATCCGTTGCGGATCGGCGACGAGCCGGCGAACGACGCTGCGGTAGGTGGCGGTGTCGGCCGCATTGAGCCCGCGCTGGTCAACCAGCACTATGAACGCGTCCGATCGGGTGTGGCCCGACCCGAAGCCACGGTCCATGACCTCAAGAGCGCGCACCGAGGGCGCGCTGGCAGGGAAGAAGGGCGCGCTGCTGTCTTGCACCACCGACTCCAGCTGAGGCGCCGCGGTGTTCAACACGATCGCCACGGCCGCCCACGCCGCAAGCACCAGCCACGGGCGGCGCAGCGACTTCCCAACGAGGAGGTCAACCGGATGGGGCAGGGGCACCTGGCGAAGGCGGCGAATACCCACAGATCCTCCTCTCAGAGTTTGTACTGAAAGTCTAAACCTATAGAATAGTCACGTCGAGGAGGTAGTGATGCGACCAGTGCCCACCCAACTAGCTGCGAAGATCTACCGAGCGGCCGATCTGCTCGCCGATCAGGGGCTGGACGACACCAAGATCGAGGAGATCGCTGAGGTCACCGGCGTCCCGAAGGCGACGCTGTACTACTACTTCGCCGGTAAGCAAGACGTGCTCGTGTTCTTGTTCCAAGACTTCCTCTCGCTCGTCGCCGGCGACGTCGCGGTGGCCGCCGACGCTCCTGTAAGCGGCGCGGCGGGCCTGCGAGCGGTCATCGAAGCGCAGTTGAGACTGATGTTCCAGCACCCAGCAGTGTGCCGTGCATTGATCGGTGATCTAGGACGGGCCGCCCGGCTCCCTGAGATCGCGACGGCGATCAACGGAGCCTTCTACGACCCGCTCGAACGCTTGCTAGCCGCGGGCGCCGCGGACGGCTCGCTGCGCCCTGTCGAGGACACCATTGGTGCCGCCGCGACGATCTTCGGCGCGGTAACCCTTGCCGGACTCGGCTACCTCGTCACCTCACCGCACACCGATCCCGACCAAGCGATCACAACGGTCCAGACGATCTTGTTAGAGGGCCTGACCGGTGACCACGATCGAGTGAATCCATGATCAGAGCCTCAAGATGGCTCTGGCGGGGTGACGCGACGGCGCACCTGCCGAGTTCAAACTGACGCCCCGTTCGCTCCGATCAGCCCCGGCGGTGAAAGCACCCAGGAATCGGGTGGCACGCTCGTCGCGTACTACGCCGACCCACCGGTCTTGACTATCACTCGGTATCTGCGAGACGGCCCCCGTCGTCGCCTCAGCCAGCCATCAACGCGGCGCGGCGGCCAGTTGCAGTTTCAGTTGCAGTTCGATCGCTACTCTGCGTCGTCCGTCCATTTCCGCCAAAGTCCGCTGCCGTCTGGCGCAACGCGCTGACCTGCATGATCGCTAGCTTTCCGAACGTCGGCGGTCACGTCCGGTTATCTACGGACAGGCTTACGGAGCACTGCTAATGCGGTT
>DASZTV010000009.1:0-3555 GCA_035548125.1 Mycobacteriales bacterium | reverse complement strand
GTGTTCGCGATCGCCGCGGTAGCCGTCGTCGCTCTGCTCGGAAGCGCCCTCGCTGTCACGCGCAAGAACCAGACGCGCGTCCAGGCCGGTCAGGTCGCGTCGCAGGCGGTTCAGACCGCCCGCGACGCGGTGAAGAACAGCCTCGCCATCCCCGACGACTCCACGAAGACGGTGCGGGTGGGCTCGACGAACTTCACCGTCGCGACGCACGCCACCTGGACGAACGCCGGGGCGACCGGTTCTTCATGCACCGGCGGAGTCCCGGGCCAGGTCGCCTACCGGCGGATCTCTGCGTCGGTGACCTGGCCGAACATGTCGGGCACCCCGGCGGTGACCTCCGCGACGATCGCGACGCCGCTCAACCCGAACACGATCACTGTCCCGGTCCAGCTCGTGGCCGGCGACAAGACGCCGATCCCGAACCAGACGATCACCCTCACGCCGCCGTCGGGTCAACCCAAGACGGCGACCACCGACTCCAACGGCTGCGTGATCTTCGCCCAGCTCACCCCGCAGAAGTACACCGTCGGCGTGAGCATCGATGGCTATGTCGACTCGACGAGTGCAGCGGCCACGAACCACACCGAGCAGGTCGGGCAGTCCATCCCCGGCATCACGCCGGTCACGGTGATCTTCTACGACCACCCCGCGACGCTCGCCATCACGCCGGCCTACAGCCCCGGCTTCGCACCGACGACATACCGACTGCCGTCGAGCGGCATGGTCGTGACCGTCGGCCAGACCGGGTGGAGTGACGGGAGCGCACACGTCTACAACGCGCCTAACGGCGCTCTCAACGACACGGTGTTCCCATGGGCTGTCGCGCCGGGCAGCGGCTACTCGGCGTACGCCGGCGGCTGCGCGGCTGACGCCACCACGTCGAGCACCGTGTCCACCGCACTCGGCACTCCTGCGGCAGGGGGCGCCGCGGCCCTGGCCGTGCCGGTCTACTCCCGGCTGATCACCGTGCGATACAGGGGCTCCGGCGTATCCGGCGCCACGATCCAGGTCACGGACTCACCCGACGGCTGCTCGGACACCTACACGCTTGCCGGTACGACGAGTTCGAGCGGGGCCATCGCGTTCTCGCTGCCTTACGGCGACTACGTGTTCTCCGCGCGCATCGGTTCTCGCACCCGGACGAGCGGGCCCGTCGCCATCACCTCGAGCAGCAGCGTCAACAACACGGTGGACCTGTCATGAGCCGGCTCCGCTCGCGCGCCGTCTACGGCGCCGATGCCGGCACCAGCCTCGCCGAGTTGCTGGTGTCGATGCTCGTCTTCAGCATCATCGGGACGATCGCGACGGTGTCGGTCATCTTCACGCTGCGGACGAGTCGCGCGACCGGAGCTCGCGTGACCAACCTCAGTGGTGCGCAGGTCGCATTGGACGCGATGTCCAAGTTGATCCAGACTGCCGCACAGCCGCCGGCCGTGAAGGGGGCGACGCCGGTGACAGCGGTCATCGCCGCTACCGCGACCGATTTCAAGTTCTACGGCTACAACGCTCCCGGCGCGCCCCCCGCGCAGATCGAGTTCAAGGTGGTCAACGGAAAGCTGCTCGAGACCGTCACGCCCGCGACGAACAGCGGCCCGAACGCCTGCCTCCCGCCCTACACCTACGGGGCGAGCACGACCAGGACGTTGGCCACAGGCGTCAACACCTCCCACCCGGTCTTCACCTACTTCTCGCAGCCCACAGCCGCCAACCTCTCGGGCGCGCCGCTCAGCCTGATCGGCAGTCCTCCCGCGCTGTCGGCGGTGGACCGGGGCGGGGTCGAACTGGTCGGGATGACCCTCAGCGTCGGCCAGAGCTCCAACCCGAAGGTGGCGCCGACCGGCGCGAGCATCACGGTCTCGCTGCCGAACCACCTCGTCGCCACGCCGAGCCTCCCGGGCGCCGCATGCTGAGGATCCGGAATCGAACGGGCCGGGTAGAGGGCGGCTGGGCGATGATCACCGTGATCTTCGCGATCCTCATCATGACGATCTTCGCGACGCTGGCCGCAGCGCTGGTCAGCAACCGCCAGGCGGCGTCGCGGCACGAACAGGACTACCAGGGCGCCGACCAGGCCGCGCTCGCCGGCGTCGACGACTACATCGCACGACTCCAGGCGAATCCCAACTACTTCGTCCAAGGAAACGTGGACGTCAGCAACGCCGCGTTCTCCGGCTTCGCGCCGATTCCCGGCGGCAGCTCGCTCGGCTCGTTCAAGTACACGGTCGATACCAGCCAGGCCTACACGACCGGGATCATCAAGATCACCTCGACTGGGCGTGCCCACGGCGTCGACCGCACAGTCACTGCACAGCTTCGCAAGGCCGACTTCCTGGACTACATGTACTTCACGAAGTACGAGACCCTCGACCCGCAGGCCTACCAGTCGGCGGTGGCTCTCCCCAACGGGACCAACTGCGCCGTACACGCCTACGACGGACGAAGCAGCGTGTGCCAAACCATCTCGTTCGGCGGCTTCGACACCCTCCAAGGGCCGGTGCACAGCCAGGACCGGGTGATGTTCAACGGCAGCCCGAAGTTCGAGAGCGAGTTCAGCACCGAATGGCAGGACCCGGCGCACCGGTACTACCAGTGCCTGTCTGGAGCGACGTGCAACCCGTCGTTCGCGCAGGACCCTGAGTACTCGGTCATACCGTTCCCGAACACGAACACGACGCTCCAGCAGTACGCCGACCCGTCCCAGGGCGGGCAGGGCTGTCTCTTCCAAGGCCCGACGAGCATCACGCTCAACTGGGACGGATCAATGACGGTGCTCTCGCCCGAGACGCCGTCCTCGTTCGACACGGGTGTCTGCGGCAAGGCGGCCTGGGGAACGCCCGGCGGCGTCACGATTCCGGTGCCGTCCGGCCAGGTCGTCTACGTCGAGAGCCCGACGGGCAGCTACAGCTGTACGACCCCTCCGGGATTCCCCTACCCGGCCTCGGGTGACACCAACACCGCCACCGGGCCGAGCGCACTCAAGCCGTCGTGTTCGCACGGCGACGTCTTCGTCAAGGGCTGGCTGACCGGCAAGCTCACGATCGGCGCGGCCAACAACATCTACGTGACCGGCAACATTCGCTACCGCGGTACCAACACCGACTCAAACATCGCGCGCAACGTGCCGTCGTCCTCGTCGAGCTCACCGGCGTCGGCGGACACGTCCGCGAGCGACGTACTGGGCCTGTCGGCCAACAACTTCGTCGAGGTGCTGCACTCGCTGACGGGTTGCTCCTCGCGCTCCTCCAGCAGCGGCCAGTGCAGCCGCGCGGACGACAACGGGACGCCGATGACCAATCTGCAGATCGACGCCGCGATCGTGGCCTCCAACGACTCCTTCCTCGTCCAGGACTATGACTCGGGCCCCGCCCTCGGGGTGCTGACGATCGACGGCGGCATGATCCAGGCCTTCCGCGGTCCGGTCGCGACATCGACCAACGGCGGCTCGGTCGTGACGGGGTACGCCAAGGACTACAACTACGACCCGCGACTACGGGCGCTCAGCCCGCCGCACCTCGCCGACCTGGCCAGCTCGGCATGGAACGCAGTCACCTTCGG
>DASZTV010000008.1:0-3366 GCA_035548125.1 Mycobacteriales bacterium | reverse complement strand
GAGACCTGGTGCCAGGGCTTCTCCGAGCCGGGCACCGGCAGCAACCTGGCGGCGCTGGCGTGCCGCGCGACCAGGACCGACGACGGGTGGCGGGTCTACGGGCAGAAGGTCTGGACCAGCTACGCGCAGTACGCCCAGCGGTGCGTACTACTCACCCGCACCGGTACGCCGGACTCGCTGCACCGCGGCATCACGGCGCTGTTCGTGGATATGGACTCCCCCGGCATCTCGATCCGCCCGCTGCAGACCATGCACGGGGTCGACGAGTTCTGTGAGGTGTTCTTCGACGACGTCGCCGTCCCGACGGACCGCACACTCGGCAACGAAGGCGAGGGCTGGGCGGTCGCGATGGACCTGCTCCCCTACGAGCGGAGCACTTCGCTGTGGCATCGCGGCGCCTACCTCGCGCGGCGGCTGCAGCGGCTGGTCGAGATCGCACCCGACGGTTCGATCGACCCGCCCGATCTCGGCGCGGTCATCGAAACCCTCTACGGCTTCCGCGCCCGTTCCCGTGCCACGCAGCACCGGCTGGCGGCCGGCGAGCGGCTCGGCGCGGAGACCTCCGTCGACAAGATCCTGCTCGGTCAGACCGAGCACGCGGTCTTCGACCTGGTCGCCGCGACGCTTCCCGGCGCCGTCGTGACCGGCGATGACGACGAGGCGGCCGAGATCCGCTCCGAGTTCCTCTACTCGCGCGCCGCGACGATCTATGGAGGAACCGGCGAGATCCAGCGCAACATCGTTGCCCGCCGCCTGCTGAATCTCGGCGAGGACCGCTAGTGGACGCCGCCGAGACCAAGCTGTTCGCCGATGCGGTTCGCGGCGCGATCGCCCATCGTGGCGGCGACGGGGTGGACGACGCGCTGCGCGAGGTCGGCTGGCGGGCCGCGCTGAGCGAAGACCCGGTCGCTGCGACCCGCACTGTCTTCGACATCCTCGGCGAGCTGAACCTGTCGTCCTCAGCAATCGACGACGTGATGGTTCACGCCCTCGGACTCGATGTGCCCGACGACCGCGCGGTGGCGCTTCCGTCTCTGGGACACCACAACCCGCCGGCGACGTACGACCGCGCGGAGCTGACGATCACCGGTCTGGGAAGCGCCCGCTTCGCAGAGGCACACCAGGCGGTAGTGACGATCGACGGCGGCGGCAAGCAGGACTTCCTGGCGATGCTCGAGGTTGATGCGCTCGAGGTCACACCCGTCGCCGGGATCGACCCGGCAGGTGGCTGGCGGGCCGTCACCGGTCGGGTACCGATCGGCCAGTTCACTGCGATCGACTGGCCGACCGCCGTCGCCGCCGGACAGCTTGCCATCGCGCAACAGCTGACCTCAGCCGCGCGCGCGATGCTCGAACTCGCCCGCGAGCACGCGGTGAGCCGGAACCAGTTCGACCGGCCGATCGGCTCATTCCAGGCCGTACGTCACAAGCTGGCGGAGTCATATGTGGCGGTCGAGTCCGCCGCCGCGGCGGTCGATGCCGGCTGGGCGACCCCGACGCCGTTCACGGCGACGATGGCGAAGCTGATCGCGGGAACCGCGGCAAAGACCGTCGCCAAGCACGCCCAGCAGGTCCTCGCAGGGATGGGCTTCACCAGCGAGCACCCGTTCCACCACTACTTCAAACGGACGCTGGTCCTCGACCAGCTCCTAGGCTCCAGCACGCGCTTGCGGCGAGATCTCGGCCGGTCCGCGATCGACGCCCACGCAGTCCCATCGCTGCTGCCGCTATAGGTCAGATGTACGACATTTCGGCTGAGCGGGTCGCTGACCGTCTGGTTTACCGCGAAGAACAGGCGCTGACCTGCGAGGACGCTCCGTGGCAGTACTTGCTGGTCGCGGTCGCTTTCTCGTCACTACGCATGATCGGCAACCCGATTCACACCGGCGATGACGGCGGCTACACCCCATCGCGCGACTACACGAGCACACGACGGACCTGCTGGTCGAGGTTCATGTGGACCCCGCAGTCATACGATCGAGATCAGAACTAGCGTCGCGCCGATCACCACTGGGGTCTGTCAGATTCTTTGTGTAAGCAGCAGTGACGGTCATTAGTCGATCGCCTCGGCGATCCGGTCTCCGTAGTGCGTGCTCAGTGTGTTCAAGATCTGCTTCCAGCTGCTGATCCTTCCGGTCAGGTTCTCACGATTCACCTGGCGGCGGATCGCGACGAGGTAGAGCACTTTGAGTGCGGCTTGGTCGGTCGGGAAGTGGCCGCGGTGCCGCACGGCCCGCCGGAACCTGGCGTTGAGCGATTCGATCGCGTTGGTCGTGTAGACGATCGCGCGCAGCTCTTTGGGGAACTCGAGGAACGGCACGAACTCGGCCCAGGCCGTCTCCCAGCTCTTGATCATCGCGGGGTAGGTGGCGCGCCACTCGGCCGCGAAGTCCGCGAACAGCGTTTCGGCTGCCTCGACGGTCGGTGCGGTGTAGATCGCGCGCATCTGCTTGGTGATCGCCGGCCAGTGTTTCTTCGAGGCGTAACGCAGGCTGTTGCGGACCATGTGCACGACGCAGGTCTGGACGGTCGCTTGCGGCCAGGTCACCCGAATCGCGTCCGGCAGACCCTTGAGCCCGTCGCAGCAGACGATCAACGCGTCCGCGACTCCGCGGTTGCGAAGCTCGGTGAGCATCGTCATCCACTGCTTGGCACCCTCACCGCCCGACGGCCCGATCCACAAGCCCAGCACGTCGCGCTCGCCGTCGAGATTGACCCCGATAGCAACGTAAACCGGCCGGTTCGCGACCTGGGAGTCGCGGACCTTGATCACGATCGCGTCGATCAGCAGAACGGGATAGAGCCGGTCCAGCGGCCGGTTCTGCCAGGCCAGCATGTCCTCACGATCCTGTCGGTGATCTTGCTGATCGTGTCCCTACTGATCGACGTGTCATACATCTCCTCGAGGTGCGCCTGGATCTCCCTGTCGTCATGCCCTTGCCGTAAAGCGAGATGACGTTGCCCGCCAGCCCGTCGAGCTGCCGGGCGTACTTCGGGACCGTGACCGGCTCGAACGTGCCGGCCCGGTCCCCCGGGATCGCCAGCTCGACCTGACCCACCTCGGCGGTCACCGTCTTCGGATAGGAGCCGTTGCGGCTGTTCCCCGAGCCCCGGCCCGCCGGGTCGTGGCGCTCATAGCCGAGGTGCTCTTCCATCTCGACTTCCAGACCAGTCTGCAGCACCTGCTTGATCAGGCCGGTCAGCAGCCCACCCTCGCCGGTCAGCTCGACGCCGTCAGCGCGAGCCCGGGCGACCAGCGCCTCCGCCCAGTCGCGCATCGCGAACTCGTCCTCATCGACGAGATCAGCCGCCTCGCGCAAGGGAACCAGCGCTGTCTCGCTCGTAGTCCCACGTCTTCTCATGTAC
>DASZTV010000007.1:0-57577 GCA_035548125.1 Mycobacteriales bacterium | reverse complement strand
TCCCACTCCTCGATCGACATGCCGACCAGCATCCGGTCGCGCAGGAAGCCGGCGTTGTTGACCAGCACGTCGAGGCTCCCGAAGGAGTCGAGGGCGGTCTGCACGAGCGCCTTCGAACCGTCCCAATCGGCGACGTCGTCGGCGTTGGCCACTGCTTCGCCACCCGCCGCCCTGATCTCGTCGACCACCGCCTGCGCGGGACCGGCCGACGATCCCTCGCCCTCACGCGAGGTACCGATGTCGTTGACGACGACGCGCGCGCCTTCGGTCGCGAACGCCAAGGCGTGCGCGCGACCGAGCCCGCCGCCGGCGCCGGTGACGATGACCACCCGGCCGTCACAGATCCCCACGGACCAACCCTTCTCTGTGCCTATCGGAGGTACGCCTGGCCACCGTCGACCATCAGGGTCGAGCCGGTGACGTACGCCGCGTCGTCGCTGAGCAGGAACGCGACGGCCCGGCCGACGTCCTCCTCGAGCCGCCCCACCCGGCCGAGCGGGATCGTGCTGACGAAGTCCTCATACTCCTGCGGCGCGAACTGCGACCACATCTCAAGGCCGGGGGACATCCCGTTGGGGATCATCGCGTTGACCCGGATGCCGTCCTTGCCCCACTCGAGTGCCGCCATCCGGGACATCGTGCGGATCATCTCCTTCGTCCCGGCATAGAGCGTGAAGCCCGGCAGGTCGTTGCGCAGCGCGGAACCGGTGCCGAGGTTGACGACGGAACCCTTCGACTCCTTCAGCGCCTCGTAGCTGGCCTGCATGAACCACAGCGAGCCGAGAAAGCCGCTCTCCCAGGTCCGGCGCGCATCCTTCTCCGTGATCTCCAGGATCGGGCCGAGCGCGACCATCTGGGCGTTGTTGACCAGCCCGTCGATCCGGCCGAACCGCTCCAACGTCGCGGCGACCGCGGCGTTGACCTCGTCCTGTCTGCGGACGTCGCACTGCACGGCGAGGGCCTTGACCCCGCGCTCCTCGATCGTGGCCGCGGTGCGTTGGACCTTCTCGAGGGTCCGGCCCGCGCAGACGACGTTCGCGCCCTCCGCCGCTGCCGCGAGCGCAATGCCCTCGCCGATGCCCTGGCCGGAGCCGGTCACGATGACGACCTTGTCGTCGAGCCGTCCCATGAAGGTCCTCCGGTTTTCTGACGGGTCGTCAGGTATCGCGGATCGCCACACTATTGTTTTGCCGTGGACCTGCGCGACTCGGCGGCGGAGCGCGCCTTCCGTGAAGAGCTGCGCGAGTGGCTCGGGAAGACGATCCCGACCCTTGGCGCGAAGCCGCACCACACCGACTGGCCAGGGCGGCGCGAGTACGACACCGCGTGGCAGCGACTGCTGTTCGACGCGGGCTACGCCGGCATCAACTGGCCCACGGAGTACGGCGGCCGCGGCGCGACGCCGACCGAACACCTGATCTTTCTCGAGGAGTCAGAGCGCGCCGGAGCGCCGTACGTCGGGGTGAACTTCGTCGGCCTGCTGCACGCCGGGCCCACGATCGTCGTCGAGGGGAACGACGAGCAGCGCGCGACTCATCTGCCGAAGATCCTTTCCGGCGAGGAGATCTGGTGCCAGGGGTTCAGCGAGCCGAGCTCCGGCTCCGACCTCGCATCGATGCGTACCCGCGCCGTACGAGACGGCGACGAATACGTCGTCAACGGCCACAAGATCTGGACGTCCCACGCCGAGGTCGCGGACTACTGCGAGCTGCTGGTACGCACCGATCCGGAAGCCCCGAAGCACAAGGGCATCACCTGGCTGATGATGGCGATGGACTCCCCCGGTCTCGACGTGCGTCCGCTCAACACGCTCCTCGGCTCGAGCGAGTTCTCCGAGGTCTTCTTCGACAACGTACGGATCCCGGTTTCGAACCGCGTCGGCGAGGAGAACGACGGCTGGCGCGTCACGATGGTCACGCTGTCGTTCGAGCGCGGGACCGCGTGGGTCGACCAGATCGTCGACTCCGTCCGGCTCGTGAGCGACCTCGCCGCAGTCGCGAAGAAGGTGACGACGACGGCAGGGATCGCGTGGGAGGACCGCGGCCTTCGCCGCGACATCGCCCACCTCGGTGCGGAGTTCGACGCGCTCTGGGCGCTGACCAAACGGGGAGTCACCGAGGCGGGCTCCGGAGTACCCGGCGTGAGCGCGTCCGTGCTGAAGCTTCGCTACACCGAAGCGCGGCAGCGGCTGATGGACCTCGGCGCTCGGGTGCTGGATCGAGCCTCCGTCTCACGCACGGACATCGCCGGGCTGCCGACCGGCGAGTGGACGTCGGAGCGGCTCAACTCGCTGTCGTACACGATCGCGGCAGGCACGTCGCAGATCCAGCGCAACATCATCGGCGAGCGCATCCTCGGCCTGCCGAAGGAACGGTAACCGCGACCATGTACTTCCTGCCGACCGAGCAACAGAGCGAGCTGCAGCGCGGCGTTCGCGAGGTGCTGGAGGCGGCGTACCCGCTCGACAAGCTGTCCGGCGGCTTCGACGCCGCGGTGTGGGCGTCGCTTGTCGAGACCGGCGTCTTCTCGTTGCGCACCGAGCTCGAGCTCGGCTGGGTCGAGGCTGTGCTGGTGTTCGAAGAGCTCGGCCGGTCCGCGCTCCCAGGTCCGCTCGTCGGAACGTTCCTCGCCGCGGGCTACGCCGAAGGCCCGGTCACCGTCCTCGACCGAACCCGCACTCCTCTCCTGGCACCCCACCTCGACATCGCCGAGTCCGTACTCCTTCTCGACAGCGACGCGGCCTACACGATCTCACCGCCGCCGGGCGTCGCACTGCCGGAGCCGATCGATCCGCTGACTCCGCTCTATGAGGTGGACGGCACCGAATCGATCGCCACCGGTTCGACAGGCCCCGACGCGGTCAGGTTCGACGTGGGCGTCGAACAGGTCCGTCTCGCCGGCGCACTGCTGACCGCGGCGCTGCAGGTCGGTCTGTCGCAACGGCTGCTGGAGCTCGCGGTCGACTACGCCAAGAGCCGTGAGCAGTTCGAGCGCCCGATCGGGTCGTTCCAGGCGGTCAAGCACATCTGCGCCGACATGCTGGTGAGGACCGAGCTGGCACGCGCGTCACTTCATGCCGCAGCCGTCACCCTCGACGATCCGGAGGTCGGCGACGCCACCCGCGCGGTGTCGGGCGCGAAGCAGCTCGCCGATGAAGCCGCCTGCGGCAACGCCCGCTCCTGCGTGCAGGTACACGGCGGGATGGGTTTCACCTGGGAGGTCCCGGTCCACTACTTCCTCAAGCGCGCCTGGTTGCACGCGACCGAGTTCGGGACGGCAGACGAGCACGCCGAAGCCCTCGCCCAGCTCCTCTAGAGCGGATGGCACATCCGCTCTACGCGTGGAAGATTCCTATGGCCATAGTGGAGCGGATGGCACATGCGCTCTAGCCTCGCGGAGCTGTCGGGCGTCGCCGACCCGTCACGGGTCGCGGTCGACGACGGCGAGCGGCAGCTGTCCTGGCGTGAGCTCGACGACGCCACCACCCGATTCGGGAGGGGCGTCGAAGCGCTCGGCGCCACGCCGGGCAGCCACGTGGCGATCTGCGTCAGCAACCGCTGGGAGTTCGTCGTCGCCCTGATCGGCGCGTGGCGAGCGGGCTGTGCCTACACCCCGCTGAAGACCGGCTGGACCTCGGCCGAGGTCGACGCCGTCCTGTCCGACGCCGGTACGGCGGTCGTCGTCGCCGACCGGGACGGCGCACGGGAAGCGGCGTACGAACGCGGCGTACCGATCGTCGATCTTGACGATCCCGGTTTCGCGTCGTGGCTCGGCTCGCAGTCCGCGGAGCCGTTCGGCGAGGACCGCTGCGGCTACAAGATGCCCTACACGTCCGGCACCACCGGGCGACCGAAGGGTGTGGTGATGCGCGGCTCCGGCACCACGCCGTTCGCCGCCGGCTGGGCCGGGATCGCCTACTGGGCGGAGCAGCTGGAGCTCCCCGGCGCTGGCGTGCACCTGTTCGGCTCCCGCTTGTTCAACGGCGCGCCCCAGACGTTCGGCTTCGGCGCGCTCGCCCGCGGCGCGACGCTGCGTGTGATGCGGCGGTGGGACGCCGCCGTCGCGCTCACCGAGCTCCGCCGTCCCGACGTGACCTCGACGATCATGGTGCCGACGATGTTCCGGCAGATCCTCGCGCTGCCGGCCGACCTCCGCGGCGTCGAGCCACCGCCGTCGCTGCGTACCGTGCTGCACGGCGGAGAGCCGTGCCCGTTGCCGGTCAAGGAGGCGATCAGCCACGTCCTCGGCGACGTGCTGGTCGAGTACTACGGCTTCACCGAAGGCGGCATGACGATCGTCCGCCGCGACGAGTGGCGCGCCCGGCCGGGCACGGTCGGCCGGCCGCTGCCGGGACTCGAGGTACGGATCCTCGACGACGCAGGCCAATCGGTCGACGCAGGCAGTGACGGCACGGTCTACTTCGTGCCGTCGAAGGGCCGGATGTTCCGTTACCAAGGCGACGAGACGAAGACCGAGGGCGCGCACGTCGGTGACGCCTTCACGGTGGGAGACATCGGGCACCTCGACTCCGACGGCTTCCTCTACCTCTCCGGTCGGGCGGCCGACGTGGTCGTCTCCGCAGGCGTCAACGTCTATCCCGCCGAGATCGACCAGGCGCTCTCAGACGTGCCCGGAGTCGCCGACCTCGCGGCCGTCGGCGCACCTGATGATGAACGCGGCGAGGTGATCATCCTCTTCGTCCAGCTGGTTCCGGACGCCGACGAGGCGACCGTACGCAACAACCTCGAGGCGACGGCCGCCGAGCGCCTCGCTCCCTACAAGCGGCCACGCGCGATCGAGATCATCGACGAGATCCCGCGCGACCAGACCGGCAAGCTGCTGCGGCGGCTGCTGCGCGACCGGCTCTGGCAAGGCCGGTCGCAGTTCGTCGCGAAATCTGACGGGTCGTCAGATCCGGCTTAGACTCCGCCGCGATGAAGGTCCTGGTGACTGGGGGAACCGGGTACGTCGGCGGCAACGCGGTGCTACGCCTGCTCGCCGACGGACACGACGTACGGATCTTGGCGCGCCGCCCGATCCGGGTCGCGACGACCCTCGGGGCGGTCGGCGTCGACATCGAGCAGCTCGACGTGGTGCAAGGCGACATGACCGACCGGGCCTCGGTGACACGTGCGGTCAACGGAGTGGACGCGACGATCCACGCCGCAGCGGTCGTCGCCGCGCTGGACCGCAACGAAGCGGCGCATGCCCTCGACGTCAACGTCAACGGGACCAAGAACGTGATCGGCGCGGCACTCGATGCAGGCTGCGATCCGGTGGTCCACGTATCGAGCATTGCCGCGGTCTTCAGCCCGTCAGTGCCGATCATCACGTCGGACCTGCCGCCGGTCTCCGACGCAAGCAACCCGTACACACGGTCGAAGGCGCTCGCCGAGGAGTACGCGCGAGAGCTGCAGGCGCAAGGAGCCCCGGTCACGATCGTCTACCCGGGCGGGGTCATGGGCCCGCCTGTCGGTGAGCTCTGCGGCGATGCCGCCGAGGGCTTCGGATCGGTCCTGCGATCCGGCGTCTACCCACTGACCAGCGGCGGCGTCAACGTGATCGACGCGCGAGACCTCGGCGCGATCCTGTCGGCAACGCTTCAGCCGGGTCGCGGCCCACGGCGCTACATGGCGGGCGGCACGCTTGTCTCGCTGCCGGAGATGCTCGCGGCATTTCGCCAGGCGACCGGGCGCCGGCTGGTGGGCATCCGCACTCCGGGCAGCCTCTACCGGGTGGGCGGCGCGGCGCTCGACACGCTCCGCCGGGTCGTCCCGTTCCACACGATCTTCACGGCCGAGGCGATGCAGCTCCTCACCCTCGCCCGCGACACCGACGACTCCGCTGTTCACGACGATCTCGGCGTTGCCTACCGGCCCGCCGCAGAGACGATCACCGACGCGTTGCGCAGCCTGTACGCCGCCGGGCACATCACGGCGAAGCAGGCGGGTGCACTCGCCGCCTGAGAGACTGCGCCCGTGAGGTCGCGGGTCTGGCGGTGGCTGGTTGTATCGACCGCCCTCGGTGCGGTGAGCGCAGGCGCCGCCGTCGCGGCCGGCGCCAAGACCCCGGACTTCACGCCGTATCGGTCACCGACGTTCCTCTGCCCGACCGTTCATCACTACGGCAACGGCAAAGCACCGAACGTCGGAGCGCTGCTCAACGGGTCGACGCTCTGCGTGGTCTACAACAAGCGGGACATCACCGTCGACAACGGCGGCGCGATCCGCTTCACGCTCGCCGAGCCGGCGCGCTTCGCGGTCGCCGGAAAGTGCCAGTACTGGCAGCGCGACCACTGGAAGATCCGGCTCGACCGCGGCTTCGGGGCGCTCGTGCAGTGGGACGGCAGCTACTGGTGGGATCTGCGCAACGGCTACGGCGGTGCGATCCTGCGCCACTTCCGGATCGCCGGCGAGCCGGTCGGCCCGTACCAGGCAGCGGCGGCGATCGAGTCGATCAGCCCGCCGCTCGCCGCGCAGATCCGCCGGTACGGCGCGGGGCCGGGCGGCGGCTTCGGCGCGGCGGTCACGCTGCCTGCCGGGCTTGGTTGCTGAGCGTCCCCGATGGAGCTCGACCGGCGTCAGGTGCTGTGGCTCGCCACGATCGGAATGGCGGGCCTGCCTGCGGCGGCGTACGCGGTCTCCCCCGCGCCGCCCGACCCGTCCAGTCCGCTCGGCCTGGTCGGCACCGACCCGATCGGGCTGCTCGGCACCACCAGCGACCCGGAGACGATGACGATCGAGGCGGTCGCTGACACGTTGATCCCCGGCGAGAAGCGCTTCCCGAGCGACGTCGCGATCGCCGGGGTCGCCCGAGGCGCCGGCGCCGTGCAGGCGGGGGCGATCACGTTCATGCGCTTCCACCCGACCGGAATCGGGGCGGTGCTTCCGGTCTTCGCGGCGGCGGTCAACGCTGAAGCCGTCGCTTACGCCGCGGAGCACGCGAAGCTGCCGGACCCGACGCTCCCGCCGTTCGTCGGGCTGCGTTACGAGGACCGCAAGGCAATGCTCGACGCCCTGCTCAACCAGGGCGGCGGCGAAGAGACGCTCCTGTGGTTCGCGCTCGCGGGCCTGGTGTTCCTCGGCTACCACACGGCCGGCTACCTCTCGACCGCCGAAGCCGTCCGCAACGGGCACCCTGGCCTGAAGGCGATCGGCTTCCCGCAACCTGACCGGGACGGGCTGTGGCGGTTCCCGACGTTCTCCTACCGCCGCAAGCTCGCGCGCCTCCATCCGCACACCACGAAGACCGGCCAGCCGCGTTGAGCACCACAGAGCGGGCCGACGTAGTCGTCATCGGTTCGGGGCCCGGTGGCGCCATCCCGGCGTACCGTCTGGCGGCGGCCGGCGCGAAGGTCGTGATCCTCGAGCGCGGCCCGTGGCTGGAGACCGACGAGTTCACCCACGACCTGCGGATCGACACCTACACCAAGCTCATCGACTACATCACCGCCGACGGCGTGAGCGTCGTGGCCGGCAACTGCGTCGGCGGGTCGAGCGTGTCCTACTTCGCGGGCGCGTTGCGCGCGCCGACGTTCGTGTTCGACCGGCAGGCCGGCGGCAGGCGGATCTGGCCGAAGGACCTCACGCGGTCTGCACTGGACCCCTGGTACGACCTGGTCGAGGAGACGCTGCCGATCGCGCAGCAATCCTGGGACGACGTCCCGTATCCCGGCGGCGTCTGGGCGGCAGCGTGCCACCACGCCGGGCACACCTGCAACCCCGTCCCCGTAGCGGTCGACCTCGATGCGTGCACCAACTGCAACTGGATGCTCAACGGCTGCCGGTTCGGCGCGAAGCGCTCCATGCTGCTCAACTACCTTCCCGCCGCGGTCGCCCACGGCGCGGAGATCCGGCCGCTGCACGAGGTACAGACGATCTCGCCGGCCCTCACGCCGGGCTATCGCTACGCGATCGAGTACCTGACGATCGACGGCGCCGACTACCGGGTCCCCGACGGCGGCGGCGTGATCGAGGCGAAGCTCGTCGTCGTCGCGGCGGGCGCGATGGCGACGCCGGTGCTGCTGCAGCGATCGGCGCCGCTGCTCGGGAACCTGCCGTCGGCGGTCGGCAAGTACTTCTCGCCCAACGGCGACCGGGTGTCCATGGCACTGATGGATGAGCGCAAGGTGCACTCGGTGCTCGGCCTGGAACGCAAGCCCGGTGTGGCCTACGACGCGTTCCCGATCGGAAAGCCGATCGGCTCGATGACCTACGACTTCCTCGACGGGACGCGGCGCGCCGGTGACCGGTACGGCCTGCAACAGATCTACTTCCCTACGATCACCAACATCCTCCCGGAGGCAACGCCGGGCGGTGACTGGTTCGGCCCGGCGAAGAAGCACCTCACCGACCGCTGGCGGTCCTGGTTGACGATCCTCGCGATGTGCGAGGACAACAACGAAGGTGTCTTCGGGGTGCCGCCGCCGACCGGCGCGTTCATCCGCGTCGACTCCGCGGCCGCGATCTCGACGCTGTCCTACCAGCCGACCTCGGCGACGATCCGGGCCTGGCAGAGCTCCGACGCCGCGATCAAGCGGATCATCGAGAAGGACGGGGTCGGGGAACACCTCGACTGGAGCGCGACGCGCAACTACCTGTCGGCGCACCCGCTCGCTTCGTGCCGGATCGGTGACGACCCGGCAACGTCGGCCTGCGAACCGACGCATCAGCTGCGCGGTCATCCGGGCCTCTACGTCACGGACGGCTCGTCGGTGCCGACCTCGCTGTGCGTGAACCCGTCGCTGACGATCGCGGCCCTCGCGGAGCGGGCAAGCGGCACGATCATCAAGCAGGCCGGCGCGCTCGGCGTACCGGTCCACACCGGCCGGACACCGCCGCCCGGCAGCGGCACCCTCCACCGCCCGAAGTAGCACATCGAGTCCCCGCCATCGCCCGCCAAACCGGACAGCGCGTCAGAGACTCCCGACTGAGTGCTCGTTCGATCGGGGAGGATGGCGCCGTGAGCGACGATCTTGCCGGCGCGCCGCGGTGGCGCGGGCAACGCGGTCGGCTCGAGGTCTGGTACGCCACCGCGACCGATCGCGCGACCGGCACCGGGGTGTGGGTTCACCACGAGCGGATCTCACCCACCGACGGTGAGCCGTACGCGCACGGCTGGGCCGCACTGTTCCCAGTGGGCGCGTCGCCCGTGGTCGAACGCTTCGGGCCCGAGCCCTACGGCGAGCCGGACGACGGGTGGTGGTTCACGAGCGCATCGGCGTCCGTCGGCCCGGGGTGGTTCCGCGGCACAGCGGCGGCCGCCTCGTGGGACGTCGCGTGGACCGGTGGTGAACGGCCGATGTGGACCCTTCCTCGCCGGGTCTGGCAGAAGGAGCTGCTGCCGTCGGCGCACGTCGTCCTCGCCCCGAAGGCGGCCATGACCGGGGTGATCGAGGTCGCGGGCCGGCGGCTCGAGCTCGACGGTCTCGGAGCGGTCTCCCACATCTACGGTCACGGCAACGCGCACCGATGGGGCTGGCTACATGCGGACCTCGACGACGAGACCTCGCTCGAGATCGTCAGCGCGGTCGCGCGGCGGCCGGGGATGCGCGGCCTGCCGCCGCTGGCGTTCGTCCAGCTGCGCCGCGACGGTCGCGACTGGCCGCATGACCCGCTGCTGGCCGCACCGCTGTTCCGTACTCGACTGTCCTCATCGACCTGGCGGGTTCGTGGCGTCGTCGGGCGCAGCCGGCTGACGGTCACCGTCAACCAGCCCGACGAGCGCTGCGTGATGCTCGACTACACCGATCCCAACGGCGACGGCGCGGTCTGCACCAACTCCGAACGCGCCGACGTCGACGTGACGGTCGATCGGTGGAAGGGCCGCTGGATCACCGAGGCCGAGTGGTCGGTGGAGGGAACGGCCCACTCCGAGCTCGGCACCCGTCACCCGTTGTGAAACCACCACGCGGTCTCGCGCGTCTACCCGACATGAAGGCTGCTCGGCTGGTCGCCGTCTCCGCGCTCGCCGTGATCGGGACTGCCTGCTCCGGCTCGTCCGGAAGTTCCACGAACCCGACCACCCTGACGGTACGAGGCACTCAGGTGAGTGCGTACTCCTGCACCGCCGCCGCAAGTGCCACACCGGTGACGGTGTCACCGTCGACTGTCACCGAGCTGAAGCTGTGCCCGGTGGACGTACCCAACCAGCCATCGAAAGCCGCGATCGTCACGCCCGACGACAAGAGCTTCACCCGCCTCGTCAGCGCGCTGGCCCTGCCGGACAAGCCGCCGACGAACGACGCCTGCGCTGCGTACGCCGACGTACCGCAGAAGGTTCTCGCGAAGACCGAGGACGCCCCCTTGCTGCTCCACATCCCGGTCGACGGATGCGGCCACTACCGCACCGAGGCAACGTCGGCGCTCGCGGCAGCACGGGCCGCGCAATCACCGGATGAGCCGACTCCGGATCTGGTCGGCCTCTCGGTTGCGCAGGCACGCACGAAGCTCGCTGCGCACGACCTCAGGCTCGGCGCCGTCACGCATTCGAACGACAACCAGGCAACCGGTGTCGTCAGCCAGAACCCACCTGGGGGAATCCTGCTCGCTCCGGGTCAGCGCGTCGACGTGGTCCTAGGCAGCGGCGGCTGACGCAGTCCCTTCGAGGTCGGCACCCGTCGAGCGTGACTCGCCGACCTTGGCGTCACCTCCTGGTGCGCAACCAGAGAACGGCCAGGATCTGGGCGCCGCCGCCGACCGCGCACACCACGCCGAACTGGTTGAAGTGGCCATGTGCCGCACCCACCAGCCAACCCGGTAAGGCGACCGCGACGACGGCGAGATACGCGGCGAGGGTGGCCTCGTTATGGATCGCCAGCTCCCGTTCGTCGCTGCGGTCCGCACGCCCGGCCAGCGTTCGGGCGCGGTCCCCTCGCCCGAACTCCACAGCGATGACAAAGGCGAGAACGATGAGGGAGGCCACCAGGCCGGTAGGCGCGCCCTGACCGAGGCCGACGCCGACACCCGTTCCGGCCGCGATCAGCAACCCGCCCGCCAACGCGCCGCGACGCGTTCGGCTCATGACCGACCCTCCTCGTCCTCAATGAACATGTCCTCGACGCCAACCTCGAAGAGACGGCCGAGCGCCAGTGCCAACGGAAGCGACGGCATGTAACGCCCCGCCTCGATCGAGTTGATCGTCTGGCGGGAGACGCCGAGGCGCGTCCCGAGAGCGCTCTGGGACAGTCCCGCGGCGTTCCGGAGCTCGCGCACCCGGTTCCGCACGATGGAAAGCTAACTTGTCATCTGTGCTATGTCAAGCGACCTTTACATCCAGCTTGCCCTATCCAAGGCACGAGGCGAGGTCGATGTGTCCTTCAATGCAGACACCTCGGGCAGTCCCGACGGAACGATTCCGGCAGGGAACGGCTGGACCTGGGGCTTTGTGTTGGCGCGCCGTACGCCGACAGCTCCGTGGATCGTCGTCGATGACGGTGTCGGCTGAGCTAACGGCGCTGCTCGCGCTCGATCACCTTGGCGCGCTTGACCATCTCGGGCACGAACCAGTCCGGCAAGGTGCGGTGCAACCGCAAGGTCGCCCGCTCCTCGGCAGACAACCTCCCGACCAGCTCGCTCGCAGCAAACTGCATCGCGCCGAACCGAGCGCTCCGGTCCGCGTTAACCATGTCCGTACCGAGCCCCGCCGTGATCTCACCCATGCCGGCCCGACCGATCCGGGTGATCACGTCGAACCAGTGCCGGCTCTTGCGCTCGGCAACCTCGCGGCACGCCAGCCAAACCTGCCGCTGCACCGGCAGCCCCTCCCACTCCTCCTGACCCACCACAACGCGATCTTGCACTTTTCAACGTCCAAAACGCCTCGGACACGTTGAAAAGTGCAAGATCGCGAAGAGGGGGCGCGGCGCGTCAGTAGATGAACGGGATGAGCATTCTGGTCGAGGCGCGGTACGCCGGGTAGGTGTTCGGGAACTGCTCTTCCATGTAGCGCTGTTCCTTCACCGCGCTGTAGACGAAGTACGCACCGATCGGCGCCATCGGGATCAGCCAGCGAAGGTCGACCGCGAGCCCGGTCCCCGCGAACGCGAGGATCAGCCCGGAGTAGATCGGGTTCCGGACCCAGCGATAGGGCCCGGACGTGACGAGCTCCGGGTCCTCCTTCTGCGACATCGGCGTGCCCCAGTTGCGGCCGAGGTGGACACGTGCCCACACCGCGATGGCGATCCCGACGACGAACAGCGCGAGGCCGAGCACGTCCATCGTCGCGTCGTGTGGCGCCGAGCCGCGGAACGCATGGACGTGCGAGCCGGCCACGATCAGCGCCGCGACAAGCAGTCGGAAACCCACGTAGCCACGCCATTGCGAGGCCCCTCGCTTCACCCGCGAGGCAGCAGCCATCCAACCGATCCAGAACGCGATCCAGCCGACGCTGAAGACGATGTTGATGGCCTGCCTCATGGCCCGTCAACGCTAGCGCCGAGGCCGCCGTTGGTGGCCTGATTTACCCGCCGATCGGCCACCTACGGCGGCCTCGGCGGAGGAGGGGTGGGCGGGAGGGGTCAGAGCTTGAGGTCGTTGCCTACTGCGAAGCCGTGGCGGTTCCCGTCGCCGAGGAACTGTCCGACGCTCTTCTCGAGCTCGGCAACCGTCCACGTCTCGCCATCAGAAGCGAAAGACGCGTCGAGGGTCGGAGCCTTCATCACTCCGACCTTGCCGCCGTACACGACGAAGACGTTGCCTGACACGTGGTCCGCGCCGCGGGTGCCGAGCCACACCACGACCGGCGAGACGTGCTCGATCGCCCACGGGTCGATCTCGTCGCCCTCGGGCGCCGGCGGGAACGTCGCTTCGGTCATGGCAGTACGCGCCCGCGGCGCGATCGCGTTGGCGCGAACGCCGTAGCGCGCGCAGCCGTTGGCGACCGACAGCGTCAGCAGCGCGATACCGGCCTTCGCCGCCGAGTAGTTCGGCTGGCCGGGTGAGCCGAACAAGAACGCCTCCGACGCCGTGTTCACAACGCGCGCCCAGACCGGGCCGTCCTCGGCCTTCGACTTGTCACGCCAGTACGCCGTGGCCGCCTGGCAGGTGGCCGCATGGCCGCGGAGGTGGACCCGGATCACGGTGTCCCACTCGTCGGAGGTGACCCCGAAGATCATCCGGTCGCGCAACACACCCGCGTTGTTGATCAGCACGTTGAGGTCGCCGTACTCCTCGACCGCGCGACGCACCAGTCCGGTCGCGAAGTCCCAGTCGCCGATGTCCCCCGCGACGCCGATGGCCTCACCACCGGCGGCGCGGATCTCGGCGGCCACCGCCTCCGCGTTGTCGCCGATGTCATTCACGACGACCTTCGCACCAGCGTCAGCAAGAGCCAGCGCCTCCGCGCGACCGAGGCCGACTCCGGCGCCGGTGACGACAGCGACTCCACCTGCGAGCTCATCGCCGGAGAAGGAAGGTACGAGCTGTTTCACCATCAGCGATCCACTCCGAGCATCACGGCACTGGTCGGCACTCCGGTGCCACCGGTCACGAGCACGTGCTCGGCGCCGTCGACCTGGTTGACGGAGGTGCCCCGAACCTGACGGACACCTTCGGCGACGCCGTTCATCCCGTGGAGGTACGCCTCGCCGAGCTGACCGCCGTGCGTGTTCACCGGCAGCCGGCCGCCGATCTCGATGTTGCCGTCCTTCATGAAGTCCTTGGCCTCGCCGCGCCCGCAGAAGCCGAACTCCTCGAGCTGCGCGAGCACGAACGGCGTGAAGTGGTCGTACAGCACGGCTGTCTTGACGTCATCCGGTCCGAGACCCGACGTCTCCCAGATCTGCCGTGCGCAGGTGCCCATCTCCGGCAGCCCGACCAGCGAGGAGCGGTTGAACGACCGCATCATGTGCTGGTCGTCGGCCATGCCCTGAGCCGCAGCCTCGATGATCGCCGCAGGCTGCTTGAGGTCCCGCGCCCGCTCGACGGTCGTGACGAGCATCGCCTGACCACCGTCGGTCTCCTGGCAGCAGTCGAGCAGGTGCAACGGCTCGACGATCCAGCGCGAGTTCTGGTGGTCTTCCAGCGTGATCGGCTGGCCGTAGAAGTGCGCCGCGGGATTGTTCGCGGCGTGCCTCCGGTCAGCGACGGCGACCCGACCGAAGTCCTCCGAAGTGATGCCGTACTCATGCATCATCCGCGTCGCGAACATCGCCACCCACGACGCCGGAGTGAGCAGACCGTACGACGACGTCCAGGAGAACTGCGCCTCCTCGGCCGTCACGCCTGCCGGCCGGCCCTGTACGCCGGAACCGAACCGGCGGCCCGACCGCTCGTTGAACGCGCGGTAACAGAGCACGTAGTCGGCGACGCCGGACGCGACCGCCATCGCGGCGTACTGAACCGTCGCGCACGGCGCGCCGCCACCGAAATGGATCCGGCTGAAATGCGTCAACTCCGGGATGCCGAGACCGCGCAGGATCTCCGACTCCGGGTTGGTCTCCATCGTGAACGTCGACAGCCCATTGACCTGCGACGGCTCGACGCCGGCGTCCTCGCACGCCGCGACACAAGCCTCGAGGGCGAGCTGCAGCTCGCTGCGTCCGGAGTTCTTGGAGAACTCGGTCGCGCCGATGCCGACGATCGCCGCCTTGCCGGCGTACGTGTGGCGCGTCATCGCGGCAACTCCACTTCGACCGTCCCGTTGATATGGCTGCCGAGCTTGTTCTTCGCCGACACCGCGATAACGGCACGGCCGGTCGATGCGTCGATCGACTGCACCGAGCCGGTGAAGGTCAGGTGGTTGTACGGGTACGCCGGAGCGCCGAGCTTCACCCGCAGCGCATGGACCAACGTCTCGGGTCCGAGCCAGTCGGTGACATACCGCTCCATCAGCCCGATCGAGGTGTTGATGTTGAAGAAGATGTCCGCCGACCCCTTCTTGTGGGCGAGGTCGCGATCGTGGTGCACGTCCTGGAAGTCACGCGTCGACAGAGCGCCCGCGGTGATGCCGGTCGGCGTGACCGGCAGCACCCACACCGGCAGCTGGTCGCCATCGGAGAGCTCGCCGGCCTTGCGCGTGTCGGTACGCCGCTCGGGCGTCGCCGGCCGGAACCGCGGCAACGTGATCGGGCCCTGCGCCCCGGTCTCCCCCGGCTCGAGCGCCGGGTGGCTGTCCAGCCAGTCGACGTCGAGCGGCATACCGATCTCGCATTGCTCGCGGGTCAGCCCGACCAGGTCCGCGACCATGCGGGCACCGCCCTCGAGCTCCACCAGACCGACCACGACCGGGTAGGCGAAACCCGGCACCTGCGGGTAGTGCACCGCGACGTGCGAATACAGCGTCCCCCGCCCGCTGGAGACGAAGTAGCCCATGTCGAACGACCCGCACTCGGCACACCGCGGTGAGGAGGGGAAGAAGATCCGCCGGCAACCGTTGCACTGCGGCAGCCGCAGCTCGTGGCGCCGGTAGCCGTCCCACAACACCTGGTTGTCGCGGTTGATTGCGGGCCGCGGTCGCATCGACGGCTCGCTCGGGATCGGCGGCGGCTTCGGCTTGTCCGACTCCTCAGCCTTCGGGGCCGCGCCGGTGCCCGGCTTGAACTTCAGGATCCGGAACAGCAGGTCGCCGACGTGCTCGCCGTCGGTGTTGGTGTAGCGCGTGCGGGTGGTGAGGAAGTGGCCGATACCGAGCCCGGTCTGCTTCTCCTCCGAGACGTCCTCGAGAACCTGCACGCCCTGCAGCAGCTCGCCCGGCCGCAGGTAACGGGTGATCTCCAGCTCGCTGTTGACCGCGACCACGCCCACGTAGCCCTCGGCTTCGAGCATTGCGATGACCTTGCTCTGCGGGTCGTCACCTCGACGTCCCGCCGCGCTCTGCGCCGGGAGACCAGGCCGCACCCAGATGTCGAGCGTTGCGGCCGGCGCGACCACCCCGCCGTGGACGGACTTCGCGGCGTACTCGGCGTCGGTGTAGCACGGGTTGTCGTCGCCCATCGCGTCGCACCAGTCCGCGATCGCCGCGGTGCCGACCGCGTGACGAGCGACCAGCGGCTGGCCCTGGCTTCCGACCAGAGCACGCATCCGCGCCAGCAAATCCTCGCCCACGTCTACCGCCCCAGCCCCTCGACCGAATTACGTTTCGCCCACTAATGTATCTATCACGATGCGCTTCACCGACACTGAGGAAGAGCTCGCCCTCCGCCGCGAGCTGCGTGAGTACTTCGCCACGTTCGGGGCCGCCAGCAGCGGCGAAGAACTGAGCGCTCCTGGCACCGACGAGCAGTCGTTCAGAGAGGCGATCCGCCGGCTCGGCAAGGAGGGCTGGCTCGGCTTCGGGTGGCCGCAGGAGTACGGCGGCCAGGGCCGGTCGGCGGTCGAGCAGTACGTCGTGTTCGACGAGATCCAGCGCGCGGGCGTGCCGTTCCCCTTCGTGACGATCAACACCGTCGGGCCGACGATCATGCGGTTCGGCACCGAGGAGCAGAAGGCGACCTACCTGCCGGGCATCCTCGCCGGCGAGATCAACGTCGCGATCGGCTACACCGAGCCGCAGGCCGGCACCGACCTCGCCTCGCTGCGCAGCACCGCGCGGCTGGACGGCGACGAGTGGGTCATCAACGGCCAGAAGGTCTTCACCTCCGGCGCCAACCAGGCGGACTTCATCTGGATGGCCTGCCGCACCGAACCCGATGCGCCCAAGCACGCCGGGCTGTCGATCATCATGGTTCCGACCTCGTCGCCCGGCTTTCGGTGGACGCCGATCGTGACGGTCGGCGACATCGTCACGACCACGACGTACTACGACGACGTGCACGTCCCCGCCACGAACATCGTCGGCGAGCGCGGCGGCGGCTGGCGGATGATCACCACCCAGCTCAACCACGAACGCGTCGGCCTCGCGGCGCTGGGCGGTCTCGCCTGGCGGCTGTGGGGCGAGGTACGAGAGTGGGCGCGCGAGTCGACCGCACCCGGTTCCACCGGGAAGGTCATCGACCTGCCCTGGGTACGCGCGGACCTCGCCGAGTGCTACGCCCGGCTCGACGCGATGAAGCTCATCAACTGGCAGCTCGTCGAGGCAGTGCACGAGGAGCGGTTGCAGCCCCAGGACGCATCGGTCGCGAAGTTCTACGGCACCGAGACCCACGTGTTCGTCTACCGCAAGCTGCTCGCGATCCTCGGTGCCGGTGGCTGGCTGCGCACCGGATCGCCGGGCGCCCAGCTTTGCGGTGCCGTCGAACGCGCCGGTCGCAGCGCGCAGATCAACACCTTCGGCGGTGGGGTCAACGAGATCCAGCGCGAGATCGTCGCGGCCGCCGGCCTGAAGATGGCGCGGCGCGCCCGATGATCTCGACACTTACCGACACGCAGCGCGAGGTCGCCGACCTGGCGGCCGATGTCTTCAGCCGCCACAACGGCCCTGACCACATTGCTGCGGCCGAAGAGAGCGCCGACGGCTTCGACCGCGATACGTGGGACGACCTCGCCGCCTCCGGCCTGCTCGGCACCCCGATCCCGGAGGAGCACGGGGGCCTCGGCTTCGGCATGGTCGAGGTGGCGCTGGTGTGCGAGCAGCTCGGTGCCGCCGTCACCCCCATCCCGCTCGTCGCGACGCTCTGCGCCGCGATGCTGCTCGCCGAGCACGGCACGTCCGAACAGCGCGCCCGGTGGCTGCCGGGTCTCGCCAACGGCAGCGTGGTCGCGGCGCTCACGCCGCCGCAATCGGTGCTCGAGGCGACATTCGCCGAAGGCCGGATCACGGGGAACCTGCTCGGTGTCGCCTGGGCGCACCTCGCCGACCTCCTTGTCGTGCCGGTCGGTGACGCCGTCGTCCTGCTCGATCCCTCGGCCAGCGGCGTGACAAGTGAGCAGGGTTGCACGACGGCACGTGAAGTCGCTCTGGACCTGACCCTCACCGACGTCGCGGCGGAGCAGATCGGCGGGGCAGACACCGCGAGCTGGTTGCGAGCGCGTTGGTTCACCGCGCTCGCCGCCACGGCGGCCGGCGTGACGAACGGCGCACTGAAGCTCACCGCGTCCTACACCTCGACCCGCGAGCAGTTCGAGAAGCCGCTGTCGACGTTCCAGTCCGTAGCGCTGAAGGCTGCCGACGCCTACCTCGACACCACGGCTATCCGAGCCGCCGCCCGCCAGGCCGCATGGCGGATCGACTCGGGAGACAACGCCGCCCTCGACGTACTCACCGCGGCGTGGTGGGCAGCGGAGGCGGGTCAGCACGCCGTACACCTCACCCAGCACCTGCACGGCGGAATGGGCGCCGACGTCACCTACCCGGTGCACCGCTACTTCCTGTGGGGTAAGCAGATCGAACTGCTGCTCGGCGGCGCGTCGGCTCTGCTCGCCGATCTCGGCGACACCTTGGAGCACCACCCGGAAGCCGGGGACGCGGTCGTCCTCTAGACGGCTACGACCACGCGCTGCTCTGGTCGGCGAGTCGGTACGCCGCCTCGGGCGTCACGCCGAGCTGCCGGGCCGCCTCGTCGATCGAGCGACCCGACGCGAGGGAATCCACGAGCCGTCGGCGCAGGCTGGCGGCCTTGCGGAGCTCCCGCCGGTGCACCCAGCGCCCGGAACCGTCGCGCGACCGGCGATTCGGTGCGCCGGACGCATCGAGCAGCACTGCCATCATCGACATCGGCGCGGTGGTCGCCTCGCCGATCAGGATCCAGTTGCGGCGCTTGTGACGGTCCTTGGCAAGCATGCCGCTAGTCGCGTTCCGCTAGCTGCCTGCGGCGTAGCTCGCGGCGCCGGTCGATCTCGAGGTACGCGCCGGGCAACACGAAGAACACGACGATCACCCCGACCAGCCCCAGCCACGTGGAGAGATCGACACCGCTCGATTCCATGCGATGAGTACAGCGACGACGTGCGAAAGCCGGTTGTCGATGATGTGGAGTTGGTGTGGAGACGCCGCCGCACGCCGCTCGCTCGCGAACGCCGGGGCCTACCGTGGCATGGACCGCCGCGCCGCCGGCCTCGGCGGACGGAGAGTGAGGGCTGACGATGCCGACGGTGCTCGTCGTCGAGGACGAGCCGAAGCTGCGCGATCTCGTCCGTTCCTACCTCGAACGTGACGGGTTCTCGGTGTTGACCGCGGCGACCGGAGCTGACGGCGTGCAGCTCGCGCTCTCCGCCCAACCGGATCTCGTGATCCTCGATCTCGGGCTCCCTGACATCAGCGGCGAGACCGTCGCCCAGGAAGTTCGTGCCACCTCTGCCGTTCCGATCGTGATCCTCACCGCACGGGCTGAGGAGTCCGACCGGATTCACGGGTTCGAGCTGGGCGTCGACGACTACGTCGTCAAGCCGTTCAGCCCGCGCGAGCTGGTGCTTCGGGTTCGCGCCGTGCTCCGCCGCGGTGGCGAGGCCACCGACGACGATGCGGTACGGGCGTACGGCGGGCGGCTCGTCATCGACGAGGCACAGCGCACCGTGATGGTCGACGGAGTCGTTCGAGCGGTCACACCGACGGAGTGGAACCTCCTGCTCGCGCTCGCCGCCCAACCCGGCCGGGTGTACTCCCGCGCCGAGCTGATCAACCGAGCCCGCGGCCATGAGTTCGAGGGGTACGAACGCAGTGTCGACTCTCACATCAAGAACCTGCGCCGCAAGATCGAGACCGACCCCGCCCGACCGGAGATCGTCCTCACCGTGATCGGCGGCGGCTACCGGTTCGGGCTGTCCCGAGATGCGTAACGGACCGAACCGTCCGCTGTGGGTCCGGCTGAGCTTGACCTACGTCGCGGTGGCCTTGCTCGCAGTGCTGATCCTCGCCGGCATCACCGCGATCGCGGCGGAGCGATACGTGAACGTGCTGGTCGACGAACGCCGAGAGAACCTGACGCAGGCGCTGTTGGTCGACGCCGCATCGACCTACAAGACCGGCCAGCCCGGGTGGTCCGACGCCGACCTGCAACCCGCCCTTGATCTGGCCGCTCGGAGCGGTACCGATGTCGCGGTGCTGGATCAGGACGGACGGGTCGTAGCGACGACCTTCTCCCACCCGCGGCGGGCCGCACACACCGAACGCCGGCCGATCATGAGCGACGGGGAACGGGTCGGGACGCTCGACATCCGGTTCAACGGCCGCGGCCTCATCGTGTCGACGGACCGGTTGCGCCGCTCGCTGCTACGCGCCGACGCGTGGTCGGCCGGGGTGGCCGCCCTGTTGGCGCTCGGCGCGGCAGTGGTCGTGGCCCGCCGGCTGAGCGGGCCTGTCCGGTCGCTGACCGCGGCCGCCGGTGAGATGTCGCGAGGGAATCGGCACGCCCGAGCCAAAGCGCTACCCGGCGTGCCGGCGGAGCTCAACGAGCTTGCGACGACCTTCAACGACATGGCCGAGAAGCTCACCGGCGAGGAGCAGTTCCGCCGGGACCTGGTCGCCGATGTCGCGCACGAGCTGCGCACCCCGGTCGCGGTCCTGCAGGCGAACTGCGAGGCACTACTCGACGGGGTCGTGGAACACACCCCGGAACAGACGGCTTCGCTGCACGAAGAGGTCGTGCGGCTGGCCCGCATCGTCGACGACCTGCAGCGACTCGCAAGTGCGGAGGCGGCCGCGTTGCATCTCGACCGCGAACCCTGCAACCTCGCAGCCATCGCCGACGCGGCGGTCAGCGCGATCGAGGCCACCGCAGGGGCGGCCGGAGTCCAGCTGAGCCGGGCGCTCGACGACGTGACAGTCGAGGGAGACCCGGGGCGCCTGCACCAGATCGTCACCAACCTGCTGTCCAACGCCATCAAGTTCAGCCCGCCCGGGGCTGCGGTCGAGATCCGGGTCACCCGGCGCAACAAGGAAGGCGAGCTGGTGGTCAGCGACACCGGCCCCGGGATCTCCGCCGAGGATCTTCCGCATGTCTTCGAGCGGTTCTGGCGCAGCAGCAGCGCAGCGGCCGACGCCGGCACCGGCATCGGGCTGTCGATCGTCCAGAACCTGGTCGCCGCCCATCACGGCACGATCGCGGTCGACAGCGCGCCCGGGAGGGGCACCCGGGTGACCGTGTCCTTGCCCCTGCTCGAGAGCCGGGCAGCCTCCATCCGATCTCCACACTGAACGCATCGCGTGCGCACCGCCGCACGCGACGCTGTCCTTGTCGTGGTGGCTGCCAGGCGCCGCCCACCGTCCCCCAAGGGTGGGCGGCAGCCACCACGACGAACAGACGGAGGACTCTCATGACGCAGGCCCTGGCGGGGGACGAGCTCACGGCCCTCGAACGGCTGCAGATTCGCAGCGCGCTTCAGGACGGCTGGCAGTACCAGGTTCGGCAAGTGACGTTGCTGGCCCTGGCGATGTATGACGACCCCGACGCCGAGGAGCCGGCGACGTCGACGCCCGGGGCGGGGTCGCCGCAGAACGTCGAGGACGCATTGCAGACGGCTCGAGAGCGGCTAGAGCAGCTCGAAGCCGCCATGCGCGGTCTCGACGACGGCAGTTTCGGCCGCTGCCAGGTCTGCGACGCCCCCATCGAGTTCGCCACCCTCATGGCGGATCCGCTGCAACCGGACTGCCGACGATGTGGTGGTTGATTCCCTGGCTGCTCTTCTTGGTCGGCCTGGCCGCGATACTCCTGACGCACATGTTCAAACGCGACGACCAGAGCGCTAGCGTCCGCCGACGCTCGTAGCTCTGGCACCTGCAGCCCTAGGTCTGCGAGGCGGCCGGCGCGGTGACCGCGAAAAGCTGATGAGCGGAGTTCCACGTGTAGGACGTGACCTTGTGCGTGTTCTTGTTGGTGCCGGTGAGCAGGTGCCCTTCCTTGTCATAGGTGTAGGTACGTGGCGTCGTCATAAATGTAGGTACGTTGCGTCGGCGGTCAGCCGCCCAGCGCCGTCGTAGGACTGCGAGGCCTGGGTCTGGTCCCGACCGAGTCATAGCCGAACGACTCTTTCGCGAGCCCGCTGGCTGACGGGTAGGAGCCTGAGGTCAGCTGCGCGTCCGCGTCATACCCGTAGCTCGTCGTGCCGTCGCCGTTGGCCAGCGACGCTCGCAAGCCGTTCGTGGTGTAGGTGTAGTGGTCGAACCCGACGCTTCCGCCACCGGAGTTGGTGGAGTCGATCCCGAGCAGCTCATCCGCCGCGGCATGGGAGTACACGTCGGTCACCCCGTTCGGACGCGACAGCCCGGTGCGCCGCCTGTTGGCGTCATGGGTGATCCCGAACACCCCACCTGAGGGGTCGGTCACCTGGTTGAGCAGCCCGTCAGGGTTGTAGCCGTAGCCGACCGCCCCCGCGGGGCCCGCCACACTCGTCGGCTCCCCCGCCGCGTCGTAGCCATAGGCCAGCGTCACGGACGGTTCGGCGTCCGCCGTGCTCAACGGCGCCGCCGTCGCCGTACTCGCCTCGCCGGCGGCGTCGTAGCCGAAGCCGAGGGTCTCGGTCACGTTCGAGGCGCCAGTCAGCTCACCGAACCCGTCGTAGCCATACGTGCTGGTCGTGCCGTCGGCAAGGGTGACCTTGGTCAGCCGGCCGTCCGCGTCGTAGACGTAGGAGGTCTGGCCACCTGCCGTGCACAATCATCGCGTTGGCGGTTAATCCGAGGAGAACAACCTCGCGAACTCCTCTGCATTTTCCGCGAACCAGTCCCGGAGAGCAGGTTCTAGCTCATCCAGATCCGCGATGGGGTCGTCGATGAGCTGCGCCAAAATGACACAGCCCAGAACCTTGAAGCGCCCGCCCACGGCGTCTCGTGGGGGCGATCGCAAGTTCCAGATAGCAGCGAGAATGTCCCCGACATCACCTACGCCCGGCTGTGTGAGCCTCCGAAATTTTGGAGCAATCTCATTCGCGATTTCGCACAACTCGTCATTTGTCGGTGCTCTTCCGTAGCGTTTCGCCGTACGCCACCGGATTGCGAACCTAAGATAGGCAACGCTTCTTCGTGTATCGCCGAACTCAGAGTCAAGCCTCTTGATGTCGGGTCTGCCCCCGGCTTGGTTGACACTCGCGGTGTGTGGTGATCAGGCCGCGTCTGAGGCCGTGTAGATCATCTCAAACTCGACTGGGGTGAGTCGGCCGAGGGCTCGTTGACGGCGGCGGCGGTTGTACTTGGTCTCGATCCAGGTGACGATCGCCAGGCGCAGTTCTTCTCGGGTTTCCCATCGCCTGGTGTCCAGGACGTTCTTCTGGAGCAGGGAGAAGAAACTCTCCATCGCGGCGTTGTCTCCGCTCGATCCGACCCGGCCCATCGAGCCGACCAGGCCGTTGTTCTTCAGCAGTCGTACGACCTTTTTCGACCTGAACTGGGCGAGTTCAACTGGTCGATGCAACACCGGCCTGTTCGAGCGAGCGTAGTTGCTCCTCGAAGACTTCGGCCGGTGTCCTCCAGCCGAGGATCTTTCGGGGCCGGTTGTTGAGTGCGAAGGCGACCGCCTCGAGGTCGTCAGCGGACCAGCGCGACAGGTCCGTGCCCTTGGGGAAGTACTGCCGTAGCAGGCCGTTGGTGTTCTCGTTGGACGGGCGCTGCCAGGGTGAGTGGGGGTCTGCGAAGAACACTCGCGTGCCGGTCTCCAACGAGAACAGGGCGTGGCCGGAGAGTTCTTTTCCTCGGTCCCAGGTGAGGGTCTTGCGCAGCTGCTCGGGGAGTGTCGTGATCGACGCCGTCAGTGCAGCGTTCATCGCTGTGGCCCCGTAACCGCCTAGTGAGGGACCGTTCTTCACGTAGGACTTCTCGCCCCAGCCCTCCATCCGGGCAGATGGATCAGGAGTGTTGAGCGGCTGCTGCGCTCCACGAAAGTCCCGATCGCCGACCGGCCGGTCCCGATGATCAGGTCGCCCTCCCAGTGGCCCGGGACTGCCCGGTCCGCGGCTTCGGCGGGGCGCTCGCTGAGAACCACGTCTGCCGTCACGTGTCCTTGCGGCGTGTTGCGTGACCGGGCTCTCGGTTCCCGCAGCGCGCGTCCGGTGCGCAGGCAGGTGACCAACTCGCGCTTGAGCGCTCCACGCCCCTCGATGAACAGCGACTGGTAGATCGCTTCGTGACTGATGCGCATGGACTCATCATCGGGGAACTCGATCTTCAGCCGTTGCGAGATCTGCTGCGGGCTCCACGCCGTCGACCACCGACGGTCCTGGCGATGCGGCTTGTTCAATCCCTTCCACGGCGGCGGCGTAGGCCCCGCAACGATCGTCCCGTCGGGACGACGCACCTGGCCGGCGAGCCGCTCCTCGACGTAGTCGCGCAGCTGGTCGTTGCGCACCAGCTTCGCCGTCTTGGGGCGCTTGGCAGCCTGCTGCGCCTTCCATTGCGCGACCGTGGCGCGGTACTCCTGCTTGCCACATCGGGTGGCGGCGTTGCGACGCAGCTCCCGTGACACCGTGCCAGGGTCACGACCGATCCCGCGGGCAATCTCACGCACCCCTGCGCCCTTTGCTCGCAGGATCGCGATCTCTTCACGTTCCTCAAATGTCAGATACCTGCCCGAAGGTTCGGACAGCGAGATCGGCGGCATGCCGCCAGCGTGACGAAACCACCGCTGGCCGACCGGCCATGACACGCCAACCGACAACGAGGCCTCGACGGTCGTCACGCCGGTCGCGATTACCCGCCAGAACTCACGCTGCACTGCCCGCGATGGCTCCGGCCGCCCCGGCGAACGCATCGCTGGACGCAACGCACGATCAGCACGCCACTGCCGGCGCAGAACATCCGGCGCATCCTTCGCCGTCTTGCTCCAATCCGCGGTCGCCAACGTCAACACCTCCACCATCAAGGTGTTGCGACGACTGGTTGAATCCGCCCTGGCTGCCTCTGTCCGAGTGCAGGATCGCGCCCTGCGGCGAGCGGAGCGCGATCGCGTTGCGGATCGCTGAGGCGGCCAGCGAGGATTTCATCCGCGAGTCGATGGAGTAGCCCACGATCTTGTTGGAGCAGCAGTCCTTGATCGCACACAGGTACAGCTTCCCTTCGCCGGTCGGGTGCTCGGTGATATCGGTCAGCCACTTTTCGTTCACGGTGGTCGCGGTGAAGTCGTGTCGCGTCTGGCCCTTGTCATCGACGACAGCGAGCAGGTCATCGTGCACGGGCGGCCCCGGTTTGCCGGCCTTGCCCCGCTTGCGGTGATGACAGGCGTGGATTCCGGCGATCTTGCACAGCCGGTGCACGCGGTTGTCCGAGGTCACGATGCCCCGCTCGTCCTCAAGCTCGTCGGTCAAGAACCGGTACCCCAGGGTCGGGTCGTCCTCGTGCAGCTCACGCAGTGCATCGATGACGTGCGCGTCGTCGTAGTCACGGCGACTCACCGCCTGCTCGAGCCACTTGTAGTAGCCCGCAGTGGACAAGCCCCACACCCCACACGCCACCGCGACCGGCACCCTGATCGGGGCGCCGGTCGCGGCCATCTCACGGACGAGCGGGAAGACTATTCTCCCGGCAGGTTCGCCTGGGATAAATAGGCAGCCGCGCGGCGCAGGACCTCGTTCTCCTGCTCCAGCAGCCGGACTCGCTTGTTCGCGTCCCGCAGTTGCTTGCGCTCGTCCTCGGTCAAGCCGGGACGGCGACCGTCCTCGACATCGGCCTTCTTCAGCCAGTTCGGCAGACAGCCTTCGGAGATCCCGAAGTCCTTCGCGATCTGGGTAAGCGGAGCCTGACCCTTGCGGGCCACTGCCACGACATCGTCGCGGAACTCCTTGGGATAGGGCTTCGGCATAGCCGACATCCTTCCTTGCGAGGACGAAATCCTCACAGGTCAGGTGTCAACCAAACTCTGGGCAGACCCGTCGGCCTGAAACGCCCTGTGCTTGCCCTTCAACAGAGAGACGACGGCGCGGCGCACCTGCCGCCATTCGGCGTCGTCAAATACTGCTCTTGCCCGAAGCGGGTCTGGTTTGTTCTTCTTCAGAAGAGGTTCCCGGATGTCACAAGATCCACGTAGGCAGAGTAGGTCACGCTGACAAGCTGTTGTATTGCAAGCGACAGTGCGGCCAAGGCCAGAGGCAGGCTCGCAAGCGGGTCAGGGCCTTTGGTCAGCAGTGCGTTCGTGAGCCAAGACGGTAGCCACGGCACGCCCGTCGTCGCAAACGTTTGCGCGGATGCTTCCGCCGCGTTCTCGGCCGATGTCCCGACGGCCTCGGAGAGCGACTCCGCGTTCTCCTTCGCTGCCGAGGCCAATCGGAAGAACTCCGCTCTCGTTTCGCGTTGAGAGACGTAGATCGACTACTTCGTCGTTTCAAAATCTTCCCTGTCGACTTCCTCTGACAAGCCCTGTGCGACCTCGAGGTCCTCAAATCCCTCGCCTTCACGGCCGCTTGGGTCGGCCAGATTCGTCGGATCATCGGTGACGTACGCATACATCGACGGTGCGGGAATCGGGTCTTCGCTGACGAAGCGTCCAGATGTGGGGTCGAGGTAGCGGGCGTTGAGGTAGACCAGGCCGGTGGTGGGGTCGGTGGGTGCGCCGATGTATGTGAACGGATTCGCCACGGTGCCGGTGGCGTGGGCTTGCCCGAACGCGGTGTAGCGGTAGGAGTCGACGACCGCCCCGCTCGAGCTGGTCAGTGCGGTGACTGAGCCGAGAGCGTCGTGTAGGTAGTCATACGTCCCGGTGCCGGGGAGGGTTTCTTCGCGTTGCTCGTTCTGCCCAGCCCCGTACACGAAGCTGGCGGTGAGCACGCCTGCGGTGTCGTAGGTCGCGATCGGCTGATCACCGCTGTACACGGTGTGCACCCGCCCGCTCACCGTGGTGACGTCGGTGCGGCGGCCGAGCGGGTCGTAGCCGAACGAGGTTTGGGTGGCGTCCGGCGCGGTGACCGCGAGGAGCTGATGGGCGGAGTTCCACGTGTAGGAGGTGACCTCGTGCGTGCTCTTGTTGGTGCGGGTGAGCAGGTCCCCTTCGCCGTCGTAGGTGTAGGTGAACGTGGCGTCGGCGGTGAGCCGCCCGGCACCGTCGTAGGACTGGGAGGCCTGGGTCTGGTCCCCGATCCCGTCATAGTTGAACGACTCGTTGCCCAGCCCACTCGCCGACGGGTAGGAGGCTGAGGTGAGCTGCCCATCCGCGTCATACCCGTAGCTCGTCGTGCCGTCGCCGTTGGTCAGCGACGCCCGCAAGCCGTTCGCCCTGGCGAGGACTCGACGACCTCGAGCTTGCCGTCCTGGGATGGGTCGACTGGTTCAACCACACCAGGATCTACGAGGCTCTGGACTACAAGACCCCGGCAGCCATCGAAGCTGAGTACTACCGTTCGATCCAGACCCCCGACGAGCAGCCGCTCGCGGGACAACTGACTGCGCACTAAACCCGGGGCGGTTCAGGGTGAGTGACGGGACTTGAACCCGCGACACCCGGGAACACAACTTCCCGCATACACCCTGGTGGACGGTGCTTCGAGAGCATTCTTGCAGGTCAGCCGTACTTCCGGTACCGGGCCGTCACATCCAGTGGACAGCATTTCGAGAGCGTCTGCTCCACATGTGCTCCACGCCGCGCCGGCAGGGTCGTCGAGTCCGGCAACGCGAGCGTTGACGCTGATGGGACTTGGCAGCCGTCTCGATCAGACCGCTCCCGGCCTGCGCTCGATATCGGCGCCTGCCTGCGCCGCCGCGCCGAAGTCCTGCCACCATTCATCGACGAAGGGCCGGAAACGGGCTACGTCAGCTGTCGGATCCTGTAGGAGGATGCCGAGCGCGGCCGTACCGTGCACCATCAACTCGGTGCCGACCACGGCTTCGTCGTCAGGATTGAGCTCGAATGGGCTAAGGAATACGGCCTCGAGAGCGCTCCGAGGACGCCCGATCAGTGGAGCCCACGCTTCGTACGTTTCTGCAGCCACCTGTCTGAGCGCGGCCGGGTTGACCTGCTCAGCCACTCGCTCCTTGAGGACGAGGATGAGCAGCAGGTAAACGATTCCAATCCCTTGGCCGTCGGCGGGGACTGCGGTGCCCAGTCGTCGCAGCGGTTCTAAGTGGCGGTCATGGCTGCGGGCATGAGCTCCAACGATGCTGTCGGTGAGTAGCTGCCAGTTCAACTCGCGAATCTGAGCCGGTGAAAGCCCGGCCCAGGCTGGTCGCGGGCGATTCTCGCCGCCTCGAGGACGCCTCATGAGTCCAATCTTGATATGAGGTCAAGCAGCTTGTTAGCGAGGGAATTAACTAACAGTGCTGCCTTCATCACAAGGATCGCCGATCCGAGCGCCCCATACAGGAATGCTTGAATCGCAGGTGAGTCGAGGAACGGGAAGTGGAGCCCCGGAAAGAAGTCCTTGACTTCCGACTCGGTCGTTTCGATCGTGTCAGCAAGGTCTCCGGCGCGCTGCTGCAGCGAGAGCGTCAGGCGTCCAAGCGCTGAGCCGGGGGTGAGGTTCCCGGAATAGAGCGGATTCGTAAACCGCGAGTAAGTGGCTTGGTCAATAGTTTCTGATAGATCGGTCGCCTCGATCTCGCCAGCAAGATCGTCCTCGCGGCCGGAGGGGTCGGCCAGGTTGGTCGGGTCGTTCGAAGCGTACGGGTAAAGCGACGCCGCCCGAACGGGGTCTTCGCTGATGAACCGGCCGGTGGCGGGGTCGAGGTATCTGGCGTTGAGGTAGACCAGCCCAGTGGTGGGGTCGGTCGTCGCGCCGATGTAGGTGAATGGGTTCGGGACGGTGCCGGTGGTGTGCACGGCGCCGAACGCGGTGTACCGGTAGCTGTCGGCGACGGCCCCGCTGGATGTGGTGAGGGCGGTGACGCTGCCGAGCGCGTCGTGCAGGTAGTAGAAGGACCCGCTGCCGGGGAAGGTCTCTTCGAGCTGCTCGTTGTCCCCGGCGCCGTAGACAAAACTCGCGGTGAGCATGCCGGCGGTGTTGTAGGTGGCGATCGGCTGGTTGCCGTTGTAGACGGTGTGCACGCGTCCCGCGGTGCTGGTGACGTCGGTGCGCCGGCCGAGCGGGTCGTAGCCGAACGAGGTCTGCGAGGCGTCCGGCGCGGTGACCGCGAGGAGCTGGTGGGCGGAGTTCCACGTGTAGGAGGTGACCTTGTGCGTGGTCTTGTTGGTGCGGGTGAGCAGGTCCCCTTCCTTGTCATAGGTGTAGGTGAACGTGGCGTCGGCGGTGAGCCGCCCCGCGCCGTCGTAGGTCTGCGAGGCCAGGGTCTGGTCCCCGATCGAGTCGTAGCCGAACGACTCGTTCGCGAGCCCACTGGCTGACGGGTAGGAGGCTGAGGTGAGCTGTCCGTCCGCGTCATACCCGTAGCTCGTCGTGCCGTCGCCGTTGGTCAGCGACGCCCGCAAGCCGTTCGCCGTGTAGGTGTAGTGGTCGAAGGCGACCGTTGACCCGCCGCTGCTGGTGGAGTCGATCCCGAGCAGCTCATCCGCCGCGTCATAGGAGTACGCGTCGCTCACCCCGTTCGGACGCGACAACCCGGTCCGGCGGCCGTTGGCATCATGGGCGATCCCGAACACCCCGCCCGCCGGGTCGGTCACCTGGTTCAGCAGCGCATCCGGGTTGTAGCCGTAACCGACCGCCCCGGCAGGGCCGGTCACACTCGCCGGCTCACCCGCCGCGTCATAGGAGTAGGCGAGGGCCACCGACGGTTCGGCGTCCGCCGCGCTCAACGGCGCCGCCGTCGCCGTACTCACCTCGCCGGCGGCGTCGTAGCCGAACCCGAGGGTCTCGGTCACGTTCGAGGCCCCGGTCAGCTCCCCGAACCCGTTGTAGCCATACGTGCTGGTCGTGCCGTCGGCAAGGGTGACCTTGGTCAGCCGGCCGTCCGCGTCGTAGACGTAGGCGGTCTGGTTCCCGTTGCGATCCAGCACCGAGGTGACCAGTCCAGCGCCATCCCGGGTGTAGGTCGTCGCATGACCGAGAGGATCTGTTGAAGAGATCACGCTGCCGAGCGCGTCATAGCCGTAGCCGACCGTCTGGTTCTGCGCGTTGGTCGTGCTGGTCAGGTCGCCGCGGCTGTCATAACCGTAGGAGGTCACCGCACCCAGCGGGTCGGTCGTCGAGGTGACCTGACCGGTCGCCGAGGCCTGGATGTGTGTGACGTCGCCGGCGGCGTCGGTGATCGAGCTCGGGTTGCCCGCTGTGTCATACGTCAGCCCGACCGTGCGGCTCAGCGGGTCGGTGAACGACGTCAGCCGCCCGGCAGGGTCGTACCCGTAGGTGTAGGTCGCGCCATTCGGACGCTTCAGCGTGAGCAGGTTGCCGTTGCCGTCGTAGGTGTCGGTCTCCTCCACCGCGCCACTGGGCAGCGTCTTGGTCAGCAGATGATCCGCCGCGTCATAAGTGAACGACGTCTTACGCCCGAGCGGGTCGGTGGTCGAGGTGAGGTCGCCGGCGGCGTTGTAGACGTTGGTAGTCGTCTTGCCGAGTGCGTTCGTCGAGGTCAGCACCCGGCCTTGGGCGTCGTAGGTCGCCTTCGTCGTCCGGTCGCTGCTGCCGGCGATCTGGTCCTGCTGCACCACGTCGCCGAGCGCGTCCAGAGACAGGACCGTGGTGAGGTGCCCAGTCGCGTCAGTGACCGTCTCGCTACGCAACGACGGATCGATGCTCAGCGACGCAGTGTTGCCGTCGCCGTCGGTGATGCTCGCCAGCCGTCCGCCGGGGCCGTAGTTCATGACCCGCACCGGCGCTCCGACCGCGCCGGTCTGGCTGAGCATCCGATGGCCGGCGTCATAGAGGTAGTGCCCGACGTTGCCGTCCGGGTCAGTGATCGTGGTCAGGTTCCCGGCCCCGTCATAGCCGTAGGTGACGGTCCGACCGTCGCTGGCCGTGATCTTGGTGATCCGCCCGCTGGAGTCACGGGTAAAGGTGAGCCCCTGCCCGCTGCTGGCAGTCACGCCGTTCGCGGTGACGGACAGGGTGTTGCCGTTGGTGTCGGTCGCCGACACCAGACCCGTCGAGGGCTCGAGGACGAAGACCCGCCCGTCGTGGGTGGTGAGCCGGTAACGGGTCGGGTTGTACTCATCACCCGTGTCCTCGTCGTAGAGGCTGCCGTCCTCGCCCGAGATGACGTCGGTGTTGCCCAGCGCGGCGAGCGCGCTCGTGGTGCCGGCGCGGGCGGTGAACGCGGCGGCGGCGAGATCGTCTTCGCCGCTGAGACCTTGCGGGGTGAAGTCGAAGATGTCCTGCTGCCCGTCGGGATAGGTGACGGTCACCGTGTGCGGGGTGGTGGTGCGGTAGCCCTGGGTGCAGATCCCGAACCGGCACGACGCGTCGTACTGCACCCAGCCGCCGGCGCCAAGCGGACGGTTGGCGTGCACGGCGAGGCTGGACAGCCCCAAGGTCCACCCGACCCCGAAGTCCCCGGACTGCGGGTCGGTGGAGTCGTAGTGGCGGTCCACCGCCATCGTGAACCCGGCGACCGGGGTGGTGAGGTCGGTGTAGTCCGCGACATAACGACCCGGCTTGAGCTGACCGTCGACGATCACCGTCGAGACGATCGTGTTCTCCCCGCCGGTACTCGCGTCAGCCGTGACCTTGACCTGGTAGGTGCCGTTGACGAGCTGCGTCGGGTCGAACGTCGCCAATGTCGCGGGAGGTGCTCCGTTGCCGCTGCCGATCGTCGTGGTCGGCCCACCGTCCACGTCGTGGATCGTGACCTGCCAGCTGGTGATCGTGTTCCCGTCGGGCGCCACGAACGTTGCCGTAACGGGTGTAGGCGCGGTGACGCGGCTGCCGTCGGCCGGTGAGACATCGGTGATCGCTGGGGGTGCGCCGTCCGGCACGATGGCGGTGTCGGTGGGCGTCGGGGTGGGCGGCCCGGTCGGGCACGGCGTACTGGTGTCGGTCGGGGTCGGCGAGGTCGTGTCCGTTGCCGAATCCGTAGGAGTTGGGCTCGTCGTCTCGGTCGCCGACGATGACGGGGACGCAACCTCGGTGTCGGTCGCCGACGAAGTCGGCGAGGGAAGGGGCGAGTCACTCGGGGAGTCCGACGGGGTAGCGCTCGGGGTCGGCGAATCCTCGCTACACGTGGTCGGCGTCACCGTCGGCGTAGGAGTCGGGGTCGGCGTCGAGGTCGGCGGGGTGAACGGCGGCACCGACCACGTCTCGGTCGTCGTATTGGAAACCGCGGTCATGCCGGTGAGGAACGCGCTAGCTTGCAGGGTGTCGGTGCCGACCCCCGTCCCGTGGTAGGAGAACGTAGCGACGCCGTCGGCGTCTGTGGTGGCCGACAGATGCGCGGGGAATAGCTTCCCGTTCCCGTCCCGTCGCCCGTCGGGCCCGTCGATCGCCAGGTCCACATCGAGGCCGACCTGAGGATCACCGTCAGCGTTGAGCGCGGCAACCGTGAACGTCACGGTGTCGCCGACGGAGGCCGTGCCCGGTGTTTGCGGCGAGAGGAGGAGCGATCCGGCTGGGGGTGCGATCGCGGTCGCGTGTGTGGCGGATCCAGCGGTGCCCAGGGTCAGCGGCTGCCCGTCGGCGTATCGATCGAGGACGTCCAACCCGCAAGGGTCGGCGAAGGCGTTGTGTGCGAAGTTGGTGGTGACGTCGGCGGGAACCAGACCAATCGCACGCCCTTGGTCGGACAGCACGACGCCGGCTTCGTTGCCGTCGGCGATGTCCGTCGGCTTTAGGCAGGGAAGGTAACCATACGAGTCGTGTGTGACGCGACTACCGCCGCCCATCGGCTCGGCGAGTGCGATCAGGCCGCCGCCGTGGGCGAGGTAGCTGGCGATGTCCGCGCGCCGCGCGATGAGAATGTCGACCTCGGCTTGAGCGAGCCACCCGCCGAAACTTGAGGCCACGATGATGCCGTCGTAGTGGCTGAAATCGACGGTGTGCAGGTTAATCGGTCCGAACGATCCGTCGTCGGCGATATCGACCTGCAGGCCGGCCGCTTGGCTAACGCCGAAACGGGAGTCTCGGTAAGCGATGTCATGCGGATCGTGCTCGTCGGTGACCAGCAGCAGCTTCGGGTTGGGCTTGTTATCGGTGACAAACCGCACGGCCGTTTGCAGCAGATGTATGGCGCCGGTCGAGCCGGGCGGTCTTCCAGTTGCGTGGTCATCGGGATCGTGTCCGGTGACGAAGATCTTGCCGGTCGCCGCGGCGTCTCCGGCGTTAACGCCAAGGACGAGTGAACGTTGGTTAGCGCCGGAAGAGAAGTAGTCGAACTCGTACGGATAGCTGCCCGCAGTGGGGAAGTGCACGGTGACCGGGTAGGTCGACGGGCCGGTGCTCAGCGCGTTGTGCGCACCAACTACGGGGTCATTGGCGAACGGCGTCCTCCCGCTCGCGGGTGGGTTGGACATGCTGCCGGAGACTTGCGTCGCGCCGTTGCCGATCCCGAGGACGAAGCCGTCGTCGGCAATGACACTGAGCGCGACATCGCCAGGCGCCGCCACCACGATGTTGCCCTGCAGCACCGCGTCGAACGCGGACAGTGAGCCACTGCCCGCCGCGAGACCGTTGCCGGTCGCCGCAATCGTGCCCCGGGCTCCGCCGACGACGTTGGCCGTGACGTCGGTGAAGGGTTGCGTGGCAGGGCCCACGTTCGTCGTGTTGTGCGGGACGCTTCCAGGCGGAGGGTTGAACGCGATATCCGGGAAGTCACGGGTGAACGCCGGGGTGTCTGCCGGGGTCGCGGTGAAGGCGTGGGCACCTGAGGGCGCCGGGTAGAAGTTGCCGGACACCGTCGTCAACGCCACAGACGCGGCGGACTGCGACCAGCCGATGGTCGCAGTCGGGCTAGAGACCGGCGCCGGACCGCCGGAGAACGTCGCCTGCGCGGTATCGGTACCGGGGTTGTTGCCGGTGTAGGTGAACGACGCGGACCCGTCGCTACCCGTGGTGAGATCAGTGGCTTGGGGGTTCGGCCCGGCGATGGCGAGGTGGATCGCCTTACCGGCCAACGGACTGCCGTGGCGGTCGGTGAAGGTGACAGTCAGCGTCTGCGAGGTCCCCACGTGGTTCGGGCCGGCGCTCAGCGGTGAGATCGCAAGTGTCGAACCCAGGACCGTGGACTTGATCTGGCTGGTGAACGCCGAGGACAGCGGCCCATATGGATTGCCGTTGGCATCCGCCCACCCCACCGTGGCGGTGTCGGTCAACGGGCCGTCATCGGCGGTGTCAGGCACCGCGTAGGACGCGTGGCCGTGGCCGTCGCCCCCAGGCGCGAGCTCCGTGGGTGCGCCCCCGACCTGCAGCGAGCCACTCGGAAGAGCGTCGCTGAGCGCGAGCTCGGTCGCCCTGGCGTCCCCAGAATTGTCGACCTGCAGGTCATAACTGATCGATGTCCCAGCGTCGGCGTTCGCCGGGCCTGACTTCGCGACAGTCACCACCGGCACGTGCTCGGTAGCCGTCGCGTACTCCAGTGCTGAGGACACCACCCCGGCCGGGGTCGTCGGGGGCCCGTGCCCCCAATCCTCGTCGTCAATCTGATGACCCAGCAGCAGCGCGAGCAGACCGCGATGATGCCCGGGCGCGCCTCCCTCATCAGCCAGACATCCCGCCGCGCTACCCGTGGCGAGGGCGGCGGCAGGAACCGGGTGGGCGACAAGCGTTCCGAGGCGCGCCGCGTACACCGCCTCATCCTCAGACGCTCCCCGCGCACCAGGCACCGGAACGGTGTAAGAGGCCGTCGCCGTCGCGACCGCACCAGGCGCGAGCGACGCCAGCGCCGGAGCAGTCGCCTTGGTGACCGTGGTCGTCCCGGAAGGAAGGTGAAAGGCGACCGACACGTCCGTCACGGTCGCGTTCACGCCGTTCTGCAACGGGTTTGCCAGGGGGGTGAACTCGGTCGAGGGATTGGAGTCGTGACCGTTGGTGCGCGTTACCTCCACGTGCGAGACGAGTCGTAGCCCCTTGACCCTCGCCTTGTCTGCGAGGAGCTTCGTGGCGGCCGGGGTCAGCGCAGCGCCGGACAGCAAGTTCCAAGAGGCCTTCGAGTTGTGACCGATCGTGGTTCCGAGCACGTGATCGCCGTCGGATGGATACGTCACGCCCGAGGCCGGTTTCGACACGGTCGTCACGATCAGCTCCGAAGGAGCGCCCGCTCCCGGATCGATCGCCGAATAGCCCGGCGCAGAAGCCGAGTACCACGCGACGGCACACCACCGGCCGTTCGGATCGAGGTATTGGACTTCCTCGTACCAACTCGCCACCACGGCAGTCGTGTCCCCGGTTGACTTCGCGGTCATCGACGTCATCGCCTCGACGTCCGCGCCCGAGTTCGTCACCGTGGCGGTGTATCCGAGCTTGTCACCAGGAATCACATCCGCGCGATCCTCCGCCAACTGCAAATCCAGCATCGGCCTCGCCGCGAACGACGTCACCGACGCGTCGGCATCGATGCGGGCGCATTCCCCGTACAGAAGAAGCAGGCAGTCAACGACCGCCGCCACCCCGTTGGCGGCCACCGGCGGAGCAACCACAACCCCACCGGAAAGCAAGGCTGCCGTCGCGGCGGCAAGCGCAGTCAGACGGAACATGCCTAGGCGACGTCGACCCACGATCAGGCTCCCCGGAGACAAAAGCGGCACCCGATCCGAGCCGCCTCGAGGCAGCGTGCTCCTGACGTGACGTCCCGTCAGCGGAGGTGGACATCGCGCACAGCCCAACCTGCCTACGCCACACGTCGTATCGAACTTGGCAGAGCACTGCCAGGACGTTGCGCAAATGACCCGACACAACGGACTCAAGGAACTGCCGGGCGAACGTCGAACTTTGCGCTGTGCGCCGGATCACGTTCAAACCCCGTCGGGTTCTCGTCCTCGTCGCCGCGCTGTGCGTCGCCGCCGCTGCCCCTGCGTTAGGCGCGAGCCCAGCGCAACACAAGCTGCCGGGCGGGGCAGCAGCCGGTTACGCAGGCACTCATTTCGGTGACGGCAACATCCCGGCCGGCTGCATCATCGACAAGGACCAGGACGACCCGGACAACAAGTGCTTCCACATGAGGGTCGGCCTCAACGCACTGGACTCGCCCGAAGTCAACGTCGCTGTCCTGGTGCCGGTCTCACCCTTCGCGTTGCGCGACGCGAGCCTGATGCGGCAGGCCGTGCAGATGTGGGATGGCGGCATTCACATGCTCGCCAACCAGATGAACCTGCAGTGGCTGTCCAAGGGCGTGCACTTCCACATCACGACCGACCTCGTGCCGGTCGACAAGGACGGCCTGCCGAAGGAAGCGATCCGTCTGGTCAGCCCGAAGATCATCGTCATTGCCACCAACCCGGCCGGCGGACTCGGCATCGGCATCGACCCGGTGGCAACCGTCGGCGAGCTCGGCGTCATCGGACAGAACGGTGTCCCCTGTGGTTCCTTCACCAACCCGTTCTCGATGAAGCATTGGCTGACGGTGCCCGGCTTCGACGACCATCACGGCGAGCTCGGTGGCATCTACGTACACCGCTGCGACGGCCCCGGGGGGAACGTCTGTTTCTCGATCAACGGCGCGGTCGACCCGCTGCCGGGCAAGACCGACTTCTTCTCGATCTACGACCTGGTGGCTCACGAGACCGGGCACTGCCTGACCCTCGGCCACGTCGGCGATGGCGCGGACGGACCGTGGGGCCCGATCCCGACGAACGACATCATGGCGTATAGCTCCGATCCTGTTGACCTCGCGAAATGTGTGTCGACCCTCGACGTCGAGGGCTTCGCGCTGCGAATGAGCAACTTCCTCGACGTCAACGGCGACGGGAAGGTCGACGGACGCGACGTCCTCGTCCCCAACGACAAGAAGGGCGACGGCACGAACTCGTTCCAGGTCCAGAATCCCGCCGACCACTGGTACGCCTCGTCGACCGGACGGGCGGAGGACTGCCCGCAACCGGCGTGGAACTCGCTGTTACCGGTCGGAACGCCGGTCGACTTCCAGCCTTCGACGGTGCGAACCACGACGCCCGAGCTCAGCATCAACTCGGTGAAGTCGAAGGGCGGTCGCGTGGCGTGGGGCGGGACCGCCTCCTGGGTCAGCAGCACGCCGAATCCCGCCACGCGGAGCACCAGCGTCACCGACGCGACGGGCGACGGCACCCTCCCGATGACCGACATCACCGGCTTCCACGCCTGGACGACTCCGAAGGCGGTCATGGCAACCGTCAAGATCGCGAAGCTCTGGCCGACCGTCGAGGGCGGCCGGGTCACGGGGTACGGCCTCTACGTCGGAGGCCGCAAGTTCGACTCCTACGTGCAGACCCAGAGCACCAACTTCGGCCAGGTCCAGACGATCGACTCAGGCAACCGCCTCGTGATGCCCGCGGGCACGTCGAAGTGGGACACCAAGAACAGCACCATCACCTTCCGCATCCCGCGCAGCTATCTGGCGGAACAGCGGATCCAGGCGCCGTACCCGGTCTTCGCCGAGACCGGCGTGCACATCCGCGACAAGGACTGGGTGATGTCTCTCGACCGCGCGCCGGCAACCGGCTCGATCGCACTCGCCGCAGCGCCGATGGCACATCAGCGTCTCGACGTACCCATGGCGCACAAGGCTGCAACCCGCACGTTCGAGGTGCAACACGTCGGTGGCAACACCTTCACGCCGCTCGACACCTCGACGTCCGGCCTTCCGCTGGTCCCGGAGGTCGGCAATGTGCACGAGATCCGGGTCCCGATCAAGAAGCAGTCGACTGTCACGGTCACCCTGACGTGGACCGATCCGGTCTCCGAGCTCGGCCTGCAGGTCAAGGGGGGCTCAGGGCAAGAAGTGAAGACCGGCGTCGGTTCGGTGACGGTCACGGTTCCGTGGGCGCACCGTGATCTCACGGCGCGGGTCATCCCCTCGGTCGTCGGATCGCCGTCGGTCCACTACACGGTGACCGTCAAGACCAAGACGCTGACCGCCAACGCCGACGGTGACGGTGTTCCGGACATCGCGGACCTCTGCAAGCACGTGAAGGGCCCGATGAATGCCGACGGGTGCCCCGACACCGACCGCGACGGGATCCTCGACAACCAGGACAAGTGCCCGAAGGTCGCCGGGCTCGGCGCGTTCGGCTGCCCGAACTCCACCGATGATCGCGTCGTCGCCTACCTCGACGGCAAGCGAGTGAGCACGACGTACGTGATGACGTTGCACGGCAACTACGACTTCGCCGGGTCGGCCACCGCGCGACCGGGGCGCCACCTGCTCAGGCTGGTGTGGCTGTCCGGCACGACCCCGGTGAAGTCGATCACTCGCAGCGTCACCGTGTAGCGGCAGCCGCCGCAGCGAAGGCGGCGAGCTCGTCGCGCAGGTGATCGCCCAGCCGGCGCAGGTCGGGCATGAACGCGCGGCACGACTGCAGGCCGATCGAGAAGTCCTCGCCGTACGACCAAGCCGTGATGTTGAGCCCGAGCAGCAAGGTGATCGGGCCCATCGACCGCACCGCGACCACCGGCGCGCCGGCCAGCGAAAGCGGTCGCGGGCCCCGGACGTTGGACACCACCGCGTTGAACAGCGGCCGTCGCACGATGCGGCTGACCACACCCAGTGCTTTGAGGGTGAGCTTGCCGAAGAACAGGTAGTAGTCCTGCCACACGCCGAACAGCTCGGTGTCGCCCTCCGCCCAGATCCGCGCCGCGCCGAGGCTGGCCTTGACCTTCGACAGCCGGTCGAGCGGGTCTGCGATGTCGGTGCCGAGCGACACGTACCAGTACGACGTGCGGTTGCCGTAGCTGTCGATCTCCTCCGGCCGGCGCAACGAGACGGGCAACGAGGTGTTGAGGCAGCGGTCGACCGGCTCACCGTGCTCGAGAAGGTACCGGCGGATCGCCCCGCCGCACAGCGTCACGAAAACTTCGTTGACCGTCGCGCCGCACGCGGTCGTCAGCGCCTTGATGTCGGCGAACGGGACGGTGACGTCGACATAGATCCGTTCCGAGTGCAGCCGCTTGTTGAAGCGAGTGGATGGTCCGGACATCGGGTTGACGACCGGAGGTGCCCCGGACTTCGCATGCGACCGGTTGAACCGGATGGACGCGATCGACCGACGTACGACGGCGGGCAGGTGCCGGTACTGCCGGGCCTGCGCGCGCAACGCGAAGCGCACCAACTGACCCCGAGTCGGCATCGGCTCGGCTTCGAGCGGAACTTCTCCGAGCTCGAACTCGACGCCGCCGTCGAACGCGACCTCGAGGAACCGCAGGCTGGCCTGCCCGTCCATGATCGCGTGGTGCAGCTTGAACACGAGGGCCGTCCGGCCTGCTGACAGGCCCTCGACGACCGTGAGGTCCCACAGGGGCCGGTCTCGGGGCAGCTGAGCGCTGGCGATCCGGGAGACCACCTCGTCGAGCTGTTCGTCGGTGCCCGGTGAGGGCAACGCCTCGACGAACAGGTGGCGGTCGACGTCGAACGGTCCGGTGTCGATGAACACCGGGCGCCCGAGGCCCAGTGGGATCTTCCGAACCTGCCAGCGGAACGGCGGGATTCGCGGCAACCGATCGCGCGCCCAGTCGCAAACCTCGGCCGCCGGCACCGGCTCACCGGCGCGTGGTCCGAGCACCGCAATCTTGACGGTGTGCATGTGCTGCGAGGGGTTCTCCTCCAGCACGTGCAGCGCGTCGACGCCGGAGAGCTGCCGCATGACAAACGGGAACGCTACACAGACATTCGCCACGATTGAATTGCCGTCGCGTTGCCGAGCGCAGCAACCGCCGCTGGTACGGTCAAGAGCGGCCTTGACGCCGGGGGTTTCCAGGAGGAATGCAATGCCGCTGAACCGCGACTTCATCGGGCGGTCGTACGCCTCCGAAGGCACGTTCGAGGTCGGCCGGGAACACGTCCGCCGCTTCGCGGACGCGATCGGTGACCCGAACCCGATCTACCGCGACCGTGAGGCCGCGAAGGCCGCAGGCCACCCGGACACGATCGCCCCGCCGACGTTCCTCACCACGCTGGGCTTCGCCCTCGGGGGCCGCGGTGCGATGGCCGACGGCGACCTCGGGCTGGACTACAGCCGCGTGGTCCACGGTGAACAGAAGTTCGTCCACCACCGCCCGGTCCGGGTCGGCGACGAGCTGACGGCGACGACCTACATCGACGACATCCGCGACGCGGGTGCCAACGAGCTGATGACGATGCGGATGGAGATCCGGACCACGGCCGGCGAGCTCGTGTGCGAAGCCACCAACGTCGTCGTCTCGCGAGGGACCGCTGCCGGGGCCTGAGGCCACGACGGTTGCGGGACCCGTCGCGGCTCGGTCACTGCGCCTTCCGCGCTGGCTCCTGCATCTCGAGCTGCCGAGCGAGCACACCACCTCGCAGGACGCCCGGCCGCTGCTGCTGACGCTCGGGCTGCCGACGTTCGGGCTTGCCTTCGCGATCACGGTTCTGACGACGTACGGGCCTGCGGTGCTGCTGTCGCTGACCCACTCTCCCGCGAAGGTCGGCGCGCTGATCGGCGGCGAAGGCGCGTTCGCGCTCGTGGTGCCGCTGATCTCCGGCGCGCTGTCCGACCGGATCGAAGGACGGACCCGGTTCGGGCGCCGGCTGCCGTTTGTGATCATCGGCGGCCCGCTGGCCGGGGCCGGCCTCGTGCTGTTGCCGTTCGCGCCGGACTACCAGATCGCGGGCGTCTTCGTCCTCGCGTTCTTCGTCGGCTACTACTTCTACTACCCGCCGTACCGCGCCATCTACGCCGACCTGCTCCCCAAACGGCTGCTCGCGCGCGCGCAGTCGAGCCAGGCCGTGATGCGCGGCGCCGGACTCGGCGTCGCGCTGATCACCGGCGGTTTGCTGCTGTCCGCGTGGAGGCCGCTGCCGTTCGTCCTGGGTGCGGCAGTTCTCGGCATCTCGACGTTGGCGCTGCGCCCGATTCACCGGCTGCAGCAGGACATCCCGCCCTCTCCGGCGGACGAGCCCGCGGTCGGGAATCCGGTGGCGGAGCTTCTGTTGCACAACCGCTCACTGCAGCTGTTCGCGATCGCGAACGCGATCTGGGAGTACAGCTTCGCGGGGCTGAAGACCTTCATCGTGCTCTACGTCGTGAAGGGACTCGGCCACTCGTACTCGCTCGCGTCGGCGGTCATTGCGGTCGTCGCCGTCGCGTACGTGGTCGGCGCACCGATCGCCGGCCGGCTCGCCGACCGGTACGGCATCGTCCGGGTCATGGAGTACTCCGCCGCGGTCTACGGCGGGCTGCTCTGCTTCGCGGTGATCCCGACGAGCGTCGCGCCGATGCTGATCATCCTTCCGTTCGGAGCGTTGGCCGGCGCGATCGTGATGACGCTGCCTCAAGCGCTCGCGTTCACCCTCGCACCCGACACCGCGCAAGGCGCCGCAGCCGGACTGGTCGACTTCTCGCGCGGCATCGGCGTGGTGCTCGGCCCCTTGCTGGTGGGGGCAGCCGTCACCTGGACCAGTTCTGCGCTGTCCGCCACTCAGGGTTACGCGATCATGTGGCCGATGATCGGTGCGCCGATGCTCGGATCACTGTTCCTGCTCAGGCTGCTCCGGGGTCACTGACCTCCGCGAGCGCTTCGCGGCCTTCTGCTGCTTGCGCTCGAGCCGCGCCTGCATCGCGGCGGCTTCGATCGGGACCGCCTCCTCGAGTGTGGGTGCGCTGCCGCCGAGGTACGCCGGCTGCCACCACGACTCAGCCGCCGTAGCCGGGCCTGGGTAGGACCGCTGCACCTTCTCGACCAGGGAGGTGAGCACCTCCCGCAGCTGGGCGGTCACCTGGTCGGGAGATGCGCCGGCCGGCAGTTGCATCGGCTCGGCCACCTCGATCGTGATCGGCACACCGCGCCTGAGGCGTGGCTTGCGTCCGGTGGTCCAGACCCGGTGCCCGCCCCATACGGCGACGGGTATCAGCGGGACGCCCGCCTCGATCGCCATGCGCGCTGCGCCCGACTTGAAGTCCCGCGGGACGAACGCCCGGCTGATCGTCGATTCGGGGAACACGCCGACGAGCTCGCCCGCCTGCAGCGCCGCGACCGCGGACCGGTACGCCGCGGCGCCCGCGGCGCGGTCGACCGGGATGTGGTGCATTCCCCTCATCAGCGGACCGGACACCGGGTTGTCGAAGACCGCCTGCTTGGCCATGAAACGGACCAGTCGCCTGCCGCGGTGGTGCGCGGGGAGGCCGACGAACATGAAGTCGAAGTAGCTGACGTGGTTGCTGGCGATCACGGCGCCACCGGTGGCCGGGATGTTCTCGGCCCCGAGGATCGTCAATCGGAACCCCAGCAGGCGGAACAGCGCGAGGACGACCCGGATGACCGGACGGTAGACCCACTCACGTTGGTTGCGCGGTTTCATGCGTGGTCGCTTTCGGTGAGCAGGGCTTGGGCGAGTCGGGAAAGCTGAGTCAACCGGGTGACCTCGGCCGGCAGGAACGGCGGTCCGCCCATCCGCCCGACCAGGATCGCCGACAGCCTCCGGTACGGCACGGCGAGCAGCTCACAATCGGGGCCACCGGCTGCCGCGTCGATCCAGACGTCTGCGGCCCCGATGACCGTGGCCATCCGCAGCGGCAGCCATTCGCGCATCGGCGCATCAGGAGCACCGGCACTCGCCGCAACCGCCGTTACGGCGCCCGGCTCGGCAACCACCACGAGCGCGTAGCTGACCTGCAGCAGCTCGGCGAGCCCTTCGACCAGCGTCGCCTGCGGCGCGCGGCTCGACGACGCCTGGTCGAGAAGCGCGAGGTCGTCATACACCCGCTGCCTTCCGTGGTGTCGGTGGAACGTCTCGACGACCACGCCGCTCACCGAGCCGACTGCTGTGACGAGACGATCCGCAAGAGCGCCGGCCGGCAGGCCGACCACGAGGTCGTCGACGGCGTAGCCCTCCGCCCGGTCCACCACGACGATGCTCTCGATGTCGGCGCCGGCATGGCCCAACGCGGTCGCCACCTTCCCGAGCACGCCGGGCTGGTCCGGCAAGCGCACCCGCAGCAGATAGCTCGACGCCCCGCTCATCCGGTGGACTCACCCACGTGGTCCGGCACGGCCGATACGCGGACCAGCACAAGTGCGGCGACCAGTCCCACCAGAGCAAACAACGCGCCGGCCTTGAACGCGGCGTTCGCGCCGTGGGTGAACACGTAGTGGGCGACGAAGACGGGGTCGTGGCTTCCGGCGTGCGAGGCGGCGTGCTCCGTGGCGGAGCTGAACACAGCGACCAGCGACGACAGCCCCAACGTGCCACCGACCTGCTGCCCCACGTTGAGCATCGCCGATGCGATACCCGAATCGTGTGGTGCGACGCCCGACACCGCGCCCAGAGTGACAGGGACGAAGATGCTGCCCATTCCAGCCGCGACCAACAGGATGCCCGGCAGCACGTGGCCGGCATAGCCGGACGTGGGAGTGAGCCGAGAGAGGAGGAACAGCCCGAACCCCACGAGCAGCGTGCCGGAGACGATGAGCGGCTGCAGCCCGATCCGATGCACGACGCGACTTGCCACTTGAGCCATCGTCACGATAACGGCGCTCATCGGCAGGAAGGCGAAGCCGGCGCGGATCGGGGAGAACCCGTGGACCTGCTGGATGTACTGCGTCAGGAAGTAGAAGGTCGAGAACACCGCAGCACCGAGGATCAGCATCACGAGGTAACAGCCGACCCGGGTGCGGTCGGCGAACAGCCGCAGCGGCATCAACGGCCGTGACGACGTCGCCTCGACCATCACGAACGTGGTGAGCATCAACGCCGCGATAGCGAACGCAACCAACGTCGTACGGTCCTGCCAGCCGTCCGACGCGGCATGGATGAAGCCGTAGACGAGCGCTGCCATCCCGGCCGTCGACGTGAGCGCCCCTTGTACGTCGAGTGCGCCGCGCTCGGCTTTCGGGCTCCTGGGAATCACGAACGGCGCAGCGACGGCGATCCCGAGTCCGATCGGGGCGTTGACGAACAGCACCCACCGCCATGACAGGAGATCGGTGAGTACGCCGCCGAGGATCAACCCGATGGCTGCGCCGGCACCCGACACTGCCGCGTAGACCCCGAGCGCGCGGTTCCGCGCCGGACCTTCTTCGAATGTCGTGGCGACAAGAGACAAGGCGGTCGGCGAGGCGACGGCGCCACCGACGCCTTGCAGCGCGCGCATCGCAAGGAGCCAGCCGCGGTCCTGGGCAAACCCGCCCGCGAGGCTCGCCGCGGCGAATACCAGCACGCCCGCGATGAACATGCGGCGACGGCCGAACAGGTCGCCGGTTCGACCGCCGAGCAGCAACAGTCCGCCGAAGACGAGCGTGTACGCGTTCAGGACCCACGACAGTCCGGTCGCGGAGAAGTGCAGCGCCTCATGGATGTGCGGCAGCGCGATGTTCACGATCGTCGCGTCAAGGACCACCATCAGCTGTGCCGCCGCGATGACGACGAGCGCCAGGTTGGGGTGCGTCACTTCCGGTTGCCCCGAGTGATGCGGCGCCGGCTCGCGCGTTTCCATGCGGCAATCCAACCAGCCGGCGCTTTCCGGCCAACTCGGTCATCGCGCATGATGGAGGAGGAACCAGCAACCGCGTCACGAAGAACACACCTGATTCACGCGTCACCGACGAAGGAGTAGGCCGTGGCCACGAGGAGTGCACCGGTCATCATCGCGAGCGTGATCGCGACCGTCTCGATCGGCACCGCGGTGGTCGTCGCCACGACGACGCCTGGTTCAGCGGCCGTTCCGCGCGCTGCGGCGGCGCTCCCCCACGACGACGCAACCGCGTCGCCGACCCCGGTTCCCACGGTCACCGTCACTGTCACCCCGACGCCGACCTTCACCGCGACGCCGAAACCAACCCCCAAGCCGACGCTGCATCTGACATCCACCATCCGCATCCGCAGCACGAACGTCGACGTGGTGAACCTTGGGCACGGGAAGCAGATCGTCACTGCCGCGTTGCGTCGCGGCGGGCGCGACGCGGGACGCGGCGTGTCGACGTGCACCCCCGGTGGAGCCACGTTCTCCTGCAAGAGTGCCTACGCGCTTTCCGGCGGCGTCCTGATCTTCCGTGACACCGTGAACTTCAGCCAGGGAAAGGTGACGGGCACGGTGACCGGCGGCAGCGGGAAGTATGCCGGCGCTCACGGCACCGTCCGAGGCGCAGAGTCGAGCCACGGAGGCGTCCACATCACGATCGTGTACTACTCCAACAACACCTGAGCGAGAAGCGAAACCCGCCTCCGCCGGCATGCCGCTCCCTCGGCGCTGTGACGCAGTCGTCATCGGCGCCGGCCACAACGGTCTCGTCGCGGCGACACTGCTCGCCCGTGACGGGCTCGATGTCGTCGTGCTCGAGCGCGACACGGTCATCGGCGGAGCAGCGCGCACCGAGCAGCCGTTCACGCGAGTCCCAGGTCTGCGCCAGTCAACCGGGTCGTACCTGCTCGGGTTGATGCCACCCGAGCTCGAGGCATTGCTCGACCTCCGGCTGCCGTTGGTCCGCCGTGACCCGCACTATTTCCTGCCAACGCTGACCGATCGTTACCTGCTGATGGGCAGCGATCGGTCGGTGAGTCGCCAGCAGCTCAGCGAGTTCTTCAGCGAAGCGGACGCCGTCGCCGATGACCGGTTGGCTGCCGAGCTCGCGATGCTCCGTGACGACCTGGCTCCGGCCTGGCTCGCGCAGCCGCTGTCGATCGAGGAGACCGCCGAGCGCCACATCCGACCGGAGCTTCGAGCGACGTTCGTGGACCTGGTGCGGGGCGACGTCGCGTCCTACCTCGCACGCTTCGGCTTCACGAGCGAGCTGATCGCCGCGATGTATGCCGTGACCGACGGGCTTTCCGGCTTGCGCGCGGGACCCGACGACCCGGGCACCGGCCACAACTTCCTGGTCCACAACATGTGCCGGCTTCCGGGCAGCGACGGCACCTGGATGATCGTCGAGGGCGGCATGGGAACCGTGAGCGCGGCGATCGCCGGCCGTGCGCGGCAGCACGGCGCGCAGATCGTGACGAACGCGAGTGCCGCCGAGGTCATCACGCGAGACGGGTTCGTCCACGGCGTCGCACTCGCGGACGGCCGAACGATCGAGGCGGACGTGGTGGTGGCGGCCTGCGATCCGTTCACCCTGGCCTCACTCGCTCCGCTGCCTCCCGCCGTGCTGGAGCTCCTCGACGCGGTTCGGCGTCCGGGAACCACCCTGAAGGTCAATCTGGCCCTGTCCGGCCTCCCTCGCTTCCGCTGCCTGCCGGAGCGGGCGCCGTCACCGTTCGGGTCGACGATCCATCTGCTGGCGCAGGACCAGCCGATGCAGGCGGTACGAGAGATGTGGGCCGACGTACAGGCCGGCCGCCTCCCCGAGTTCCCGACCATGGAGTGGTACCTCCACACGACGGCCGACCCGTCACTTCAGGACGAGGGCGGGCATCACTCGTCCGCGCTGTTCGTCCAATCCGTGCCCTGGCAGCCGGCGGGCTCCTCGTGGGACGTTGAGCTCGACGGCTACGTCGCGCATCTGCTCGAGATCTGCGACCGCTTCGCACCCGGGACCTCGGGCCTTGTCGCAGACACGTTCCCGCTGCCGCCACCCGGAATCGAGGACCACTTCGGCATCCGACACGGGCACATCCACCACGTCGACAACTCGTTCGGATTCGACCAGCGGATGCCCTACGCGACTGGTATCGACGGGCTCTACGCCGCAAGCGCCGGATGCTTTCCGGCGGGGTCGGTGATCGGCGCCGCCGGCCACAACGCGGCCCAGCGGATCCTGGCCGACCTCGGCCGCGAGAGCTCGGCCGACCGCCGAGGCTGACTAATCTGGGGCGCAGACACCCACGCGCCAATCTGAAAGAGGCGATGTCGGCCAATGAGCGTCGACGCGGAGAAGTTCGCGGGCTTCGGCCCGAACGAATGGCTGGTCTACGAGATGTACCAGTCGTACCTGAAGGATCCGAACTCGGTCGACAAGGCCTGGTGGGACTTCTTCGCCGACTATTCACCGGGCGCCACTCCGGTGAACAGCGCCCGGCCGACGGAGGACCCGGTAGGTGCCGATGGCGCACCCGAGCCACCGGTTGCCGCATCCGCCCCCACGGCGGCAGCCCCGGCGCCCCGGCCGGAAGCCGCCCCGGCTGAAGCCGCCCGGTCCGAGCCGGCGGCCGCTGCGACACCCGCCGCCCCGGCTCCCAGCCGCACCCTGAAGGGCGCCGCGGCGCGGACCGTCAGCAACATGGAAGCCAGCCTTCACGTTCCGACCGCGACCAGCGTTCGCGGCATTCCGGCGAAGCTGCTCATCGACAACCGGGTCGTGATCAACAACCATCTGCGCCGCGGCCGCGGCGGCAAGGTGAGCTTCACCCACCTGATCGGGTTCGCGATGGTGCGCGCCCTCGGCCTGATGCCGGTCATGAACCACGCCTACGCCGAGGTCGACGGCAAGCCGACCGTCATCGAACCGGAGCACGTCAACCTCGGGCTCGCCATCGACCTGACCAAAGATGACGGCTCGCACTCGCTCGTCGTGCCGTGCATCCGCAACGCCGACACCCTCGACTTCGCGAAGTTCTGGTCGGCGTACGAAGACGTCGTCCGCAAGGCGCGGACCAACAAGCTCACCGCCGACGACTTCACGGGCACCACGATCAGCCTGACCAATCCCGGCACGATCGGCACCGTCCACTCGGTGCCGCGGCTGATGAGCGGGCAGGGCGCCATCATCGGGGTCGGCGCGCTGGAGTACCCCGCGGAGTACCAAGGCGCGTCCGCCGAGACACTGGCCCGGCTCGCCCTCAGCAAGGTCATCACGCTGACGTCGACCTACGACCACCGGATCATTCAGGGTGCGGAGTCCGGGGAGTTCCTCCGCCGGATGCACGAGCTGCTGCTCGGCATCGAGTTCTGGGACGACGTGTTCGCCGCCCTCCGCATCCCGTACGAACCGATCCGGTGGACGACGGACATCGCGGTCAGTCACGACGAGGAGGTCGGCAAGCCGGCCCGCGTCATCGAGCTCATCCATGCGTACCGGGTCCGCGGTCACCTGATGGCGGACACCAACCCGCTGGAGTTCGAGCTGCGCCGACACCCGGACCTCGACGTAGTGAGCCACGGGCTCACACTGTGGGACCTCGACCGGGAGTTCCCGAGCGGCGGCTTCGGCGGACAGGCGCTCATGAAGCTCCGCGACATCCTGGGCGTGCTGCGGGACTCGTACTGCCGCACCGTCGGCATCGAGTACATGCACATCCAGGACCCGGAGCAACGCCGATGGATCCAGGACCGCGTCGAGCGCGCGCACACCAGTCCGGACCGCGCCGAACAGCTGCGGATCCTCGGCAAGCTCAACCAGGCAGAGGCCTTCGAAACCTTCCTACAGACCAAGTTCGTCGGCCAGAAGCGGTTCTCGCTCGAGGGTGGCGAGTCGGTCATCCCGCTGCTCGACGCGATCGTCTCCGCTGCGGCGCACGACGACATGGACGAGGTCGTCGTCGGCATGGCCCACCGAGGCCGGCTCAACGTGCTGACCAACATCGTGGGCAAGTCGTTCGGCCAGATCTTCTCGGAGTTCGAAGGAAACCTCGATCCGAAGACGGCTCACGGGTCGGGCGACGTGAAGTACCACCTCGGGGCGGAGGGCACCTACACCGCGCCGGACGGGGAGACGGTCAAGGTGACACTGACCTCCAACCCGTCGCACCTCGAGACCGTCGACCCGGTCGTGGAAGGGATCGCACGCGCCAAGCAGGACCTGATCAACCGGGGCGAAGGCGGCTTCACGGTCCTGCCGATCCTGATTCACGGCGACGCCGCGTTCGCCGGGCAGGGCGTGGTGGCGGAGACGTTGAACCTCTCGCAGCTGCGCGGTTACCGCACCGGCGGCTCGGTGCACGTCGTGATCAACAACCAGGTCGGGTTCACCACCTCGCCGTCGAGCGCCCGCTCCAGCGTCTACGCCACTGACGTGGCACGGATGATCCAGGCGCCGATCTTCCACGTGAACGGCGACGACCCGGAGGCCGTCGTACGCGTCGCCGAGCTTGCCTACGACTTCCGCCAGGCGTTCAAGAAGGACGTCGTGATCGACATGCTCTGCTACCGCCGACGCGGCCACAGCGAGGTCGACGAACCGAGTTTCACCCAACCGTTGATGTATGACCTGATCGACGCCAAGCGCAGTGTCCGCAAGATCTACACGGAATCGCTGATCGGCCGCGGCGACATCACCGTCGAGGAGGCCGAGGAGGCGCTTCGCGACTACCAGGGGCAGCTGGAAAAGGTCTTCGCCGAGAGTCGCGAGGTCGCCCCGGTCGCCTTCGAAGAGGTTCCCGAGGTTCCGGCCGGACCCCCGGCCCCGACCGCGATCACCGTCGAGACCATGAAGAAGATCGGCGACTCGCAGGTCGCGCTCCCGGAAGGCTTCACGGTGCATCCGCGCCTGCTGCCCCAGCTGCAGCGGCGCGCGCAGATGGTGAGCGAGGGCGGGATCGACTGGGCGATGGCTGAGACGCTCGCCTTCGGCTCACTCCTCCTCGATGGCCGACCGGTCCGGCTCGCCGGCCAGGACTCGCGTCGGGGCACCTTCGGCCAACGCCACTCGGTGATCGTCGACCGCCGTACCGGTGCGGAGCACACGCCACTCGCCAATCTCAGCGAGGACCAGGCGCCGTTCTACGTCTACGACTCGCTGCTGAGCGAGTACGCCGCGATGGGCTTCGAATACGGCTACTCGGTCGCGCGGCCGGACGCGCTCGTGATGTGGGAGGCGCAGTTCGGCGACTTCGCCAACGGGGCGCAGGAGGTGATCGACGAGTTCATCTCGGCCAGTGAGGTCAAGTGGGGCCAGACCTCCAACGTCGTGCTGCTGCTCCCCCACGGCTACGAAGGACAGGGCCCCGACCACTCCTCCGCGCGCATCGAGCGATACCTGACGATGTCGGCGGAGGGCAACTGGGTGATCACGATGCCGAGCACACCTGTCAACTACTTCCACCTCCTGCGGCTGCACACCCTCGGGGCGCGCAAGCGCCCGCTGATCGTTTTCACCCCGAAGTCGATGCTGCGGCTGAAGGCCGCCACCTCAGCGCCTGAGGACTTCACCACCGGCGGCTTCCAGCCGCTGATCGCCGAGGCCGCAGCCGACCCCTCCGCAATCAGGCGGGTCCTGCTCTGCAGCGGCAAGGTCTACTACGACCTGGTCAAGCATCGTGCGGCAGCCGGTCGCTCGGACGTCGCGATCATCCGCATCGAGCGGCTCTACCCGCTTCCGACGATCGAGCTGAGCGCCGCGCTCCAGGCGTTCCCGGAGACCGCCGAGCTGGTGTGGGTCCAGGAGGAACCAGCCAACCAGGGTGCCTGGCCGTACGTTGCGATGAAGATGCAGGAGCTGCCGGCCGCCCGCCCGCTGCTTCGCGTGTCGCGCAACGCCTCCGCCGCACCTTCGACGGGCTCACACAACATGCACGAGATCGAACAGGAAGCGCTGCTCAACGCAGCCTTCGCCTAGATCGGCCGGCACAGATGTACTTCACCGATCGGGGCATCGAGGAGCTCGAGTCGCGCCGGGGCGAGGAGACCGTCACGCTGGCAGCGATCGCCGAACGGCTGCGTACCTTCGTCGATCTCAACCCGGAGTTCGAGACGCCGATCGACCGGCTTGCGACCTGGCTGGCACGCGCCGACGACGAGGACGAGTAGCCCCCGCTACGACTCGGGGTCGGCCATCGTCGGGCCCTGCAGCGCGTCGCGAAGTGCCTGGCTCGCGCTGACCAGCTCGTGGAAAACCTCGGGCACCAGGTGCAGCAATGTCACCCTTGTCACCGAGAAGACGGTCGCGTTGCGAAGGCGCGAGGTGAGGAGTCCCACCTCACCGACTACGGCCCCGGCACCGAGCTGAGCGACCGGCTTGGCGTCGACCCGGACCTCGACCTCGCCGTCGAGGATCACGTAACACGCGTCCGACGGGGTCTGCTCGTTGATGAGCGCCCACGACGCCGGCACTGCGGTCAACGTCGATGCCTTCGCCAGATGCTCGAGATCACCTTTGCTGCAGCCGGCGAAGCGGTCGAAGCCGGCGAGCTTCTCCGCGAGCTCTTTCAACTCCGCCTTGGGCAGATTCGCGTTCGACATGTCGTTCCCCCGGTCGCTAGTTCGTCAGGACGATCTTTCCGAAGACGTCACCCTCGTGCAGCTTCGCCATCGCGGACCGTGCGTCCGCGAGCGGGAACGTCGAGTCGATCGGTGGCCGGACGCCGTGCTCGCCGAGAAACGCGAGCAGCGCTGCGAACTCCGCCTTGGTGCCCATGGTCGACCCGAGGATCTCCAGCTGCAGGAAGAAGGTGCGCTGCAGCTCCAGCGGCGTGACGCCACCGCTGGTGGATCCGCACACGACGACCCGGCCGCCCGGCCGTACCGACTTCAACGAGTGCCCGAAGGTGGCGTCCCCGACCGTCTCGATGACGGCGTCCACCCGGCCGGGAAGCCGGGCGCCGGGCTCGAAGGTCTGATCGGCGCCGAGCTCCTCGGCCTTGGCCCGCTTCGCCTCGCTGCGTGACGTGGCCCAGACCGTGACTCCTGCGGCGTTCGCCAGCGCGATCGCGGCGGTGGCGACGCCACCACCCGCACCCTGCACGAGGATCGTCTGGCCGGCCTGGACCTCCGCCTTGGTGAACAGCATCCGGTACGCCGTCAGCCATGCGGTGGGCAGCGACGCGGCCTCTTCCCACGACAGCCCGGCGGGCTTGGGCAAGACGTTGCCCGCCGGTACCGAGACCCGCTCGGCGAGCGTGCCCGGATAGACCTCGGACAGCAACGAGCGTTTCGGGTCGAGGGTCTCGTCGCCGCCGGTCTTGGACCCGTCGCCGATCACCGCGTGGACGATGACCTCACCGCCGTCGGGGCCGATCCCCGCGGCATCGCAGCCGAGGATCATCGGCAACTTGTCTTCGGGCAGGCCGACGCCGCGCAGCGACCAGATGTCGTGGTGGTTGAGCGCGGCGGCCTTCACCTCGACGCTGATCCACCCTTCCGGCGCCTCCGGCGGGTCGATTTCCCCGACCTCGAGTGCAGACAACGGGTCTTCGTCGGACGCCCGGGCGGCGTAGGCAGCAAGCATCCCGTAAACCTACCGAGCGACCCGATCCGCCGGATCTTCGACCTCGTGACCGCCGATCACGGCGTGTCGAACGACACGCCGTCCGGGGTCGCGCAGGCGAAGGTCAGCGGCGCTCTAGATGCGCGAGACGCCTTCTTCACGCGCTGCAGCAGCGACCGCCGCCGCGACCGCCGGACCGACTCGCGGGTCGAACACGCTCGGGATGACGTACTCCTCGGCGACGTCGTCGCCCACGACCTCGCACAGCGCGTTGGCAGCCGCGAGCTTCATCCCTTCGGTGATCGCGCTGGCACGCACATCGAGTGCCCCGCGGAAGACGCCGGGGAACGCGAGCACGTTGTTGATCTGGTTCGGGAAGTCACTGCGACCGGTCGCGACGACTCGCGCGTAGTGACGAGCAACGTCAGGGTGGATCTCCGGATCCGGGTTCGCCATCGCGAAGATCATCGCCTCGGGGGCGAGCTTCGCCACGTCGGACTCGTCGACCTTGCCGGCCGAAAGGCCGATGTAGACGTCCGCACCGACCATCGCCTCTTCGATGGTGCCCGTGTAGCCGCCGTTGTTGGTGATCTCCGCCATCGACTGCTTGATGGGGGTGAGGTCGCCACGGCCGCGGTGCACGATGCCCTTGCTGTCCGCGAGCGCGATGTCGCCGATGCCGGCCTCGAGCAGGATCTTGGTCACGGCGACGCCGGCCGCGCCCGCGCCGGACACCACCGCCCGGAGATCAGCGAGCGAACGGCCGGTGAGCCGCGCAGCGTTCTTCATGGCGGCGAGCGCCACGATCGCGGTGCCGTGCTGGTCGTCGTGGAAGACCGGAATGTCGAGTGCGGCCTTGAGCCGGTCCTCGATCTCGAAGCAGCGTGGCGCGCTGATGTCCTCGAGGTTGATCCCGCCGAAGCTGGGCGCGAGCCGGATGACCGTATCGACGATCTCGTCGACATCTTTGGTCGCCAGGGCGATCGGGACCGAGTTGACGCCACCGAACTGCTTGAACAGCAGCGCCTTGCCCTCCATCACGGGAAGGGAGGCCTCGGGGCCGATGTCACCCAGGCCGAGCACCGCCGTACCGTCCGTCACGACCGCCACGACGCTGTTCTTCCAGGTGTAGTCGTTGACCAGGGTCGGCTCGGCCTCGATGGCGAGACAGACCTCGGCGACGCCGGGGGTGTAAGCGAGGGAGAGGTCGTCGCGGTTGCGCAGCGGCACCGTCGACGCCATCTCGATCTTGCCGCCCTGGTGCAGCTGGTACAGCGGCGTGTCGTCGCGCGACGTCATGGTCAAAGTCTCCACAGCCATTGGGAATCCCAAACACGGTGCCACACAAGGGTGGCGTGAGCGAAAGGCGCCGATCGGGCGCCAGCGGCGTCGGTCATGAATGGGCCTTGCCGCCGGAGGACACGGTGTGCGGGGATCACCCGGTACCCCTCAATCTTGTCACATCTGCCAACCGGGTTATCCCGATCCGGTCTCAACTGTGACGAGGTGCACACCCGGACCGGCTGCGGGTGCAGAATGCCGATCATGAAACGACCCCGAGGAGCTTGGATGCCGAACTTCGCACGTCCGATCGCTGCCGCGGGCCTCGCCGCCCTGACCTTGAGTGCCGCAGCCGCCTGCGGCAGCAGCTCGTCCGGAGGAAGCGGGTCGACCGTCAGCCCCCAGGCCTCCAGCCCGAGCGGCGTGAACTCCGCCGCCGTGGCGCTGCTGCCGGCCCCGGTCAAGGCGAAGGGCACGCTCGTCGTGGCGGCCGACGCCACCTACGCGCCGAACGAGTTCGTCGGGAACGACGGCAAGACCATCGAGGGCATGGACGCCGACCTGGCCGAGGCCATCGGCAAGGCCCTCGGACTCAAGGTCACGCTCACGAACGAGACCTTCGACGGCATCATCCCGGGCATCGCGGCCGGCAAGTACGACGTCGGCATGTCCTCCTTCACCGACACCAAGGAACGCGAGCAGACGGTCGACTTCGTCGACTACTTCCAGGCGGGCACGTCGTTCTTCGAAAAGGCAGAAGGCGGCCCCACGGTGACCGGTCTCGACGGCCTGTGCGGCCTGAAGGTCGCGGTCGAGAAGGGTACGACCCAGCAGGACGACGCGACCGCGCAGAGCAAGAAGTGCACCAAGGCAGGCAAGGCCGCCGTCACCGTCGACACGTTCCCGGACCAGAACGGCGCGAACCTCGCGCTGCAGAGCGGTCACGACCAGGTCGGGATGGCCGACTCTCCCGTCGCGGCCTACCAGGTGAAGAAGTCCGACGGCCAGTTCAAGCTGGTCGGCACGGCGTACGGCGTCGCGCCGTACGGGATCGCCCTGCCGAAGGGCACCGGACTGACGCAGGCCGTGAAGACGGCGGTCCAGGGCCTGATCGACGACGGCAGCTACCTGACCATCCTCGACAAGTGGGGCGTCGAGTCGGGGGCGATCAAGACCGCCACGGTCAACCAGGCGATCAGCTAGCTACGAAGTACGTGAGGTCACGCACATGACCTCGCCTGAGGTGCAGACCGGGACGGCGGACTCGATGAAGGCCGTCCCGGTCCGACACCCGTGGCGATGGGTCACCGCCGTCGTCATCGCGGTGCTCGCGGCGATGCTGATCCACTCGCTCGCGTTCTCCACCGTCCAGCGCGGCGGTGAGTCGCGGCATCGCTGGGAATGGAACGTCGTCGGCAGCTACCTGTTCGACCAGCGAATCCTGCACGGTGTCAGCCGAACCTTGCTCCTGACCGTGCTGTGCATGCTGATCGGCGTCGTACTCGGCACGATCCTCGCCGTGATGCGGCTGTCCCAGAACCCGATCGTGTCGGGGTCGAGCTGGCTGTACATCTGGTTCTTCCGCGGCACGCCCGTCTTGTTGCAGATCTTCTTCTGGTACTACATCGCCGCGATCTATCCGCACCTCAGTATCGGCGTCCCGTTCGGGCCCGAACTGGTCCACATCGACATGACCAACGCGATCAACAAGCTGAGCGCGGCGCTGCTCGGCCTCGGACTCAACGAAGCCGCGTACATGGCGGAGATCGTGCGCGCGGGGATCATCTCGGTCGACGAAGGGCAGAGCGAGGCGGCGTCCGCACTCGGCATGCCTCGACTGACGATCATGCGGCGGATCGTGCTGCCGCAGGCGATGCGCGTGATCATCCCGCCGACCGGCAACGAGACGATCTCGATGCTGAAGACGACATCGCTGGCGTTCACGATCGCCTACACCGAGCTGCTCTACAGCGCGCAGCTCATCTACGCCGCCAACTACAAGACGATTCCCCTGCTGGTCGTTGCGGCGCTCTGGTACCTCGCGATCACCAGCGTGCTGTACGTCGGGCAGTACTTCCTCGAGCGCCGGTACGGGCGTGGGACCGTCTTCGCTCAGCCTGACGACTCCTTCGTACAGCGAGTCGCCCGAATGTTCCTGATCCAGCGCACGCACCGAGCCGCGGCGACGTCGCTCTCCAGCCGGTCGGACCACCCCCGATGACCGCCCCGATGGTTCGCGCGACCGGGGTACGCAAGCGCTTCGGCGCCAACGAGGTCCTGCGCGGGGTCGACCTGGAGGTGGCGCGCGGTGAGGTGATGTGCGTCATCGGACCATCCGGCTCCGGCAAGACGACGCTGCTGCGGTGCATCAACCACCTGGAGAAGATCCACGCCGGGAGGCTCGAAGTCGACGGCGAACTGGTCGGCTACGAGGAGCGTGACGGCAAGCTCTACGAGCTTCGGGAGCGCGATGTGGCGCGAAAGCGTTCCGAGATCGGGATGGTCTTCCAGCACTTCAACCTGTTCCCGCACATGACGGTGCTCGGCAACATCGTCGAGGCACCGATCCGGGTGAGAGGCGCGTCGAAGGACGCGGCGACCGAGAAGGCCCGCCAGCTGCTGGAACAGGTCGGGCTCGCCGGACGGGAAAACGCCTACCCGCGGCAGCTGTCGGGCGGTCAGCAGCAACGCGTAGCGATCGCGCGAGCCCTCGCGATGGAGCCGAAGCTGATGCTGTTCGACGAGCCGACCAGCGCGCTCGACCCGGAGCTGGTCGGCGAGGTGCTGGCAGTCATGCGCGACCTGGCGACGTCGGGCATGACGATGTTCGTCGTCACGCACGAGATGGGCTTCGCCCGTGAGGTCGGCGACCGGCTGGTGTTCATGGACGGCGGCGTCGTGGTCGAGTCAGGGACCCCGCGCGAGGTGATCGACAGCCCGCAGCACGAGCGAACCCGTGCCTTCCTCTCCAAGGTCCTCTAACGCCCGCACCCTCCCCGAAGGAGCACAGAAGTCCGCTGAAACCGGACAGCCGACCGCAGAGTGGACTGGCTGTGAGCACTGTGTGCTACTACGAACGAAACACGCGAGGGTGCGGCCAGAGACGGGCGAGGACGGTCCCGCCGAGGGCGCCCCTTGGGATCGCACCCAGTTGGCGGCTGTCGGTGCTGCCGAACGGGTTGTCGCCCTCGACCCGAAGCGAGCCATCAGGCTCGATCGCGACCAGCCGCTTCACCGACAGCGGCCGGTCCGGCAGCTCAACGAGCACCACGCGCCCAACCCGCGGTGTACCGGCACCGAGCCGGACCAGTACCCGATCACCGTCGCGAAGCGCGGGAACCATCGAGGGACCGCGCACCGTCGCGATCCGCAGTCCCATGATCACTCCCGGTGTGTAGCGCGGAATCCTCGCGGAATAGTGTCCAGGTGAAGCAACGAGCTCTCGTACTGGAGGACCAGATGCTGCGTACGACGCGCCGACCGCGCCTCGTCGTCTCCGCCCACTGTGACCTGCCATGCGGCGTCTACGACCCCGCGCAGGCCCGGATCGAGGCCGAGTCGGTCAAGGCGATCATGGAGAAGTACCAGGACAACGAGGACCCGGTCTTCCGCGCGAGGGCGCTGCAGATCAAGGAGCAGCGCGCCGAGCTGGTCAAGCACCACCTCTGGGTGCTGTGGACCGACTACTTCAAGCCGCCGCACTTCGAGAAGTACCCGCAGCTGCACCAGCTGTTCAACGACGCGACCAAGCAGGCCGGCGCCGCGGGCGGCAAGGGCAAGGTGGACCCGGCGGAGGGCCAGAAGCTGCTCGACCAGATCGCCGAGATCGACAAGATCTTCTGGGAGACGAAGCAGGCCTGAGTCCGCTTCAACACCCCGCTACCGATGACGGGCACGTCGCCGATCCGTCCTGCACGGCCGGAGGACGTGCCCGTCATCGCGTCTTTGATCCGCGAGCTCGCCGACTACGAGCGCGAGCCGGATGCCGCGAAGGCGAGCGACGAGGACCTGCACGCCGCGCTGTTCGGTCCCTCGCCGGCGGTGTTCTGCCATCTCGCCGAGGCCGACAGCGAGGTCGTGGGCCTCGCCGTCTGGTTCCTCAACTTCTCGACCTGGACCGGCAAGCACGGCATCTATCTCGAGGACCTCTTCGTCCGCCCCGCGGCGCGGGGCAGCGGCCTCGGCAAGGCGCTGCTCCTGACCCTGGTCGACATCGCCAGGGAACGCGGCTACGGGCGGGTCGAATGGTCAGTACTCGACTGGAACAGCTCAGCGATCGAGTTCTACCGGAGCCTCGGTGCCCAGCCGATGGATGACTGGACGGTGTGGCGCCTGGCCGGGACCGCTCTTCGTTAGCGTCGAGGCCGCCCTTGGTGGCCAATCCTGCTGGGCGGATTCAACCGGTCGTCGCAACACGACCTTGCTGTTCGTGTTCGGACAGTAGTCGGGCGAGGACTTCAGCGGGGGTATGGAAGCCGTGGCGTTTGCGGGGTCTGGCGTTGAGCTGGGCGGCAACGGCGTCGAGATGA
>DASZTV010000006.1:0-238391 GCA_035548125.1 Mycobacteriales bacterium | reverse complement strand
CCGAACCCCTTGTCCGTGTCGAACCACTTGACCTTGCCGGTGGGCACCGCAGACCTACTTCACTCGTCGCTTTCGCGCACCCCGATCGGTACGCCCGCACAAGGCTAGCCGGATCTTGCCACCGGTTATTCGCGGCGACCGGCCAGCGCCTCGTTCATGGACCCCGAGCGGAAGCCGCGGGGGTCGAGCTCGACGGTCTCGAACCCGGTGACCGCGGCTAGCAGGTCCGGCCGGCCGGCGACGACGCCGACCAGGTCTCGGTCGACCTCCACCCGAGCCACGTCACCGACGTCCCTCACCCGCAGATCGGTCACCTCGAGCCCCGCGGCTCGCAACGCGGCACGCAGGTCGGCTTCGGCCCGCTCAACCCTCGACAGCCGGTACGGCGACACCTCGATCCCGTACGCGATGCGGCTCGACAAGCAGGCCGCGGCCGGTTTGTCCCACGTCGGCAGCTGCCACTCGCGACTGATCGCCCGGATCTCCGCCTTGGTCAGGCCGGCGTCGAGCAGCGGCGTGATCGCACCCCGCTCCGCGGCGGCGCGAATGCCCGGTCGGAAGCCCGCCACTGCGTCATCCGCGTTGGTCCCGGTCGCAACATGAGCCAGCCCGTACCGCTCCGCGAGCGGTCCGAGTACGTCGAGCAGCTCCGCCTTGCAGAAGAAGCAACGGTCGGCACCGTTGGCGCGGTAGCCCTCACGCGACATCTCGTCGGTCGTCGGCGTGACGTGGCGCACCCCCAGCGAGGCGGCCAACGCCCTCGCTGCCTCGAGCTCGGTTGCCGGCAGACTCGCCGAGACCGCGGTCGCCGCAACGACGTTGTCCGCCCCGAGCGTGCGCGCCGCGGCGGCGAGCAGGAACGCGGAGTCCGCCCCGCCGCTGAACGCCACCAGCACGCTGCCGAGTTCGCCGAGCCGAGCCGCAAGGCGCTCCACCGAACCCACCTGGCGAGGTTAACCCGCGTACCGAAACCGTGATGTGTCGGCCAGAGCACCGGTGCCGGCGTGTTGAAGTTCGGCTCCCGGACGGTGCGCTTCGCGATTCAGCACTCGCTGGCGTCGTTCACCCTCGAAGGCGTCCTCGACGGCATCGGCAGCGGCACCGCGACCGCGATGCCCGCCGGCATGCTGCGGCTGGACATGACGACCTGCGGCACGACCCTCGCCGGCTGACCGATCAGGTCAGAAGGCGCCGGTTCCCTTCGGGGTGCCCAGCCCGGTCGGCCCGTCGTAGCCCGCCCCTGCGGTGCAGAGGTACTTCTTCGCACTGCCGCCCGACAGCAGGCCGCCACACGAGCCGTTCGTCCCGCTCGTCACGTCGTTGAGTGACGACGCGTGGGAGTAGGCGTACGACGCGCCGTTCGTCGAGGCCGCGTTTCCGGCGAGGGCGTAGACCCCGGCGATGATCGGGGCGGCAACGCTGGTCCCGCCGAACTGCAGCCATCCGGCGTTGCCGCTCGAGTCCGCGGTCGAGTCGTAGACCGCAACACCGGTGCTCGGGTCGGCGACGGCAGCGACGTCGGCAACGGTGCGCTTGGTGCACCCGCTGTCCTTCTGCCACGACGGCTTGGCTTCGTACGCCGAGCAGCCGCTACCGGTACCGTCCGCGCCGCCGAGGCCGAGCCCGAGACCCAGGCCGAGACCCAGGCCGCCGCTCGAGCCCCACACTGTCTCGGTCCAACCACGAGCGTTGCTCGCGCGCGACAACGTCGTACCGCCGACCGCCGTCACCGTCGGCGCCGCCGCCGGGAACTGCACGCCGTAGCCGGAGTCACCGGCCGACGCGACGATCGCGACCCCCGGGTGGTTGTAGGCGGAGTTCAGCGAGGTCTCCGACGAGGCCTCCCTGCCGCCGTAGGAGTTGGAGATCACGGTGGCGCCGAGCCGGGCAGCGGTGTTGACGGCAGCCGCGAGATCCCCGGTCGACGCGGAGTTGGCCTCGACCAGCAGCAGGTGGCAGTTCGGGCAGATCGCGGAGACCATGTCGAGGTCGAGTGACTCCTCCTGGGCCCAGCCGGTGTCGACCTTCGGGAGCGGACTCGCCGCGCCGCTCTGGTTGACCTTGCTGAAGCAACCCGCGCCGCACGCCGGCAGGCCGAACTGCGCGCGGTAGACGTTGAGGTCGGCTTGCGCGGTCGGGTCGTCGAACGCATCGACGATCGCGACCGTCTGCCCGGACCCGTCGGCAGACGACGCCGAGGTCAATGCGTACGCCGATTGCAGATCCGACGGGACGTAGCCGCTCGGGCCGGAGGCCGCCAGCGGGCGCCGGGTGCCGTCGGAGAGCAGCTGTTCGTGAGCGCGGAGCAGTGCGCCGCACGCGACGTGGTGGGTGGTCGGCAGCGCACAGCTGCGCAGCACCGAGATGGCGGTGGAGACCACCGACGTCGCGGTGAGCGACGCGGAGGCGGAGGCCGCACCGGCGGCCGATCCGATGAGGAGCGCTGCTGTCCCGAATGCGGTCAACCCTCGGCGGAACCGGCGCATCGTGCTCCTTCACGGTCGGCGTGCGTCGTGGCAGTGTCTCGTCAGGTCGGTGCTCCGGCACCCTAGCGTCCGAACGGCCTAGCCGCCACTACGCCACTCGGCGTAGTAGTCAGCGAAGCGCGGCGACCAGCGCCGGGGCGCGGGGCGTACCGAGCCCGGTGGAGTCGTCGAAGCCGCGCCGCGCGTGCAACGTGCCGAGGTTGGACAGGATGCGCAGCGTGTAGCCGACGCCGGAGTGGACGTCGCCGTCCTTGGCGTAGTCCGGACGTACGTTCGCCAGCGTCGAGCGGCCGTGCTTTCGCGGGATCGCGACCGGGTCGTAGAACAACCGCGCGCGCCCGGCCGCAGTGCGGGACTTCGCGTACAGCGTCGGGGTGATCAGGCCGAGCCGGTGGTGACCCTGGGCGACCGCGAGCGCGAGCAGGCCGGTGAGCAGCGGGCAGGACAGGCTGGTGCCGCCGATCCGGTACTCGCCGTACCGGTCGGTGCCGTCCGGGAAGTGCTGGGTGTAGCCGATCAGCATGCCGGTGGTCGAGTCCGCGACCATCGACAGGTCCGGCTCGACCCGCCCCGGCGTCTTGAGCCCGCCGTACGTCGCCTCGCCGGCGGGCACGATCCCCTTCTGCCACGACGGCTGGGGGTAGGCCGTGCTGACCCCGCCGCCCGCCGCTCCGCTGAAGGTCTTCTTCGACACGTCCCAGCGGCCGCGCGCGCCCGCGACCTTCTGGGTGCCCCAGTAGGACTCGCGGACCCGCCTGCCGTCCTTGCCGACCTCGAGGGTCGTCCCGCCGACCGCGGTGACCCCGGTGCTGGTCGCCGGGAAGTTGGCGACCCGGACGCCGGATGCGGCGACCTCGTCTCCCGAGTCACCCGAGGAGAAGTTGATCGTGATGCCGGTGGCCGCCGCCTGGTTGGTGATCGCGTCGAGCACCAGCGTGTCGCCCGGCGTCGGGTTGTCGTTGGCACCGCCCCACGAGTTGCTGACCAGGTCGGCGGCGCCGCTCTCGACGGCCTGCGCGAGCGCGACGAGGAGCGGTTCGAGCCCGACCTCGTACGGGCCGACGTTGAGACCGAAGCCGGACAGCGCGGCGTAGTAGTAGATCGTGGCGCCGGGAGCCATGCCGTGGACCGCCTCGATGTCGAGGCTCTGCTCGCCCTGCCAGCCCTGCGGGTCGAGCACCGGCACCCCGAGCGGGGTGAGCTGCGGAAGGCTCGACATGCCCGGCAGCGTCTGCTGGACCAGCTGCCCCGGACGCAGCCCGGGCAGACCCATCCGCCGCGACCACGTGTTGACGTCCGCCGTGATGGTCGGCGAAGCGAACGCGTCGACCACGGCGATCTTCGCGCCCTTGCCGGTCGAGGCGACCCGGTCGACGCGGTACGCCGACCGGAGCTGACCCATCCGGTAGCCGCAGATCGCGTAGGGCTGGTGGACCCCTTGGTACTTCGGCAGCCGCTTCGCGATCTTCTGCCCGAAGTAGCGCGAGCAGGGTCGCGCGTTGAGGTACGCCGGCGCGGGCGTCGCGTTGGAGACGGCCGGGTTCTGCGCGAGGCCGATCACCGTGGCCACCAGCGGTCGCAGCGCGGCGGGCAGCGTCGGCTCCGACAGCGGCGCGCGCAGCAGGTGCCCGGCGACGCGGAACAGCCCGAACGTCGTGCCGAAGACCTTTCCGACGAGGGCAGACGTCGCGTGCGCGGTGACGATGGACCCGTTCGGCGTCGTGGTGTCGACGGTGAAGCCGGCGCCGCGCAGCCACCGCTTCGCCGCGGCGACGTCGGCGGGGCCCGGCGCGAACCGGCGCTGGTACTCAGCCCGCGTGAGGAAGCGCCGGTACGACGGCGACGCCGGGTCGCTGACCTTCGCGACGAACTGCCGCAGCTCCGCCTGATTCCGCCCCTTGAGCAACAACGAGATCTGGACCGGCGCGGTCTGCTTCACCAGCGCTGCGGGCAGGCCATGCGCCCACGAGGGAACCGCCTCGATCAGGTGCTGCACCGGATGTGAGCTCGACTGGCTCACCGCGAGCGCGGGCGTGCCGGTCGCCAACACGGCGAACATGGCTGCGGCCGAGAGACGGCGAACGGTTCTGGGGCGCATCGCTGTCCTTTCAGTGCCCGCCGACGGAGCACCTGCTGAACCAACGAGCGTATGCGCGCCCCAGCAACGCCCGAAGGGGCGGCCCGAATGGGCCGCCCCCTCGTTGGTTCGAAGGACTAGAAGTCCATGTCCCCCATGCCACCGCCACCCGGCATCGCCGGAGCAGCCTTCTCAGGCTTGTCCGCGATGACGGCCTCGGTGGTGAGGAACAGCGCGGCGATCGACGCGGCGTTCTGCAGCGCGGAGCGCGTGACCTTCGCCGGGTCGATGATGCCTTCCTTGATCAGGTCGACGTACTCGCCGGTGGCCGCGTTGAGACCGTGGCCCACCTTGAGCGAGCGCACCTTCTCGACCACGACGCCACCCTCGAGCCCGCCGTTGGCCGCGATCTGCTTGATCGGCGCCTCCAGCGCGAGCTGGACGATCCGAGCGCCGGTGGCCTCGTCGCCCTCGAGCTCGAGCTTGTCGAACGCGGTCTTCGACGCGTGCAGCAGCGCGACGCCACCACCGGCGACGATGCCCTCCTCGACGGCAGCCTTCGCGTTGCGAACGGCGTCCTCGATGCGGTGCTTGCGCTCCTTGAGCTCGACCTCCGTCGCAGCGCCGACCTTGATGACCGCAACGCCACCGGCCAGCTTGGCCAGCCGCTCCTGCAGCTTCTCGCGGTCGTAGTCGCTGTCCGACTTCTCGATCTCGGCCTTGATCTGGTTGACCCGACCCGCGATCTGGTCGGCGTCGCCGGCGCCCTCGACGATCGTGGTCTCGTCCTTGGTGACGACGATCTTGCGGGCGCGGCCGAGCAGGTCGAGGGTCGTGCTCTCCAGCTTGAGGCCGACCTCCTCGCTGATGACCTGGCCGCCGGTGAGGATGGCCATGTCCTGCAGCATCGCCTTACGTCGGTCGCCGAAGCCCGGAGCCTTGATCGCGACGGACTTGAAGGTGCCGCGGATCTTGTTGACGACGAGTGTCGCGAGCGCCTCGCCCTCGACGTCCTCGGCGATGATCGCGAGCGGCTTGCCGCCCTGCATGACCTTCTCGAGGACCGGGAGCAGGTCCTTGACCGCCGAGATCTTCGAGTTGACGAAGAGCACGTACGGGTCGTCGAGGACGGCCTCCATGCGCTCCGCGTCGGAGACGAAGTACGGCGAGATGAAGCCCTTGTCGAAGCGCATGCCCTCGACGAGCTCGAGCTCGAGGCCGAAGGTGTTGGACTCCTCGACCGTGATGACGCCTTCCTTGCCGACCTTGTCCATCGCCTCGGCGATGATCTGGCCGACCGTGGTGTCACCGGCGGAGATGCTCGCGGTCGACGCGATCTGCTCCTTGGTCTCCACGTCCTTGGCCTGCTTGGACAGCTCCTCGCTGACGCGCTCGACCGCGGCCTCGATACCGCGCTTCAGCGACATCGGGTTGGCGCCGGCGGCGACGTTGCGAAGGCCCTCGCGCACGAGCGCCTGGGCAAGAACGGTCGCGGTGGTCGTACCGTCACCGGCGACGTCGTCGGTCTTCTTCGCGACCTCCTTGACCAGCTCGGCGCCGATCTTCTCGTAGGGGTCCTCGAGCTCGATCTCCTTGGCGATGCTCACACCGTCGTTGGTGATCGTGGGGGCGCCCCACTTCTTCTCCAGCACGACGTTGCGGCCCTTGGGACCGAGGGTGACCTTGACGGCGTCGGCGAGCTGGTTCATGCCGCGCTCGAGCGCGCGACGGGCATCCTCGTCGAACGAAATGATCTTTGCCATGTGAGGTGGGAATCCCTCTCGCGAGACGTTTGTAGGGACCCTTCGGCAGTGCTCAGCGCGTGTGACGCGCTGTCACTCAAAGCCTCAGAGTGCTAGAGCCATTGTTAGCACTCACACCCCGAGAGTGCAAGCCGGGGGCCGGGCGCGGAAACGGGCCCGCGCCATGGGCGGGAATCTGAAAAATCCGACAAAACACCCCTACCTCCGTTACTCAGGGCGGTACCGGGCCGTTAGTCTGTGTGAGCGCGCCCCACCGGGCGCGTCTTGCATTCGAACGCCAAACCTGTCCGGCGAATGCAAGGTCATCGAGCCACCAGGACAGGGCCGGGGACCCAAACTTTCCCAGCTGGAGCGCAGGCACGCTTGCGCTTCTTGGGGTGAAGCCGCGAAATGCGGCCGGGCTAGCTACTGCCCGAACCCGACAGCTAACTCGGCAGGCGTCGGGAGCAAACTCATGCCGCACGCCGTACGGAACCGGTACCCCCTGCTTCGGGTCGGAATCCTCGCCGCACTGACCGCCACCGTCTTCGGGACGACGACGGGCTTCGCCGCCGCCGACTCCGCACCGCCGTCGGACGGGTCGTCGACGAGCCAGCCGCCGTCAGGTGATGGTTCGCCGACCACTGATCCCGGCCAGTCGACCGACGGATCCACCGCGTCGTCGTCGACCGACCGCACCGTCACCTTCACCACGCCCCGGGCAGCGACGAGCGCCCGCGCCGCGCACATGCGCCGGGTGCGGGCCCGCCACAACGTCGAGGTCCGCGCGGTCCTGCACGAGGCATGGCGGCAGCGGGGCAAGCCGTACTCCTACGGCGCTTCAGGCCCGCGCGCCTTCGACTGCTCGGGACTGGTGCGCTTCGTGTTCGGTCATGCGGTCGGGCGCTGGCTGCCGCACAACGCGGCGTCGCAGTACCACTCGATCCAGCACATCAAGCGGCGCGACCTGCGACCTGGTGATCTGGTGTTCCAGGAGTCCGGCGGGGTGCCGTTCCACGTGGGCATCTACGCCGGCCACGGCAAGTGGTGGCACGCGCCGCACACCGGTTCGCACGTGCAAAAGCAGCGGATCTACCACGGCCGCAAGTACTACGGCCGAGTGCTGACCTACGGCTTCGCCGACCGCCACGGCCGTCACCGCCGCTAGCGGACAGGCGCCCACTGCGCTCGAGAAAGCAGCCCCGTCGCTTAGAGAACACAAACGTGGCGTGAGACGCCAACTGATTCGGCGGCTCGACTCAACTCGCGACCCTCTTCCCGTTTGTGTTCTCTAACGCACCGAGTTCTAAGAGATCGCTGACCAAGCGCACGACATAGTTCGGGTTGCGAGTTACGTCGAACCAGGTGACGATGCCGGGCCGCCAGCCGGCAGCACTAAGTGAGCTCCACCGACGTCGATCGCGCTGGTACTGCTGCTGGGATGAGTGATACGCGTAGCCGTCGCATTCGAGGACAACGCGGCGGTCCGGCCAGGCGAAGTCGACTCGGCCTATCCACTGGGTTGACTTGTCGCGGATACGCAACTGCGTGACCGGCTTCGGGAGCCCTTCACGCCAGAGCAGCGTTCGCGTCAGCGACTCAAGCACCGACCCGCTAAACGGATCGATCAAAGCCGCAACCACCTGGATCCGCAGCCGGCCAGGCCCCTTTGCCCGCGCCGCGGCGCCGAGAAGGGCGGTCGGCGTGAACTTCCGAGCTCGGAGGAAGCCGTCGATAACAGCCACCGCATCGTCCACGGGCGCATGTCTGGCGATGTCAATGGCAGTTCGCAGCGGACTGGTGACCAGCGCGCCGCGTACCGACTGCACGTCCCACGGCGCAATATCCGCACGGTGCAGCCTCACTTCAGGAACCGCCTCAGCCCAACGTCCTCTGCGCCTAGCGACCGTGACATGGATCTTCTCAAGCGGACGAGCGAGCTCCACGCCATGCCAAGCGGCGGCGGACTCGAAGCTGATTACGGCCCTCCAGCTGCTCGCGATTCGGTGCGGGTCAGGCAGCGGATCTCCGACCAAGTAGATGCCGCGAGCTATGCGTGCCACCGCACCGGAAGCGACTAACAGCGTCAGGTCGCGGGCGCGAACGCCTGCATCCAGAGCCTCGGCGCGAGTGATGACACCCGCGTTCGCCCGCGCAGCCACCGTGAGTTGTTCAAGCGCGTCCACGACCGTAACGGTGTCGAGAACTCCGCGTCGGCGCGGGTCTAATGCCCCACCTGTGGACAGCCCCGAAACCGCGTGCGGAGCAGAACACAAACGTTCACGAGGTCATCTCCTTGGGCAGGTCGAAGCCTCAGGAGATGACCAACGCAACGTTTGTGTTTTCTCAGCGAGCGCGTCTGGCGACTTGGTTGGCTAGCCGCCGGCTACGGCGGGGATGATCGAGACCGAGGACCCGTCCGGCGTCGCCGTCTGCAGGCCGTCGGCGAAGCGAACGTCGTCGTCGTTGACGTAGACGTTCACGAACCGGCGCAGCTTGCCGTCCTCGTCGAGCACCCGCGCCCGGATGCCGGTGTGGCCGGCTTCGAGCGCGTCGAGAACCTCGGCGAGGGTCGCGCCCTCGACACTGACCTCTGCCTCGCCGCCGGTCAGCGGACGAAGGATGGTCGGGACCCGCACAGTGACGCTCATCCTGCCAATCCTGCCGCACGGAATGCTTCGAGCGACGCCGGGATGGTCGCGGTCGGCCGGGCGACCGGCTCGACCGCGTCCAGCGTCTTCAACCCGTCACCGGTGTTGAGGATCACCGTCTCCGCCTCCGGGTCGAGCTGACCACTGGCAAGCAGCTTGCGCAGCGTCGCGACGGTCACCCCACCCGCGGTCTCGCCGAAGATGCCGGTAGTCCGCGCGAGCAGCCGGATGCCGTCGACGACCTCGTCGTCGGAGACGTCCTCGATCGCACCCCCGGTACGACGCACGACGTCCAGTGCGTACGGCCCGTCGGCCGGGTTGCCGATCGCCAGCGACTTCGCGATCCCGCTCGGCCGCACCGGCTGCACCACGTCGTGACCCTCGCGGAACGCCGTCGACACCGGCGAGCAGCCGGTCGACTGCGCACCGAACACCTTGTACGGCGTCCCCTCGACCAGGCCGAGCTTGCCGAGCTCCCGCCAGGCCTTGTCGACCTTCGTCAGCAGCGAGCCGGAGGCGATCGGGATCACGACCTGCTCGGGCAGTCGCCAGCCGAGCTGTTCGGCGATCTCGTAGCCGACCGTCTTGGAGCCCTCGGCGTAGAACGGCCGGACGTTGACATTGACGAACGCCCACGGCAGCTCGCCGGCGACCTCGGCGCAGAGCCGGTTGACGTCGTCGTACGACCCTTCGACCGCGACCAGCGTCCCGCCGTAGACGGCCGTCGTGACGACCTTGCCCGCCTCGAGGTCGTGCGGGATGAAGACGACCGACTTCAGGCCGGCCGATGCCGCCGCTGCCGCAACCGCGTTCGCAAGGTTGCCTGTCGACGCACACGACAGCACGTCGAAGCCGAGCGCCCGCGCGGCGTTGGCGGCGACCGCGACGACCCGGTCCTTGAACGAGTGCGTCGGGTTCCCGCTGTCGTCCTTGACCCACAGCGACTTCATGCCGAGCTCGCGCGCAAGGTTCGGCGCCGGCACCAGGCGGGTCATCCCCACCTCGGTGTCGACCTGCGGCGCCGCGGGCAGCAGCCCGGCGTAGCGCCACATCGTCTGCGGCCCCGCCTCAATCGACTCGCGGGTCACGAGTCGCTGCAGGTTCTCGTCGTAGGCGATCTCGAGCGGGCCGAAACACATCTCGCAGACGTGCGACGGGCCGATGTCGTACTGCGTGCCGCACTCACGACAGACCAGGTGAGAAGCCGAGCCGAACTGAGCGGTGCGCTCGAGCACCGAGGTAGGTGACATCAAAGAGGCCTTCCGTCCTCATCTTCCCCTCGGACGGTTGCCCGAAGGCCGGACTTGGCACCTGCCCGAAACGGGTGGTTGCCGGGGCTTCAGCGGGCCGGTTCCCTCTGCCCCTCTTGATGAGTGCGCATCCGAAGATGTGCAGTCCTCAGTTTGCCATAGCGCCGAAACCGATATTCAGGTCGGTTTACGCTTCGCCCGTGTCGGTCGTGGGCGCGGACGTCTTGATCGCGTCCAACCGAGGGCCGCTCAGCTTCCGGCGCGACGACGACACCGGCCGGCTGATCAGCTCGAGGGGCGGCGGCGGCCTGGTCTCCGCGATGGCGGCCGCGGCCGCCGCGCCTCACACCCTCTGGCTGTGCGCCGCACTGTCCGAGCCGGATCGTGAAGCCGCCCTGGCGAGCCCGGACGGCCGCATCGACCAGGCCGGTCACGACACCGCCGGTGCCGCGGTCGTGATGCTGCCGATCGACGCCGGCGTCCTGACGGGTGCCTACACCCGCATCTCCAACGGCACGTTGTGGTCGCTCAACCACGGTCTCGCCGGCCACGTGCCGGCGTTTGACGACGAGTGGCGACGGAACTGGTCGTCCTACGTCGACTACAACCAGACCTTCGCCGCCGCGATCGCCGACCACGCCGCGGCCGGCGCCCACGTCCTCGTGCAGGACTACCACCTGGACCTGCTGCCCGCGGCGCTGCGGGCGCTGCGTCCTGACCTGCGGATCGGCCACTTCACCCACACGCCGTGGGCGACCCGCGAGGACTTCGCCCAGCTGCCCGAGGACGTCGCCGCCGCGCTGCTGCTCGGTGTCCTGGGTGCTGACAGCGTCGGGTTCCACTCCCCGCGCTGGGCGGCGGACTTCGCCGCGTGTGCGAGCGAGGTGCTCGGTGCGACGTACGACGACGGGGTCGTCAGCTACCAGCAGCGCCAAGTCCCGCTGCGCATCCACCCGCTCGGCATCGATGCCGAGCCGTTACGGGACCGAGTCGCACAAGCCGACGTCCGGAACGCCATCGTCGGGCTGCGGAAGATCGTCGGTGAGCAACGAGTGATCGCACGGGTGGATCGCACCGAGCCGGCGAAGAACATCCATCGCGGCCTGCTCGCGGTCGCGCAGCTGTTCCGCGACCATCCGGAGCACATCGGAAAGGTCGTCCACGTCGCGCTCGCCTACCCGAGCCGGCAGAACGTCGAGGAGTACCGCAACTACACCGCCGAGTGCATCGCGCTCGCCGCGGAGATCAACGCGAGCCTCGCCACCCCGGAGTGGACGCCGGTGCTGTTCAACGTGCGTGACGACTACCCGCGATCGCTCGCGACGCTGTGCAGTGGCGACGTGCTGCTGGTGAACTCGCTGCGCGACGGCATGAACCTCGTCGCGAAGGAAGGCGTCGTGCTCGGCGCCGACACGATGCTCGTGCTGTCCCGCGAGACCGGCGCCGCGGACGAAATGACCGCCGCCTTCCTGGTCGACCCGCTCGATGTCGACGCGACAGCCGACGCGCTGCATCAGGCGTTGACGACGCCGGCGGCGGAACGCGAGCAGCGACACGCGGCGCTCGTCGCCGTCGCGACCGCCCTCCCGCCGCGAGCCTGGCTGCAAGCCCAGCTGGACGCGCTCGCCTGACGCCGAGCTAAGGCAACATCGCGGCCAGGCCGTGGAGCCAGGCCACGACGGCCGTCGGCCCTTCCAGCACCATGTCGGCGCGTTCGGCGACCTGCGGTGGCGTGTCGGCGTCGGCGGGATCGACGCTTGCGACGGTGAGGCCCGCGATCCGGCCGTCGGCCCGAAGCGCCTCGATCACGTCGTACGCCGGCAGGTCACCGAGGTCGTCGCCGACGAATACCACGACGAGCGGCGAAGCTCGTTCGACCAGAGCCCGCAACGCCGACCCCTTGTCGGTGCCGCGCGGCCGCAGCTCGATGACGTAGCGCCCGAGCACCGCCTCGAGCTCGCACGCGTCGGCAAGGTCTTCGAGCGCCGGCTGCAGCGCCGCGAGCTCGATGTCCGGATGGGACGCACCCCGGGTGTGAATGGCGAGGGAGTGATGCTTGTCCTCGACCCGAACCCCCGGGTCGGATCCCTCGAGCACACTCGCCAGCCTCGCCCGCGCAATCGCGACCCCGGGGGCCGGCTCGGGCGACGTGAGCGCCCCGTCGTGCCACAGCTGCAACCCGTAATGGCCAGCCACCTGAATCCCCGGTACGTCGGCGATCCCGAGCAACCGGACGATCTCTTCGGCGTCGCGACCGCTCACGATGGCGACGCCGCCCAGCCGAACCGCAAGGGACGCGAGCACGTCACGCGCGCCGTCGGCCGGACGGGCGTCCTCCGGCCGCGCGACGATCGGCGCGAGCGTGCCGTCGAAGTCCAGCGCGAGCAGCGCGGAGGGTGGATCGGCGAGCACCGCGTCGATGACGTCGGACGGGCTGGACGCAGGCGGAATGGACAACGCGCCGGCTAGTCGTGCCAGTCGGCGGTGATCAGAAGAGTGAGCCCGTGGAAGTCGAGCGCAGCCTCGCTGTTGGGGCGGACCCGCCGGATCCCGGAGAACTCATGCGCCAGGTGCACGGCGGCAGCGTGCGACCCCGGCGAGTAATACAAGGTCGTGCTCGATGACACACCACTCATGTTCCCGACGTCCGGGACGGTCCAACCCTTCGCCGCGATCTCGGCCGCGATGTGGTGCGCCAGCTGCGAGATGTGCGTCGTGTTGTAGACCCGCACCGCGGCCATCGCGGTCTTCCACGCCGGCCGGTGGGCCCGGCGCGTCGGGCGAAGCGATGGCGTCGGCGGAGGGTGCGTCTGGGTGATCGTCACCGTCGGTGTCATCGAGGGTGAGGCAGACCTGGACCGGGAGGGAGAGCCGATCGGGGTGATCGTCGGAGCGGTCACGACACCCGGGCCCGGCCCGTTGCCCGACGAGTGGCCGCGAAGGGCGATCAGCACGCCGATCACCGCGGCCACCATCGCGACGGCGATCAGCGGGGCGATCAACCGCCGGAGGAGCTGCTGACCGGTTGTGGCGGGCGCGCGATGACGGCCGACCCCCGGCTTGCCGGGGTCGTCGTCCTGCGGACCCCACTCGCTCACGCTCTAGACGCTAACCGGCGCAGGGCGCGGCACCCGGGAGAAACTCAGGCTTCGAAGCCGAGGCGGCGGGCCGACCTCTGGCGCTGGCGGGCAGCGCGCATCCGGCGCAGCCGCTTCACCAGCATCGGGTCGGCGGCCAACGCCTCCGGGCGGTCAAGCAGCGCGTTGAGCACCTGGTAGTAGCGGGTGGCCGACATGTCGAACAGGTCGCGAATCGCCTGTTCCTTGGCGCCGGCGTACTTCCACCACTGCCGCTCGAACTCGAGGATCTCGATGTCCCGCTGGGACAGCTCGTCCGCACCGGACTCGCGGCCGGATACCGCTCCAGCAGCGCTCATCGATGCCCTCCTTCGGAGCGCATCGATGCAGAGTCGCCGATGACATTGGAGCGAGCCACCTCCGCTGCGCTGCGGTACTCGCTCATCTCGGTGCACCTCCTGCGCTCGAACGTTGCATGCCAAAACTACAGCGGTGTCATTCTGGCACGACGGTGGCTCCAGGTCACGCAAGAACCGGAACGGCCTTTTCGGACGATTCGCCCGGTTAGGGGTACAGACCGCGGGTGCGGTGGGCGTCCGCGACCCGCCCGACTCCGATCATCTGGGCGGCGGTGCGCAGCGAGACGCCCCTCTCCTCGGCCAGCCCGGAGACCTCGGCGTAGGAGCGCTCGAGGATCGCGCTGAGCCGGTCGGTGACCTCGTGCTCGGTCCACCAGTAGGCCTGCAGGTCCTGCACCCACTCGAAGTAGGAGACGGCAACGCCGCCGGAGTTGGCGAGGATGTCGGGTACGACGACGACGCCCTTGCTCTCCAGGATCGCGTCGGCGTCGGGGGTCGTGGGGCCGTTGGCCCCCTCGACGACGAACCGGGCCTTCACCGCTTCGGCGTTGCCGTCATGGATGACGCTCTCCAGCGCGGCCGGCACCAGCACGTCGACGTCGAGCTCGAGCAGCTCCTCGTTGGTGATGTTGTCGGTGCCCGGGTAACCCGCCACCGACTCCAAGCCGCCGCGCACGTCTCGGAGCATTTTCGCCGGGTTCATCCCCATTGCGTTGTACGCGCCGCCCTTGACGTCAGAGACCGCGACGACCTTGCAGCCGGCGTCGTGAAGGTACTGCGCGGCAAGGCCGCCCACCTTGCCGAAGCCCTGCACCGCGACGGTGACGTCGCGCGGGTTGATCTTCGCTTCGCGCAGGGCGGCGAAAGCGCTGATCATCACGCCGCGGCTGGTCGCGCCGCCACGTCCCTCGGATCCGCCGACGCTCACCGGCTTGCCGGTCACGACTCCGGTGACCGTGTACCCCTTCTGCACCGAGTAGGTGTCCATGAACCACGCCATGGTCTGCTCGTCGGTGCCGACGTCGGGAGCCGGGATGTCCTTCTCCGGCCCGACGATCGGGAAGATCTCGCTGGCATAGCGGCGGGTGACCCGTTCGAGCTCGGTCGCACTGTAGAGCCGCGGGTCGATCGTCACCCCACCCTTGGCGCCGCCGTACGGGATGCCGATCAGGGCGCACTTCCACGTCATCCACATCGCGAGCGCACGAACCTCGTCGATGTCCGTCGAGGGGTGGTAGCGGATGCCGCCTTTCGCGGGGCCGCGGGAAAGGTTGTGCTGCACGCGGTAACCGCGCAGGACTTCGATGTTCCCGTCGTCACGCCGCAGCGGGATGCTCACCGTCATCTCGCGACGCGGTGTGGCGAGCAGCTGATGGGTGCCGTCGTCGAGCCCCAGATGCTTGACCGCTTCGGCGAGCTGAAGCTGGGCCGACTGCCAGGCCGACTGCCGCGCGCCGCCCGCTGCCACACCGTCATCCTGCCACTTGGGCCGGTTCGCGAGGCATCGTGAGACTAGTTAGGAAGTTCGGCTTGATTCGGCCGACTACGGCCCGATAGGTCCCGCGATCGCGCCACACCCCTGCGGCGCAACGTCGCCTCTAGGAGGCCCAAAGTGGCTAACCCTGCTCGCCACGCCGGCGCAACCCGTCGTACCGCGTGGCGCCCGCTCGCCGTCGCCGTGACCGGCGGCGCCCTGCTCATGACCGCCGGCTTCGGCGTCTGGGCGTCGCTGAACGCCACCGCGTTCAACGCCAGCCCGCAGTCCGTCAGCTCCGGCACGCTGTCGCTGACCCTCGCCGACAACGGCGCCGGCTTCAGTAGCAACATCACCAACATGGCCCCGGGCGACGTGGTCGACCGGTACGTCAACCTGACCAACGGCGGCACCCTCGCCGCCAAGGCGCTGACGATGTCGATCGCCGCGACCGGCAGCAGCGCGCTGATCACCGACGGCACCTCTCCGGCCACCAAAGCGCTGACCGTGGCGGTGAACTCCTGCTCGACGTCCTGGACGGCGGCCACCGGCGTGTGCGCCAGCTCCGGCACGGTGACGTCCCTGCTCAGTGCGACCACGTTGTCGGGTCTGTCCTCGGCCCAGTCGCTCATCGCCGGTTCGATCGCGGTCAACGAGGTGGAGCACCTCCAGATCGTGGTGACCCTGCCGGACCAGACCGAGACGACGACCAACGGATCAGCGCCGGGGACCACGATTCAAGGCCAGTCCGCGGACCTGACCTACACGTTCAACGAGTCGCAGCGGAACGCGACCACCACTGACAGCTAGTGACTGAGAGCCCCCGCGGTGCCACGGCTTCGAGTCGTGGCACCGCGTCGGCGGCGGGACGGAGGACCGCCGGTGACCCGCGTTCGAATGGGCACCAGCGCGATCGTGACGATCGCGACGCTGGTGCTTCTCGTCGCGTCTCCGGCGTGGGGCAACGCGAAGGGCAAGGCAACCAGCGGCAGCGAGTCGGTAGGGAGCGGATCGTGGGGAGCAGCGGGATCGACGACCGGCGGGTCGCCCACCATCGGGACACCATTCACGTTGAGCTGGACGGTGACCATCCTCGGCGTCAACCCGCAGTACTTCAAAGTCGTGAACACCGGGACGTTCAACCTGAGCGCCGAGACCTACACGACAACCATCTCCGGCGGTCCGAAGATCGTATTGACCGCCTGCGTCGGGGCCGACTGGACGCAGGTGCTCAGCGGGACCTGCTCGGGCACGCAGGTCAGCCTCGGCGACTCGAGCAGCGGCGCGACCACCGCGAGCGTGTCGATCCCGTCGGGCTCGTACGTCAGCGTGAGGGCCAACGCGACCGGAGTGCTGTCGATCGGCAGCTACACGACACAAGTCAGCGTCGCGGTCGTCCGCAGCCAGGCGAGGGCGGCGCACACGACAACCAGCTAGCGCCGAGAGTTCGTCGTACGACGTCGCAGCCGCGCTCCGTGATGGTGCAACCGCGGGTACGTCGCACCACGGACACGATGCCGAGGAAGAACGCCTCGCCCGACGCGGTCCTCGCCGCAGTCCCGAGACAGCGACCCACGACGCCGCCGAGGGCTGTCCCGGCGCAACGCCTGGCGCCACCGGCGGAGGCTGATCTCCCAAAAGCACCGGCCCCCGCGTCAGGCGGAGCACGCGGGGCGCTGCAGCGACTGTGGCGAGTGGTGACCGGACTGCTGCTGATCGCCGCCGCGCTCGCGTCGGTGACGGCGATGGTCACCGTGATGACCCAGCACCTCGGCTTCGCTCCCGTGCTGTCGCCGAGCATGGTGCCGGCGTTCCACCCCGGCGACCTCGTCATCACGAAGCCTGAGCCCGCCGCCGACATCAAGGTCGGACAGGTCGTCGCGCTTCCGGTGCCTGACGCACCGAGCCAGCGCTACGTGCATCGCGTCATCAGCGTCTCCACCAAGGACGGACGACCACTCGTGCGGACCAAGGGCGACGCGAACCCTTCGCCGGAGCCGTTCGAGCTGCGGATCGACTCACCGACCGTGCCGGTCGTTGTCGCGACGGTGCCGCAGCTCGGAAGGCTGTCGGTGGTCCTTCAGCACTCGAAGACCCGCCTGACCGTGATGGCGATCACGGTGTTCGCGATCCTGCTCGCCGCATGGCGCATGGTCGGCGGCGGTCAACCTAGAAGGAAGGGCAAGCACGCGTAATACTCCGGAGATGCGGTCGCGTGTCGTCACGATCCTCTGCTGCGCCGCCGTACTCAGCCTGAGCACGGCAAGCGCCGATGCGAGGACAGCCCAGACCCTCACCGCGCCGGCCTCGAGCGGTCAGACCATTCACATGCATGTCGGCGACAAGCTGAAGGTGCATCTCGGCACCTCGTTTCGGCGCCCGACTTCAACCGATCGGTCCGTGATTCACCGGATCAACCACTCCGGCGGCTACCCGACCTCCGAAGACGCTCGAGCGACGTTCAAGGCCCTCGCCGTCGGCAAGGCCACCATCCACTCCGTGACGGACGCACCTTGCCTGCACAGCACCCCGCGTTGCGAGATCGCGCAGCAGGAGTGGTTCGTCCACGTCGTCGTCAAGACCGGTTGAACGTCCACTCGCCCGTCTGGCCGAAACCGGAGTTCTCGCTGAACTGAACCCGAGCGATCCTGGCGCGCTTCGGGACCTCGAACACCAGGTAGCCGACCACCGATCGCCCGGTCCGCAGGCTCACCGCGGCGTCGAACACCTTGCCCTGCCGCAGCGATCCCACCAGGAAGGTGGTGCGGTACGCCTTTCCGCGACTGTCGATCACCCGCGCGCCATTGGACGGCGAGTCGACGTAGACGACCGATCCGGTGTTCGTGATCCGGAACTGCGCCGCGACATAGCGCTTCCCGTTGCCCGGGCCGAACAACGCGTCCTTCGACGTCGCGTCGTTCACCCATCTCGTGAACGACACCCGGATGCGCTCGCCGGGAGAGGTGCCGTTGAGGCTCAGCGTCCGGCCCGAACGAGGCGTGGCCCGACCCGGAGCAGCATGAGCCGGCGACGGCGCTGTGGCGCCGTCGCGACCGGTCGACAGTGGCGGCACCGACACCTCGATGGACGGGACCGCAATGACCTGCGCGCGACGCGTCGAGGTGTGCGACCCGATCGTCGCGAGAGCCACGAGCGACGCGATCGCGAGCGCGAAGACGGCAGCCACCTTGCTGCCCGACGACCTGCCCATCGGCACCGGCAGCCGCTGCCGCGGCACACCGGTCCACCCGGCAGGCGGTTGCAGGACCGCGTTCCGCGCAGGTGGTGGCGGCGGGGAAGGCGCCGGCGGCGAAGCGGCGACCGGCACCGGCTCCTCGTACGACGGCGCCGACGGGGGCGCTGACGCCGATCCCGGCGTCACCGGCGGCATCGACCGCCGGCTCTCACCCGGACGCAGCGGCATCATCGGCTCCAGCGGGGCCCGCGGCGCCAGCGGCGTCATCGGGAGCAGCGGCTCCCTCGGGGCGAGCGGCGCGCGCGACACCGGCGGACGCTGCGCCACATGTTCCCCTTTCGACCGGCCGACCGGGACAAGTCTCCCGGGCGAGGGACCCGAACGCCAGCGCGGCCGGTCACGAGGAATAGTCGACGCATGCGCAGCGACGGCAAACGAGACGCCTCGGTCTCGGTCGAGGTCGACGCACCCGTGCCCACGACCTGGGCGCTGCTCACGGACTGGGCAGCGCAGGGTGAGTGGATTCCGCTGACGACCGTGACCGTCGACCCGTCCTCGCCGGCGGGTCTGGGCGCTCGGCTCGTGGCCCGCACGGGCATCGGCCCACTCGCGATCGTCGACACGATGACGGTGGACGTGTGGCAGCCGCCGCATCGGTGCGAGGTGGCGCACCACGGGCGAGCGGTGACCGGACGAGGAGTGTTCCTCGTCGAGGAGCTGCCGGCCGGCCGGTCACGATTCACCTGGGAGGAGCTCCCCGCCGCTCACGGCCTGCAGGGCAGGATCGAACGGCTAGGCGCACCGGCATCCAGATGGGCGCTCGGCGTCGCGGCCCGCAAGTTCGCGCGCCTTGCCGCGAAGCGACACAGAGCCCCGTGTCCGGATTGAACGGACGACCGCTCGCTTACAAGGCGAGTGCTCTACCACTGAGCTAACGGGGCAAGCGCCCCAAGGCTAGAGCCCTCAGCGTCGCTCGTTCTTCGCCACCTTCGCGGCGGCCTGGGCGGACACCCGCGACACCGCCGCGCTGCATGAGGCGAACACGACCCCGCCACCGTTGTAGGTCTTGTCGAGGTCCGAGGCGATGCCCTCCCAGCCGTCCAGCACCGGTTTCTGACCACCGCTGATGTGCGGCGAGGAGGCCACGATGAAGGGAATGTCGGAGGCGCTCGTGCCGGTGGAGTCCGGTACGACGCCGCCGCCGATCGGCGTCGTACCGGACGGGCACATGGCAATGCCGACGCCCCCGGTCATCTGCGTCGCCACCACACGGATGGCGCCCTTCGCGGCAGCTTTCGCCTCGACCTGCTTCGCGCTGAGACCGTGGAGGTAAGACGCATTCAGTCGCGGGACCCGGTGCTTGCTGCTCACGACAAGCGGGGGTGCGCCCGCTCGCGAGGCCAGGCGGAGCGCCGCGCCGTGGCTCGCGCTGATCTCAGTCGTCCCGGTGGCCTTGTTGACGTGTCCCAGCAGGACGGCCCCGCCGACGGACGCCACGGCCAGACCGCTCGCCCCCACCGCCACAATCGCTCCGGCGAGAACCACCAGCGCTGTAGACCGCCCGTTCGTCATGGGCTCCTCCGTGTGAAGTCTCAGCGGGACCGGGTGCCGGAGGTACGAGTCCGGGTCGTGCCACGTCCCCTCGCAGGCGCAGGCGCGGTCAGCTCGGCTGCAGCCTCAGGCAGCGTGATCTCCGCCGGCGCCACGCCTTCGGGGATCAGGTACCTGGCGGCCGCCGCCGCCACGATCGCGCCGACCAAGGGCGCGACGAGGAACAGCCACACCTGCGACAACGCCGCGCCGCCGACGACGATCGCCGGGCCGAGCGAACGAGCGGGGTTCACCGACGTACCCGTCAGGGGGATGCCGAACAGATGAACGACGGCGAGCGCGAGGCCGATCGCGACTCCCCCGGCCGCCTGGCTCGCGGCCCGGCTCGTCACCGCGAGGACGACGAGAACGAACAGGAAGGTGAGGACGACCTCGACCGCGAAGGCGCCGCCGAGGTTGATGCCGACGATGGAGTGGCTGTCGTAGCCGTCGGCGCCCAGCCCGACCGTCGAGCGGTCGTAGCGCGGCGAGCCCTCGAAGATCCCCCACAGCGTCAGCGCGCCGGCGATGCCGCCGATGAACTGCGCGGCCCAGTACCCGATCGCCTCGGTCAGTGACATCCGGCCGGCGGCAAACACGCCGAGGGTCACCGCCGGATTGACGTGGCAGCCGGAGATCGGGCCGATCGCGTAGGCCAGCGCGAGCAGGGTGAGGCCGAACGCGAGCGCGGTGGCCACCACCCCCGCCGACAAGCTCCCGCCGGTGGCGCCGAACCCGAAGCTCAGCGTCGCGACCCCCACCGCAAACACGACCAACAGGAACGTGCCGAGCAGTTCCGCCACCAGCTTGCGCGGATCAAGATCGAGATCGCGCAGGGTCTCGTCCATGACACCTCCGAACCACAGCGACCGGGCATACGCCGGCCCTACTCGGAAGGAGTCCTGGCTGCGCTGTCAGATACCTCCGACGCCTCATCCCGCCTGGAGGCGCCCGCGATCTGGGGCGCGGGCTGGTTTGTCAAGGTCACGCAGGTTTGTCACGGTGCGACCCGGTAGTACCCGTGGCGGCGGGTGACGTTGCCGGCCCGGTCCGTCGCCTTGGCCCTCCAGCGCACGACGGTGACGCCGTCGTGGATGCTGCGGTGACGGCGGATCCGGCAGGACGCGACTCCAGACAGGCCGTCGACCGGCGCCCTGATTCTCGCGTCAGGAGGCGTCGGCGATCTCTCTCGCCCGCAGGTGCCCGTCGAGCTTGCGCTTGATGCGCTGCAGCGCGTTGTCGATCGACTTCACGTGCCGGTCGAGCACCTCGGCGATCTCGTGGTAGCTCTTGCCGTCGATGTAGAGGCGCAGCACCTCGGCCTCGAGGTCGGACAGCGCGGCGTCGAAGTGCTCCTGCAGCGCGCGGATCCGCTCGGCCGAGATCACCAGGTCGGCGGGGTCGCACACCGCGGTCATCGGCAGTACGTCGGCGAGCGTCCGGTCGCCGTCCTCGTCGGCGAGCACCGGCCGGGAGAACGACACGTAGTTGTTCAGCGGACCGTGCTTCTGCCGGGTGGCGGTCTTGATCGCGGTGATGATCTGGCGGGTCACACACAGCTCGGCGAAGGCACGGAAGCTGGACGTGAGCTCGGGGTTGAAGTCCCGGACCGCCTTGTAGAGGCCGATCATTCCCTCTTGGACGATGTCCTCGTGGTCGGCGCCGACCAGGAAGTAGGAGCGCGCCTTCGAGCGGGCGAACCCGCGGTACTTGGTCAGCAGGTTGGTGAGGGCCTCGTCGTCGCCGGCACGAGCGGCCGCGACCAGCGCATCGTCATCGTCTTCACGACGGGCGATTGGTGCCGCGTGGCGGACCCTCATCGAACGCATAGGTCAGGCCTCTCAGGCTGGGCAACTGGCACGACCAGGGACGAATCGTAAGATCGCGGACGACCGGTGAACATCGGACCTCGTCACAACAACGAGCCAGCGAACTTGGGGTTGCGCGCAGATCCCGCGCGAGAAAACCGGACATTAGCCCGCACACCAGGACCGGTTCGGCCATTTGGCCGAAAGCCAACTAGGTGCGATTCACAATCAGCACCCACCCCGGTGGGTGCTGAGAACAAGCCGACCGCGTCGCGCGATGCGACAGGCGCGTCAGTTCCGGCGGCGCGCCACCTCGGCCAGCGCGATCCCGGTCGCGACCGCCGCGTTCAGCGACTCGACCGGGCCCGCCAGCGGGATCCGGACCGTGAGGTCGCAGGTCTCTCGGACCAACCGGGACAGCCCTTTGCCCTCGGCACCGACGACGAGGACCAGCGGCCCGGCCGCCAGCTCCAGAGCGTCGAGGTCGATCTCGCCGCGCCCGTCGAGCCCGGCGATCATCAGCCCGGCCTGCGCGTAGGACGACAGGGTGCGTACCAGGTTGGTGGCGCGCGCCACCGGCATCCTCGCCAGTGCGCCCGCACTCGCCTTCCACGCCGAAGGCGTGACTCCGACCGAGCGGCGCTCCGGCAGCAGGACGCCGTGCGCGCCGAACGCCGCCGCGGAGCGCACGATGGCGCCGAGGTTGTGCGGATCGGTGATGCTGTCGAGGGCGACGAACAGCGCGGGCTCGGCGGCTTCGAGGGTCCGGGCGAGCAGATCGTCCGGGTGGGCGTAGTCGTACGGCGCGATCGTCAGCGCAACGCCTTGATGCGGCGCTCCGCCGGTGAGCCGGTCGAGCTGCGCGCGGGTCGTCTCGGTGACCTGGATCTCGTGTTCACTCGCGAGCTTCATCGACTCGACGAGCCGATCATCGCGGTCGAGCCCCGAGGCGACATGCAGCGTCAGCGCCGGGACTGCGGCACGAAGCGCCTCGACGACGGCGTTGCGGCCGGCCACCACGTCTTCCGGCGCCCGGCCGCGAGACGCGGTCGTCCGTGGCCGCGACTGCGGCTGGTCGTTCGCGGCTCGCTTCGCCGCGGCTCGCGCCCGCCGGGCGGCCGGATGCTTCGTCCGCTCCTCGGCCTTGGGGGTCGGGCCCCGGCCTTCGAGCTTGCGGCGGCCGTGCCCGCCGGTCCCCTTGGACGGACCCTTTTTCGATGCCATCAGATAGCCGATCTCAACCGATCCGCCAGCGCGGGCCGTCCGCGGTGTCCTCGACGAGCACACCCGCAGCCGCGAGCGCGTCACGAATCCGGTCGCTCTCCGCGAAGTCCTTGCGTTCCCGCGCCGCCTGCCGCGCCGTGAGCAGCGCGGGCACCAGCTCCTCGACGACGCGCATCAGCCCCGCGTCGTCTCCCGAGGCGAAGTCGGCCGGCGATATCCCCAGCACCTTCGTCATTGCGCTGACCTCGCCGTACGCCGCCCGCGCCGCCGTCTCCTCGCCGTCGGCCAGCGCCGAGTTGCCGCGCCGAACCGTGTCGTGGATGACTCCGAGCGCGGCCGGAGTGGCGAGGTCGTCGTCCATCGCGGCGGCGAACTCGGCGGCCACCGCCGCGTCGCCGGGCGCATCGCCGAACCGCTCGCCCGCCCGGGTGAGGAAGTTCTCGATCCGCGAGTACGCCGCGTCGGCCTCGGCGAGTCCGGACTCGCTCCACTCGCTCTCCGACCGGTAGTGCGGTGCCACCAGGTAATAGCGCAGCGCCTGCGGCCGCGCCGCGAGCAACCAGTCCTGGATGAACAGCGAGTTGCCCAGCGACTTGCTCATCTTGGTGCCGCCGATGTTCACCAGCCCGTGATGCAACCAGAACCGCGCGAACCCGTCGCCGGCTGCCACCGACTGCGCGAGCTCGTTCTCATGGTGCGGGAAGACCAGGTCGAGCCCGCCGCCATGGATGTCGAAGGTCGGCCCGAGGTACTTCGTCGCCATCGCCGAGCACTCGATGTGCCAGCCGGGACGCCCCGAGCCCCAGGGGGTGTCCCACGACGGCTCACCCGGCTTGGCACCCTTCCAGAGCGCGAAGTCGAGCGGGCTGCGCTTGGCCCCCGCCTCCTCCGTCGACTGCATCGCGTCGGGACGCTGCCCCGACAGCTCGCCGTACGCCGGGTGCGACGCGACGTCGAAGTAGACGTCGCCGCCGGAGGGGTAGGCGTGCCCTCCGTCGATCAGCCGCTGGATCAACCCGACCATCTCGGTGATGTGACCGGTCGCGCGCGGCTCGCCGGTCGGCGGCAGGCAGTTCAGCGCGTCGTAGGCCGCGTGGAACTGCCGCGTGACCGCCGTGCCGAGTGCCCACCACGGGGTGTTCGCGGCATCGGCGTTGACGAGGATCTTGTCGTCGATGTCGGTGACGTTGCGGACGTGGTGCACGGTGAAGCCGCTGGCCTCGAGCCAGCGTCGTACGACGTCGAAGGCGACTGCCGAGCGCACGTGCCCGATGTGCGGAGCGGACTGCACCGTGGGGCCGCAGACGTAGAGCGTCACGAGCCCAGGCGTGACCGGCTCGAAGTCACGCACGGAGCGTGACCTCGTGTCATAGAGCCTCAGCGCCACAGGCCAAGCCTACGGACCACCTAGATCGTCCCCCCGGCGGACAGCGTTGGTGCTGGTTCACGTACGAGACGCCCTCGCGCTCTCCTCAGAACCGGCCTTTCGACGAAGCGGTAGCTGACCAACGCCACCCCGACGGCGGTCAGGAAGGCGAGAACAAGACATGCCGGCCAAGTCACACCGTTGACGACGTGCAGGTGGTTGAGGGCGATGAAGACCCCTGTGAGCACGCCGAAATGAACGAGATACAGGCTGTACGAAGCGTCACCTAGCGCTTCCAAGAAGCGCGGCGCCAGCTCGCCCTCATGATCAAGCTGGGAGGCGGCCAACAGCATGATTGCCGATGGCAGCGCGGTGAGCGAGACCGTCGGATAGGCAACGGAGTTCGGATGTACGCCAAGCGCAGCAACTGAAACGATCGCTGCCAACGCCCCGAGCAGCCACAACCGCGGTCTGGGCAATGTGATAAGTGGGCCGACGACCGCTACCAGACCCCCGAGCGCGAATTCGAGGTTCCTCGGGCTGAACAGGAAGATCCACATCAAGCCGCGCGATGGATGCCACGCCCCCGATACGCCCAAGACGAAGACGATGAAGCATGGAACAAGCCATGCCATGACCGCAACGATTCCCCACCGAAGAGGAACGGCTATCACCAGGCCGAACACCAGGTAGAAAAAGATCTCGAAACTGAGAGTCCATGCCACGTTGACGATGGGAAACGTCCCAGGGTGCTGCGGGATGAGTGTGATGGAGCGGAAGATCACATCCGCAGTCCGCTTGGTATCCGACCCGTAACCTCCGAAGTACACGGGGAGGGCAATCAGCGTTATCAGCCAGTAGATCGGATAGATACGAATGGCACGCTTGGTCACGTAGGGCTTGAGGCGGGACCTCCTCGATATGTCTCGCCGATGCACCGTAAGGATGATGAACCCGCTCAGCACGAAGAACGTGTCGACTCCGGATGCTCCCCATCCGAGTTCCCTCGGCCATAGGGAGCGGCCCAGTACGGACGACGACCGAACACTCAGGTGGTACAGCACCACCGCCGTTGCGGCGTACGCGCGAAGCGCTTGGACGTGCGACATCTTGGCGGCCTCGCCTGCGCGCAACGGCGCTCGACGGTCCGCCACTTCAGGAGCATAACTTCGCGCGATGGAAGCTCGGACAGCTCGCGGGGGCCGTTACGGCGTTTCGACCAGCATCGCCAAGCCCTGGCCCACCCCGATGCACAGCGTCGCGAGGCCGCGGCGCGCGCCTTCCCGTTCCATCCGGCCGAGCAGCGTGACCATCACCCGGGTGCCCGAGCAACCGAGCGGATGACCGAGCGCGATCGCGCCGCCGTCACGGTTGACCGTCTCGATGTCGAGGCCCAGCCGTCGTACGCCGGCGAGCACCTGGACGGCGAACGCCTCGTTGATCTCCACCGCCTCGAGGTCGGACACCGACCAGCCGGTCCGTGCCAGCACCTTCTGCGTCGCGACGACGGGACCGAGGCCCATCACCGACGGCGGGACGCCACCGGAGGCCGCCGAGACGATGCGCGCGCGGGGTGTCAGGCCGTGACGGCTCACGGCCTCCTCGCTCGCGACGATGACGGCCGCGGCACCGTCGGACAGCGGTGAGGCGGACCCTGCGGTGACGACGCCGCCGTCACGGAAAGCGGGTTTCAGCTTCGCAAGCCGTTCGAGGCTCGTGTCGGCGCGCGGCCCCTCGTCCGTCGTGAACGAACCGGCGTCCGTGTCAACCGCGACGAGCTCGGCGTCGAACCGGCCGTCCTTCTGCGCCGCCGTCGCGCGCTCGTGCGACCGGAGCGCGAACGCGTCGGAATCCTCTCTCGTGATGCCGTCGAGCGCCGCCACCTCTTCGGCCGTCTCGCCCATCGGCAACGTGGCCTTGCCGTCGTCGAGCGCCCGCATCTTCGGGTTGACCAGCCGCCAGCCGAGCGAGGTGTCGGAGACCTCGCCCGGGCGCGCCCATGGCGTGCCCGGCTTGGCCATGATCCACGGCGCGCGGGTCATCGACTCGACACCGCCGGCGACAACGACCTCCGCCTCGCCGGCTCGGACCGAGTTGGCCGCTGAGCTGATGGCCTGCAACCCGCTCGCGCAGAGCCGGTTGACCGTGAACCCTGGCGTGGCCATCGGCAACCCGGCGAGCAGCGCCGCCATGCGCGCGACGTTGCGGTTGTCCTCGCCCGCCTGGTTGGCCGCGCCGAACACGACCTCGTCGATCGCATCGTCCGGCACGCCGGACCGGGTCACGACCTCACGCACGACCAACGCCGCGAGGTCGTCGGGGCGCACCCCGGCCAGCGCACCGCCGTACTTCCCCATCGGGGTGCGGACACCGTCGACGATGTAAGCGACGCGCTCGGTCATGAGCGTCAGTCTGACGGAACGACGATTGCCGTCGCGACCGCGGCAAGGCCTTCACCGCGTCCGGTCAGGCCAAGCCCGTCCGTCGTGGTCGCCGACAACGACACCGGCGCACCGACGGCCTCGGACAGGGCCGCTTCAGCCTCCGCCCGACGGGGCCCGAGCTTCGGGCGCTCGCCGACCAGCTGGATGGCGACGTTGCCGACCGACCATCCGCCGCCGGTCACCCGCCGGACCGTCTCGGCGAGCAGCGCGATCCCGCTCGCCCCGGCCCACCGCGGATCGTCGGTTCCGTAGTTGCTGCCGAGATCGCCCATGCCCGCCGCCGACAACAGCGCGTCACAGGCGGCATGCGCGACGACGTCGCCGTCGGAGTGACCGGCGAGGCCGACCTCGTCGGCCCACACCAGACCGGCGAGCGCGAGCACCCGGCCGGCTTCGAACGGATGTACGTCGACTCCGATCCCGACCCGGGGTGTGCTCAAGAGCCGGCCTTCGAGACCGACGCTTCGACGACTTCGGCGAAGACCAGCCGACCGTTCGCGGTGATGACGACGCTGTTCACCCGCACTGTGACGTCCTTGCCGACGAGCGAGCTGCCGCGTTCCACGACGACCATCGTGCCGTCGTCGAGGTACCCGACGCCTTGTCCCCGCTCCCGGCCGGGCTTGATCACCTGGACGGTCACGTCCTCGCCCACCACGACGGGCGGGCGCAACGCCAGCGAGAGGGCGTGGAGGTTCAGCACCGAGACGCCGGAGGTGGTTGCCGACTTGGCGAGGTTGGCGTCGAGGGTGAGCAGTGCCCAGCCCTCGTCGAGGCAGGTCCGGCTCAGCTTCTCGTCGACCTCGGGGACGTCCGGCTGCGGGTCCGGGATGACGTCGAGGTCGACGAACGGCTCACGCCGAAGCGTGTCGAGGACCTCCAGGCCGCGCCGGCCGCGCTCCCGGCGCATTGGATCGGCAAGCTTCGCCAGCCGGTCGAGCTCGTCGAGGACCGGTTGGATCACGACGACCTTGCCGTGCACGAAGCCGGACCGGACCACGTCGACGATCCGGCCGTCGATCGCCACCGAGGTGTCGAGCAGCTTGGTGAGCGCCGAGCCGGCCGGACGCCGCGGCAGCACTCCGATGCGCAGCCCGATGATCGCGAGCACGTCGTCTCGCCGCTCGGCGGCGATCCGGAAGCCGACGTAGCCGCACAGCACGATCAGCAACCCGAACAGTGAGGCGGCGAGCGCGGTGCCCGGGATGAAGAACAGCGGCCAGCCGATCACCAGGCCGATCACGGCGGCGACCAGCCCGCCGAAGCAACCGGCGAGGAGCGTGTCGGCGGAGACATCGCGCAGCAGCGCGCCGGTGCGATCCGCGGTCGTCGAGGCGGTCCGGCCGAGGATGCCGCCGAGGACGTAACCGATGCCCGACCCGACGATCACGCCGAGCGCCGCGCCGCCGAACGGGCCCAGCGTGATGTTGTGAAGGTGGTGCTCGCTGGCCTGCCCGACGTCGACCCCGACAGCGATGCAGAAGACCACCGTGAGCAGCCGGAGGACCTCGACAACCGAGGTCGGCGCCCGGCGACGGCGCGGTGCGCTGGGGGGGCTCACCTGGTGATTCTCGGCTTCTCAGCCCGTGACTACCAAGCCAAACGGCCTAGTGGGGCAAAACAGTCACCAATCCGCCCCCAGCCGACAGCCGACAGCGGCCATCAGCGGGGATGAGATGCGAGGCCAAGGAGGAAGCCGGTATCGGGATACCGGCGACGACGCAAACGAAGCAGATCGCCCCGCTGTTGCCGCTAAGCCTCCGACAACACCTCATCGAGGAGCGCCTCGGCCTTGTCCTCGTTGGTGCCCTCGGCGAGCGCGAGCTCGCTGACCAGGATCTGGCGGGCCTTGGCGAGCATCCGCTTCTCGCCGGCCGACAGGCCGCGCTCGCGGTCACGCCGCCACAGGTCACGAACCACCTCGGCGACCTTGTTCACGTCACCGGAGGCGATCTTCTCGACGTTGGCCTTGTACCGACGCGACCAGTTGGTCGGCTCCTCGGTGTGGGGGGCCTTCAGGATCTCGAACACCCGCTCGAGACCGTCAGCACCGACGACGTCACGAACCCCGACGTACTCGGCGTTATCGGCGGGAACCCGGACCGTCAGATCGCCCTGAGCGACCTTGAGCACGAGGTAGGTCTTCTCCTCGCCCTTGATGGTCCTGGTCTCGATTGCTTCGATGAGTGCCGCCCCGTGATGGGGGTAGACGACAGTCTCGCCGACCGTGAACGTCATGTGCTTTTTTTCCTTCCGCCGTCGACCAGAATATCACGCAGAATGCCGTCGCCGACCGGACGAAAAGCAGCAAAACCGCAGGTCAGAGGCTTGTTCGAGGTGTAATCGGGGCTTGACAGGACCACCCCGGCCATGCATGTGACGGCCGCCTTCCGGCCCCGCTTGCACCCTGTGGACAGCGGCGCATACTGAGCCCGTGCCGGACGATGACGCGCGCTTGACGGGCGTGGTCGTCCCGGACGACATCAGTGCGCTCGCCCGGGACATCGCGACCTACCGACGCGAGGTACGACGGGCCGCTCGGGCCCGCCGGCGGCGCGCCCTGCTGGCGCGCCGCGGCGTGGTTCCGGGCCTTGTCCTGACCGCCGCGGTCCTGTTCGCCGGGCTGGTCGCGGTCATGCTCACCGTGCTCGGGCCACGCCCGGCCGGGCCGCCGCCGGCCGCCACGAAGCTGGCCACGCCGGCACAGGCGCCGGGCACGCTCGGCGGCCTCCTGCCGAGCGCGACGCTGCACGCCCAGGACGGCACCCCGATCGACACCCACAACCCGGCGCTGCGGCCGCAGGTCTTCGCCCTGGTGCCGGCGCAGTGCGGGTGCGGCGACCTCCTCAACGCCCTGTCGGGACAGGCCGGCAGCGAGCGGCTGCGGCTGGCGATCGTCGTACCGACCGCCGTCGACGACTCGGCGAGCGCGATCATCGACAGCATCGACCGCGGGCTGCCCTCCGTCTACTTCGACCCAGGAACCACGCTGGCCACGGGAGTCTCAGGAGCCAGCGGAGTGACCGTCGTCGTGGTCGACACCGACGGGACGATCTACGACATCGAGCCCGGCATCACCGACGCCGCCACGACGAGACTCGACGCCCAGCTGCAGAGCATGCTCCTCGGCGGTCGGCGGTCGGCGGTAAGCAGACAACCTTCGATAGCGAAGACACTTCGAGGTGACGCACTGATCCGCCAGCGACCGCCGGGCGACCTCCCGAGATTACGTCGACACCCGTCCCAAGAAGCGTCGAGACCCACCAGGTAAGGCCTCACGGTGGGGGCAATTCTGAACCACTTTGGCGAGCGAGCGGGCCAGGATCACCACGATGACCGTTTGCATCACGGCGATCACTGGGACGTAAAGGATCTCCGCCTTGGGATGCGGAGTCAGAAAGAAGAGCTGGATTGCCGGGATGAGCCCGGCCAACTCGATAGCGCCGGCTTCCCAGAGTTGTTGGTCGAGAATGAGGAACGGGATGACCCAGACAAGGAAGTTCAGCGACGGCGTAACGTTCGACGCCCACACAGCCAGCGCGATGATTGCCGCGGCGTGAACAGCGCCGACCCGCCGGCGCCAGAGGAAGTAGCCGAGCGGCAGCAAGACGGCAAGCACAATCTCTGGCTGCCAGTGGGTGAGCGTCCTTAGCGGACCGGACTGCCTGACTTGCTCCTGATCGAGCCAAACGTGGCGAAACGCCGGATCGACAAATAAGCCCCAACCGGCGAAGCCCGGCAGACCGTGATTGCTGTCGATTGCCGTCACGACGTGATGGAAGTCGGCAATGAGGAACGGCGCGGTCATAAGGATTGGTATCCCGGCACCGATGCCGACAACTCTCGCGGACTCACGCCAGTCCTCGGATGTTGGAAGAAGCGCCAGCGCCAAGAAGCCGAACGGCAGTTTGACGGACGTCGCGATACCTAGACAGACACAAGCCAACACACGGTCACGCCTGCCGGCCCGCGCCCACAGCATTACCGCCGCTACAGCGAACACCGTGACTTGAGAATCGACTTGGTTCATCACGCCGGTGTCGAAGACAAACGGCCAGCCGAGCGATACAAGTGCACACCCCGCCAAGGCGAACCGACGTCCACGCCGCGTATAGAGGTACCGATAGGCGAGCACAGCCATCACGGCGTCGGCGAGGAAGTTCGGGATCGCGATAAGCGAGCGAAAACTCAGCCCCGAGCTGACCAAGATGTGGTCCAAGAGCAATAGAGGGAACATGCCTGCCGGATACGTCCAACTGACGGCTCCGAGACCGCCCGAAACGTGATTCCTGGCGTGGTAGGCGTGGAAGAAATCGTGGGTGAGGTAAGCCGTCACGCTCTGAAGCGCCCGGAGATCCGGCGGGTCGTCGTTGTAGTTTCGGATCAACCAAATCCGGATTGCCAAGCCAGCCGCGATGATACCGCCCGCGACAAGCCAGCCGGATCGCGCCCGAGCACGTTGATCGTGGCCTGATTCCACAGACAACGGCTCCCCGCGTTGCGCTCCCGCCACCCGATTTGCCTCCGAAGTCATGACGCGACACCGCAGCGGACTCTATCCACGAGTAACGCGGGTCGCTCGCTCCATGGCGCACCGCAGACGATCGCCCCAACGGTCGCTCGATAGGGTGACTCCCCTATGTCCATCAGCGAAGTTTGGGAGTGCCCGTGATCGCCCGTCACGCTCCGCGCGCCATTGGGGCCAGCGCCACGCAGCGTGCTGTACTGCTCGCCTCGCTCGCGCTCGCCACTCCGGTTCTCGCCGGGTGCGGCATGGAAGCCAAAGATGAAACGAGCAGGGAGCACAGCCAGATCCAGGCGGCCTCCAACCACGTCGGCTCGGTCCGCATCCGCAACGCGTTCATCACCTCGCTGCCCGGTGCCGATCAGGTCACCCAGACCGGGTCCACGCGCTCCTACCTCGTCGTGACGCTGATCAACAACGGCGCCGACGACGCGCTCACCGGGGTGTCGACGGGCCTCGGGATCGCCACCCTCAACGCCGGTCCGGACGCGACGATCGGGACGAACGGGATCGCGCTGCCGCGCGGGGTCCCGGTCCAGATCAGCGATCCGGAGCTCGACTCCACGACGGCAACGATCGTGATCACCGGATCTGCTCCCGCGGTGGGCACGACGCAGCTCGTCACCTTCAGCTTCGCGCGGGCCGGCACGACCCGTCGGCTCGCGATCCCGGTGGTCAGCCCCGGCAGGAGCCTGTCGCCGACGAAGGTCGTCCCGACCGACCAGGCGACCTTCGCCACCCCGATCGAGTAGCTACCTGCCCTGGTTGGCTACCGCTTCAGCGGCGGCCTTCGCGGCTTCGGCGTCGAGGTACTGGCCGCCCGGCCGCACCGGACGCATCGCGTCGTCCAGCTCGTAATACAGCGGGATGCCGGTCGGGATGTTCAGCCCGACGATCTCCTCGTCGCTGATCCCGTCGAGGTGCTTGACGAGCGCCCGAAGCGAGTTGCCGTGCGCGACGACCAGCACGGTCTTGCCCGTGCGCAGGTCCGGCACGATCGCGTCATCCCAGTACGGCATCAACCGCACGACGACGTCCTTGAGACATTCGGTCCGCGGGACGAAGTCGTCGGCCAGCGAGGCGTAGCGCGGGTCGCCGACCTGGGAGTACTGGTCATCGTCGGCAAGCGGTGGCGGGGGCGTGTCGTAGGACCGGCGCCACACCATGAACTGGTCCTCGCCGAACTCCTCACGGACCTGCGCCTTGTTCTTTCCCTGCAAGGCCCCGTAGTGGCGCTCGTTCAACCGCCAGTCCCGACGTACGTCGATCCACTGGCGGTCACACGCGAGCAGGGCGCTGTTCGCGGTGACGATCGCGCGCTTCAGCCGTGACGTGTGCAGCACGTCCGGCAGCAGGTCATGTTCGGCCAACAGCTCACCGGCTCGCGTGGCCTCCGCCGCTCCCTTGTCGGTGAGGCCGACGTCGACCCAGCCGGTGAAGAGGTTCTTGGCGTTCCATTCGCTCTCGCCGTGGCGGAGCAGCACGAGCCGACCTGCGACAGTCATGACTAGGGATTGTCGTCGGTCAGTCGCGGAGGCCGGTTGGCGGGTTCCGCGAAGTGCGCGAACGCCTGCAGGTTGGCGAGCGACTCGCCTCGCTTCACCCGCCAGTCCCACTCCTTCTCGATGGACGTCCGGAACCCGATCTCGAGCGCAGCGTCGAACGACTCGTCGGAGGCCGTGAGGACGGCGCCGAGGACGCGGTCGAGCTCGTCGGGTTCCACAGCAGACAACGGCAAGCGGCCGGTGAGGTAGACGTCACCGAGTACGTCGACGGAGAACGCCACGGCGTACAGCTTGGCGTTGCGCTCCAGCAGCCAACGCCAGAAGCGCTCCTCGTTCTCGTCCGGCTTGCGGCAGAAGAACGCCTCGATCTGCAGCGAGTGCTCACCGATCACCAGCCACGTCATCGTCGCGAGCTTGCGGGTGCCCGGCAGCTTCACGAAGAACGCGCCGAGCGACTGCTCGTCGAACTCGAGCTCCCGATCGGTCAGCACCTCGCGCAGCACCTGCGCGAGCGCCGCCTTGTCCGCAGTGCTCACAGCTGCGAATAGACCTCGAGCACGCGCTCGACCGTGGCGTCCCAGCCGAAACCGGCCGCGTGCGCGACCGCGCCTTCGGCGAGCGCCGCCCGGCGAGCCGGGGCGTCGATGACGGAGCCGATCACGGCGGCGTAGTCGGCCGGATCATGACCGTCGACCAGCACCCCCGACACGCCGTCGCGCACCGCGGTCACCAGCCCGCCGACCCGGGCAGCGACCACCGGCGTGCCACATGCTTGCGACTCGAGCGCGACCAGGCCGAACGACTCGTTGTACGACGGGACCATCGTGAGGTCCGCGGCCCGGTAGTAGTCCGCGAGCAGGTCCTGCGGTGCCGGCCGCTCGAAGCGGACCAGGTCGGAGATGCCCAGGGTGCCGGCGAGCTTCGCCAGGTGCTCGGGCTCCTCGAGCCCGGTGCCCGACGGCCCGCCGACGACCACGACGACAAGCCGCTCACGCAGCGCCGGGTCGGTCTCGACGAGGCTCGCCGCGGCCCGCAGCACGACGTCGGGTGCCTTCAACGGCTGGATCCGGCCGACGAACAACAGCACCACCGCGTCGGGGGGCAGCCCCAGCCGAAGCCGAGACGCGATCCGCTCGCCGGGAGAGAACACCGACAGGTCGACGCCGGGGGCGACGACCTCGACCCGATTCGGGTCCGCGGCGTAGAGCTCGACGAGCTGAGTGGCCTCCTCGGCGGTCGAGGCGATCAGCCGGTCGGCGGCCTCGACGACCTGGGCTTCGCCGATCGCACGCAACGGCGGCTCGGGTGAGTCCCCCTCGGCGAGGAGCAGGTTCTTCACCTTCGCCATGGTGTGCATCGTGTGCACCAGCGGCACGCCCCACCGCTCCTTGGCCAGCCAGCCGACCTGCCCCGACAACCAGTAGTGCGAGTGCACCAGGTCGTACCAACCCGGCTCGTGCGCAGCCTCCTCGCGCAGCACCCCGCTGGTGAAGGCGCACAGCTGCGCCGGCAGGTCGTTCTTGTCGAGCCCCTCGTAAGGGCCCGCCGTGATGTGGCGGACCGTGACGCCGGGGTGGACCTCAACCGTCGGCGGCACGTCACTGCTGGTCGACCGGGTGAAGATCTCCACGGCGATGTCGTGCTCGGCCAGCCGGCGCGCCACCTCGGTGACGTAGACGTTCATGCCGCCCGCATCCCCGCAGCCGGGCTGGTCGAGCGGCGAGGTGTGGACGGACAGCGTCGCAATGCGCCGCGGCAAGGCAAAGCGCCGCGGCTGTCCCATGCCATCAATCCTGCCCGACGTGGTCAAAACGCATACCCCCGTAGCCTCGGAGCGTGGATCAAGGGCGCCGTACGGCCGTCGTGACGGGCGCGAGCAGCGGGATCGGTGCCGCGACGGCTCGCCGGCTCGCCGCGGAGGGGTACGACATCGTCGCCGCCGCCCGTCGTACGGATCGGCTGGCGGCGCTGGCCGCCGAGTGTGGGGCCCGGCCGGTCACGCTCGACGTCACCGACGAGGCCTCCGTCGCCGCGCTGGCGGCCGCTCTCGACAGCTGTCACGTCCTGGTCAACAACGCCGGCGGCGCATTCGGTCTCGAACCGGTCGAGAAAGCTGACGAGGACGCCTGGCGGCGGATGTGGGAGGTCAACGTCCTCGGCATGATGCGCGTCACCCGGGCCTTGCTCCCGAAGCTGGAGGCGAGCGGTGACGGGGTGATCGTGACCGTCACCTCGACCGCCGGGCACGGCGTCTACGAGGGCGGCGCCGGATACGCCGCCGCCAAGCACGCCGAGACCGCGATCTCCGAGACGCTGCGGCTCGAGCTGTGCGGGCGGCCGGTGCGGGTGGTCGAGGTCGCACCGGGCATGGTGGCGACCGAGGAGTTCTCGCTAAACCGCTTGGGGGGAGACCGGGCAAGGGCCGATGCTGTCTACGCCGGGGTCCCCGGCCCACTCAGCGCCGACGACGTCGCCGACTGCATCGCGTGGGCAGCAACCCGGCCCTGGAACGTCAACGTCGACCTCCTCGTTGTTCGCCCTCGGGCACAAGCCGCGCAGTACAAGATCCACCGGGAGACGACCTCTTGAGCACGTCCGACTCCAGCTCGCGACCCACGCCGGTTTCGACTGACCACACGCACGCCGTGCACAACGGCAAGCGCGAGCTCACGATCGACGAGCTGGCGATGATGCAGCCCGGTATGGACCGCCTGATGGCCGAGGTGGGCGTGCGCGTGCATCGCCTCTACTACGCCGCGAAGGCCGGCAACTGGAAGCTGGCCGAGTACTTCTACACCTCGACCGTCAAGCAGCTACGGCTGTGCGCGACGAGCCGGCCGAAGTACGCCGAGCACATGGCCGCCTACCTCGAGCAGGACTGCGCCCCCGTCCGCGAGGCGTTGCGGGAGCGCAACCAGGACGCCTTCGACGCGGCGTACGAGAAGTTCATCGACCGCGCGAACCACTACCACGACGTCTACAAGAAGCCATGGCTCCACTGGAAGACGCCGGACACCCCACCGAACGATCTCGACCTCACGGCGGGGATCGAAGAGTGACCTCGCCGGGACCGCGCACACCGTCGTACTCCGAGCTCGTCATCGCGGTACGTCGCGAGGGCGAAGGGCTGGTCGCGGCCGCCCGCAGTGGCGCCGACGCCCCGGTCACGACCTGCGGTGACTGGACCGTCGCCGATCTCGCCCGTCACGTCTGGCAGGTGTACGCGAACGTGACGCTCTACGTCTCCACGCGAGCAAGCGCACGACCGCAGAATCTTCCGGAGCCGCCGGACGGCGATCCCGTGGAGCTCCTCGCCGACCAGCTCGACCACCTGGTCGCCGCCCTGTCGGACTGCTCGGCGGACAGCCCCATCTGGACCTGGGCATCCGACAAGCCGCAAGGGGCGATCTTCTGGGCGCGGCGCATGGCGCACGAGTCAGCCGTGCACCGCTTCGACGCGCAGAACGCCCACGGCATCCGCCAGCCGATCGACGCCGAGATCGCCGCCGACGGCATCGACGAGCTGATCGACGTCATCATTCCGCGGGTCTATCACCGCGACGACGTCTCCGGTCCAACCGGAACGGTCGCACTTCGCGCCACCGACGGCGACACCTGGCTCCTCGAGCTGTCGCCCGACGGCGTCCGGCGCAGCGACCTGATCGAGTCACCGCAAGTCACCGCATCCGGCACGAGCAGCGCGTTGTTGCTCGCGCTCTACAGCCGCGTGCCCTGGACCTCGCTCGAGCTCGACGGCGACGCGGACCTGCTCAACGACTGGACCTCGGCCCTCAACTTCTGAAACGCGAAGCGCAGGGCGACCGGCCCGGAGCGGCGTAGACACAGCTTGTCTGTGGCCCAGCCGCAGAGGGGCGGTGGCCCTTCGCGCGCAACCTGACTTCTCAGCTGAGATGCACCACGGCGATTCGCTAAACGGTGAGGGAGTAAAGCGGTACGAGCAGCTCCGCGTCCGTCAGCGCGCCGTGATGGCCGGGGAGCGCGGACAACCGCGACTCCCGCTTGCGCTGCACGATTCCCAGACCGCCACGCGAGATCGCGACGACGTCGCCGATGCGCGACCGGGCCGCCGCTGTCACAACCGGACCGAACAGCCCCGACTTCGCGGCATCGTCACCGCTCAGGACCCACGCGCGCTCACCGAGCACGCTTTGCCAGGTCGACAGCACGTCGGCCTGCGCGCCGGGCTTCGTGTGCACGTGCCGCATCCGCGGCTCCCCGGCGATCGCCACGACACCGTCACGAAGCGGCGAGTGGTCCTCGTCGGCGTCGACGGCCTCGTCCTGCGGCACTTCCGCCATTCCGTGGTCTGCCGTCACGAAGATCGTGGTGCCGGCCGGCACCCGCTGCGCAAGCAGCTCGACCCGCTTGTCGATCAACGACAGCTGCGCAGTCCAGGAGTCACTCGCGGGCCCTCGGACATGGCCGACGAAGTCGAGCTCCGGAGCGTAGGTGTAGACCAGCGAGCGATGCCCTCGATCCACCGCGTCGGCAGCCAGCGAAACTGCGTCGCCACCGGTGGTCGTGCCTCGGAAGCTGCCGCCGCGAAACACCGCGCGGGTGAGCCCGGTGCCTTCGAAGTCCCGCGAGTTCGCGATCGTCACGCAGACCCCGGCGTCGGCGGCCCGCTCCCACACCGTCGTCTGCGGCTGCACCGTCTCGGGCTCGAGTTGCTCGCGCAGGTCGTCCTTGCCCGAGACCTGCCGCCACGACAGCCAGTTGACCGGTTCGCCCACTTCCTCGACGTACGACGAATAGCCGGTCATGCCATGCTCGCCGGCCGGCTTGCCGGTGGACAGCGACGCGAGAGAGGTGACCGTCGTCGACGGGAAGCCGGAGGTCAGCTCGCGGCACTTCATCGACGACAGGAACGGAGCCGCGTCGGCGCGAGCCCGCACACCCACCAACCCCATGCCGTCAATGAGGACGACCAAGGCGCGCGCCGTCTCGTCGAGACCGAGCCGGTTGTCATCGCCGACGCCAAGGGCAGCAAGCACTGACGGCATGACGTCGGCAAGCGACGCATCGCCGTAACGCGGAATGGGGAGGGGCGGGGTCATCGCGGCAACCGCACTCGCAGCCGACGGAAGCCCTTGCCCTTGTTCTCGACCTTCACGACCTCGATCGCGCCGATCTGCTTTGTCGACGCGACATGGGTGCCACCGTCGGCTTGAGTGTCAAGCCCGACGATATCGACGATCCGCACCTCAGTCAGGCCTTCGGGCAGCAGGTTGGTTGCGGTGCGGATGATGTCGGGAATCGCGAACGCCTCGTCGTACGGCAGCACCTTGACGTCGATCCGACGGTCGGCGTCGATCTCGGCCGCGCAGGCTGCCGTGATCGATTCCTTGAAACCCTCCGGGACCTCGGGGAGGTTGAAGTCCATCCGCGCCTCGAGCGGCTCCATGTTGCCGCCGGTCACGAGAGCACCGTGGTCGCGGAAGACGACACCGGCGAGCAGGTGCAGAGCGGAGTGGGTACGCATCAACGCGGTACGTCGCTCGTCGTCGAGCGCGCCCTGTACCGAGGTTCCCACCGCCGGAAGCGGCTCGCCCTCGGCCGGGATCAGGTAGATGTCATCGGCGGTCTTGCGGGCGCCCGCGATCCGCGTCTGCACGCCGCCCCACAGGAGGACCCCCTCGTCGGGCGGCTGGCCACCACCGCCCGGGTAGAACGCGGAGCGGTCGAGCACGATGCCTTCGTCATCCGCCCGCAGCACCACGGCGTTCCACTCGCGCAACGTCGCGTCGAGGAGGTCCAGCCGCTCAGTGCCCATTGGCGACCGAGCGTAGTCGGAACCTCTAGGTGCCCGGCCGCGTCTGACCGTGGGTACGACCCAGACGTACGGTGATTCCGCCGATGGTGCGGGGCGAGGAGATGGTGATGCGACGGACAGCTACAGCAATCATGGGCGCGGCGTTGCTGGCCGGGTCGACCATCGCGGTCGCGAGCGCCGCGCCCACACGCCCGTCGTCGATGCGGCCGGCCGCGGAACGGGTGCCGTCATCCGTCACCCACGTGCGGATCCTCTACCGCGACACCGCGGACCCGGGTCGGAACCAGACGTTGTACAAGCAGGGCCACCGCCTGGTGGTCCTGTTCAACGCCTTGAAGCGCGAGCCGAAGAACTATGTCCACTGCGATGCGGTCAGCACGGCAAGGACCGAGGTGGTCTTCCGGGGGCACGGTCACAAGTGGGTCGCGACGGAAGCGCTTTGCACCGACGTGCAGGTGACCCGCGATGGCAAGCCACTGCCGACCCTGATCCCGTCGCGCGCGTGGGACAAGGCGCTCACCCGCCGGCTCGGCCACTCACCAACCGGGACCGGCGGCTCGACACCGACGCCATAGTCGTTTGCTGAAACACTCGAGGGGTGCTGTCGCTCACCCTCGAGGACGTCCGCCTGTTCCTGCACGTGCTTGCCGCGTCGGTGTGGGTGGGCGGCCAGATCACGCTTGCCGGACTGGTGCCCGCGTTACGCAAGGCCGACGCGTCCGTGCCCAAGGCGGCGGCGCAAGCGTTCGGCCGGGTGGCGTGGCCGGCGTTCGCGGTTCTCGTGGCGACCGGCATCTGGAACATCGCGGCGATTCACGACGAGCTCAGCGACTCCTCGCAGATGCGCAACACCCTCATCGTGAAGCTCGTACTCGTCGTGTTCTCGGGTGTCGCCGCATATGCGCACACGCACGCGAAGTCACGCCGCGGCCTCGCGGTGTGGGGAGCCGGCACCGCGCTGTTCGCGCTGGCGTCGATGCTCTTCGGCGTGATTCTCAGCTTCGGCTGATTGCGAACCAGCGGCCGTCGATCTGATGTGCGCGAACCCGGCGGCCGAAGCAGTTCGACAGTGCCATCTCGTCGCCGAGCAGCGTGACGTCGCCCTGGCTGACGAACCGGCCATCCCGCATCAGCGCCACGTGCGTCGTCGTCGCGGGCAGCTCCTCGAGATGATGCGCGACGGTGATGCTCGCAAGTCTGGGCTCGTCGGCCGCGGTCGCCTCGACCGCGGCGAGCAGGTCGGCACGACCCGGCAAGTCGAGCCCGGCAGCCGGCTCATCGAGCAGCAGCAGCGCGGGACGCGGGACGAGCGACCGCGCCAGCCTCGCCCTGGCCCGCTCGCCTTGCGAGCAAACGGCGATCGAGCGGTCACGCAGATCCGACAAGCCGAAGCGTCCGATGAGATCCGCGATTCGTGCGCGCGCCGCCTCGTCCGGCAGGCGCAACCACTGCACGGTCTGCGTTGCTCCGGTCTCGACGTACTCCGCGACGGACAGCTCGGACGGAAGGCGCAGGCGGACGTCGACCACCCCGATCGCCTGCCGCAGGTCGCGGAGGTCGACGCGGCCCATCCGCCTGCCGAGCACGTCGACCGTGCCGCGCGACGGGAACCGCTGCGCCGAGGCGAGCGCGAGCAGCGTCGACTTGCCCGCCCCGTTCGGTCCCAGCAGCGCCCAGTGCTCACCCTCGCCGATCGACAGCGAGATGTCGTGCAGGACGTGCGGTCCGTTCGCGAACCACACGTCAGCATTCGCGATCTGCAGCACGCCCACGTGATGGGACGTTAGCGGGGCAGACTGCAGTCATGACACCGCCCGACGCCGCCGAACAGGAACGCCTCGCCGCCCGTCGCGCCGAGCTCCGCGACATGTACCTCGCGAAGGCGCCGTCACCGGGGCGCGGCATCCACCACGCCGCACTGATCTGCAGCGACGTCGAGCAGACCATCGCGTTCTACCAAGGGCTGCTCGGCTTCCCGCTGATCGAGCTGGTCGAGAACCGCGACTACCCGGGTTCCACGCACTTTTTCTTCGACCTCGGCAACAAGACGCTGCTCGGGTTCTTCGACTTCCCCGGGTTGGGGCTGGAACAGCTCCCCGAGGGCATCGGCGGGGTGCAGCACATTGCGATCAGCGTCCCGCCGGAGGCACACGCCGCGCTGCAGAAGAAGCTCGACGACGCCGGCGTTCCGTACGACGGCCCGCAACGCGGCATCCCCGAGTCGATCTACCTGCGTGATCCGGACGGCATCGGCGTGGAGCTGCTGCGCGACGACCTGATGTTCTTCGGCGGCAAGTGGCTCAACGAGTAAGACCGCGGTGGGTACGCAGCAGCCGGGTGCCGGCCAGGTCCCGCAACGCCGCAAACGTCGCGCCGCCCTCAGCGACCACCTCGAGGAAATCCGCTCCCGGGACTCGGTAGACGCTTCCCGGTGAGATGGCGGTGACGGTGGCGGTGCGCGGCCGGGCTCCCAACACGCCGATCTCGCCGAAGACATCGCCCGGGCCGAGCGTCCGGACGCGCGCCGGCCGACCCGCCCGGCCGCCGCTGGACGTCACCTCGAAGCTGCCGTCCGTGACGACGTACAGGTCGTCGGCAGGCTCGCCTTGCCGAACGATGACAGCCCCTTCCGCCACCGGTTGGCGAACCGCCACCGCCGCGAGTGACTCGAGCGCCGCACGTCCGACCCCAGCGAAGACCTCGGCAGCCTCGAGGACGGCCAGCGCGGGCGCGAGCGCGGCCTCAGCCGCATCCGCCCTGGCATCGAGATCGCGAGCACGTAGCGCGATGACAAGCGCCGCCGCGAGCGAGGGAGCGCCGACTGCCAGAGCCGCCGCATCGAGCCCGACGTGTTCAGCGACCGGACCGGTGATCGCGCCGCCGAGCAGCACGCCGGCGAAGGCGAGCACGTCGACGGCGGCGATGGCGCGACCGAGCAGATCACCGTCGACGCACCGTTGCAGCAGCGTGACGGTGAGCACCTCGAGCAAGAGGTACGCCGCGCCCCAGACGGCCACGATCAGGCAGGCCGGCGCCAGATCGTGAGTCGCGGCCAGGAGGCACAGCCCGCCGCCACTGGCAACCAGCAGCACGACGACGATCACCGCGATCCGCCGTAATGCCGTCAGCCGATCGCAGAACGACGCGGCAACGAACCCGCCGACGCCAGCTGCGGCAAGGAGGTATCCGAGACCGTGGGTACCGGTGCCCAGCCGCGCCCCGGACACCAGCAAGAACAGGACGTTGACCGACCCGACACCGACACAGCAGGCGACCAGCGCAAGAGTCACAACCGCCAGCGCACCATCTCGGCGGATCGCGACGAACCCGGCGAGCAGCTCGCTCCCCGCTTCACGCTCGCTTCGCTCCGGGCGAGGTGGCGACGCGACTCTGGACAGGCACGCAGCGGAGAACCCGAAGGTGATTGCGTTGATCACCATCGCGGCACTTGCTGAACCGACGACGAGGACAAGTGCTCCGAGCGCCGGTCCGGCGATCATGGTCAGCGACTCGATCGAAGAGCTCATCGCGTTGACCGCGCCGAGGTCATCCTCGGACACGACAGTCGCGACCAACGCCGTCTCCGCCGGGCCGTATGCCGTTCCCACCGCCGCGACGAGCACAGCGAGGGCGACCACCGCGCCGACGGGGGCCTTGGCCGAGATCACCACGGCCATGAGCACGACAAGCACACCGCGTACGACATCCAGCGCCAGCATCAGCTTGCGGCGGTCGGATCGGTCCACGAGCACGCCGGCGAGCGGGGGGAGGACCACCAGCGGCAGCCGCATCGCGACAGCCGCGATCGTCACGTCGACCGGGGAATGAGTGCGGGTGAAGACCACGGCGACGATCGCGACGCCGTACATGTAGTCGCCGATCCGCGATTGGACATAGCCGAGCGTCAGCCAGCGCACGGCCGGGTATCGCAGCGATGCGCGGTAGATGTTCTTACCGCTGGAGGCCATGCTTCCCCCGTCCGCGGCTCGGTCGGATGTGATGCTAAGGCTGTGTCAGCGGTCCTACAGACGTCACGGCCCGCAGGTTGAAGGCTGAGGAGCGTACGCATCACGGGTAGGAGAACCGAAATGAGCGAGAACGACACCGAAGGCCACGGCAAGCCCGAGCTCCCGGCCGAAGAGCCGGCCACACCCGTAGTCGAAAGCGACGACGAGGACGACGTCGTGGGACACGTTCAGCCGAACCGGCTGCGCGACCACGACGCCTGAGTCGAACCGAGAGCGACTAGCCCTGGTGCTCCGCGCGGCGAAGCCGTTCGCACATCACGAACAGCAGCGTCTTCGCCAGCCCGGGCACCTCGTCGAGGAGCGGCCGGAAGTTCCACGACGTCATGGATGCGGTCTCGAGGTCCGTCTCGGCCGTGACATCCGCTGAACGCGGCTTGCCGTCGATCAGCGAGATCTCACCGAAGTACGCGCCCTTGGACATCTTGTGCGCAGATCCGGGGCCGGTGGACACCGTCGCGGTGCCCTCCAAGATCAGGTGGAAGCCGACACCGGACTCGCCCTGGCTCGTCAGCTGCTTGCCCGCCGGATGATGAACCCGCTTCGCCGTTGCGGCGATGCGCTCGATGTCACCCCGGGGCAAGCCGGCGAACAGGTCAGCAGCAGCGAACGCGTCGACGATGGCGGGATCAGCAGACATCTCACCCTCCTGGCTGGCGGCGCGCTCACTCTAGGCGAAGTAGGTGGTTCACTCATGCCGTGGACTTCGAGGTCCTGTCGAGTCTGAGCCCCGAACAGCGGGAGCACATTCTCAAGCGCTGCTCGCTTCAGCACTACCAGCGCGGAGACGTCATCCTTCATGAGGGCGACCCCGGCGATCAGTTTCACCTCATCGAGTCGGGTCGCGTCTCGCTGCACGTCGCGACCCACACCGGCGACTCGGCGATGCTGTCGGTGTTGCGGGCAGGACAGGCGTTCGGCGAGATGGCCCTCGTGGGTGATCGCCACCGCACGGCGACGGTCATCGCGCTCGAGCCGGTGACCACGCGAGTGATGAGCCGGTCACTGTTCGAGGAGCTGCGACGAAGCCAGCCGGCCGTCGACCGCCTGCTCGTCGAGATCCTCGCCTCTCGCGTGGACCGGCTCTCGAGAGAGCTGACGGAGGCGCTGTACCTCCCGGTCGAGGTACGCCTCGCCCGCCGCCTGCTGGCGCTGTCCGGCGTCTACCGGACCGACGACGACATCGTGATCCCGCTGACGCAGCAAGAGGTTTCCGAGCTGGTCGGTGCGACGAGGCCCACCATCAACCTCGAGCTCAACAGCCTCGCCGATGCAGGAGCGGTGAAACTCGAGCGAGGACGAATCAAGATCGTCGATCTCGTCGCGCTACGCGAGCGCGCCGAAGGCTGAAGCCGGACCAGAAAACCCAGCTATTGCCTGTGTAGGCAATCCGACAGACACTGTGCCCGTCTCGGGGGATGCTGCGCGGGTCGGCAAAAGCAGACAGCGAGGAAGGTGGACGAAATGTCCGAACACGACGACGACACCCAGGGTCACCAGCGCCTCCGCGCCTCCGGCGCCACCGAAGACGACGCCCAGGGCCACCAGCGCCTCCGCGCCTCCGGCGCCACCGAAGACGACACCGAAGGCCACCAGCGCCTCCGCGCCTCCGGCGCCACCGAAGACGACACCGAAGGCCACCAGCGCCTCCGCGCCTCCGGCGCCACCGAAGACGACACCGAAGGCCACCAGCGCCTCCGCGCCTCCGGCGCCACCGAGTAGAGGAAGTCCTCCGAAGGCCACCGCCTCAACGCATGGTTGATCGCCGCGAAAGGCGCCTGATTCAGGTCAGGCGCCTTTCGCGTTGCTGGAGACCGCTCGCAGCACCGTCTTCACCTCGAACGGGGTCAGTCCCGAGTGCTTGCCGAGCACCCTCGCGACCACACCCGCGACGTACGGGCAGGCGAAGCTGTTCCCCGATGCGCGGACGCTCTTGCCGTTCAGCCAGGCGACATCGATGTCGATGCCCGGCGCACCGAACTCGACCGGCGGCGTCGGGTTGTAGGCGAGTCCCTCGTCGGCGTCTCTTGCCGCGACCGACACCACCGACGCGAACTGCGCCGGATAGCTAGGTGCCGGCACGTTGTTGATGGCGGCGACGATCGTCGTACCCGCGAAGTACGCCCGGTCCGCCAACCGATGGAACATCCCGAAGTAGTTCGCGCGGCCGGTCGACAGCGACAGGTTCGCGACGTGCATGCCTGCGTTGATCGCCCATTCGAGACCGGCCGCGAACACCGTCCCGCGGCCACTCAGCTTCGTGCCGAGGACACGCACGCTGTAGATCTCGCAGTCCGGGGCGAGCGAGCGGATGATCGCCGCGCACGCGGTCCCGTGACCGAACAGGTCCTCATGTGGGGTCTCGGTCACCCGGACTCCGCCGGGCGCCGCGTCGTCGGGTTCGACGACGACGCCACCCTGCACGGAGCCGACCCGCGGATGCGACGCATCCACACCGCTGTCGATGACCGCGACCTTCACCCCCGCGCCGGTGGAGCCGGCCCACGCCCAGTCCTCGGTGATCGGAGCCGGCAAGCCCATCGGATGGACGGGGGGAAGATGCCCGGCAGCGAACTGCCAACCCCATGCCGGAAGCGGCTCCTGGCTCGCGAGGTCGCTCACCACGGTTGCCGGCGCGAGGCGATGATGGCGAACCGATCGACGGTGTCGGCGGCGAGCGAAGCAAGGTCGGAGTCAAGCCCGCGAAGCCGTGCGAATGCGGTCGCCAGGTCGGCCAGCTCGCCGCGGGTGTCGTGCGCGGCCTCCGCGGCGGCTGCAAGTGCGTCGGCGATTGGGACGTCTCCGCTCACCTCGCCGAGTACGGCGGTGAGCAGCCGCGCCGCGTCGTCGAAGATCTGGGCCGACTCCATGGACATCGAGACCTGCCGTGCCAACAGGCCCAGGATCGTCATGTCTCGCTGCGCCTCGGCGCCATCAGCCGGAAGTCGGCGGTCGAGAACCGAGATCACGCCGAGTACGGAGTCCCGCGCCTCGAGCGGCGCAGCGAGGATGCCGCGCGGCACGTAGCCGGTGCGTTCGGCCACCTCACGCGCAAACCGCGGGTCCTGGCCGACGTCGTCGACGGCGATGCTCGCCCCGCTGCTCGCCACCCAACCCGCAATCCCGCGGCCGAGCGGCAGTTGCTCACCGACGATGCGGTCAGCGCCTTCGCCACTCGCGAAGCGATACACGAGGAACTCGGCGGCGTCGTCAACCATGGCGATCGAGCAGGCTGCGGCACCGAAGATCTCCCGCGCGGTGTCCACGACCGCCTGCATCAGCTCGTTGTGACCCGGCGGCTCCATCGCCTTCACCGCCGCACCTACCGCCGCGACGAGCTGCGCGACCTTGTCGTCGTCCATCGGCACCGCCTGTTGTCGAGTACGGCGCCGAGTCAACCACTCACAGCCGCGGCGAATGTCGGCTCGCCGACAGAGGCCTTCTTTCGTCCAACTGCCTTGAACCTCCCCTGACACCGCCCCGCTATAGCCCATACGGTGCCGCCCCAAAGGGGGAAGACATGTTCGGTAATCGCGCGCCACGGATCGCTGCCGCCGCTCTCACATCGCTCTCGCTGGCAGGGTCGGCGATATCCGGCGCGCCACCAGCCGGAGCCACGACCAACACCGTGGACTTTGGCGTGAACACGCCTGCTTTGAACGATCCGCACCACGCCGGGGGGCCCTTCGCACCGAAAGACGTTGCCGCCGCGGCGACCGACTTGCAGCCAGGCAGCATCCTTCGCATCACGATCTCCTGGTTCCGGGTGCAGCCGCAGTGCCTGACGGCAGCCGGAACAGATGCGGGAACGCGCGCCTTGTGTCAGACCCCGGGTCCGATCCAGTGGGATCGCGCGGCGGACGGAACGATCGGCGGCGGCCTCAAGAGCGACCTAGACGCCATCAAGGACAAGCTCGAGCAGGGCACGGTCCGGCTGCTTCCCATGATCTATCGAGCGCCGCGTTGGGCCTGGGGACGCGCCGACGTGCAAGATCCCGACGTTACGGACCCCCACCTGAAGAGCCTGACCACGGACGTCTCGAATCTCAACAAGGACAACGCCGGCACCACCTTGAATGACGACGTGACGGCCACCTTGAAGGACCCAACGGGGCTTGTTCCGGACGACAGCCTTGCGACCATGCCACCCGGTGACGACACCCAGGCTCTTGGCTGGTGGCGGCATTTCGCTCAGGCCACAGTCCAGTTCCTGGAAAGCAACTACGGCCCGAACAGCGTCGTGGGCCTGGAGGTATGGAACGAGCCGAACATCAAGAAATTCTGGTCGGTAGAAGCGAGCACCGACGCAAAAGCCTCGCAGCGATACGCCAACGTCCTGTGTTACGCGTTCCAGGGCGCGCGGGCGGCAGATCCGCAGCTTCCGATCATCTATGCGGGCTTGGCTGGAGGGGGCACCGCGCTCAACGATCCCAATACCCCGAACAATCAGGATGCGGCCAACTTCCTGGCGGGGTCGTACGCGGCGCGCTCGTCGGGCCCCGACATCCGCCACTGCATGACGTCGGTGGGAATCCACCCCTACAACAACATCGCTGGGCATGGGTTCTACCCACCTGATCCGGCGGACGGCGTGGATTCCCCTCTCGAGACAGTGATGTCCGACCTCGGACGTGTCACCGCAGCCAACGGGGACGCCAACCGACACGTTTCGATCACCGAATTCGGCTACTGGCCCGGCTCAAAGAGTCCGTGGCTGAACCCGGACGGCACTCACAAACCTGTGACAACGCAGGAGCAAGCCGCCTGGGACGCGCAGGCATATGACGTCGTGAAGAACCTTCCGAACCTGGACATGTTCTTGATCTATTCGCTGTATGACAGCGTGTGGGCGATCTGCCCACACCCCAACGGGCCCCCGGAAGACAACCCCGCCGCAACCGCGCTGAAACAAGCCATAAGCGGGTATCCGTCTGCACTGGCGGCCTGCGGGTCTGAGAGGGCTAGCTGAGGGTGCGCGCCGTGTACGTCGCGTGCATCCCGATGACGATCGCCACGATCAGCGCGACGTACATCACGGACAGCCGTTGCCGCTGCCGTGGCTCGACTGCCTCGTGGTCCGCGCGCTCGGGATGCCGCACGTGCAGGTAGAGCTCGTAACCGACGAGCAACAGCAGCACGACGACGAGCGGCTTGGGACGGGCCACGAGATACCCGAGAAGGCCGATGCCGATGACCGCCCATACCCATGGGTAGGTCAGTCGCGCCACCCGGCCACCGTCCAGCGGGATGAACGGGATCAGGTTGAACAGGTTCAGCAACAGCCCGGTGAACGCGAGTGCGCGCCACAGCGACGAGCCCGACGCGTGCGCGTACCAAAGGGCCGCCAGCGCCGCGACCGTCCCGGCGATCGGGCCGGCAAGTGCGGTCTCGGCTTCCTGGTAGGGACGCCGTTCCTTCGGCTCCCACATCGTGAGCGCAGCGATGAACGGAATGAACACGAGACCGCTGGTCTTGATGCCCCGCAGCCGCAACGCGATGACGTGCCCCAGCTCGTGGACGAGCAACAGGACGACGAACCCAACGCCGTAGCGCCATCCCCACAGCTGCGCATAGGCGGCGATCGACACGAACATCGATCCGAGGAACAGCACCGACTTCAGCTTCACGACGGCCGCGAGGAACGCGGCGATCGGCGCGAGTGCCCGCTTGACGCGTGCCCACAACGAGATCTGCTGGTCAGCCGGGGGTGCTGGTGCCGGCCTCGCCTCGGACTCCTGTGGTGGCACCCAGTCGGCACCGAAGAACTCAGCGCCGCCCTCAGTGCTCACACCGTCCATCGTGCACCCGCAGCCTGAAGATCACCGACAAAGCAGAGGGTCCCCGGCGGCTCATACCCGCCGGGGACCCTCGAAGCCACGCTGTGACTAGGCGGTCGGAGCCTCGCCGTTGCTCAGCGGAGCGGCGGAGAACTGCTCCTGCGTGGCCACCGGGGAAGGCGTGGGGGCCGCGGTCGTCGGGGCCGGACCCTCGGCGGGCTCGGTCACGGCAGTTGCCTTGGCAGCAGCAGGCTTTGCGGCCGGCTTGCGGGTCGCCGGCTTCGCCGACGCCTTCTTGGTCGCAGGCTTGGTCGACGCCTTGGCCTTCGGTGCGGCGTCGCCACGGAGGCCGGCGACGACCTTCTCACCGCGCGTCGCGAACTCGGCGTACGCCGACTGCACGCGGGCGCTCAGCTCGTCGGCCTGCTTGCGCAGCGTCTCCGGCTGCGTGCGCAGGGTCGCCGGAAGCTCCTCGACCTGCTTGCGCACAGTCGCGGTCAGCTCGTCCACCTGCTTGCGCAGCGCTTCCGGCTGCTTGCGCAGCGTCGCCGGAAGCTCCTCGACCTGCTTGCGCACCGAGGTCGGGAGCTCCTCGACCTGCTTGCGCACGGTCGCGGTCAGCTCGTCCACCTGCTTGCGCAGCGCTTCCGGCTGCTTGCGCAGCGTCGCCGGAAGCTCCTCGACCTGCTTGCGCACGTCGGCGGTCAGGTCGATGCGGCGGCCCTGCGCCCGCGACGGCAGGTTCTTGACCTGGGTCTGGAGCAGGTTCGCGCGGTTACGCAGCGTCTCGACCGCGAGGTCGCCGACGCCTGCGATGGCGTAGAGCGGCTTGGCGTCAATCGTCGGAACAGTAGGCATCTCTTCGGACCTCCATAGGGCCGAGTCGGGTGTCACCTCGCGGTGACACGCGGGTCGTGAAGGCCGGCGCAGGGAACGCCGACCAGGTCTTGGTCAGGACGAGGCGGCTTGGTTCTCGTCGGTATCGGCACCGCCAGCCGCAGCCGCGCGTGGCTTCGCGCGACGAGCCGTCCGGGTGCGCGACGTCGGGGTCGGCGCTGATTCAGAGTCCGCCTTCTCGGCGGTCCCGCTCTTAACGTCGCTTTCGCGTCGGTACGCCTCGTAAAGCTCGAGGAGCACCTGCTTCTGGCGCTCGGCCAGGTAGGCGTCGCCGAGGATCGCGGCGGGAACATCACTGTCGCCGTACCGCTCCTCGAGGATCCCGGCCTGGACGTACAGCGCCTCTGCCGAGATCCGCAGCGCTTTCGCGATCTGCTGGAGGATCTCGGCGCTCGGCTTGCGCAACCCGCGCTCGATCTGGCTGAGGTAGGGGTTGGACACGCCGGCGAGGCTCGCCAGCTGGCGCAGCGAGATCTGCGCAGCGGAGCGCTGCTCGCGGATGTAGTCCCCGAGATTGCGCACATCCAGCTTGGCCACGACGCCACCCTAGGCTCTTGCGCTAACTATTGCAAGCGGTCTGCTAGCACTAACTTTTCCAACCCTAGCAACGGTTTCGATGATCTACGCCAGGGACGCTGCTAACGCCGCTTCGGTGGTGATCGCATGTGACATAGGGGTTGCGATTTGCGACCCCTATGTCACATGCGGGCAGCAATTCACGACACCGATGTCACATGAGGGCGAGGTGTCACAACACCGGTGTGACATGCGAGCGAGCGCTAGATGGTGGGGCGGATCTCGCCCACCGGCTTGCCGTGACCGAGGACTGATACGTGGCCGAGATCCGCGACGTCGGTCAGGTCGACACCGGCGTGGCCGAGCGCGGCGAACAGCACCGGTAGCTGCGCCCGGGGGGCGCCGTCGTCGATCTTCACCGCGGCTGCGGTCCCGTCGGGGAGGGCGACGGCGTACACGCCTTCGGCGCCGTCCTTCGCAATCAACCCCGGCATCCCCTGCATCAGGCGCGTCGTCACGTGACCCGTGCCGGCGACCAGCTCCGGATGTGCGCGCATCGCAGCGCCACATCGACCGGTGTTGCTGTCCGCATCCGCCGTCGCGATCTCACCGAACGCCCGGGCGAGGCCGCGCAGCGTCACGGCGAACAGCGGCGCGCCGCACCCGTCGACCAGCGTCGCGGTGACCGGGTCGCCGGTCAGCTCCGACACCGTGTCGCGCAGTCGCACCTGCAACGGGCTGGCCGGATCGCGGTACGTCGCCGTCGGCCAGCCGGCCGCGACACAGGTGGCGAGCATCCCGGCGTGCTTGCCCGAGCAGCTGTGCGTGATGCGCGCCGGACCGACACCTTCGATCGTCAGCGCGCGACGCGCCTTCGGGTCGGCCGGCATCGACGGGGTGTTGTCCAGCGCCGACTCGTCGAGCCCGACCGAGGCAAGCAGTCCACGTACGCCGTCGACGTGCATCTGCTCGCCGGTGTGACTGCCACAGATCAGCGCCAGCTGAGCCGGGTCAACCGCCAGGCCGCAGTCCAGCATTCCCTTTGCTTGCAACGGTTTCGCCGCACTGCGCGGCAGCATCGGAACGTCGGTCGGTCCGGCCGCGAACAGCACGTCGGATCCGCGCAGCACGACGACGGCACCGCGGTGATGGCCCTCGACGAAACCGCCACGAATGACCTCCGCGACGACTGGCCAGTCCGTCGCGGGTGCGGAGTCAGCCAAGCCGCGTTACTCGCCTTCGGTGTGCAACAGGTCCGCCACGTCAGCGACGCCCTCCCGGTAACGGCGGCCGAGCTCAGCGGTCAGCGCATCCATGACCAGCTGCATGGAGCGGCGCTTGCGCGACACCTCGGCTTCTTCACGGTCCAGCACCGCCAGCAACCGGTTCAACAGTGCATCGTCGAGCGCGGCCGGGTCGGACAGGTTGGCCTCGAAGACCAGCGCCTCGACGTACCGGCGATACATCGCGACGTCGGACGGCTCGAGCACCGCGTGCCTGCCCAGACCGTGCGAGGGCACCCGGTCGTCGGCGAGGATCCCGGCGAGCGACTCGACCAGCGAGCCTTCCGGACCGTCACCGTGACGGCGCGCCTGCTCCGCCCGCAGGATGTCGATCCGGCCCTGCAGCAGCCGGCGCAGGAACGACAGGTCCGTCTCCTCCTGTTCCGCTTCGGCGCGCATCGCGCGGATCTCGTCGGTCGAGCGGCTGGACAGCTCGGCGAGATAGTCGGCAGCGAGCAGCCGGTCGATACGCCTGTTGCGGGTGGGGACGGTCATCATGGCGCCTTTCGGGCCTGGATCCCGGCTGAGTGCTCCCGGCGGGCAGGCCTACTCTCATCCTGTCACGGGTAGATCCCGGTCGCTGCGCCAGCTGAGCGTGAAATTGCGCCAGATGGCTCAACACGGGCCTTCGACGTGCCGAAGGACTAAGGAGAGCAAGACGCGGCGACGGGATCGGGCGAAGGAGGTCGTCAATGCTCAAGGGCGACCTGAGTTCGACCACGCTCGCCTCCGTCCTGATCGATCTCGCCTCCGATGGCGCGACCGGAAGCCTCACGCTGGCCCACCCGGAGGGCGAGGAAGCGCAGATCTTCATGCGCTCCGGCTTGGTCTGCGGGATCCACGCGCCGGACCGTCACGCCGACCTGGGCGCCAAGCTCGTGTCCTCCGGGATCCTCGCGCCTGAGGCGCTCGCCGACGCCCAGGAGGCGCAGCGGACCGACCTGTCGTCGTGGAACCTCGGCGAGCTGCTCGTCCACCTCGGGTACGTCGAGCAGGACGTCGTCCAGGGCTTCGTCACCGAGCAGCTGCACGAGACGCTCTGGGACCTGATGCGCTGGACCGAGGGCAGCTGGCGGTTCCGCAAGAACGCCAAGACCCGGGAGGACGTCGGTCCCCCGCTCACCGTCGTCGACCTGCTCGAGTCGCTTCGCGAGCGCGGCTACGAGTGGGAGACGATCGCCGAGATCGTCGACAGCCCGACCGCCGTACCGGTGCTCTCCGCCCGCGGCGACGGCGCGCCGGAGACGACGCTCGACAGCGACGCCTGGTCGATGCTGTGCAAGATCGACGGCGCTCGCACCGTCGCCGAGCTCGCCACGGACTGCGGGTACACGCTGTTCGAGGCCGGCCAGGTGCTCGTCGCGCTCGTCGACGCCGGGCTCGTCGACATCAGCGAAGCCGGCGACGACGGCGGCGAGGACGTCTACGGCTCAGCCACGGCGCTCGCCGACGCGCTGAGCGGCGCACGCAACGGGTCCGGCAACCCCGGCGGCAACGGCAGCGCCCCGGCGAGCACCGACGACGACGCACTCGGTCGGCTTGCGCGGCTGGCGAGTGAGGTGACGACCGCGCAGCCCGGTACGACGGCACCGACCACCAACCCGCTGCAGCTCGACGTCATGGCCGCGCAGCTCAGCGGCGGCGCGAACCTGACCGTTCCGGTCTCTCGCAAGTCCGGCGAGTCGTTTGCCGCCGCGATGGACCGGGTCGCCGGGACGCTGGCAGACGCACTCGGCCCGCCCCCGGCCATCGCCGACGACGACCCGTCGCTCATCCGCCGGCCGCGACCGAAGCCGGCCAAGCGCAGCGACGACGACAGCATCGATCTCGAGGAGCAGCGTCGCCGCCGCCGTGCCGCGGCTGCCGCCGAGCTCGCGCAGGCGCAGGCCGCGGTCGAGACGCTTCGCCCGGACCGTCGTCTCGACGGCGCCGCAACCGACGCCCCGCCGCGCTTGGTCGACCTCGAAGCCGAACGCGCCCGAGTGGCCGCGCGCGAGGCAGAAGAAGCTTCCCGGCATGCCGCCGAGGGCGCCGCCCGTGAAGCTGCCGAGCGGTTCGCCCGCGAGGTCGCCGAACAGGCCGCGCGAATCCAGCTCGAGCAGGCGGAGCGCGAGGCGCGCGCGGCCGAGGATGCTGCGCGCGACCAGCTTGCGATGGCTGCCGAGCAGGCACAGCGCGACGCCGCCCAGCGCGCCGCCGAAGAGGCCGCTCGCCTTGCTGCCGAGCAGGCAACGGCCGAAGAAGCCGCGAAGCGCGCCGCAGAGGAAGCCGCCCGCCTCGCCGCCGAACGCGCGGCCGCCGACGAAGCAGCTCGGGTAGCGGCCGAACAGCTCGCCGCCGAGAAGGCAGCCCGCGAAGCCGCTGAGCAAGCCGCCCGCGCCGCCGCCGACGAGCTCGCCGCCGAGAAGGCAGCCCGGGCCGCTGAGGACGCCGCCCGCGCCGATGCCGCGCAGGCCGCCGCCGAAGAAGCCGCCCGGGTTGCCGCTGAGGAAGCCGCCGCCGAAGAGGCAGCTCGCATCGCCGCCGCGGAGGAGGCGGCGCGGGTCGCGGCCGAACAGGCCGCCGCGGAAGAAGCCGCCGAGCGGGCGGCCGCGGAAGAAGCGGCGCGACTTGCCGAGGAAGCGGCGCGACTTGCCGAGGAAGCGACACGACTCGCCGAGGAGCAAGCCGCCGCCGAGCGCGAGGCGCAGGAAGCGGCCCAGCGGCGAGCTGCCGCGGAGGCCGCCGAGGCGGCTCGCGCCGAGCAGGAAGCCGAGGCCCGCGCCGCGCTCGCCGCCGCCCAGGCCGAGGCCGACGCAAGGCTTGAAGCCGAGCGGCAGGCGCAGGAAGAGGCTGAGCGGGTCGCCGCCGAAGCTGCCGCCAAGGCGGCGGCGGAGGAAGCCGAGCGGGCTGCGCTGCAGGAAGCGATCGAGAAGTCACAGCGCTCCGCCGAAGCCGCGCAGGCCGCAGCGATGCTGGTCGACCTCCACCACACCTCGGAGCCGGAGCCGGAGCCCGCTCCAGTCGCCGAGGTCGAGCCGGAGCCCGAACCCTCGCCTATCCACGAGCCGATTGCCGCAAGCGGCGACGCCGACACCGCGGCACTGCTGCGGGAGCTCTCCTCGCTCGGCCTCGACGAAAGCGCACCGTCTTCACTTGCCGCGGCGACCCCGCCAGCGCGGCCTCGGCCGAACCCGGCCGCCGACAAGAAGGCCAAGAAGAAGATCGGCCTGTTCGGCCTCTAGCCAGACCTACGCGTCGACGACGCGCTCGATCTTCATCGCCATGCCCGCGGTCGTCAGCGGCGCGTCGTCCGGCGTCGCCCGCTTCACCACGGCCAGTGCGACCGGGCCCATCTCCGCATGGTGCACCGCGGTTCCGAGGAAGCCGACCGCCCGGCCGTCCAGCTCGACCGGGGTGTGCGCGACCGGCAGCTCGTCGGAGGTGCCGTCGAGATGACCGAACACGAGTCGCCGCGGCGGCCGTCCGAGGTTGTGCACCCGGGCGACAGTCTCCTGCCCGCGGTAGCAGCCCTTGTCCAGGTGAACGGCGACCCCGATCCAGCCGACCTCGTGCGGAATCGTCCGGTGATCGGTCTCGAAGCCGAGTCGCGGGACGTGCCGCGCGACCCGGTGCGCCTCCCAGGCGGCGTGCCCGACGAGCGGCAGCCCGGCTGCCTCGACTCGTGCGGCCAGGTCATCGACCGCCACGATCTCGTCGCTGGTCGTGTCACCTGCCACCCGTGACAGGACGCCGTGTGATGCCGACAAGTCGTCCACCTCGACCCGCAGCATGAACCGCATGGAGTTGAGGTAGTCGACCAGCGCCGCGGACGTCTGCGGCTCGACGGTGATCCACGTGGCGTCGCCGTCGTCGCGCAACACCAGGTGGTGCTCGACGTGACCGTGCGGCGAGAGGATCAGCGCCTCGCGGGTCTCGCCGGGTGGCAGTGTCTCGACATGCTGCGAGATCAGCGAGTGCAGCCAGCTCAGCCGATCGGGACCTGACACCCGTACGACGCCGCGGTGGGAGCGGTCGACGACCGCACCGGAGTCGAACATCGTGCGCTGCTCGCGCAACGGGTCGCCATAGTGTGCCGCCACCCTCCCGTCGATTCCACGGCCCGCAACGGCCCCGTGGCGCCTCAGCAGCGGGCTCTCCATACGAACAAGCGTAGAAGGACAGCCCACTGGCTACCGTGGATTCGTGTGGACCGCCCGGTGGGAGACCTCGGTAGCCGTTGTCACCAAAGACGACTTCAACCGGATCCTTTCCGCCGACATCGTCGCTACTCCTCAAAATGTCGCGGGTATCGGATGGGCTGGAAGGTCGGCCGGATGGCTTGCCGCGGGCCACCCATTGGTCACGGCCTCGAAGCGCCTCCCATTCGTCGTCCGCCATATCGAACGAGCGCTTTCAGTTACCTCTAACACACCTCCCTTCTGGTTCCTCTGCTGCACGCGGGATGGTTGGCGAGAGCGCGTTCCGCACAGTTCGCACTACACCTGGGTCCCTACGCCACCGGGGGTGGAGGCCGAGGTTGAATGGCGTGGCGCTCCAGGCACGCTGCCGCTGATGAGTCCGAGCAAGGACTGGCTTGTCTGTTTCTCGGCGCATTACGACGACCCCAGCGCAGTGCTGCTTCCTGAGGCGCATTTCCTGATGCACCGCTGGTACCGCCCGCTCCGGGTCGAACTCGCCATGTCCCGTCGACCTTGGGGGCTTCGCGCAAATCGAGCGAGCTACGCGGGTTCCGATCACACCGCCGAGTCGCCAAACACGCACGGGCCTGCACTTCGTCGCCACCTCAAGAAACTGGCCGACCAAGGCGAGTTCGCCATTGACGTGTCGCTAGGAAAATCGACATCTCGGCGTCAACAGCTGCGAAACAAGTACCTCATCGATATCGACGGATTCGCGAGGACCTGGGACGCCTGGGCCTGGAAGATGCTCAGCGGATCGGTCGTGCTCTCGCCTGCGTCGATCTGGCAGACCAGGTTCACTCGCGAGTTCGAGCCTTGGCAACATTACGTCCCGCTCGCCTCCGACCTATCCGACTTAGGTGACCAGCTTGAGTGGTGCCAAAGCCACGATCAAGAGTGCAAGGAGATGAGCGACCGGGCTCGCCGACATGCGTGCCGGGTGTACGACCACCGCCGTGTGGAGCGCGTCACCGCCGAGTTGCTTCGGCCTAGGCTCGGCCTGAATCAGGCCCATCCGACCTAATCTTGGGGGCGGCGAGCCGGTTCCGGCGGGCTGGCCCACGGCGTGAAGGGTGATGACGTGCCAGGCCTGCATTCGGGGATGGACGAGCCACGACCGAGACGACTCTCGATCGTGCTCCCGGCGTACAACGAGGAAGCCAACATCGAAGCCGCGGTGCAGCGCAGCGTCGATGTGGCAAGCCGTCACTGCACCGAGTACGAGGTCATCGTCGTCGACGACGGCTCCGCGGACACTACCGCCGCGATCGTCGAGAAGCTCAGCACCGAGAACCCGCAGATCCGGCTGATCAAGCACGAGGTGAACCGGGGGTACGGCGGCGCGTTGAAGAGTGGCTTCCTGGCCGCCGCGATGGACCTCGTCTTCTTCACCGACTCCGACAACCAGTTCGACCTCGATGAGCTTGCGGTCTTCCTCGACCTGATCCAGAGCGTTGACGTCGTCGCGGGTTACCGGATCAAGCGGCGGGACCCGTTCTTCCGGCGGCTCAACGCCCGCGCCTGGAACTACCTCGTGCGCGCCTTGTTCTACGTGCCGGTGCGCGACATCGACTGCGCGTTCAAGCTGTTCCGGCGCGAGGTCTTCGACGGTCTCGAGCTCACCAGCGTCGGCGCGATGGTCAACACCGAACTGATGGTCAAGCTGGGGCGCAGCGGCTACCGCGTCGTGGAGGTGGGGGTGAACCACTTCCCGCGCACCGCCGGCAAGCCGCAGGGCGCGAGCGTCAAGGTGATCATCCGCGCCTTCACCGAGCTGCGCCGGATGCATGACCACCTGGCGACGATGGAGCTGGCCCACCTGCCCGCCGGCGCCCGCAACACGCACTCCATCCCGCCGCGCGCCGACGGGTGACGGGCGTGAAGCCCGTCATCATCGTCGGCGGAGGCATCGCCGGCGCGGCCGCGGCGCTGCGTCTCGCCGAAGCCGGCCGTGAGGTCGTGCTGTTCGAAGCCGGCGAGCGGCTCGGTGGACTGGTCGTGTCGTTCGAGATCGGCGGAACGCCGCTCGAGTGCTTCTATCACCACGTCTTCCCGCACGAGTCGCACATTCGCGGCCTGATCGACGAGCTCGGCCTCACCTCGAAGCTCGACTGGCTGCCGAGCACGATGGGGGTGCTCACCGGTGGCAAGCTCTGGCACTTCACGACCCCGCTGGACATCCTGCGGTTCGGTCCGATGACCTTCCCCGAGCGGGTCCGGATGGGGATTGGCGGGCTGCGGCTGCAGCAGTGGCGCAACTGGGAGAGCCTCGACACGGTTCCCGCGCAGGAGTGGCTCACCCGGGCGACCGGCCCCGCCGCAGTGCGCGAGCTCTGGGAGCCGCTGCTGCGCGCCAAGTTCGGTGCGGCCGCGCCGGAAGTACCGGCCGCCTGGATGTGGGGCCGGTTCGCGCAGCGACGCGGCGCCCGCAAAGGCAGCGGCGAGAAGCTCGGCTACCTGCGAGGTGGCTTCCGGCAGGTGTTCGATGCGCTGGCGGCCCGCCTCGAAGAACACGGCGTCGAGATCCGCACCAAGAGCCGCGTCGGGGAGATCGTCGCCACGGACGGAGCCGTCACGGGCGTCACCGCCGACGGTGGTGACGTCGAGACCGACACCGTTCTCTACACCGGTGCGCTGCCCGGCATCACCAAGCTCGTTCCCGGCGAGTACGCCGATCCGAAGTGGACGCGGGCCGAGGGAATGGGTGTCGTCTGCTCGGTGATCGAGACGGACCGGCCGATCAGCGACGTCTATTGGACGAACGTGTGCGATCCCTCGCTCGGCTTCGGCGCGATCATCGAGCAGACCAACCTGGTGCCGCCGTCGGACTACGGCGGCCGCCACGTCACCTATCTCGGCCGCTACTTCACGGCCGCGGAGGCCGACATCGCGACGACCGACGCGGCCGCGCTGACCGACACCTGGCTCGACAACCTCGCTGCCGCCTACCCGAGCTTCGACCGGTCCAGCGTGCAGGCAGTCCATCCGTTCAAGACGCCGTACGCCGCTCCGCTCGTCACGCTCGGGTACCGCAACCGGATCCCCGACCTGCACGCGCCGCTTCGTGGGCTGTACGTCGCGACCACCGCGCAGATCTACCCGGCGGACCGCGGCATGAGCGAGGGCGTGCGAATCGGCGGCGATGCCGCAGCCGCGATCGTGGCGGAGTCCTCGTGACGGACTGGGCCTGCCCGGTTTGCGGGAGCTCGCGCAGCCGGCTGCTCTGGCGGGTCGAAGGCGACGCGACCGAGAACGGCGTCGACCCGCATCTGTTCCGACCGAGCGCCGACCGCTACGGCGAGACCGTGGGAACCGTCCTTCGGTGCCTCGACTGCGGCCACGGCTCGCTCGAGGAGACGCCGACCGACGAGGTGCTCGCCGCGGCCTACGGCGACGCCGCCGACCCGGTGTCGATCAACGAGGAGGACGGCCAGCTCGAGACCGCCCGGCGCTCGCTCGAGCGGCTCGAGCGGTTCGTCCGGCCTGGCCGGCTCGTCGACATCGGCTGCTGGACCGGCTCGTTCCTCGCCGCAGCGGCGGGCCGCGGCTGGGAAGCGAGCGGGATCGAGCCGTCGACGTGGGCCGTCGAACGGGCTCGCGAGCGCGGCCTCGACGTCCGGGTGGGTGATCTGAGCGACGCTCAGATCACGGCGGAGAGCATGCGGGCCGTCGTCATGTGCGACGTCATCGAGCACCTGCTCGACGTCTCCGGGGCGATCGCAGCCATCGCGGAGATGCTCGAGCCCGGCGGTGCCCTCTACCTGACCACGCCCGACGCGGGCGGCCGGCTGGCCCGCATGATGGGCCAACGGTGGTGGTCGATCCTGCCGATGCACGTGCAGTACTTCACCCGCGACTCGATGCGGCGCCTGCTCGAGCAGCACGGCCTTCAGGTGGTCGACGTCGCGAGCCACCCCAAGGTCTTCACCGCGACGTACTACGCCCAGCGGCTCGGCGGCTACGCGCCGGCGCTGGCCCGGGCCGCCGCGGGTGCCAGCCGCGCCATCGGGCTCGCCGACCGGCTGGTCGCACCGGACTTTCGGGACCGGATGCAGGTCGTAGCGATCAAGACTTGAGGCAGCCGCCTCAGCAGCCGTCAGACCGGGATGGACGGCTCGGCCTGATGGCGGGTCGAGTAGTAACGATCCCGGTTGTCGGTGTAGTAGTCACGCGTCTCCCGCCGCGGAACCGCATTCAGCACGTAACCCACTACCCGCGCGCCCACCGCGTCGAGTCGTCGACGCGTTGCAGCCGCACCGCTACGAAGAGTCGTGCCGTGTCGCAGCACGACGAGGGTCGCATCTACCTGAGTGCTCAGTGCGACCGCGTCCGCGACCGGTAGCACCGGCGGGGCGTCAATGATGATGATGTCGGCGAGATTGGCTAGCTCGTGCAAGACGTCGTTGACAAGTTGGGAGCCGAGAATCTCCGACGGATTAGGGGGTAGCGGCCCACTGGCAAGAACCAAGAGGTTCTGCCGGTAGTTCTGCAGAGTGTCCTGTAGCGCTACCCCGCCAAGAACTAAGTTCGTCAGGCCGACGGAGGAGTCGATACCAAGCGCCTTACCGAGGCCCGCGCGACGGAGGTCCGCATCAACGAGGATCACACGTTCACCGGACATTGCGAGCACAATGGCCAGGTTCGCCGCGGTCGATGTCTTGCCGTCGTTCTCGGTCGGGCTTGTCACGAGCATCGTGTGGATCGGACGGTCGAGGTCGACAAACCGAATGGCCGTTCGCAACGACCTATATGGCTCGCCCTCGGCACCCTCGTTCTTGCGTCCGACAACCACGGTTCGGCGCTTGTGCTTCGGCACCACCCCAAGCAGCGGTGCCTTGAGCAGCGCGTCGGCTTGCTGCACGGAGTGAACCGTGCGATCGAGCGCCTCGAGCATCGCAATCAAGGCGAGACCGACAACCAAGCCCAGAAGTGCACCGACGAAGATGTCGAAAGCGGGCCTCGGCGCGTAGGGAGCCCCCGGATACGTCGCCGGGCCGACCACTTTGATCCGCACCGGCTGTGGTTGATCGACCTGCAATGAAGCCACCGTACTTATCAATGCCGCAGCGCCGTAGTTAGCCGTGAGCTGTGCGACCTCCGGGTAAGGACTGGTCGACTTGATGTTGATCAAGTAGGTAGCCGGGACCTGGGCCCCGCTCAACGTTCCCGCTTGATGTCTCTCGCCCAGCGCTTGCAACTGATCCATGACGTCCCTGCGGACGACCTCTGAGGCGACCAGGTTCGCGTAGGTCGTCACAAGGTTGCTGGACAGCTGTGTGCCTTGCAGTTGCTGTTCGAGATTGTCAGACACCGGAACATTGACCAGCACTTGTGCGGTTGCCGCGTATTGCTTCTGAGTGTGGTGGGCCAGCGCGTAGCCCCCGCCAACTCCGGCGGCGACACAAAGTACGAAAATCATCCACCGCCGACGGAGGATGCCGAGCGCGGTGAAGAGATCCACGGAGACAGGCTAACGTCGAAAACCCCCGCGATGCGTCATAGGATCGGACGGTCGGCACACGTTCGACGAAGTCGCCGCGCCAACCGGGTGTCGGACGGCGCCCGGAGCGGAGTGGGCCCCGTGTCGCTGGTTCCCCGGTTGCCCTCTGCGGCGGTCGGTGTGGTGGGTGCCGCGCTCGTCGTCGCACTCCTGCTCCTGGGTGGCCTGAAAGCTGCGGCCGTCGTGATCGCGGCAGGCGCGGCGGTCGCCGCGATCCTCGCCGCCTCGCGCCACCCGGCTGGCGCCCTTGGCGTGATCATCGTGTATCCCCCTTTTCAATTCGTGACCCTCGCCTGGCTCTTCAAGCTCGGGGCCCCGGCACTCGTGGTGCGCGACCTCGGGTACGTCAAAGACGCGATGGTGCTCGGGATCGGCCTCGCAGCTCTGCAACATCGCCACGCCCGCGGTGGTCCCGGGCCAGGAGCTCGCGCGTTCGAGTACGCCGCCGGCGTGTACGTCGCCATAGCCTCGGTGTACCTGCTGGCTCCCTTCGCCATCCCCGGGGCATTCGGCGGGCAAAGCTGGTCGATCCGCATCAATGCGTGGCGGTTGGACTGCTTGTTCATCCTGTTGATGCTGTTCTGCACCAAGGTTCCATTTCGGCGCGTGGCCCTGCCTCGGCTAGCCCTGCTCGTGCTGCTAGTGGGACTAGTGGAGTTCGGATCTGCCCTCTGGGAGAAGTTCGATCGACATTCGTACTCCAACTTCTTCGTTCACACGATCGACCTGGCGGCCTACGAGCGGGCGGTCCTGCACATCGACTCGCACCTCGTTCAGCGCGGCTTCCTACTCGTTTCGGCTTCAGGATCCATCCGTGCTGGCGGCTTCTCGGTGAGCCAGATCGAACTGGGCTTCCTCACGGTGTTGCCTCTTGCGATCGGCATGCAGTCGCTGGTCGGTTCGAGACCCAACTTGCGGAAGCTGTTGTGGCCGGGCGCCGCTCTGACGACCGTAATCCTCACGCAGACCCGTAGCGCCATTCTGGCTTGCCTCATCGCACTGCTGGTCGTCGTCTATGTCGCGTTCAAGCGCCGTTCCCGCGTTCGCATGCTCGCGCTGGCCATGGTCGTCCTAGGAGCCGTCGCCAGCGTCCCGCTTGCCGGTCATAGTTCGTTCGTCCAGCGATTCGCCAGCATCTTCAACAGCAGCTCAACCGAAGACAATCAGACGCATTCCAAGTTGAGCCGCCAGGGCTGGACCGAGGTTCTCTCCCAACCCGTCGGGTTGGGACTCGGCGCCAATCCGGCCACTGGCCATCGCTTCCATACTTCGAACTCCACGACGACCGAGAACTCATACCTGCAGGTAGGAACCGAGCTCGGCCTAGGCGGCATGGGTCTCTTCATCTTCATGTACCTGTCCGTCCTGCGGGAGTTATGGCGTCGACGATGGGCGGCGGGCGCCGAGGGGGATCTCGCCGTTGCGCTGTTCGCCGCCGGCTGCGGCTTCGCAGTAGGCGGCTTGTTCCTGCAGATCTGGAACAACTTTCCCGTCTCGCTTCCGTTCTGGGGCCTGATCGGCGTCATGCTGGGCGCCTCATCGCATAGGAAACCCTCGTCGCGATATCACCCCATCTCGCCCGGTACACACTCCACCGAAATCCAAGTCGACCGGACCACCCTCCCGATCCTGATCGAGAGCTGAACCAAGAGGTCGTTCCGGCCGTAGATAGCAGACCGACCGCAAAACCTCCCTTACAGTTGAGACAGTCAACGCCGGGCAAGGAGCGCTCCCCCTATGGACAAGAAGTCGAACTGGGGCATCGAGCTGACGCCGGCACGACCGAGCCCAAGACGCGCTTCGGCTCGTCGCGAAGCACTCCCCCAAGTTGAGGTGCCCCGAATCGGGGAAGTGCTCGAGGCGATTGAGAAGCTCGCCGATCAGCTGCGCCGTATGGAAGCCAAGATCGACGCGGTCGAGGACCGCCTGGGGGGTGTCGCAGAGGCCGTCAACGGGTTAACCGCCCGGAAGCCGGCACCGGAGAGAACAACTCGCGATAGCGCCCAAACGACCCCGACCGCCAGCGCCGAGCGGGCTAGCCGCCGGATCCGTGATGCTGCGGCTGCCGCCGTAGGGCCCCCCGAGGTGGGATAAGGCGCGCCGCATTCGTCGCGAACGGACTTTCAGACAACCGCCGTGATGCTCGCGCGCCAGAAGCCCTCGTCTTCGTATGTCTTCGCCAGGTTGTAAACGGAGTTCACTCGTACGTCCCGGTAGCCCGCGTCGATGGCCATCTGCGCCAGTGCATCGAGCGACGGCAGCCACCACACAACATCGTCCCACCCGCCGATATACATCATCGGCCGGCCGGCTGACCCACGCGACTCAGCGAGCATGATGCCATCCGAGAGCAATAGCTCGCCGGACGTCACACTGCGCATAGCTTCGAGAGCCCGCAACGGATCACGCAGATGGACGAGCAGATCACCGCAGTGCACTAGGTCAAACATCCCGTGCTCAGCGGGATTCAAATCGTAGACGCTGCAGACTCGGCGGTCGACCGCCGACCCGAGGGCCTCCTTGGCGAGCGCGAAGCCACCGCCCATTTGTGGCAAGTCACCAGCGGAATCGGCGAGCGGGCGAACGCGTGTGGGGAAATCAACATCGCGGGTGGTCCCGAGGTCGATTGCGACGACCTCGGCACCCCGGCGCTCCATTTCGAACGCCCAAAAGCCATCGAAGGTCGCGACATCGAGGGCGCGCTTGCCCGTCAGATCGACCGGAAAGCCGTAGTGAGGCACTAGCTCGCGATGATCAAACCGGCCCGGCGTGATCACCCCTCCCGGAAACTCGAGCGTGTGGTACCAAGGCATGGCCGCCACACGCTCGGCAAGCCCAGCGTCACTTGCGGCCTGCGGGCGACGTTCGGTTTCCTTCAGGAACTCGAGCGCGCGGTTCGGATCGCGCTGGACGAAGTTCGCGCTAGGAGTTGGCTTGAACCGCAAACTACCTTGGCCCATACGACTACCCGGGCGCGAGACGAGACGGTCCGGAACCGTTACGTTCACGCGGAAGCCCCGCCACCCCCACGAGCCAGTCGCCATCGGGTCTCCGTCCAGGATCGGGGTTGGCACGGCGCCCCCGGAATCCGATCTGCCGGATACGACGCTAACAGCCCTGCCAAAGGCGGCGAAGGCGCCTCGAACAAGTCGCTATGCTGCGGCGTCATTGCGAACCCATTAACCGATGAAAATCCTCGTACTTAGCAACGCTTACCCCCCGCACTACTACGGCGGCTACGAGCTGACGTGCCGGGACGTGGTCGACCAGCTCCGAGCCGCCGAGCACCAGGTCACCGTGCTGACATCCGACCTTCGCATGCCCGGGGTCGTCGACATTGCCGAGCCTCACGTGCGTCGAGACTTGCGCGCGACCTGGGACTGGCAAGCGGATCGCAGCGTCGCGCCGAGAAGCTGGCTTCGTCGGTACCTGATCGAGCGCCGGAACTTGCGGGCCTTTCGGCGAACGGTCGCCGACATTCAACCCGACGTGCTGTCGGTTTGGCACATTGCCGCCATCTCGCTGTCGTTGCTGACGGAAGCTGAGCGAATCGGCTTGCCTATGGTGCTGACTGTCGCAAACGATTGGCTGATCTACGCACCAACGATCGACGGCTGGAGTTCCCTTTGGAAACGCTGGCCCTACCGGCGACCGCGATCGCTGGGTGGGATCCCGACGCAGCTGCCCTCGTTCGAGTCCGCAGCCGTTAACTTCGTCAGTAAGCACACCCGCGACCGAGCGACTGCCTACGGCGTCTGGCGCTTTCCAGATGCACCCATCATCCCGCCCGGGATTGACCTCCACGACTTCCCGATAACGGCGATTGGCGCCAAGCCATGGTCTTGGCGACTCTTATACGTCGGCCGCGTCGATCCGACAAAGGGGCTAGAAACGCTGGTCACTGCGTTCGCTCAGATGCCGGCGACGGCCACGTTGCTGATTCTTGGCGGCGGCAACATCCCCTACCAAAGCACCCTCGTCGATCTAGCCAGCCAACTCGGCGTCGCCGACCGGATCCGCTTCGACACGGTCCAACGTGACCAGCTCGCCGAGATCTACCGATCCGCCGACGTCGTTGTCTTCCCCAGCGAATGGGACGAGCCATTCGGTCTGGTGCCACTCGAAGCGATGGCATGCGGCACTGCCGTGGTCGCATCCCTTCGTGGAGGCACGGCGGAATTCCTGTCTGACGGCCACGACTGTGTCGGATTTCCGTCTGGGGACGCGCCTGCTCTTGCGGCTGCGGTTACCCGACTAGCGGGCGACCCCGAGCTACGGGACCGGCTCCGTCGTCACGCGCTCCACGCCGCTCAGAAGTACACGATCGACCATTACACGGCCAGGCTGCTCGAGATGCATTTCGCAGTTGCAGATCATGCCGACGACGCCCACTAGACTTCCGATTCCGCACAATAGGAGGTTGTCCATGCCCAGCCGGTCCGTGACGTGGCGTGGCTACTCCCTTCAACTCACGACTCCGCCACGCAAGACGTCGGCGCACGACAAGGGCGCTCAGGTCGGGTCGCTGATCTTCAAAAACCCACCACCGCAACCGAAGTTCCACAGGCGCAGCATCGAGAAGGCCCTCGCCTTCCGTAACGTGGCGGCCGACAAGGGACGCGAACAGGCAGACATCAGGGGCATCGTCGGAGACGACGACCTGAGCAGGAAGGTTCGCTCGATCGCCTGGTACCACACCATCGAGCTACCCGGCGGAATCGTGACGCCGGGCCAGTTCGATCATCGGGAGCTCGTGCAGAACTACGGCTTTCCGGCGAGTCTTGAAGGCAAACGCGCCCTCGACGTCGCCACCTTCAACGGCTTCTGGGCATTCCACATGGAGTCGCTCGGCGCCGAGGTGGTAGCAATCGACCTCGATGATCCTCGCGACTGGGACTTCCCGGAACCAGTCGCCAAGGAACTCCGTGCCACCGAGAGTGGTGAGGAACGGATCGGCTCGGGCTTCGAAGTGGCTCACGAAGCACTGGGCTCCAAGGTCCGGCGAATCGGCCGCAGCGTGTATGACCTGGATCCCGAAACGGACGGCACCTTCGACTTCGTTCATTGCGGCGACGTTCTCGTGCATCTGCGAGACCCGCTTCGAGCGCTCGAGCGAATCCGCGCCGTCACCACCGGGGAGCTGCTCCTGTCTGACGGCATAGATCTCGTGCCGAGGGGTGGAAGCTGGGGCCCTCCGATCCAATATCTAGGAGGCTGGGACGACGTCGTGTGGTGGGTTCCTTCGCTCGACGCGCTTGCGCAACTTGTCATCGACGCCGGCTTTCGTGACGTTAAGGTCAACACCGTGTACAACTTGGCCAAGACCTACGAGACGTCTGGCTTCTGGCGAGCCAGCCTCACGGCAGTTGTGTAGACCACCCCATCGGCAGCCGATACCTTTTCTCAGATGCTGACTCGAGGCGTTCTTTCTCACGGGCGGGACCCCGTCTATCTTCGGTATGCGATCTGGGGTCAGCGTCGGGTAGACGGCTGGCTGCGCGACCTGGGCGTGATCATGATCGATCAGGCCGAGGGCATGCAGCGCGATCTCGATATCACAGGTGGCGTCGCCGAGATCGGTGTCCATCACGGCCGGCTGCTGATCCTTCTGTCGCTGCTTCGCCGAAGCGGCGAGTCAGCCGTAGCGATCGACTTGTTCGAGGACCAACACCTCAACGTCGACTCGTCGGGACGTGGGAACCGGGCGTGGCTGCAGCGCAATCTCAATCGCTGGGACCCACGACACAGCGATGTCAAGATCGTCAAGGCAAACTCATGGGAGCTGGATGGCGACAAGCTTCGCGAGTTCGCCGGCGGACCGCTCCGCCTCGTCAGCGTCGACGGAGGACATACCGTCGATCTGACCCAGCATGACTTGAAGACGGCGTGTGACTCACTCGGCCCAGGCGGAATAGTCATCCTGGACGACTGCTTCAACGAGTACTTCCCCTCAGTGGCGGAGGGAGCACAGATCTTCTTCCGCGAGCATCGCGAGTACGTGCCATTCGCCACCGGCGGTAACAAGACACTGATCTGTCATGAAGACTGCGCTGACGAGTACCGAAGCATGATTCGCGCGCGCATCACCGGCGGGCCGCTCAACGTCGAGAGCCGCATCTTCCTCGACCGTCCGATTGTCGTGGCGGAGCCGCTGACACCTCGCCGCGCTCGTAGGTACTGGCGCGGCTACGCCAAGGGTCGCGTCCGCGCCGCGCTATGGCTGTAACGGCTGGCCCTGCCAAGATCTCAGTCATCATCGCGACGCGCAACCGGGCGGAGCTCCTACCGCCCCTCATCGCCGCCGTGCTCGATCAGCAGGTCGACGTACCGTTCGAGTTGATAGTGGTGGACGACAAATCCAGCGACGCCACGAAAGAAACGCTGGCTTCCCTCGCAGCCGACCTCGATCAGCTCAGGCCAATGACGATGCCGAGGCACGTCGGGCCGGGCGCGGCGCGAAATGCTGGCTGGCAGGCCGCCGTGGGTCGATTGATCGTGTTCACGGACGACGACTGCATGCCCAAGCCGGGTTGGCTGGCAGCCTTGTGGCGTGAGCGGCAGAGTGGCATTCAGCTAATCCAGGGGCGTACCGTGGCCGATCCCGTCGCCAAGGCGGCGATGAAAGCGTTCGGTCATCACATCCAGATCGAGAAGTTCAGCAACCGCTACGAAACCTGCAACATCGCCTACGACCGAGCATTGCTCGAAGAGCTTGGCGGCTTTGACGCCGGTTTCGGAACGAGCCGGGGCGGCGCGCCCTGGGGGGAGGACGCGGACCTCGGCTGGCGCGCCGCGGAACGTAATACGTCGACGTGCTTCGCGCCTGACGCGGTCGTCGAGCATCGGGTGACCAATCCCCCCTACCGAAAGTACTTACGCGCCCGTCTCCGTCGCTATCGCCTCGTGTACTTCGTCAGCAGGCATCCTGGGTACCGGGCGAACCTGGCGTATGGCTACCTGGTCAAGCGGGGACACGTCGTCGCGGGATGTGTCGCGCTGAGTCCGATTCCTTATCTGATCTGGCCAACGCCCGCACTGTTGTCGCTGATCCCCTTGGGTGCCGCCCTGTATGCCGTGCACTGGCTGCGCTACGAGCGCCTGCCCGGCTGGCGGCAACGATGGCCCATCTTGATTCCCGCTGCCTTCCTGGCTGACGCTCTGGAGTGTGCGGTATTCGCCGCAGGCTCAGTGCGCTGGCGGACATTGGTGCTCTGAGTGCCCGAGTCACCGCGCCGCCCGCTTCGTGTGCACGTCGTGCCGGCACCGTTTGACCGGCATCGGATCGCGACCTTCATCGAACCGCTTTCGCGCTCGCTCAGCTGGCTCGGGACGCCAAGCCCGTTCCAAGAATCGGTCGCGGGTGCATGGCGAGACGTCGGACCGGATGTAATCGTGCCCACCGATCTGGACCAGTCGGATGTCGCGGTTCTGCCATATGGTCTGGAACCTTGCGGACGAGACGCGTCTCTGTTCGAAGAAACCAAACGGCTGGCGAGTGCCGTCGAACGCGCCGGGAAGCTGATGCTCGTCTTCTGCCTCGGCGATAGAGAGCTGCCATCCCCGGGGCCGAACTGCGTGGTCTTTCGGACCACGGCGAGGATGGGTGCGCTGGGGTCGAAAGACGTGGTGATGCCTGCCTGGGTAGCGGACCCGGCAGACAAGGTCGCGCTGACCTTCGCCCCCTGGTCGGAAACGCCCACGGTCAACTTCGTCGGCTTCGCGTACCCGCTTGGGGCCGAGTTCGCTAATCGTCGGACCGCAGCCCGGCAGTGGTCGAAAGCGGCGATTCGGAGCCTTGCAACGGCGACTGGTCTCGCGTCCCGGCTCGGCGTGCCGCCGTACTACCCACACCGTCTCGCCGCCGTCGCCGCCCTCCAGCGAGCGGAAGGCATCAAACCCGACATCTCGCTCCGGCAGACCATGGTGCGACTCGACATGGACCGAGACAGCGACAGGGACCTTCACCGCGAGTTCCTCGAACGAATCGCGGCAGCGGACTACACACTGTCGGTCCGAGGCCGCGGCAACTACTCCTACCGCCTGTACGAGTCGCTAGCGATCGGGCGGCCGGTCATCAGCGTCCGATCCAGGGACATCCGCCCGTGCGGACAGGATGTTCCGTGGGACGTCGTGTCGACGGACGTTTCTATTACCGACCTACCCCGCCTTGGGTCGATCGTCCGCACCGCACATTTCAATCGGCGGTCAAACTGGCAGGAGGTCCAGCACGTCTGCCGCCAGGCGTGGTGTGACTCCCTCAGCGCGCATGGCTATTTTCTCCGGCTGGTGAACCGCGTCACTCAGCTTGCAGACGCTTCGGCTCTTAGCCCGGAAGCGATCGCTACGGCCCTGGCGTGACCCGCCCTCAACCTCTCAAGCCGGCGCGCAGCCGAGCCACCGAAGTGAGAATCTTGATTTGTCGAGACCTCGAAAGCGGCTTAAGGAGCACGTTGAGAGGCGTGCGACCTACCGGCGCCGCCACCGGCCACGGTGTATCACCCAGAACGTCGCGATACCGGGATACGTACGGGTGCGAGCACAAATAGTGCCAGGGCTTCGCGAGCGACGGGCCTTCGAAGTGCAGGACAGCCGGATCGCGGAGGGCCTCCGCGATCTCATCGTCTGAGAAGACACGGCGTGAGCGCTCGCGCCAGAACCAAAGGCTGTTCTGCACATTCCAGCGCGGATGCAGCTCCCGCCAAGCTCCCTCGAGCACAACGTTCAGCGCGTCCTGGTCGACCCAGAGCAGGCGGTCTGACCCAGTCTTGACGTAGTTCAGCAAACGCTCGGCCGTGTCAAGCCTTCTCATCACGGCGAGATTCATGACCAGGACACCCGAGTTCAAATACCGCATCGGATCAGTTAGTCCCAGGGTCCGAAGTCGAGGCTGCATAGCCGGCTCCACTACATTCCTCACCGCAGCAAGCTCATCCTCACCCACCAGCTGCGGCAACGGTGCAAGTGACCCGGTCACGAGAACGTCCGAGTCCAGGTAAACCACACGCTCGACGTCCGCCAACAGCTCGGGCAGAACGAACCTTGCGCAGCTGATAGCGCCACCGTGGGCCTCGACTGCCGGCGGCAGCGCTCCCAGCCGTCTTCGAGGAATCGGTATGAGACGCAGCTCGCCACCCGTCGATTCGAGCGTTGAACGGAGCCGCTCACCGTCCTGCGACGTCACATCATCGTCGACAAGTACGTGGAAGGTGACTTCCTCCGACGGAGTGCTGCGCACACTGGACAGGATCGTCGTTGCACACCACGGTAGGTATGCGCGGTTCGTGGCAGTGACGAGGTGAAGCAGGTCAGGCCCCTTGGTCGTTGCGCCGCGCACGAACCGCGATCACCAGGCCGTTGTCGATTCGAGCCTGTGGCGATTGCCGTCGGTCGAGTATGCGGATGAAGGTCTGACAGACCAAGAAGTAGAGCTTTCGGAAGGGAGCCGGTACACGATGCTGGGTCGCATCCTGAAACAGCTGCACGCTCGCGGCGGCCAGACCAAGGACACCATGGCACGCCGTCACAGAAAAGTTCGCGCTCTCGACCACGCGCACCAGCCCGCTGGAAGTCCAACGCCAGTAGTCCTCGGGATCTCGGTGGTAGTACATGAGGCCATGGGTTGAGAGCATCAGCGTGCCGCCCGGCTTGAGAACCCTCGCGCATTCTGCGAGATAGGCAACCGGATCGTCGACATGTTCGAGAACTTGGGTCGACAGCACTGCGTCGAACTCCGCGTCCTCGCACGGTAGACGGCCGTCCTCGCCGATCGTCACGTCCGCTTCGAGGTTGCCGTCCAAATCCGCGCCGACATACTCCACGCCGGACGGCAACAGGCTCCGATATGGGCGCGCGGCGCAGCCGTAGTCGAGCACGCGAGCTCCCTCTGATAACCCGCAGCCGTTGACTAGGGTGTGCACGACATCGACCAACCTTCGGTTGACGTATCCAAACTGAGCCCACGGACGGGCAGAATGAATGTCAGGTGGTCGAGTCGTGAGGAAGCGGGGACGAGCGGTCATGGGTATCCGAGCGCTACGCAGACGACGCCGTGCCGCGTCGAACCCGGGACGAGGCCCGCTCGACCCCGCCACCGGCGCCGCGATCAGCCCTGCGCTCCAGCCGCACGTGGCAAGCCTATTGGATGCCGACGAGCAGCGGATCATCGCGGAGGTCCGCGATTACACGATGGTGAGCGCAGAACGTCTCGTCGCGATCATGGATGCGGTCAAGTACGTCATCGACCGCCGCATCAACGGCTCCTTCGTTGAGTGCGGCGTCTGGCGGGGCGGATCGATCATGACGATGATCAAGACCCTGCAGCACCTCGGAGTCAGCGACCGGGACGTGTACCTCTACGACACGTTCGAGGGGATGACGGAGCCGAGTGCCGCCGACACCTCGCCGTTCGAACAGCCTGCACATGACACCTGGCAGTCGACCCCACAGGGTGAAAGGGCCTGGAGCTGGGCATTCGACCCGGCCATCTACGGGCTAGAACTGGTACGAGACGTGGTCCTCAGGACTGGCTACCCGGCCGATCGGGTGCACTTCGTTCAGGGGCCGGTCGAGGAGACCCTGCCCGGTACCACCCCCACTAGCGTCGCGCTCTTGCGTCTGGACACCGACTGGTACGAGTCAACTCTGCATGAGCTGACCCACCTGTATCCCTTGATGCCGGCCGGCGGCGTGCTGATCATCGACGACTTCGGCCACTGGGACGGCGCTCGACGAGCCGTCACTGAGTACTTCTCAAGCAGCGCGGATCCGATTCTCCTGACCCGGACCGACTACACAGGCCGGATGGGTATCAAGCACTAGCGTCGGGAAAGCTGCTAGCCGCATAAAGCGACGCGTACAGCCGCGCCTCCTGGCGGAACGCGTGATTTGTGATGCGCTCCGTCTTCCGGGCGAACCGGGAGGCCGGATGCGTCAAGACCGAGATCGCCTCTGTCAGGAACCGCCCGTGCTCCCAGTTGAAGATCTCCTGCGAAGCGCAGGCCAACCCATGGCGCGACGCCATCTTGGCAACACCGTCTGCCGATACGTCTGCAGCGCGCCACGCGAAGACGTCAAGCAGAACTCCACGCGCCGTCAGCCTTCGAAGGAGTCGTTTGGGGGCCCGCATGGCGAGGTCATGGCTCCGCCGGATGCTCGCGACATTCGAGTGATGGATGAAAGCGACGCCGTTCGGGCTGAGCACGCGATGGAGCTCGGCAACATAGCCATCAATGATCTCGGCGTCAGCATGAACCAAGGAATCCCAGCTGAAGACGAAGTCGACGCTTCCGTCCGCCACCGGTAAGGACTTGCCGTCGTTGACGTGGTACTCAATGTTCGTCGACGACGCGAACCGCTGCTGGCAGTGCTCGATGCATTTCGGCGCAAGGTCGACGAGTACCAGTTGATCGCACATGTCCTTGAGGTACTGGCTCCAGCGGCCAAAGCCCGGTGCGATCTCCAGGATCGTTCCCGCAGGCACAAAGGCATGTATCCGAGGCAGCAAGCCACCGAACCACAGCGAGGGCGTTCCGCCCCACCAGGTCGACCACTCCTCACCACCAGTAGACCAGTCCCAGGTACCGGCGAAGACGTCTCGTAGCTGGTCCAGGTCACCCATGGACGCAACTTTAGACCGCGAATGGAGTACAGGAAGTCTCCGCCTGATGCCGAACTAGTTGGTACGAGACGGCATTTCTGCAACCTGTCGTGGCGCCAACCACGATTCCGAGACTGACTAGGGGCGGCGCGATGCTTCCGAACCCCGGGATGCGCGGGATCGAGCGACGCCTGACATGGGTCGTCGGTTCGCCACGAAGCGGTAGCACGTGGTTCTCGCGGTTGCTGAGCAGCGCTTGCGACGCGAGCTACATACACGAGCCGCTGGCCGGCCTGCATCTTGGGCTGTGGGCCTCCGCTGGGGTGGGAGTGCCGTCGGGTCAGCTGAGCGGGCGCTTGATGTCAGAGATCCGGACGGACGCGGACTACTTCTTCAGCGACGACTACGCAGCGGCCTGGGAACCAGCGCTACGACGGCTGATCCTGACGCGATTCCGGGCTCAGATCCGCGACGGCCGGAGGGTCTGCATAGTGCACGAGCCGAACGGCTCAGAAGGAGCGCCGCTGCTGATGCGCGTGCTTCCCCGCTCGCGGATGATCTTCTTGTTGCGAGATGGTCGCGACGTCATTGACTCGCTGCTCGACGCGTGGACCGCCGGGTCGTGGCTCGATGATGCTTTCGGAGTCGGTGAGCTTCAATCAGCTACGGACCGGCTGCGGTTCATCGAGGAGCAGGCGCATCGATGGGCAGTGCGCACCCGGGCCGTCAAGCAGGCATACGAGGCGCATCCCGATCACCTGCGCCTTCTCGTGCGCTACGAGGACCTGCGTCAAGACACGGCGGGAGAGCTTAGAAAGCTCTTCTCGCACTTCACGCTGCGCGAACCCCCACAACTTGACGACTTGGTCAAGCAGCACTCCTTCGAGAACGTCAAGCCCGAGCAACGCGGCAAGGGGAAATTCCACCGCGCAGCCCAGCCGGGCGGCTGGGCGAAGAACCTCAACGACGATGACATACGGGTATGTGAAGCTGTCATGGGTCCGCTACTGGCCGAGTTCGGCTACGAATCGACAGCGACCGGCGCGTCCCGGGCCTGAGGTCACTCGCCTTCGGCGACGAACCTCGCTCTTAGGTCGGCGATGCCGTGAGCGGTGTTGCGCCCGCGCACGAACAACGGCAGTCGCTTTGGTGTGCTCAGGTAGGCGATGTCCGCGGGCAGGTCCGCGAACTCCCGACTTGTCGGGTGCCCTCGCCCTACGGCCACCTCCAGCGAATATCCGCCGGTTGTGACATTCAGCGGAACTCGTGCCATCAGGGTCGCAGTGGTGCCGGCTGGCAGGGGCGGGTACGGCTCAAAGAGGTTGTACTCGCGGTACACGGTGATGCCCTCTCCGGAGATGAGCGTCACCGACAGCCACGGCGTGTTGACATACGCCTTCGCCTGAACCCGTACCCTCACCACCGCCTCGTCGCCGGCATCGAACCGCGTCTTGGCGCCACCGGAACCGTCGGTAACCGAAATGTCGAGAACGTCGACGACGTCCAGCTCGAGGCGAAGGTCGTCGCTTTGCTTCTTTCCCGCAGGCTGGTTTGCCGCGGCCGCAGAGCGTTCGTGGTAGACGCCTACCGCCTCGGCCATGGTCCCGTCGAACACCTGCCTGGAACGGTCGAGCACGAGGCCCCGATCGCAGTACTGCTCAAGAGCCGCCATGTTATGACTCACCAGCACGGCGGTGCATCCCCGCGCTCGTAGGTCCGAGATGTGCTGGTAACACTTGACGACGAACCCGATGTCCCCGACCGCGAGCACCTCGTCGATCAATAGCACGTCCGGGTCGACGTGAGCGGCTACGGAGAAACCCAGTCGCACATACATCCCTGACGAGTAGAACTTGACGGGAGTGTCAATGAACGCCTCGATCTCGGAGAAGGCGATGATCTCGTCAAGGCGTCGAGTGATCTCGCGACGAGTCAGCCCGAGGATCGTTCCGTTGACGAAGACGTTTTCGCGCCCCGTCAGCTCCGGGTGGAAACCCACGCCGACCGAGATAAGCGGCGCGATTCGGCCACCGACGCGCACGCGGCCAGTGGTTGGACTGGTAACCCCGCACATCATCTGTAGAAGCGTCGACTTGCCCGAGCCGTTGCGCCCGACAATCCCGATGGACTCGCCCGGATTCATGTGAAGGTCGAGGTCTTGGACCGCCCACAGCTTTCCCCGCCGCGATCGCTTGAACGCGTGCAGCAGCCCGTACGCCAGCGTCGGGGTGTCTTCGTACTTAGTGAAGCGCTTGCCGACACCCTCGAGCAAGATCTCACCAGGAGCGAGCGGACTCACATCAGATCAGCAAACGAGCGCTCGAACCGGCAGTGCAGGACAACGGCGACCATCAACAGGCCGACCGACCAGGCCGCGCTGATGAGCAGGCCGTACGGATCCTCCACAGGCCCCCCCACGGCACCCTGATGGAAGGTCTCGATAACGCCAGTCAGCGGGTTGATCTCGACCAGACGACGAACTGCGCCATGAAGTAACGAGATTGGATAGAACACCGGCGTGATGTAGAACCAGGCAAGCAAGGCTGCCTGCACGGCGTACGTCGCATCGCGAAAGTACACATGAACCGCAGAGACGAGCAACGTCAAAGAGAGTCCCATCAGGAACACGGCAGCAACTGCCACAAGGAGCCACAACGAGTGCAAGCCCGGGGTGGCACCCTTGGCCGTCGCGAAGACGATAAGAATCGCGACGCTGATGGAGAGCGCGAAGAGGTTGCTGAGACATACCGCAATCGGAAGGACCGCGCGCGGGAAGTAGATCTTGCTCGAAAGCGAGGCGTTGTCGACGATCGAAGTCGCGCCACCACCGAGCACGGCACTGAAGTACGTCCAGCCGATCATGCCGCTGAAGATGTAGGCGGGATAGTGGGCGACGTTGAACCGCGTGACCCGCGAGAGCACGATCGACAGCACGGTGGCTTGGAACGCCGGCAGTGCTACCGCCCAGAGCACACCAAACGTCGCGCGGCGGTAGCGGACGAAGAAGTCCTTCCGGGCGAGAGTCCGACACAGGTCACGTGACGCCCAGAGTTGGCGGAGGAGGCGCGCGGGCGAAGCCCAACTGCCTGATAAATCAAGTTGAGGAACCAAGGCGCCGGTAGAAGGCGGCGCACTCCCCATAGTCGGGCAGCATACCGACACTTTGCGCCTCAGCGAGAGTGGGCGCATCTCGGTCCTTCGCCGACAGAACAAGGTTGCCGAGACCTGTCGGCCACGGGAGGGCGAGCTGCGGATCCAGCGGATTCACGGTGCGCTCGGTCTGCGGGTTGTACACCGCCGACACTAGATAGACGACCGAACTGTCGTCGTCGAGGGCACAGAATCCGTGTCCGAGTCCCTCCGATACAAAGATGACCTTGTGCTCCTCGGCGCGCAACACGATTGAGTCGCTGCGTCCGAAGGTCGGAGACCCACACCGAAGGTCCACGACGACGTCGAGCACCGCGCCGCTCGGGCAGTACACAAGCTTCGCTTGGCCAGGGGGGACATCCGCATAGTGAATCCCGCGTAATACGCCCTTTGCCGAGACCGAGTGGTTGGCCTGCTGAATGCCGAAGCGACGGCCGGTCTCAGCCGTCAAGACGTCGGCGCGAAACCACTCGAGGAACATCCCGCGATCGTCCTGATGAAGGTCGGGTGAGCATACCCAGGCATCCTTCACATCGAGCGGCTCGATCCTCACAATCCCTGAGCTTTCGACTTGAGGAGCCCGTGCAAGTACGCGCCGTATCCGCTGATTTCAAGCTCTACAGCGCGATCGGCGAGGTCGTCGTCCGTGATCCAGCTGTTCCGCCACGCGATCTCCTCCGGGCACCCGACCTTCAAGCCCTGGCGCTCCTCGACCACTCGCACGAACTCCGACGCTTGGACCAGACTCGCAAAGGTGCCCGTATCGAGCCAGGCTGCACCGCGCGGCAGGACGCTCACCGAGAGCCTGCCTTGTTCGAGGTACGCCGCATTGACAGCCGTAATCTCGTACTCACCCCGCGCACTCGGCGCAAGTGCGCTCGCGATCTCTACGACGTCAGGGGAGTAGAAGTAGAGCCCGGGTACTGCGAACGCGCTCTTGGGGTGCTCTGGCTTCTCTTCGATCGACACAACCTGTCCGTTGCCGTCGAACTCAACGACGCCGTACTCCGATGGCCGTGCGACTTGGTAGGCGAACAGGTGGGCACCGTCGACGTCGGCGAGTGACGCCAACTGGGAGCCAAGTCCGGTGCCGTAGAAGATGTTGTCTCCCAAGACCAATGCGACGGGGTCAGTCCCGATGAAGTCCGCACCGATCGTGAAAGCCTGCGCGAGTCCCTTCGGCTCCGGTTGGACGGCGTAGGAGATCTCCAGGCCGAGCTGGCGACCGTCGCCCAGAAGCCGACGGAACTGGCCGGCGTCCTCCGGCGCAGTTACGACAAGAATCTGCCTGATCTTTGCCAACATTAGGGTCGACAACGGGTAATACACCATCGGCTTGTCGTACACCGGCATCAGCTGCTTGGAGATCGCCTTGGTGATCGGCCACAGGCGCGACCCCGTGCCACCCGCGAGCAGGATCCCCTTCATCGGGCTCAAAGCGTATCGAAGCTAAGCAGCGCCCAGCGCGTTTCGGTAGGCCTCTATGGTCAGAGCGGCGGTGCGCTGCCAAGAGAACAGCGCGCTCCTGGCACGCCCGGCCGCAGCCAGGTCCGACCTCAGCGTCGAGTCGCCTAGGACCGTGCTGACCTGGGACGCGAACCCTTCGAAGTCGCCTACCGGGACGTACACGGCGGCATCGCCGGCCACCTCGTGAGCCACGTCGATGTCGCTACAGACAATGGGGAGTCCTGCATGCATCGCCTCTAGCAGCGGTATGCCAAATCCTTCGATCACACTGGAGAAGCAGAAAAGTTCGGCGTCGCGGTACAGGTCCGCTAATTCGGCGTCGGAGACCCGCCCAAGAAGTAGCACTCGGTTTTCAAGCCGTAACGCAGAGATCAGCCGCAGTACATCCTCGTGCCGATAACCCATCGGTCCCGCGATGATCAGGTCCAAGTCGCGCAACGGCTCACAGGCCATCGCCCGAACGATCGTTGCGTAGTCCTTACGCGCCGTGATCTCCCCAACCGCCAGAAGAAACGGCCGACGGCGGGGCACCTGGAGGCCATCAATCCCCTCGGGCGTCAAGGTGGTCGCCTGATAGGTGACCACGACGCGTGCAGGGTCGACGCCGTGGCGAGCAAGCGCCGTCGCCGTCGCCTGGGACACCGCGACGACGACGTCCGCGCGATCTAGCTCAGCGAGCCTCCTGCGCAGCTGCTCGGCGGCACGAGGCGGGTGCAGGTCCGGGCGGTCAAGAGCTGCAAGGTCGTGGACGGTTGCGACGAGGGGAAGTCGGCTGGGCGGCAGCACGAGATCAAGAGAGTGCACGACCTGTCCGCCCCCCGCGAGCCACTCCGCGCGCGGCATCCGCGTCCGCCGCCAAGCCGCGGTCACCACCCGCAGGGGCACCGGCAGGTGGTGGCATCCCGGCGGGATCACGCCCGGCCCACGACCGATCGCGAATGGTCGAACATCCACGCCGGCAGCGACGAGCGCCGCCATTAGCTCGCGCGAGTAACGCGCAACCCCGGTGAGCCCGTTCCGCACGGGCGTGATGTCGAGCGCGACCTCAAGGTCAGGGTCGATGGGGGTCACGGGCGTGAAATGTAACTAATCGCGACTCAGCCTAGGCGAACGACATAACGTTGCGATGTGGTCCTGAGCGTTGCCGTCGATGCGCGCTCGCTCCAGAGACGACCTTGGGGGGGCGTCGGGCGTGGGATGGCGCACGTCCTCGGCGAGCTCACCGAGGTACTCGACCTGCACCTGCTTACTGCATCCGAACGTCCGCCAGCGGCCATTCCCGGAACCGCCGAGCACGCCTTCGCCACACCCTGGCCGGGACACGAGAGCGTGTGGCTGCAGCGTCGCGTCCCGCCGTACCTGAAGACGTTCGCGGGTGTGTTCCACTGCCCTTGGTACGCCCTTCCGTTCCGGCAGCCAGTGTCGATGGTGACCACCCTGCACGATCTGACCTTTGAGCACTTCCGGCCGTGGTTCCGACGCGGGCAGGGCGCGGCGTACCGCTACCAGGCGCGATACGCCGCGAGAACCGCAAAGGTCATCGTTACCCCATCTCGCTTCGTCGCTGACGACATCATCGCGACGTACGGAGTTGACCCAAAGCGAATTGTCGTGGCGCCGTGGGGAATCGATCCGGTGTTCTCGGTCGCGAACGAGGATTCACCGAACCAACGGCCGTATCTCGTCGCTATCGGCGGCGCGGCACGGCGGGGTGCAGACATCGCCATCGCCGCGTGGCGTTCGGTGGCAGATCGAATGGATCTGGTTGTGATCGGTGAGTCAGAAACCGACCCAGAACCGGGGCTTTCTCACGCAAGCCCCGCCGATGAGGAGTGGGCCAGGATCCTCGCGGGCGCCTTCGCGCTGATCTATCCGACGCGCTACGAAGGCTTCGGCATGCCTGCGATGGAGGCGATCGCAGCAGGCACTCCGGTGCTTTGTGCGCCGGTCGGCTCACTCCCAGAGGTCCTCGGCCACGCCGCTGAATGGACCCAGGGGCTGACCGCGCGCGACTTCGCTGAGGCGTTGAATCGATTACTCACAAACCCTCAGCGATACGCGGAGTTGCGGGAAGCTGGTCTTGCCCACGCCGCACGTCAACCAGGCTGGGCTGACGTCGCGGAGGTCTACTTCGGCGCGTACATGAGAGCGGCAGAGGCATGAGCACCTCTTGGGTGATCGTCACGTGGAACTCCGCCGCCACCCTGGGGGCGCTCCTGGACTCCATCCAAGCGCAGGACGGCGCACCTCACGAAGTGATCGTCGTCGACAACGCATCGCACGACGACACGGTGGCTCTCGCGAGGCGTCATCCGATCGGTGCGAGGGTTATCGCGAACGACACGAACCGAGGCCTGGCGGCGGGCAACAACCAAGGCCTGCAGGCCGCCGAGGGCCGGCACCTAGTCATCTGTAACCCCGACGTAGTCCTCCATGACGGCTGCGCGAAGGCCCTCGTCGCCTGCGCCGAGCGCCATCCCCGCTCCGGCTTCGTGGTCGCTCGGCTGCATCTGCCAGACGGGTCACTGCAACCGGGCGTCGGCGACCTGCCGACGCTGAAGGAGACACTGCTCGGCCGGAAGGCTGCCCAGCGTCGCGGAAGCGAGAGCGGGATCTGGTGGGACGGCTGGTCCCATGACCAGGAGCGCGCGGTCGGCCACGGCCAGGAGGCCTGCTACCTCGTGCGGCGTGAGGCCTATCGAGATGTGGGCCCGCAGGACGAGCGATATCGCCTCGACTGGGAAGGACTCGACTGGAGTGAGCGAGTGCATCGGGCCGGCTGGGAGATCTGGTTCTGTCCCGATGCCATAGCGACCCACGTCGGCGGGCACAGCATTCGGCAGGCTCAGCTTCGGTGGATCGTGTCCTCCCACCGTGGCATGTATCGCTATTTCGCCGATCGGCGCTCGACCTGGGCCCGACCCCTGCTCGCTCTGGCATTCGGGCTACGTGCGGGACTAAAAACGTGCGTCTTTCTGGTCCGTCGTGACGCGTACCACGTGCCGCGCTCCGCCCCCCAGCCGTGAACTTCAGCGAGCGACTGAGCCATGCTGGACGGATGCGGCTGCTCGTCACCGGTGGTGCGGGGTTCATCGGTTCGCATTTCGTGCGGACGGCTCTGACGAGCGGGTATGACGGCTGCCCGAATCCAGAGATCACTGTTTACGACAAGCTGACGTACGCCGGGAACTTGGCGAACCTAGCCCCTGTAGCTGACGACGGCCGCTATTCGTTCGTCCAGGGCGACATCCTCGACACGACGCGGCTCGACGAGGTTCTGCCAGGGCACGACGCGGTCATCAACTTTGCGGCGGAGTCGCATGTCGACCGGTCGATCGAAGGCGCCGCCGACTTTGTCATGACGAACGCTGTCGGCGTGCAAACGCTTCTCGACAGTTGCATGCGGGCAGGCATTGCGCGGGTCGTCCAGGTATCGACTGACGAGGTCTACGGGTCGGCCGACGAGCGAGAGTTTCGTGAATCGGATGCCCTCGAGCCGAGCTCGCCGTACTCGGCAGCGAAGGCTGGCGGAGACCTCATCGCGCACGCCTATTACGTCACCCACGGGCTCGACGTTGTCATCACGCGTTGCACGAACAACTACGGGCCGTACCAGTATCCCGAAAAGATCATTCCGCTGTTCGTCACGAACCTGATCGACGGGCTTCAGGTTCCGCTGTACGGGGACGGAAAGAACGTTCGCGACTGGCTCCACGTCGCAGACCACTGTCGCGCCATCGCCCTTGTGCTCGATCGCGGTCGCAGTGGCGAGGTCTACAACATCAGCGGCGGCACGGCGCTGACCAACATGGAGCTCGCCGAGCAGCTCGTGACGGCCTGCGGACGCGACTGGAGCTCGGTCGAGCACGTCGAGGACCGCAAGGGCCACGACTTCCGTTACGCGATCGACGACAACAAGATTCGTGACGAACTCGGGTACGAGCCGACGGTGGACTTCAGTGCCGGCCTCGCGGCTACCGTCGCCTGGTATCAGGACAACGAGACGTGGTGGCGTCCGCTCAAGGCCGGGTTGTGAGTGACACCGACCCGGCGATGCTGTCCGACGAGGAGCTTCGGCGGTATGTCGCGGAGCAGGAGTGGTACCACACCGAGGAGCTACGGCCAGGAATCGAGACACCCGGCTGGTTCGACACCCGGCCAACCGCCGCGGCGCTGCCGTGGCCAGCGCTCGACGGCAAGCGATGCCTCGACGTCGGCACGTTCGAGGGCTTCTGGGCTCGTGAGATGCACCGGCGCGGAGGCGCCGAGATTGTCGCGATCGACATCCTCGACCCGCGCCAGTGGGACTGGCCGCTCGGCAGCACCTCGGAGCTGCTGACCACGCTCGGCGAGCGCAAGCGCGGCGGCGAAGGCTTCCACTTCGTCAACCGGATCCTCGGAACCCCGATCGAGCATCGCGAGATGTCGGTCTACGACGTCGACCCACGGGTGGTCGGAACGTTCGACATGGTCTACGTCGGGAGCCTGCTGCTGCACCTGCGGGACCCGGTCCGCGCACTCGAGGCGGTGCGAAGCGTGTGCAACCCGGATGCCGCCGTGCTGTGCGTCGACGCGGTCAGCCTGGAGCTCACGCTGCGGCACCGCCGACGGCCGATCGCCGAGCTCGACGCGCTGGGCCGGCCATGGTGGTGGAAACCCAACACAGCCGGGTTCGCGCGGATGGTGACTGCCGGCGGATTCGAGATTGTCGACCGCTCGGGCCTGATCTACCTAAAGCCCGGCCGTGGGCAGCAGCTGCCGCCGCTCCGCCCGTCGATGCTGCGGAACGCTGCGGGCCGGGAGACGATAGTGACGAAGTGGCGCGGTGACCCGCACGCCTGGATCCTCGCCACGCCGAGACCGCTCCCGTCGCAATGACCCGGTGGCTCATCACCGGTGCCGGCGGCATGCTCGGCCGGGACCTTGTCGACCTGCTGCGGGACGCCGGCGAGACGGTGGTCGGGCTGGACCGCAGCGAGCTCGATGTGACAGACGTGGCGGCGATCCGGCGCGCGCTGGACTCCGCCGAGCCCGACGTGGTGATCAACACCGCCGCGTACACCCGGGTCGACGACGCCGAGTCGAACGCCCACGAAGCGGACCGGGTGAACGGCCACGCGGTGGGCTTGCTAGCCACCGAGTGCGCTTCGAGCGCCCGGCTGGTTCACCTGTCGACCGACTACGTCTTCGCTGGCGACGCGACGCAGCCGTACGACGTCGCCGCGCCGGTCGCGCCGAAGTCGGCGTACGGGCGATCCAAGGCACTCGGCGAAGCCGCGGCGCTGGCCGCCGGTGGCGACGTCCACGTCGTACGCACCGCCTGGCTGTACGGCCGGACCGGACCTAGCTTCGTGCGGGCCGTAGGCGGAAGGCTGCGGCACGGCATGGCCGTCGACGTCGTCGAGGACCAGCGGGGTGCGCCCACATGGACGCGTGACCTCGCCGACCGGCTCATCGCGCTGGGCCGCGCCAACGTGGAATCCGGCATCTGGCACTGCTCCTCGGCCGGCAACGTGACGTGGTTCGACGTGGCGCTCGCGCTCGCCGAGGAGGTCGGCGCCAACCCAGATCTGGTACGGCCGACGACATCGGCGGCACTCGGTCGACCGGCACCCCGGCCGGCGTACTCGGTGCTTTCCAACGTCAAGTGGGCGGATGCCGGACTGCCGCCGATGCCGAACTGGCGCGACTCGCTTCACGACGCATTCAGCGGACTCGGAACAGCACTGACCGACTAGACCGCTTCGTCGTTGGTACCGTGCAGGAGTGCCGGTGCGGCCCCTCTTCGTGTTCGGGCTCGCCCAGCGAACCGGGACTCACTATCTGGCCTCGCTGCTCGAACTGCATCCGCGATGCGCGCCGATCTCGATCCCGGCGGACGAGAGCGTGTCGCGCCCAGAGGACCATCTCTTCGACAAGGCCGACCCGCTGCTTCGCTACGTCGCAGACGTCGGCAAGAAGTGGAACGCGGCGTGGGGCCTCGGCGAGGACGCTGGCGATCTCCTGCTCAAGGAGCTGGTTGACGGCATCGCGCGTTTCGTCGTTCAGCTCGGCACCCGCGACGGCGGCGAGCCCGACTACGTCATGACCAAGACGCCAGCAACGAAGCACCTTCGCGTGCTTGTCGATTGCCTGCCGCACCTTCCCGTCCTCGTCATCGCGCGCGACGGGCGGGACGTCGTCGAATCGGCACGCAAGACCTGGGGCCTGTCCTACGAGCGGTGGACCCGGATTTGGCGCGAGGGCGTCGACAACCTGATCGCAGCACAGCAAGTCGACCGCAACGGGTCGATCAAGGTCGTCCGCTACGAGGACCTGCTCGCCGAGCTGCAACCGACCATGGAGTCCGTGCTCGCACACCTCAACCTGCCCCCCGGGGAGTTCGACTGGGACGCCGCGGCAGCGCTGCCCGTACGCGGATCGTCGTTCATGACCAAGGAGGGCAACGACTTGTCGTGGACGCCGGTGAAGGACACCGAGGGCCTGATCGGGCGCCCACGATGGGAAGAATGGCCGCGCCCCCGACTTGCCCGATTCGCCCACCTCGCGGGTGCGGAGATGGCTCACCTCGGGTACCGCGTCGGCGATGTCGCGAGTCTGCCGGCGATCGAGCCGGTTCGTGACGCGCTGTGGAGCGGAGCGCGGGCCGCTCGTCGTGCGCGCGACCGCCTCAGGGCTGAGCGGTAGCGCATCACGCCGCACGTTCGTCGGCCGAGGAAGATCCCACCTCAGACAGCCTGCTCGCGGGCAATGTCCTGGCAACTGGGCGGCGACCTCCCTCCCCGCCTCGCCGCGCAGGGCCGGGCAGGCCTAGCCTTTCGCCATGCCGCGCGCACTGGTCACCGGGATCACCGGGCAGGACGGTCTGTACCTCGGCGAGCTCCTGGTCGCGAAGGGGTACGACGTCTACGGCGTGGTGCGCGGGCAGAACAACCCCAAGGTCCGCACGGTCGAGAGACTCATTCCCAGCGTTGAGCTGCTCGAGGGTGATCTCACCGACCTGCCCTCGCTGATCGGCGCGATCGAGATCGCGCAGCCCGACGAGATCTACAACCTGGGCGCGCTGTCATTCGTCGGGCTGTCGTGGCGGCAGGCCGAGCTCACCGCCGACGTCACTGGCATGGGCGTGCTGCGCATCTTGGAAGCGATCCGGATCGCGACGCAGGGCCGCATGGAACGCATCCGCTTCTACCAGGCGTCGAGCAGCGAGATGTTCGGCAAGGTGCGCGAGTCGCCGCAAACCGAGCAGACGCCGTTCCATCCGCGGTCGCCGTACGGCGCAGCCAAGACCTTCGGCCACTACATCACCGTCAACTACCGCGAGTCCTACAACGCGTTCGCGTGCTCCGGCATCTTGTTCAACCACGAGTCACCGCGACGCGGGCACGAGTTCGTGACCCGGAAGGTGACGCGCAGCGTCGCGCGCATCGCGCTCGGCCTGCAGGAGACGATCGCGCTCGGCAACCTCGACAGCAAACGCGACTGGGGCTTCGCCGGCGACTACGTCGAGGCGATGTGGAAGATGCTCCAGCAGGACGAGCCCGAGGACTACGTCGTCGCGACGGGTCAGGTGCACTCGATCTCGGAGCTGCTCGACATCGCATTCGCGCGGATCGGGGTCGAGGACTGGTCGAAGCTGGTCGAGGTGGACCAGCGGTTCGTCCGACCTGCCGAGGTCGACTACCTGTGCGGCGATGCGAGCAAGGCCCACGACAAGCTCGACTGGCAGCCGACGGTCTCCTTCAAGCAGCTGATCGAGATGATGGTCGACGCCGACCTCGAGCAAGAACGCAGGCTCAGCGAGAACCCCGACTAGCCGTGCCGGACAGCGCCGACTCGGGCCTGGAGCCGCCGCGGGTCTCCCCGGCGGAGTACGACGAGGACTACTACCGCACCGCGTGCGCCGGACACGACGAGTGGGTGGCCTCCGGTGGCGCCGGCCAGGCCGGGATCTACAAGGGCATCCTCCGCCGCTCCGGGCTCACCGAGGGGATGACGGTCTGCGACATCGGCGCCGGCCGCGGCGAGCTCGTCGCGCTCGCCGTCGAGCACGGCGCGAGATGGGCCGTCGGTGTGGAGTACTCCCCGGCGGCGACCGCGCTGGCCGCGCAGTCCGTGACGCAACGCGGGGTTGCCGGCCGCGCCACCGTGGTGCAGGCCGACGCGCGGCAGCTGCCGTTGCCGGACGGCTGCGTGGACCTCGTCTTCATGATCGACGTGATCGAGCACCTCGCGCCCGCCGAGCTGGCCGCGACGTTCCGGGAGGCCCACCGCGTGCTGCGCCCGGGCGGGCGGCTGTTCGCGCACACCTTCCCGACCCGCACGATCTACGACGTGACCTACCGCGGGATGCGCCTTGCCGCCCGCCTCGCCGGCCGGTCGTGGCCGGCTGACCCGCGCAACGACTACGAGCACCGGATGCATGTCAACGAACAGACTCGGCGCGGGTTGCGCGATTCGCTGCGTAAAGCGGGGTTCACCAACCCGGACGTCCGCTTCGGGGAGTGGGTCCACACGGAGTTCGTGCCTTCAGCACGGGCGCAACGGGCCTACGAGACGTTGGCACGGCACCGGCTGACCGCCTCGCTCGGTGCCGCCGACCTCTGGGCGGAGGCCGTCAAGGCTCATTAGCCCAGACGGGCGAACAAGGTACGAGTGGCGAGTGTCGACGGACAAATCGGAGCGAACTACGCGAGACCTCACCCATGGGTAAACGTGGTTCAATCCCTGACAAAGGCATCAGGCGAAGCTCTGTCGGTAGCCACTCGGAGGGCATCACCCCCCAAGCCCTCGCTCGTTACGCCTACAACAGGTCGTCCCAGCCCCCAAAAGAGGAATCCCGGCCAGACGGAGCGAAATAGGCGTCTGTACGGATATCAGGAACGGATCGGCTGAATGTCACAGAAGCCCAGCGCTCCTCGCGCGCGTCTTCGTGTGATGCATGTCCTCGAGGCGATCTTCGGGGGCACCGCCACCCACCTGTGTGACCTGGTCACGGTCACCCGCGACGTCGACCACATCGTCGTCGTCCCGAGCCAGCGGTTCGGACAGCGCACCGACGAGTTGGCCGTCCAGATGCTACGCGAAGCCGGCGCCGAGGTTCATGTCATCGACATGCGCCGCACGCCGACCCACCCGGACAACCTGTTCGCGTTCTTCCGGCTCGTGAAGCTGATGCACAAGACCCGGCCGGATGTCGTCCATGGCCACTCCTCCGTCGGAGGCGCGTTGGCCCGGGCTGCGGCGCTCATGGTGCCGAGGACGCCGACCGTCTGGACGCCGAACGGTCTGCTGACCTCCAGCCCGGTGCTGACGATCGAGCGGATGCTGTCGAGGGTCACGGCAGCGACGATCGCCGTTTCGGAGAGCGAGGCCGAGCTCATCTCGCGCAAGGGTCTCGACAAGTGCGACGAGGTCCTGGTAATCCCGAACGGCATCGACCTCGATCACGTGCCCGACCCCCGTCCGATGCGCGACATCCTCGGCATCCCCGAGCACGCGCCGGTCGTCGGCACTGTGATCCGCCTCGTCCCGCAGAAGGCCCCGCTGGACTTCATCGACTGCTGCCAGAAGATCCACGAGGCGCGGCCGGACACACATTTCGTGCTGGTCGGCGACGGGCCGCTGCAAGACCAGGTGGACGCCCGGCTCGCGACGTGGGAACACGGCGGTCATTTCCACCAGGTGCCGTACCTGCCGGACGTGTCGGGACTGCTGGAGATCTGCGACCTGTTCGTGATGCTCAGCCGCTACGAAGGTGCCCCGTACGCCCCGCTCGAGGCGATGCGGGCCGGCGTGCCGGTGATCCTGACGGACGTGGTCGGCAGCCGCGACGTGGTCGAAGACGGCGCGACCGGCATCCTCGTCCAACCGGGCGACAGCACCGCGGCCGCCAACGCAGCGGTGCGTCTGCTCGACTCGGCCGAGGACCGGGGGCTGATGTCGAAGGCTGCCTACCTGCGGCTGTACCGGGTGTTCGACCGTGAGCTGCAAGGCGAGGCGCACAGCGAGCTCTACCACCGCCTGGCCGGTGTCGAGCGGGTGCGCACGGAAGAGCCGTTCCCGTCGTCCGTCGACGTGCTCGCTACGTCCGACGCGCGACAGACGCCGGTTCCGGCGCAAACGGCGGATACGCAGCCGGTCAACGCCGAGGGCGTGCGCAGCTAGACGCCGTCGGGCAGCCCGTCTGGCCGCATATCTGCTGGTCCGAAGTACTCGACGACGCGCGCCGGCGCGCCGTACGCGAGGCAGTACGCCGGAATCGGTCGCGTCACGACGCTGCCGGCTCCGATGATCGCGCCCTCACCGATCGAATTGAGGATCGTGCACTTCGACGTGACGATCGCGTTGTCACCGATCTCGATCGGACGGAAGTCGTAGCCTTGGTCCAGCAGGTGCTTGGTGTGGTCGCGGAACAAGTGGTTGCCGTCGGCGATCATCACCGACTGCCCGAAGACGGCGCGGCTGCCGATCTTCAGCGAGGTCGAGATCTGCAGCAACGCCGCCGAGGTGAAGACCACCCGGTCGGCCAGCTCGACCGACCCGCCGGGCGCGATCTCACAGAAGAAGTCGCGGCGGAACTCACAACCCGGTCCGATGTGGAGGGTCGCCTCAGCCGGGATCCAGAAGTCCACCCGCGGCCCTAACCCGACACCCTTGGCGATCTGGAGGTCGACGTGGCCGTGGGTGACCAGCAGCGCCCGGCGCCGCCATGCGGACGCGGTACGTCGGGCATAGACGTAGCGCAGCTTCCACAAGGCTCGGCGAGGTGACATGACGAACAGACGCTAGCCGCCGGAGGGCGGGGGTCAGCAACCGCCGGGCTGACGAGACGCCGCGAAATCGTCCTCAACCGGTCCGGGGCAGCGATGTACCACCCTTCTCCACAAGAGCAGGCGCATCCCTGCTCGGCGGCCGTTCCCCCTAGAGCTCGCCGATGTGTAGCGCATCGAGCAAGCGTTCGGTGTTGTGCTCGTCGACATAGGTGTGAAGCACCGGGCGAAGCCAACTGCGCCGCTGCGCCCATTCGTCGATGTCGTCTCCGAAGTAGCGCGTCAGCTCGGCGATCAGCTGCTCGACGTCCACGGTCACCGGCCCCGGTGACCAGTTGCTAAGGGGGGCGAGCGGGATCTGATCGCGCTCGGACCAGTTCACGTGGTCGGGCCAGTGGATCCAGATCGGCCGGTCGAGCAGCAGGAAGTCGACCCAAGCAGAGGAGAAGTCGGTGATGAGGCCGTCACTGGCGGCCATGAGCGTCCCGATCGAGACCGCCTCGTCTGAGTCGTGCAGGTGCCGGATGCGTCGCAGACCGCCGGGCGCGGACTCGGCCGGTGTGAGCGGGTGGTGCTTCACGACCAGCGTCGCGTTGTGCTGGCCAAGCCAGCGATCAAGCGTCTGCAGCTCCTCGAGACTCGGTGACGGTGGTGTCGCGCGACGGCGGTCTTGCAGGCGGTACGTTGGCAGCCACAGCAGGATCGGCCCGGTCCGGGGAAGGCCGAGCTGCTTCCGGGCTTCGGCGCGGGTCACTCCGAGCAGCCGGTCGGTTCGCGGGTTGCCGACGAGAAGGACCTTGTCGGGAGCGATGTCGAACTCGGTCGCGCGCAGTGAGGCGCCGAGCCGCGACGTCGCGATTGCGATCGCACCGTGCACCGACCGGGCCACCGGTCGGTTGTCGATCCGCTTCGTGAACTCGCCGTGCCACAGGTTGACGACCTTCTGACGGCGGTTCGGCCGCACGTCGTAGAGCATGTGGGTGAGAAAGACGTAGCGCGCCGTCACGAACTGCCGGATCGCCTCCCGGCTGCGTCGGTGAACGACGCTGCTGGCGCCGAGCGAAAGTGCTCGCGCGCGCACCCGATCCGCAGCCTCCCTCGTGTCCACGAACACGTGGCAGCGCACGCCGCGCTTCGGCAGTTCGGCGAGCAGAGCAGTGACCGCGTCGTTGAGCGGCGGAAATCCGTAGAGCACGGCGTCCCGGGGGGCCTTGGGGGTCATCGCGTTGAGGGCACGAATCGCAATGCTCGTCGCATTCGCTCTATCCATCGCGGTCTACGATCCGCCCGGCTATCGCGCTACGCCGCACCACAGCTGGCCTGGCTCGGACGTCACGCCGGTTCGACAACGTCCGGACGTGTGACATGACGAACAGACGCTAGCCGCCGCCGGGCGTCGGCTAGTAGGCGCCGTGCCGACGGAACACCGCGAACACCGTCTTCCACACGATGAGCGCATCCAGCGACAGCGACCAGTTCTCGACGTAGTAGAGGTCGAGGCGGATGCTGTCCTTCCAACTCAGGTCGGACCGGCCAGAGACCTGCCACAGACCGGTGATGCCGGGGCGGACCAGCAGCCGCCGGGCGATCTCCTGGTCGTACCGCGACACTTCGCTCGGCAGCGGCGGGCGGGGACCGACCAGCGCCATGTCGCCGCGCACGACGTTCCACAGCTGCGGCAGCTCGTCCAGCGACCAGCGCCGCAGCACCTTGCCGACCCGGGTGACCCGCGGGTCGTCGCGCATCTTGAACAGCAGGCTGTCGACCGCGTCGTTGTGCGCCCGCAACGCCTCGAGCCGCTCCTCGGCGTCGGCGTACATGGTGCGGAGCTTGAACACCGTGAACTCGTTGCCGCGCCGACCGACCCGGGTCTGCCGGAACACCGGCGAGCCCTTGCTGTCGAGGCGGATCGCCGCGGCGAGCACGAGGTAGACCGGGACGATCAGGATGAACGCGACGGTGGCGAACGCCCACTCGACGCTGGCCTTGAGGAACTGGCGCGGACCGGAGAGCTCCGGCTCGTCCATCTGCAGGAACGGCAAGCCCATCATCGGGCGCGCGGCGATGCGGGGACCCACCGCGTCGAGCAGCGCCGGCGCCACGACGAGGTCGACGCCCGTGCCTTCCAGCTCCCAGGACAGCTGGCGCAGCACCTCCGGCGACATGCCAGGACCCGCGGTGACGGCGACGGTGTCCGCGGCGCACTCGTTGAGCGCTTCGATGACGTGGGTCAGCGAACCGACGACCGGCGCATCGCCGACGCTCGGCTTGCCGGTCGGCGTCGGCAGGCAGACGCCGACGAGGTGCAGGCCGAGGTAGGGCTCGGCGGCCAGCTCGGCCGACAGCTCCTCGACCGCCTCCGGACCGCCAACGGCGAGGACGCGGTGCTGGTAATAGCCCTGGCGGCGGCGGTGGTGCAACCACTTGCGCTGTCCAAAGCGGCCGAGCAAGAGCAGCACGGTGCCGATCGGCAGCGCCGCGGCGACGTACCCCCGGGCGAACTGGACCTTCGCGCTGTAGGCGATGACGGCGATGACGGCCATCAGCCACCACGAGGACATGGCGACGTGCTTGTACTCGTCCTCCCCGACGCCGAGGAAGCGCATCTCGTAGGCCCGGGAGCAGGCGAGAACGGCCAGCCAGACGGGAACGAGCAGGCAGCTGAGCACCGCGTAGGAGATCCCGTGCACCGGGGTCGAGTCGGCCTGCCCGAACCGCAGCTGGTTGGCGATCAGCGCGCTGCCAAGGATGATCACGAGGTCGCCGACCACCAGCGACCCCCGGTAGCGGCGCTGCCAGTTCTCGACCAGGCGATGCGGACCCGGTGCGACCGAGGTCTCGGTCTCGGGGTCGCGCTCAGCGTGCGGCGCCCGGCTCACCACGCTGGTCATGCACCACTCCCCGGACTGAACCCGACCTGTCGTTTAGCCTAGGCAACGAACGAGCCCCTGTCCTGGCTACTAGGTGGGTAATCGACCGGCAGCTTGTGACGCTAAAGCGCCGCCCGAAAACCCATTTCCAGCTCGGTTCGGTGGCTAGGCGGATCGGAGGGCACATCGTGCGGGCCGTGGTTTTCGGGGGCTCAGGCTTCCTCGGCACGCATCTGTCCCGTGCACTCGCGGCCAGCGGCGCCGAGGTGGTCATCGCTGACCGGGTGCCGCCCTGGGATCTGCCGGACCGCGCCCGCTACGAGCACGTCGACGTCCGCGAGCCGATTCGCCTGGCCCACGAGGAGCCATTCGACGCGGTTTACAACCTCGCCGCCGTCCATCGCACCCCCGGGCACGCTCCGGAGGAGTACTACGAGACGAACGTCAGCGGCGCCACCAACATCACCGAGTGGTGCGAGGCGGGCGGCGAGCGCTACATCTACTTCACGAGCTCGATCTCGGTGTACGGCGCCGCGCACACCCCGACCACCGAAGAAACTCCGCCGCAGCCGAACACGGACTACGGCCGATCGAAGCTCGAAGCCGAGCAGATCCATCGACTGTGGCGCCACGGGGACACCTCGCGTCGCCTGATCGTCAGCCGGCCGGGAGCGATCTTCGGCCCGGGTGAAGGCGGCAACTTCACCCGCCTCGCCGAGTCGCTACGGAACCACCGGTTCATGTATCCGGGCCGTCGGGACATCGTGAAGGCGTGCGGCTACGTGGGCGACTTCGTACACTCGGTGCAGTTCGCCGAGTCGCTGCCCGACGAGGAGTTCACCTACAACTTCGCCTACCCGCACCCGTACACAAGCGGGCATGTCTGCGAAGCGCTTCACTCGATTGCTGCTCTTCCCCGGCCGAAAACCCTTCCCACGCCCGTGGTGCGACTTGGCCTCGCCACTCTCGGTCGAGGCATGCTCGGTCAACGAGGAAGGGCGATCGCGGAGCGGATACGCAAGCTGCTGACACCGACGTACGTTACGCCGCAAGCACTGATAGACCGGGGCTTCGACTGGAAGACCGACCTTGAGTCGGGATTCGATGCATGGCTTAGCGAGTCGCCCGCCGGAACGTTGATCTAGCGAACTCAGGATCGACCATAGATGGGTAGTCGCGGCAACGATGCAGTAGACGTGGTCATCGTCACCTACGGGCGACCCGAGATGGTCCGTCGGTGCCTGCAGTCGTTGACGACTCCTCACGCGTCACCCCAGCTCAACATCACGGTCGTAGACAACGCTTCTCCAGACGAGACTCCGGACGTGGTCGCCAGGAACTTTCCCTCCGTGCGATTGATTCGTCGCGACACGAATGATGGATTCGCGGTCGCCAACAACGAGGCCCTGCGGCTTGCGACGAGTCCCTACATCCTCGTGCTGAATCCCGACACCGAGGTGACACAAGCCACGATCCATCACCTGACTGAGGTGCTCGGTCAGCATCCCGACATCGGGGTCCTCGGCTGTCGATTGCTATTGAACGACGGGTCTCCGGACCATGCCGCGAAGCGGTTCATTCCGAGCCCCCGCGACGCACTCGTCTATTTCGCTTCGAGGCTCGTTGGCGAACGCCGCGGCCGGTACGTCGCAACGAGCGTCGGAGAGTTCGACTTCGCCGATGTAGACGCGGTGAATGGCGCCTTCATGCTCATCCGGGCCGCGGCGCTCGATCAGGTCGGTCTGCTCGACGAGCGATATTTCATGTATGGCGAGGACCTCGACTGGTGCGTTCGATTCCGAAAGGCCGGCTGGCGCGTCTGCTACGACGGAACCGTATCGGCGCTACACGTCAAAGGCGGAAGCGCCGGAAAGCGACGCAACCTCAAACTCGCGTACCACTTCCACCGGAGCATGGCGATCTTCTTTGGAGACCACGTGGCAGGAGACTTGCCCATCGCGGTGAGGCTGCCGGTAATCGCCGCGATCTGGGTGAGATTCGCCGTTCAGGCACCGGCGTGCGGGCTTGCGTCCCTTTCAGCGCTACTCCGCCGCCGCCTTCCGCGCAATTCCTAGGAAGTTCGTAGAAACAATGACCTTGGTGTGTCCCGTCTCGGCCGCCACAGAAGCCTTGAGACCGAGGGAGATCATGGCCCACAGGATTGCGCGCAAAGCACTCTTTGGGCCGTGGACGACCGGATTCGATGCTTGACACTTGACGCTGTCAAAGCCGGCGGCCCGCGCCACCTGACCAAAGCTGCGTGGTGACATCACCGTTCGGTGCGTGAAGTCTCCGTGCTGGTACAAGCCAGCGAAGGGGCTGACCGCGTTCGGCATTCGAGCGATGAGGATCCCGCCCGGGTTGAGCGCCGCCAAAACCTGGTCGAAAAAGGGGAGAACGGCTGACGGTGCCAAGTGCTCGACGAAGTCAAACGCAAGCACAACATCCCAGCGCTCCCGCAACTTGCCAGAGTAGTCACCGAGTGTCACTGCCCTAACTCCACGCCGATGCGCGAGGTCAACCTGCTCGGGACTGCGGTCCACACCCTGGGCGGCCAAGTATCCCTCGTCGATGAGCGCCTGGACGATCGCGCCCTGACCGCAGCCCACGTCGAGAACTCGGAGATCACTCTTCCGGCCCAGCCACGATCGAAGCTGCGGGATTACAGCTCGTCGAGCCATCCGGGCTTCGCCATGCCAATCTGCCGGACCGCTGTGTTCAGAAGCGTAGACCGAATAGAGCCGCGTGAGTGTGCCGTCCATGTCGTCCATATCGGGCCACATCAGTCGAGGCCAGAGGCGGCCCGCGAAGCCGAAATGACGGCACGACTCCTTGTGTCTGGCACGCCTCCCGAACGCTTCGATCCGACGCGCGCCGTCTGCCGGCGTCCACCAAGGCGGGCGTGACCCAGGTAGACCGCCTTTAGAACGAGTGCCGCGAGCGCGATCTCGAGGGCTTTCGCGGTCGCCTCACTCAACCCAAGCGCGCCCTGTTCGTAGAGCACGGCCCCGAAAACGAAGACCGAAGCGAACAGCTTCCCCGCCACTCTTGGAGATCGCAGGCCATGCGCTGCAGCAACCGCGACCGCTGCGAGTAGAGCCTCTTCGATTGCGATGCCCGCAAGGCCGCCTTCGACGTAACCCTCGGCCACCGGCCCGGTCGCAACCGGCGTGGAGCTAGGTGGGCCGGGGTAGCTAGCGGCACGGACTCGCCTGGACCACAAGATGCCTGCCTGCGTCTGCTTCGCCAGAGGACCCTTCGGCACTGCACCGAGGAGGGCTCGTTTGGCATATTCCGAACTGCTCAGCCACGGGCGTCGAGGGAAGTAGTGCGCATCGGTTACAGCTTCGATCAAATCGGTTCTTTGCAAGATCGCTACCGCAGTGCCAGCGACCTCGGGATGCGAGGTGTTCTGGTACGAGCGCACCGTCGCGGCAGTATGAACGCCTTTCAACGGCTGAAGTACAACAAAAACCACGACAACCGCCGCGGCAATGACCGGAAGTCGCCGAATCGCCTCGGCGCGACGCATTCGCATCATGCCCCGCAAGATGAACGCGCTCAGCAGTGCCAGCGCTGGCGTCTTCGAAAGGAAGAGATAGGCCCAAGCCACTTCACTAAATGTCAGCAGTGTCAGACGCGCGCGCACGCCGACACGACTCCCGTCGCTCAGAACCACGAGAAGTGGAGCAGCAGCTGCCGCGAAGGGACTAAGGGCCAGTTGCGCAGGCCCGACATTCGCCAAGTAAGCCAGTCGACCGATCCACCCCAGCCCGAACAGAATCCACAAGATCGGGCCTTCGCCCGCCTCTGGTGGCGCAGACCCGAGCGGCGACGACTCGCCGCTGGGCCATCGAGCCTTCAGAAGGAGCAACACCGAGATGAATACCGCCTGGCCGAACAGGACCGTCTCGAGGCCTGGAGTCAACCCGGTCACGTATCCGACCTGATCCAATCGCGCGTCATCCAGCGGATTGGGGTAGACCGGTCGCGCGAGTATCAAATAGAGCGGCCGAAACACATAGGCCAGCAACCAGAACGAAGCCTGCAGCCACACGATCAGGCGCAACTGGGATGCCGACCGGCGCACCAATACCACCTGCGTAACAAGCAGCGCCGCGATCAGGATCAAGAGGACGCCGATAGTCATGCCCGGCGCCTCTTCTCGTTGTCAATCTGAATCGCCTCAGCCGCAGGAACACGCAGCCGTTGCCGACGGGCAAAGTGTTCACACGCCCACACAATGGTCGGCCTCGCACGCCCGCAGCGCCGCCAAAGCTGATCAGGCCAGAGAAAGCGCTCGACGCTCACAGAGGCAAACCCAAAAACTCGATCGGCGGAAGGCTCGGACTGTACGAGCACAAGCCCGGCATCTGTTGATCCGGACCCGACCGCGGCCGACACGAAGTCCTCCACCGCTGAAGCATGTCGCTCGCACGACATCGCGACCCCAAGGCGCGCAGGTGCGGTCGTCGCGCGTTCGTGGACGCTGTCGATGTTCTCGGCGACGACGTGCCACGTGAAGCGCTCCGCAAATGCGCGACAACGAGGAGGCGAAGGCAGCTCCATCGCATTATCACGGATACCCGACAGCAACCTCGCAAGAGCTTCAGCGCTCCCCGGCTCAACCATCAGTTGGGGCCACTCGCGGCCCACATGCTCCTTGAGAGCATCCACCGCAGTCACGATGACAGGGGTACCGGACGCGAGACTCTCGAGAGCCACCAATCCGAAGCCTTCAAGCGACAGCGTGGGGACAACACTGATATCCGCCGAACGGTACTCACGGGCAAGTTCATCATCGGTGACGCCTCCGATAAGTGCGACCGACCGAGCCACACCCAAGCGCGCGGCGAGATTCGTCAGCTCGGCCTTCAGCTCACCCTCACCCGCGATTCGCAGCGTGTCGGCCGGGCCGGGTCCGAACGCGGCCCAAGCCTCGATCAGAGTCTCCAATCCCATTCGGGGCGTGAGTCTTCGGACCGCGAACACATGTAGTGCCCCACCTGACGGGCGACGCTGACTATCACGGACGGTGAACCTCTCAAGATCGACCCCAGCGCCCACATGCGTGACCCTGCCGGGATGCACGCCGGCTTCATCAACGAGGAGGTTCGCAAACGCCTCGCTCGCGGTGAAGCAATGATCAGCTCGACGGTAGAGATGACCAGCAAGCCGACGGCGTACGCCGGTCGAGACGGCACCGGCCCGCGTCGCCATAGCGACCTCTTGTGCCCAAGGCCCGTGGAAGAACATCGTGCGATTAACCCGCCGACGGGTTGTCATCGGCACCAAGCCATAGAGAGGCATATGAACCTCGATGACGGAGGCGGGGTGTCGACGAGCCGCGATGCCGAAGGCAGCTACCTTTCGGAGCGCCGTATCGGAGGGCGAAGCTGCTATCGGGCGGCGCTGCGCGTTCATCCACAACAAGTCGAAGTCGACCCCCGCCTGGCGACGGGCATCAGCCAGCGCCGCGAAGTATCGGTTCAGGCCCCCACGCACTAGATGCGGATCCTCAGCGCCGATCATTAGCAGCTTCGAGTCGCCGATCCCCATCTGAGTCCTCAACGCCGCCTGCTCTGTCTGGCTCGGCTGGCCGCCGGGCAACACCGCGAGCCAAGTCGCGATGCGCCGTGGTCCTGCATTCGCCTGCCATGCTAGATCGCGACAACTCGGGAGCGGGCCACCGATACCCGACCTACGAGAGGGGTGACGGTCCGCCCAATGCGGCTGGTCGGGCCGATCGGACAGCTCGTCGCACTGTCGCGGTCGGTGCACAGAACCGTTGGATTCAACGTCGCTGGTGCCGCGATGAGCTCAACGGCTGGACTCATCATCGCGAGGGCCCTCGGACCGGTCGGCCGTGGCGAGTACGCCGCGACGGTCTCGTGGTTCTGGGTCCTGCTCATCGTCGGCGAGGTCGGCCTCACCGCCAGCGCCTGCTACTACGTCGCCGCTGATGAGCGGCGCGCGAGCGACTACGTGGCCACAGCCAGAAGCCTTATTCTCGCGTTCGGCGGTCCGACGATGATCCTCGCGCTCGCGCTCGCCCCGGAACTGGCTCAGCACAAGGGCGATCTGACATTCGCCTATCTGGCGATGTTTGCTACAGCTCTCCCGAGCTTCCTCGGGGCGGCCTTCACGTTCGGCCTCCAAGCGGCGTCGATCAATGACTGGAACGTGGTTCGCCTCTCGCAACCACTGGCCTTCCTCACTTCTGTCGGTGCGATGTACGCAGCGGATGACCTCACGTTCCGACACGTGGTGCTCGCCTGGGCCGCATGCATATGTTTTCAGTCTGGGCTCGGCTACCTATATGCGCGGCGGCGCGGACTCGCGCATGGACGGGTATCACCCGAGCTTCGCCGTCCGCTCCTCAGGTACGGCGGTGGTCAGCTCGCGACAACCATCCCGCTGACGATCAACATGCAGGTCGACCAGATCGTGCTATCTCTCGCCGCGAGTTTGGGCGATCTCGGCCAATACGCCGTGGCCGTCTCATTGACAGGGCTCGCCTTACCGGCCGTAACCGCAATCGGAAATGTGGCGTTCCCGAAGGTTGCGCGGCATTCGAGCTCGAGTCGCGGCGAGCTCGAACGCCGAGCAACGATTGGGGCGTACCTGCTCGCGGCATCAATCATCATCCCGGTCGCTCTCACCTCGATTTGGGCAGTTCCTTGGCTGTTCGGGCAGTCCTATAGACCCGCTGTGCAAATGGTCTGGATCCTCGCACCCGGAGCCATTTGCTTCGCGGTAAACGCTGTAATCAGCGACGTACTGCGGGGACACAACCACGTGGCATCGATCGCCCGGGCTCAGATCGCCGGGGCGGTCGTCACCATCCTGCTGCTCGCCCTACTCGTCCCGGCTCTCGCAGCGCGGGGAGCGGCCATCGCGTCGACGGCTTCGTACGCACTCGTTAATGTGATGCTCGTCCGCGAGCTTCGAAGGGTCCTATCGAGTGCAGAAATCCGGGGAAGTGTGGCGCCAGGACGCCGAGAAGAGGACGGCCGCGCGGACTCGTAGTCATCGTCCCTCAGCGATGTCCCGGGCCGAGAGCGACGAGACCGCATGAGGCAGGTAGCCGTAGTGGGTCAAGGTTACGTCGGCCTACCTCTCGCAGTCCGCGCGGCTGAGTGCGGAGACCAGGTCGTCGGCTTTGACGTCGACGAGCAACGCATCTCTGGATTGCTCGGCGGCAACTCCCACGTCGAGGACGTAGACAACGAACGACTGTCCTCAGCGGTTGCCTCCGGTCGATACGTCCCCACAAGTGATCCCGCTGCCTTGTCAGGTTTCGAGATTGCAGTGGTGACCGTCCCGACACCCTTGCGTGACGGTCGGCCGGACCTCTCACATGTCGAAGCCGCTACCCGCTCGCTCGCACCTCACCTGACTCGAGGCGCGTGCGTCATCCTCGAATCGACCACATATCCGGGGACTACCGAGCAGCTTGTCGGACCTCTGCTGGAACGGGAGTCGGGTCTTGTTCCGGGAAAGGAGTTCGATCTGGGATACAGCCCGGAACGGATCGACCCGGGCAACGAGGAATGGCCCTTCGAACGTATTCCGAAGGTTGTCTCAGGTGTGAACGACACGTCGCGACGTCGCGTCGAGGCCTTCTACAGACCGTTGATCGACAGGCCGGTGCCGGTCTCCAGCCCCCGCGTCGCTGAGTTGACCAAACTCCTCGAGAACACATTCCGGCATGTGAACATCGCCCTGGTCAATGAACTCGCAATCTTCGCGGCGGAGCTCGAGATCGATATCTGGGAGGTTGTCGAGGCAGCCGCCACGAAGCCGTTCGGGTACCTGCCGTTCAGACCGGGTCCTGGCGTCGGGGGCCATTGCCTGCCAATCGATCCCACCTACCTGTCCTGGCAGGTGCGCAACCAGCTCGGGCATAGCTTTCGGTTCGTGGAGCTGGCGAATGAGATCAACAACTACATGCCCCACTACGTCGTGCAGCGAGTGTCGCGCGCCTTGACGGCGCGTCGCCAGCCGCTACTGGGCGCACAGATTCTGATCCTCGGGCTCGCGTACAAACCCGACACGGGCGATGTGAGGGAGTCGCCCGCGATTCAAGTGGCGCACCTTTTCGCGGAGGCCGGGGCCACGGTGCGGGCCGCAGACCCGCAGGTTCCCGATGCATTCCAGGATCCTGTGATCGCCAGAGTCTCTGCCACACGCGAGGAGGTCGAGGCCGCTTCTGCCGTCGTTCTCCTCGTCGACCACACCGAGTTCGACTACTCACTGATCACAGAGCATGCAACGTACGTCTTCGACGCAAAGCGGCGCCTTCCGAAGCACGACAACATCGAGTTCTTGTAGCCCGCTGCAACGACCAGCCGGATTCGTTAGGGGGCGACGTCGGCGAGAATGCTGCTCAGTCGGTGCTGATACGTGTGGTCGGCGTGGGCGCGCCGAGCAGCCGCATCTTTGACGAGTCGGGAGGACTCTGGATCCGCTAGCAACAAGCGGCACCGATGAAGAAGTTGTTCGTAGTCGGAGAACGTAAACAGCTCAGTGGAGGGATCGAAGAGCTCCTGAACTGCTGGGCGATCTTCAACGAGCACGGCGGCGCCGCATGCCGTTGCCTCGAACAACCGACAGTTCGCGCCGTTCTCGGCGGGGTGAAGGTTGTTAAGTACGCCAGCGGCGGCGCGGAAAACGGCAGCCTTCTCGTGTCGTGCGATCCACCGATGCGTATGTGCGGACATGACAGGACGGTTGGGAATCCAGCGCGCGAACGGAGTGCCGTAGAGACGAAGCGGAACTCCATCGGCGATCAGTCGATCTAGCAACCTCACCCGTGACGGATAGAAGTTCCCGGCCACCACCAAGACGGGATCCGGTGCGGGCTCAGTCGGCGGCGGGGCATGCCACCGCGGGTTGCAGGCCTCGGGCAGGTACGCGGCAGGCACTTCGGTCAGCGCGGTCAGGCGCTCCACCAGCATGCGGTCCGTGAAGTACACGCGCTTATAGGGGGCGATCAGCATCAACTGTCGGGCGATGTTCGCCACATGGTCTGGGAACCACAGCACCGTCGGAATCTTGGCCTCCGCCAGGCGCTCGACTGTGGCCGGCAAGGTGGCGCCTTCCACCGTGATCACGACGTCGCACTCGAGTTCCATTGCCCGATCTGCCACTCTGCGCTGGAATGCCTGGTCCGCGGCAACGATGCCTGTGAAGAAGGCATCTGCAACGCCCGCAAGCCGACGCGAGTTCGGTCTCGGTCTGAGAGTGCCCAAGCGCACGGGCTCGGCGCCAACATCAGGCAGGCAGTCCGCGATGTTGTCGGCGAACAAGTCGGGAGCGTCAGGTCCGATGACACCGACACGCATCACTCGACCCTACTGAAATGCGAAGGGTTCAGAGGCCCGCCCCGGCCTCTCGACACGTCTTATGCTGGCCTCGCGATGACGCGGGTAGCAGTACTGCACCGCGCTCCACATTCCGGAGCGCTGAGCGGGGAGCACCTGTCGGCGATTGCCGGAATCGAGGCATTGCGATCCGCCGGGCATCACGTCGTCGAGTTGAACTTTCCCACAGGCCTTCTCGACGCGCCCAAACGACTAGTCGCAGAGCTTCGGAGTCATGATGCCGACATTCTCATCGTTGACAAGTGGTTCCCTGGGGGCGCCCTAACGGGACGGTTGCCGGTGCCGGTCATTCTCCGAGTGCACAACTTCATGCCGATCTGCACTGCGGGAACGCTCTCGCTCGGGGGCGAGCTTTGCACTCGTTGCATCTCGCGCCCGTGGCTGCCCGCGGTCGTGCACAAGTGCTATCGCGGCAGCCGCACCCTCTCGATTCCTGCCGCCAGCCTCCAGCGGTGGCAACGAAGCCGCGGCTTCCTCCAGCACGCCGACGTCGTCGTTTTCCCAACGGAAACCGCTCGTGACTACTTTGTGAGCGCGGTCCCGACCGTGGCAAGCCGGTCGCGCGTGGTGCCACACTTTGTTCCGGCTCCGCCGCAAGTCGCTCGAACGGCGCGGTCCCGGAGCTTCATGTACGTCGGCCAGCTCGAGGCGTACAAGGGCGTCCTGAACTTGCTGGGACACTGGCCCGACCACGAGCGTCTTCTTATCGCCGGAGATGGCTCGCTGAGAACAGCCGTTCGTGATTACGCTCGTTCGAAGGAGAACATCGACTTTCTGGGGCTCCTCCAGCCTGAGGCTGTGTATGAGCATCTGTCGTCCGTCACAGCCGTGGTTGTTCCGAGCGCAACCCCTGAGACCTTCGGCCGGGTACACGCAGAGGCATGCGCCGTCGGCACACCCACGATCGCGCTGGCCGGCACCGCGGTAGCTGCTGAGGTCCAACGCCTTGCGACGGGCACGATCATTCCTACTCTCGACGAGATCGAGGAAGCCCTGAGCGGCCCGCTCCCCACCGAAGATCACCTCCGTGGCGTATTCCACGCCAACTACACGGAAGCCGCTTGGACCCGCAGCTTCACCGAAATGATCAAGGACCTGACGTACCAACAGTCGAGACCCGAACCGGCGTGACCTCCGCAACGCGGTGGCCTGGTAACGGTCCTTGGTTGGGTGTTCCGAAGCGGGCCCCGTTACGCTGACTGAAGACATACTTGGACGTCCACCAAAGGCTCCACACGCCTAGACGGCGAGGAAGTAAGGCATCGCTGCATGAGCGCCTACCCCACAGCGTGGAGGTCTCGCCCGGTCGACGCCTGGTTCACCAGCTGACATGACCGTAAGCGACTATTTCCGGCTGCTTCGAAAGCGATGGCAGATCCTCGTCGTCGCACTTGTACTTGGTCCTGCCATCGCCGGGCTCCTGGCCTGGACGTCGACGCCGAAGTATGAGGCGACGGCGCAGCTCTTCGTAAGCGCCAACGACACCGGTGGATTGGCATCGAACCTCCAATCCGGGGCGCAATTCAGTCAGGACCGCGTTCAGTCGTACGCAGAGATCATCAATACGCGGCAGGTGACGGACCCGGTAGCCGCTCGGTTGAATGTCGGTTTGACGGGCAAGCAGATCAGCGCCGAAACCACTGCAGACGCCCCGCTGAACACGGTGCTAGTGAACTTGCACGTGCGAGACACGTCGCCCAGGCGAGCCCAGCGCGTGGCGAACGCCATCGCAAATCAGTTCACGAACTATGCGGCCTTCCTCGAGGCCAGCAGCGACCAGCACGACGCGGGTCCACCGGTGAAGGTCACCGTCGTGAAGTCTGCCACCACTCCGACGGCGCCCGTCTCGCCGAACAAGCCGCTTTACTTGGCCGTTGGATTGCTGCTTGGACTCGGAGTCGGTGTCGGCGGGGGCCTACTACGTGAGGCCCTCGACAACACCGTCAAGACGCCGGAGGACGTGCAGCGGGCTACCGACCGTCCCGCGATCGGTGTGATCGCCTTCGACCCGGACGCCAAGGCCCATCCGCTGATCGTCACCCAGCATCCGCATTCGCGGCGAGCTGAGGCGTTCCGGCAGCTCCGAACCAACCTGCAGTTCGTCGACATCGACACCGAGCTGAAGTCGATCGTCGTGACCAGCTCTGTTCCCAACGAAGGCAAGACGACGACCGTCGCCAACCTGGCGATCACGCTGGCACAGACCGGCAGCAAGGTGCTCCTGATCGAGGCCGACCTTCGCCGCCCGCGCCTGGCGCAGTACCTGGGCCTGGACGGCTCGGTCGGCCTGACCAGCGTCCTCGTCGGCTCGACCTCGGCGCTGGAGGCCACGCAGCGCTGGGGCGAGAGCGGGCTCAGCGTGCTCGCCAGCGGCCCGCTGCCGCCGAATCCGAGCGAGCTGCTCAGCTCCAACGCGATGCGCCAGCTGGTCAATCGCCTCGAGGCCCGCTTCGACCTGATCCTGATCGACGCACCGCCGCTGCTGCCGGTCACCGACGCGGCCGTCCTGTCGGCGATCACCAGCGGCGCGCTGCTGATCGCCCGCTACGGCAACACCAAGCGCGACCAGCTGGCCCGCTCGGCCGAGGCCCTCCTCGACGGCGTCGGCGCGCGGATCCTCGGCTGCGTGATCAACATGACCCCGAAGCGCGGCCCGGACGCGTACTACTACGGCTACGCCTACTCCTACAGCACCACGCGCGGCAGGGGCCCCCAGAAGCGGCCGACGTCGCACGCCAGCACGCTGCCGAAGGCCCCGTCGATGGGCGTCGTCCCGCCGTCCTTCGCCGGGTCACTCCCGCTACGCCCCCACCTGCCGGGCGTCGCCAACGGCAGCAGCGAGTCCGCCAACGACGAGGCGGCGTTCGGGGACGACCTCGATCCGATCATCAGCGAGCCGCCCCGCCGGCCGACCGCCGGTCCGCCGGCCGAGGAGCCCGCGCCGGCCGAGGAGCCCGCGCCGGCCGAGCGACCCGCCGCGAACGGGCGCCGGCCGCGAGTGGCCGCCCCGCCACGCGCCGCCGGCGAGGACGACGGGTTCGCCGAGGTCGCGAGCCGGCCGCTGCGGGTCAGCCGGCTGAGCGAGCAGATCGACGACCTGCCCTCAGCGCCTCCGGCCGAGAGCTAAATCGCGGGCCTGACCGGCCTCCCGGCGTTACCGTGGTGGGACACGGGAAGGGAGGTGGTCCAGACCATTGTGTAAACGTCGGACTCGTGAGGTGACTGTCCGCTAGTCGCCGTCTCGACGCAGGTAGGAGCCACTCGCCGCCGGCCCCGTCCACTCACGTGGATGGCAGGAGACGGCGTACGGCGAATACCGGCAGTCATCGCGCCCCCGGGCCGCCGGTCCAGTCCAACCGGCCCACGTCGCTCAACCGTCGTGGCAAAGCCCGGGGGCGTTTTTTCTTGCCTAGGCGTTGCTGGCGAGCCGGCCCAGCGAGAGCCAGGTCTTGAGCCGTACGACGCCGGTCGCGCTGAGCTTGTGGGCCTGCTGCCAGGCCGCCACCGCGGCCTGGGTCTCCTCGCCGTAGCCGCCGTCCACCGAGACGTGGGCACCGTGGCGGTTGAGCGCCTGCTGCAGCTGCGTCACCGACCAACCGGTTGCCCCCGACTGCAACGGCAGGGTCACGCCGGCCGCGGGGCGGACCACCAGCGGCAGCAGGTCGGTGGTCCACAGCTGCTGCGTACCGACGTTGGCGCCGGTGTGCGGCGCGTCGAGGACCTGACCGTCCCCGACGTACATCGCGACGTGGTAGATGGTCGTCGGCTTGAGCACGTCGCTGGCGAAGAAGAGCAGGTCGCCGGCCTGCGCCTGGTCCAGCGGGAACGTCGGCCCCGACCCGGCGTACTGGTCGGCGGCCACCCGCGGCAGCGTCAGCCCGGCGTGCAGGTAGGAGCGCATCTGCAGCCCCGAGCAGTCATAGGAGTGGGGGCCGGTGGCGCCGTAGACGTAGGGCTTGCCGATCTGCTTCTTCTCGTAGGCGACCGCGGCGAGCGCGATCTTGTTGGTCGTCGTGCCGGGCTGCTGCAGCAGGTCGGCCGCGAGCTGCGCGACCTGCTTGCGGACCTCCTGCTGCGCCTTGTAGTCCTTCGGCAGCTTCGGGGTCGTGCTGCCGGGGGTGCAGACCGGCGTCCCGGTCAGAGTCAGCGCCTTCCAGGTCTTGCGGCTCGTGGTGGCGGTCACCGGCAGCCCGGCGGCCTGCTGGGCGGCGCTGAGCGCCTTGCCGGTCGCCGCCGTGAACTCACCGTCGACCGGCTGGTCCAGCGCGGTCTCGAGGACGGCGACGGCGGGTCCGGTGTCGTCCTGGGAGAGCACCGCACAGCTCACCGTGAACCCGGTCCCGCCGACCTTCTGCGCGCAGGCAGTCGCGGCGGTCGCCGCCGGCATGACCGCCCACGTCGAGTCGTCCACGACGCCGGTCGCCGGGATGCCCTGCTGAGCCTGCCAGGTCTTCAGCGCAGCCGCGGTCTGCGGGCCGAAGTCGCCGTCGACCGGCGTCCCGATCAGGGTCTGGATGGTCTTCACGGCGGCACCGGTGGTGCCGGCGCCGAGCGTCGCGCACGTGGTGACGGTCGGCGCCGGAGCGCTGCCCTGGGTGGGGGTGGCCGACGACGTCGGGGTCGGGCTGGGCGCCGGGTCCGAACCGGCCGCAGCGGCCGGGGCAGCCGTGGCGAGCACGCCGAGGCATGCCGCAGCCACCGCCACGGACCAGCGCACGTCCGACTCCCCTCAAACGATCTTCGTCACACCCGCAACACGTGTTACCCCATTCTCTCGGCAGATTCGGCCAAAAGGCTTAATCGGCGTTCGAAACGGCCCTCGGGCGGACAGCGTCCCGACATAGCCCGGAAGGGCCATCTGAGGCCTATTTCGGCGCACTGGCCTGCGAAATCGCAGGTTGCGGCCGTACCTAGGTGTGAGGAGCAGTCCACGGACGGCCTGCACCACGACCACGGAGGGTTGCCCGGTGGCACCGATCACGGTGTTCGACCTGCAACAGGCGATAGCGGGAGGCGAGCTCGCCCTCGCCTACCAGCCTGAGGTCGACCTGCGCACCGGCCACATCACCGCCGTGGAAGCCCTGGCCCGCTGGAACCACCCGGTTCACGGCGCGGTGCCTCCCACGGAGTTCATCCGGCTCGCCGAGCGCAACGGCTACATCAGCGACGTCAACCTGCTGGTGCTGCGCACCGCCGTCTCCCAGGCCGGCGCGTGGCGGCGGTCCCGCTTCGACGGCGGCCCGCTGCCGATCTGGATCAACCTGTCGGCCGACGAGCTGGACGACCACCGGCTGCACGGCCGGATCATGAGCGCGCTCGAGACCGCCGAGGTGGAGCCCAACCAGATCGGCGTGGAGATCACCGAGACGGTCCCCATGACCGACACGACGCGCGCCGCCACGACGCTGCGGGCGCTGCAGCGCGACGGCATCCGGATCGCGCTCGACGACTTCGGGACCGGCTACTCCTCGATCGCCCATCTCCGGCAGCTGCCGATCGACGTGATCAAGATCGACCGGTCGTTCGTCGCCGGGGTCGCCAAGGACGACAGCGACGCCTCGATCGTCGCCTCGATGATCGCGATGGCGCACGCCATGCGGCGCGAGGTCATCGCCGAGGGTGTCGAGGACGCCGTCCAGCAGCGCGTCCTGGCCGAGATCGGCTGCGACCTGGGCCAGGGCTACCTGTTCGCCCGGCCGCAGCCGCCGGGTGGCGTGGAGAGCCTGCTGGCGGCCGACCGCAAGCTCGCGGCGTTCCCGCCGCTGCCCACCCCGCAGGTCAAGCTGCCGAAGCCGCGGACCGCAGCCGACGTCGCCGAGCGGGTCGGCTAGGCGCGAGCCCTACGCCGCGGGAGCGGTACGCCGCCGGCGCACCGAGGCGACGATCAGCGTGCCGAGGCCCAGCAGGACCAGCCCGGCGGCCACCATCGCGGCGATGTCGGCGCCGGTGAACGCGAGCCCGTTGCCGCCCACGCCGCTGCCGCCGAGGCTGCCGTTGCTGCCGCCGCCGCCGTTGCCCGGCAGCACGCCGCCACCGTTGCCGACGACGACGTTGACCACCCGGAACGGCGCCGTGGCCTCGTGACCGGAGTCGCGGCCGATGAACATGAAGGTGTGGTTGCCGGGGCCGATGCTCGGCGGCAGCCGGAAGCTGCCACCGACGGTGCCGTCAGCGGCCGCGTTGGTGGTGCCCAGGTACACCGGGTTGGAGTGGGCGAAGGCGTCGACCTGCTCACCCGTCGTGAAACCACAGGCGGTACCGGTGATCTTCGCGCCCTCCGGCAGCACCGTGACGGCGAGCGTGGCGTGGCTCGAGTCACATTCGGTGGACGTGGGGCTCGGAGTCGGGGTCGGGGTTCCGCCGCCGCCGCCGCCACCGCCACCGCCGCCGCCACCGCCACCGCCGCCGCCGCCGCCACCGCCACCGCCACCGCCACCGCCACCGCCACAGTTACCGGTCGGCGGGGTGTTGTAGGTGGCCTGCGACGACGCCGGGCCTCCGGCCTGGTCCTGGCCGGTAGCGACGATCGTGTTGGCGATGCTGTTGGTGCAGTCGGTCTGGACCGGCACGTGGGTACAGCCGTGACCCTGGGCGTCGGTGGTGATCGAGCCCGTGGCGCCGTTGGCGTTGTTCTTCACCGCGACGGTGCTGCTCTGCTTGTAGTTGTCCACGCAGTAGGTCACGGTCGAGGAGTCACTGTCCGGCGAGACCGAGGACGTCGGGACCGGCGGTGGAGCGCTACCTGCCGCGGGCAGGCGTGAAGCCGACGCCGTGGCGTTCGAGACTCCAGCGAGTGAGCCGACCGCGGCGAGCATCGTGACAAGGAGCAGCACGCGCATGACGCGCCGCAGCGTTGCCCCCAAGGCGATCTCCGTCCCAGATGATGCGAGAACTCCGATCTAGTGTGGCACGGCCCGGCATTCTTCGCAGTGCCCCCAAATGGGTCTAAATGCCCAGGTCAGCCTTCCGCCGCCGCCTTCCGCCGGCGGAGCAGCATGATCGCAAGCACGGCGAGCGCGATGCAGCCTGCGCAGCCGACCCCCAGCAGAATCGCGTCCAGCCCCGAGATCGTCGGGCTCTTGACCGATCCGCGGTCACCGGCGACGCTCGCCGAAGCCTGACAGGACGGCAACCCGCCCGGTACGGCGGCGCGGGCTGCCGACGTACCCGGGTTTCCGTCGGCGGCAACACCGGCCGCGACGATCGTCTGGGTCTCGACCTGCCCGCAGCTCACAACCACCGGGACGTCGGCACACCCCTTGCCGCGGTTGTTGGTGTGGATCGACGCTGTAGCCCCGGTGCGTTCGTTGTGTACCCGGACCTCGACGTTCGGGGCGTAGTCACGGACGCAGTAGTGCGCCGTACCCGCCCCGAACGCCTTGACCGTCGACGTCGGGACCCCCGGCGCCGAGCCGGCGGCCGGCGCGGCGACCGCGATCGAGGTGGCGAGGGCGAGTCCCCCGAGGGCCGTCCCGAGCACGGTCGACTCCCGGCGCCGGCGGCGTGAGAGGTCAGCCACAGCGAGGGACGTCGATGTAGGTGACCTGCGGGCGGGCCAGCGGCTGCACCTGCGTGGACGGTACGCCAGCGGTCGTGGGCTCGGACAGGCTCAGCGTGATCGTGCGCGCAACACCGGGCTGCAGTACGACGGGGAGGCTGAACACCGGATGGCCCCGCTCGATGTTGGCGCCCACCGACACGTCCTTCCCGTCGAGGGTCGCCTTTACCAGCGCGGCGCCAGCCGTCGCGTGGATGTAGACGAGCTCCTTGTTCTCCGGAACCTGCTCGACGTTCGTGATCGGCGTGCTTCCGGGCGCCTTGATCCGGACATAGTCGGGGAGGCCGTGCCGCGGCGCGTTGTTGGTCAGCGTCACCGAGATCGTCGCGGACCGCCGCGACGCGCTGCACCCGCCGGCCTGGTAGTTCAGGCGGCGATCGAGGTAGTAGTCGAGCTTCGAGCCGTAGGCGTTGTTGACCGAGACGGAGGCGTACGGCGCGGTCGTTGGCGACAGCTCGCCGGCGAGCGGCGTGCCGGTGATTTGCCGTTGCTCGGAGGCGCGACGCGACCACAGCTCGAGGTGGCCCTCGCCGGCGGCCCGGCCGAGCGTCGTGGTGATCTTCTGCGGGCTGCCGGAACCGGAAAGCAGCTTGTGGATCACCGCCGTACCGACCTTGCCGAGGAAGTCCTTGCGCACCGGGTTGTTCAGCCCGGGGAACGCGGAGTATTCGGTCGACTCGATGAACGACGCGAGGTTGGCACCGCTGAACACCTGCGGGTAGTTCGGCAGCCGCACCGTGCCGACCGACCCGAGCAGATCGGCAAGCCCGACCGGATCCACCCCGAACACCCCGTCGACGTGCTCGCCGGTCTGCGCCTGCCACATGTGGGCCCAGATGTTGCCCGCGTCGGGGAAGTTCGGCGAGAGGTTGCTGGTGATCCAGGTCTGCGCGGGGTGGTAGTTGCCGTAGGCCGCGAGGTAGTTCCTCGACAGCGACGCCACCGGCGTCGGAGACCGGAAGCGCTGCAGCAGCCCGTCGTTGCCGTGCGCGGCGACGTGGATCGTCCCGTGGTCCGCCGTGACGACGGCCCAGGCCGCCACGAGACCTCCGGTCGCGCGCGCCTCGGCGTTGTTCTGGATGCCGACGAAATACCGCCGCTCGCCGTGCAGGCCGAGCATTGTCGGCCCGGCGGCGGTGACCCGGCTGATGTCGTCGACGCTGCCCGCCAACGACGTGAGCTGTGTGAGCACCTTGTCGCGTGCGCTCGAGATGAGGCCGAACCAGCCGTCAGGCAGGCTAGCAACCTCGGCACGAGCCAACGACGCGGCCGCCGCCGCCCGTTGCATCGTCGGTGCCGCGGCGACCAGAGGGGCGAGCGCGATCTTGTTGTGACGCACCCGAAGCTGAGCCGGCCGCAGACTCGGCGCCACCGAGACGAAGTCCGGAAGTGCCCGCGAGGCGAGGGTGTCGATCGCGGTCGTGATCCCCCGCACCGTCTGGACCGGCGGCAACCACGACACTGCGTCCCATACGAAGTCGTGGGTGTCGTGACGAGCGGCCGCGGCGTCTTGCCGCGCGGCTCGCAGGTCCGCCGTGGGGTCGCGGCCGGTCAGCAGGTCAGCGCGCAGCCGTTGGATATCGGTGCGGGCATCAGACAGGCGACCCGTCGCATCCAGCCCGTGTACCAGAATCCAGGCACCCGCTGCGACCGACGCAACGACCACGACGACACCGAGCTCGACCAACACCCCAGCGCGGCGTCGCCACCTGGACCTTGGTGACGAGTGACGCCGCCGCCCCCGACGACCGATGCCTTCCTTGTCGCGCAACGCCTCGGTCTGGCGCCGATATCTCTCGACCTGCTTGCGGAGCTCGCGCTCCTCGGGCGAGGTCACGGAAGAACGGGGTCAAGCGCGGCCGCGAGATGCGGCGCGAGGCCGGCGTCGCCGGTCGCCAAGTCGATGGCGTACATCAACTTGCCGCCACGCACGGCGTACATCCGCTTGTCAGCGGACACCTGCGTCGCGGTGGGCGTCCGCGCGATGACATCACTGGCTAGTTCGAGGTGGGCCCCGGCCGGTCCTGCCACGAGCTCACCGAGCAGGATCTCGACGATCCCGTTCGGCAGCGCGAGCACCATCTCCACCGTGATCTTGCCGTCGGCGTCGGCGGGCTGCGGGCGAATCCAGCCGTGCTCGACGTGCAGCACGATGTGCCGATCGATCGGATGAACCGCCTTCGTTGAGTAGGTCAGCCACGGCAGGCCGTCGTCGTTGGTGATCGTGAGCTCTTCGTCGTACGGGAAGTCAGGCGCTCCCCCGCCCGGCACCGCGCCGTGCCCCTCACCGCGCCACCTGCCGATGAGGAACTCCAGCGGCCGTACCACGTCGGGCAGCGCCGAGGGCTGTTGATCGGTCACTGTCAGATGTCACCCAGCAACATCCGGCTGATGATCAGCTTCTGGATCTCCGAGGTTCCGCCGCCGATCGAGCCGAGCTTCGCGTCCCGCAGTGCGCGCTCGACGCCGAAGTCACGCAGGTAGCCGTAGCCACCGTGGATCTGGATCGCGTCGAGGGCGTTCATGACGCTGTACTCGCCAACGAGGTACTTCGCGATCGACGCTTCCATCTGGTGCTCGACGCCGGTCTGCTTGAGGTACGCCGCGCGGTAGACCGCGGTTCGGCACGCCTCGAGCCGGATCTTCATCTCGGCGAGCTTGTGCGCGATCGCCTGGAACGACGCGATCGGCCGGCCGAACTGCTTGCGTTCCTTCGCGTACTGGATGCAGGTGTTGAGCGTGCTCTGCATGCCGCCGATGCCGCTGGCGATCATGACCGTGCGCTCCCAGTCGAAGCACTCGAACGCCACCCGCCACAGCGCCTGGTCGACCTCGCCAAGCACGCAGTCGGCCGGCACCCGGCAGTCGACCAGCGCGATCTCCGCGGTCGGCGACGAGCGGCAGCCCATCTTGTCGAGCTCCTTGCCGACCTGGAATCCGGGGTTCGTCGTGTCGACGATGAAAGCCGTCGCGCCCTTCTCACTCGTGCGGGCGAGCACGTTGCACACGCCGGCGATCGGCCCGTTCGTGATGAAGATCTTGTTGCCGTTGAGCACCCAGTCGTCGCCGTCACGAACCGCCTTCGTCTGCAGTCCGGCCGCATCCGAACCCGCCTCGGGCTCGGTCGACGCCCACGCGCCGACCATCGAACCGTCGCACAGCCCGGGCAGCCAGCGCTGCTTCTGCTCCTCGGTCCCGTGCAGCCAGATCGGGACGGCACCGATCACCCAGTGCGCGCCCATGGAGAGGTTGAAGCCGCCGTCGTGGCCGCCCTCCGCAATCGCCTCGTTGGCGATCACGCAGTCCATGACCGACGCGCCCGCGCCGCCGTAGGCCTCGGCGATCGGCAGTCCGGCCAGCCCTTGAGCACCCAGGGACTTCCAGATGTCGGGGTCCCAGCGGCCTTCCTTGTCCCGGTCCGGTGCGCCGGGCGCAACAGTCGCGAGCGCCCAGTCGTAGACGCTGGCGCGGAACGCCTTCTGCTCGTCGGTCAGGGAGAAGTCCACCCGAAGAGTCTGCCTCAACTACTGTGCCTCGCGTGGCTGCCGTGACCCTCGACGTCGCCGGGCTGGCACGGCTGGACCAAGTGCTGCTCGGGCTGCTGCCCGCCGACGCGCTGCCCGGCGCCGACGGCGACGACCTGCTCGACGAGGAGGGCACGCCCGTCGGGCGCCGCGAGGCGGGCGGCGTGATCGGCCTGCGGGCGCCCCGCTGGCCGCGGCCGCAGGAGTCCTACGGCGACAGCGCAGTAGTCGTCGCAGTCGCCGAGCAGCTGCCCGCCGGTTTGCTGCCGCCCGGCGCCCGGCTGCTGCTGCCCGCGGCGGGGGTCCGCTCGGACAACGCGCGCTACCAGCAGTGGACCGCCGCGTGGCGTGCCTCGGCGAGTGAGGTCGTCGAGATCCCGATCACGCCGGGCGAGGCCGCGAGCCGGGCGGCGGAGATCGCGGCGCTGTACTCCTCCGGCGAGCTGCTGCAGATCCCGACCACCGCACAGCCGGCGAACGGCGGCAAGACGGTCTTCCTCACCGGCTTCTCCGGCTCCGGCAAGTCGACGATCGCCCGGTCGCTGGTCGAGGTGCTCGCCGAGCGGCGAGCGGTCACCCTGCTCGACGGCGACGTCGTACGCACTCATCTCTCGCGCGGCCTCGGGTTCTCCCGTGAGGACCGCGACATCAACATCCGCCGGATCGGCTGGGTGGCCGCCGAAGTCACGAAGCACGGCGGGGTCGCGGTCTGCGCGCCGATCGCGCCGTACGACGAGACCCGCCGCTGGGTGCGCGAGCTGGTCGAGGCCGCCGGCGGGCCCGGCGCGTTCGTGCTGGTGTGGATCTCCACCCCGATCGAGGAGTGCGAGCGGCGCGACGTGAAGGGCCTTTACGCCAAGGCGCGGGCCGGTGAGATCACCGGCTTCACCGGCATCGACGACCCCTACGAAGAGCCGCTCGACGCAGAGCTCGTCATCGACACGACGACCGTCTCCGTCGCCGAAGCCGTCGCTGCCATCCTGGCTAGGCTGGCCAAGTGACGAAGGCCGGGCGGCTGACCTACCGACCGGAGATCGACGGAGTGCGGGCCATCGCGGTCCTCGCGGTGCTGGGGTTCCACGTCTCGTTCGTCGCGCCGGCGCTGCGGCCGTACTTCGGCGGCGGGTTTCTCGGCGTCGACATCTTCTTCGTGCTGTCGGGGATGCTCATCACCGAGCTGATCGTCGCCGACCATCTCGCGACGAACCAGGCAAGGCTGCGCGACTTCTACCGCCGTCGCGCCCGGCGGCTGCTGCCGGCGCTGGTCACGTTCCTCGTGCTCGCGGCGGCGTACTTCCAGCTCGACCGCAACGCGGGAATCTCGACGCTGAAGAACTATGTGTCCGTCTTCACCTTCGTCGACGCCGGCCACATGACGTATCCGTGGTCCGTCGGTGTCTCGCAGATCTGGACGCTGATCGTCGAGTGGGAGTTCTACATCTTCTGGCCGCTCGCGTTGATCATCGCGCTGCGTCGCGGCGTCGACCGGCGGCGCATCGGCATGTGGACCGCGGTCGCCGCGGTCGCCATGACGGGGGTACGGCTCAGCATCTACCTGCTCGGCACCCACAACTGGAACCTCAGCTACTACTCCGGCTGGCTTCGCTTCGACGAGCTGCTCGTCGGCTGCGCGCTCGGGCTGCTCAGCGGCTGGCCGCAGGTGCCGAACTGGTTGCGGGTCGCCGGTGGCGCCTTCCTGCTGTACGTCATCGGACAGGCGCGCTTCTCGAGCGAGTGGCTGTACGTCGGTGGCATGCTCGCGATCGCGACCTGCGCCGCGATGGTCGTGCAGCCGCGCGCGAAGCCGTGGGCCGTCGACCGCGTGCTCGCCAGCGCTCCGATGGTGTGGATGGGCAAGCTGTCGTACTCGCTGTACCTGTGGAGCGGAACGCTCGTCGCCGAGGTCAGCGTCCACGGCAGGAGCTGGTCGTCGACGCAGCGCGCGATCGTGTCGATCATCGGGTCGTTCGCGCTCGCGATCCCGTCGTACTACCTCGTCGAGCGCCGGTTCCGGCTGCCGTCGCGGCGCGCAGCCGGCGGCGAGACGGATCCCGTCCGCGCCGGCGTCCACGGCTCGGATCCGGTCGTCGAGGCAGAGATCGCCGACGACACGCAGGCCACCACGCAGTGACGGCCGCAGACCCGAAGCCGGCGCGCACCCGGCTGGGTTACCGGCCGGAGCTCGACGGCGTGCGGGCCCTCGCCGTGCTGATCGTCTTGCTGTACCACCTGACGTTTCTCGTGCCCTGGCTGACACACGTCGGCCGTGGCGGCTTCCTGGCCGTCGACCTGTTCTTCGTGCTGTCGGGTCTGCTGATCACCGAGATCCTGATCGCCGACGTCGACCGGCTCGGCCGCATCGACCTGATCGGCTTCTACGGGCGGCGCGCCCGACGGCTCCTGCCGGCGCTGTTCGCGTTCATCGCGCTGACGGTGGCGTGGTACGAGCTCGCCCACAGCGATGGCGCGGCGCAGGCGCAGGGGCTGTGGCGCGTCCTCACGTACACGCTCTACGGGAAGCCCGACGTACCCGGCTTTCCGTTCGGCTTGTCCCAGGTCTGGACGCTGGTGGTCGAGTGGGAGTTCTACATCGCGTGGTCGATCGCGCTGCTCGCGCTGCTCGTGCTTCGCGTGCCGCGACAGGTGATCGGCTGGCTCTGCGTGGCGGGGGTCGCGGTCTGCACGCTCGCGCGGATCTGGCTGCTGCACCACGACGGTGACGTCCTGCTGAACTACCACCTCGGGCTGTTGCGGTTCCAGGACATGCTCGTCGGCTGCGCGATCGCGCTGTTGCCGGTCGCGCGACGAATCCCCAACATCGTGCGCAGCGCCGGCGTCGTGTGCCTCGTCGTCGTGACGGTCCGCGCGAACTACCTGGCGTCGTGGGTCTACCAGTGGGGGCTGCTGCTCACGGCGCTGTCGGCCGGGGTGATGATCGCGCCGCGGGAGCGGGTTTGGCGCTTCGACCGCTTCCTGGCCAGCCGCCCGATCGTCTGGGTCGGCGTCATCTCGTACTCGCTGTACCTGTGGAGCGTCTTCGCGGTCAGCGAGGTCGGCGGGCACACCCGATCGTGGCCACTCGCGCCGCGGGTCGTCGCGGTGCTGGCGGTGTCGTTCACGCTCGCGTCGCTGTCGTACTACCAGGTGGAGCGCCGCTTCCGGTCGCGCTCGCGGCGCGCCGAGCCCGGCGGCGCCCATCTGCTCGGCGAGCCGGACGCCGACGCCACCGCCGCTCCCTAACCCGTTCTGCCCGAATGACCACCTAAAGATGAGGGCGATCGGCGGCCCTGACGGGACCAAAGCCTCCACCGCGAGGAAGTGGATCTTGCGGAAGATCCACGTATGGCGCGACATGGGAAACCGGCACGGATTGAGGTAAGGGTGCCCCCGATCGGGCGCTTTGTGCTTCCGCTCGTGACCGGGGTGACGGTCTTCGGGGTCGTCACCGCGTTCGCCGCGTCGCTGTCCGTGTCGAGCAAGTCCCTCGCCGCGGGCAATGCCAACGTGGCCAGCTGCAACGCCGCCGCCACGGTCTCGTACAACACGGTCTACACCGCCAGCCTTCCCGGCTACAAGGTGTCCACCGCCCCCGTCACCACCGCCGCGGGGTGCAGCGGGCTGTCGTACAAGGTCACCCTCACCGGGGCCGGCAACGCATCCCTGGCGGAGGTAACCGGCTCCCTCGACGTAACCGGCGCCGCATCCCCTGACTTCACCTCAAGCAACGTCTCCGCCGCCAATGTGACTGGCGTCTCGGTCGTCATCACAGGTTGAGAAGGAGAACTCCAGTGAAGAAGTTCCTCATACCGCAGGAGTGGGTGTGGTCGTCTTGGGCGCGGTCACCCATCGCGGTGGCAATTACTGGGTGAGATCGGCCGCCTCCGGAGCGGCTGCGTAGAGCTCGGCAGGCCCAAGATGCTCCACCGACCCGTCTTGATGATGGACGACCAGTAACGACGGACCCATGTCGGCCGCGACCTGTAACGCCCGCGCCATTGCCTCGCGGAAGGTCATCACACGCGCGTCAATGTCGGTGCGCCCGGTACGGCACGTCCACGTGCCGTCCTTGTTCGCCACCAGCCTGACGAAGAACATGCCGTCGAAAATGGCATAGATGTCCGCCTATCGGATGCGGTCGTCGGTCACTCCCACTAGGGGCGAACGGCCCTAAGCCGGGCCCGGCGCGTACCTGGGATGGCGCACGACGCTAGGAGGCGCTGAGGGAGGCGGCGATCCGCTCTGCCTCGCGGTGCGACAAGCCGCCGATCTGAACCAGGCCTCCGACGAGCCCGTCCTGCGCGATGGCGGGCTCCGCCACCGCAACCCCGTTGTAGACGATGGCGATGGCGTTGCAGCCCCGCGGCGGGCGGCACGACCCGAACCCGGTCTCACCCGACCCGGTCACCTCGTAGGCCCGCTTGGTCAGCGCGAGGAAGGTACGCGCGCCGGCGGGCGAGAGCTGCAGGTCGACCGCCCAGCCGCCCCCGTTGGTTTCCATCGACACCGTCGTCGCATCCACGTCGTTCTGGCTCAGCGCCGGCGGAGCGAGCAGGAACACCTGCTGCTGCCGCGGGTCGCAGGCGACGACGTCCCGGGATGTGCCCGCGTCGTGCGGAAACGCCTGCGCGGCACTCGGGCAAGGACCGCCGGAGGTCATCGGGCGCACGTCGAGCACGTGGCTGATCGCCAGCACGCCGTGATACGTCACGTGCGGCGTCGGCGCAGTTGACCCGGAGGCGCCAGGGGACGTGGCCGCGGCGGACGGGCCGGTGGGCGACGTCCCCGGCGTCGAGCTCCCGCTGCAGCCGGCCGCAACGACGCCGAGCATCGCGAGGCCAACCCATTTCATCCCGCGAACTTGCACAATCCGCCCATTTTCGGCATCCAAACGGCGATTTCTTGCAAGTTCGGCGGGCCTTAGGCGCAGGCTGCGATCAGCGCGTCTGTCAGGGACGGGTGGCAGATCAGGAGCTGCTCGGTCAGCCGTGACGGCTTGTTGAACTCGAGCTCGGAGCCGTCGAGCTGGCTGACGTGCATGCCGGCAGCAGCCGCTACGACGACCGGCGCCGCGGAGTCCCACTCCTTCATCCGGCCGCTGTGCAGGTACGCATCGCTCTCGCCGAGCAGGATCGACATCGCCTTCATGCCGGCGCTGCCGATCGGGACGAGCTGACCGGAGACCTTCTCGGCTACATCGACCACCCACGGTGGCCGCCGGGTCCGGCTGACCGCAAGCCGCGGATGGGTCGCCGGCTCGCCACGCGCCGGCAGCGGGTCGGCGGTCGACAGCGTCATGCCGCGCGCCGGCAGCGCGACGGCTCCGTCGGTCAGACCGCGGCCGCGCTGCCACAGGGCGACGTGGACCGCCCAGTCGGTCCGCTCGGGCTCGCCGTACTCGGTGGTGCCGTCGAGCGGGTCGATGATCCACAGCCGATCCGCGTCGTGACGGCGGTCGTCCTCTGCCGACTCCTCGGAGAGGACCACGTCGTCGGGGCGCGCCTCGCCGAGCAGCTCGTACAGCAGCACGTTGGAGTTGTGGTCACCGGCGTCGCGCAGCTTCCACGGGTCACTGAAGCCCATGTCCGCGCGAAGCTTCAGCAGCAGCTGTCCGGCGGCCGTCGCGAGATCGCGAGCGACCTCGGAGTCGCTCCGCGCGTCAGCCACTAAAGAACCATGCCGGCGCCGACGGTGGCCCCCGTGGCCTCGTCGATGAGAAGGAACGAGCCGGTCGTGCGGTTGCGCCGGTACTCGTCGACGAACAGCGGAACCGTCGTACGCAGCGTGACCCGCCCGATCTCGTTGAGTGTCAGCGAGTCGGCCGTCTCGTCACGGTGCAGCGTGTTGACGTCGATGCGGTAGTCGACGCCACGCACCTGGCATCGCGCCGACCGCGTCGTGTGCTTGATGGCGTACATCCCGCGGTCCTGCAGCGGCAGGTCCGACAGCCAGCAGATCATCGCCTCGACGTCCTGCGTGACCCGCGGCTGGTTGTGCGGCCGGCAGATCATGTCGCCCCGCGAGACGTCGACGTCGTCGGTGAGCCGAACCGTGACGGCCATCGGCGCGAACGCCTCCTCGACCTCACCGTCCGCCGTGTCGATGCTCGCGATCGTTGACTTCATCCCGCTCGGCAGGACGACGACCTCGTCCCCAGGCTTCAGCACCCCGCCGGCGACGGTGCCCGCGTAGCCGCGGTAGTCGTGATGCGCCTTCGACTGCGGGCGGATGACGTACTGCACCGGGAACCGGACGTCGATCAGGTTGCGGTCGCTCGCGATGTGCACGTCTTCGAGGTGGTGCAGCAGCGAGGTGCCGTCGTACCACGGCATGTTCTGCGAGCGATGTACGACGTTGTCGCCGTGCAGCGCGCTGATCGGAATGAACGAGAGGTCGCCGATGTCGAGCTTCGCGGCGAAGGCCCGGAACTCGTCCTTGATCCGGTTGAACACCGCCTCGTCGTAGTCGACGAGGTCCATCTTGTTGATGCACACGACAAGGTGAGGCACCCGCAGCAGCGAGGTGATGAACGCGTGCCGGCGCGACTGCTCCACGATGCCGTTGCGGGCATCCACCAGGACCAGCGCGAGGCTTGCGGTCGAGGCGCCCGTGACCATGTTGCGCGTGTACTGAATGTGGCCCGGCGTGTCCGCGATGATGAAGGACCGCTTCGGGGTCGCGAAGTAGCGGTAGGCGACGTCGATCGTGATGCCCTGCTCGCGCTCGGCGCGAAGGCCGTCGGTGAGCAGCGCGAGGTTGACGTGCTCGTCGCCGCGGTCGCGCGACGTGCGCTCGACCGCTTCGAGCTGGTCCTCGAAGATCGACTTCGTGTCGTAGAGCAACCGGCCGATCAGCGTCGACTTGCCGTCGTCGACGCTGCCAGCCGTCGCAAAGCGCAGCAGTTCCATCAGAAGTAGCCCTCGCGCTTGCGGTCTTCCATCGCCGCCTCGGTGAGCCGGTCGTCGGCGCGCGTCGCGCCACGCTCGGTGATCCGGGTTGCGGCGACCTCGGCGATGATCTCGTCGTACGTCGCGGCGCTCGACTCGACCGCGCCCGTCACGGGGATGTCACCGACGGTGCGGTAGCGAACCGTCAGCTTCACGACCTCTTCGCCCTCACGCGGCATCGTGAACTCGCTCACCGGCAGCCACATGCCGTCGCGCTGGAAGACCTGGCGCTCGTGCGCGAAGTAGATGCTCGGCAGCTCGACGTTCTCGGCGGCGAGGTAGCTCCAGATGTCCAGCTCGGTCCAGTTGGACAGCGGGAAGACCCGGATGTGCTCGCCCTTGTGGTGGCGGCCGTTGTAGAGCGACCACAGCTCCGGCCGCTGGTTCTTCGGGTCCCACTGGCCGAACTCGTCGCGGAAGCTGAAGACGCGCTCCTTGGCGCGCGCCTTCTCCTCGTCCCGGCGGGCACCGCCGAAGACGGCGTCGAAGCCGTGCTCGTTGATCGAGTCGAGCAGCGTGGTGGTCTGCAGCGGGTTGCGGATGCCGTCCGGCCGCTCGCGGACCCGGCCCTTCGCGATCGACTCCTCGACGCTGCCCACCACGAGCCGCAGCCCCATCCGCTCGACGGTGCTGTCGCGGAACTCGAGCACCTCGGGGAAGTTGTGGCCGGTGTCGATGTGCATCACGGGGAACGGGATGGGCGCCGGCCAGAACGCCTTCGCCGCGATGTGGAGCATGACGACCGAGTCCTTGCCGCCCGAGAACAGCAGGACGGGGCGCTCGAACTCCGCGGCGACCTCACGGAAGATGTGGATCGACTCGGCTTCGAGCGCCTGCTGCGAGCTCAGCTCGTACGACGTCGGTGCGCTCATGACCGAGGACAGGATAGTCGGCGCCCCGGGTCGTACGGCTGCCGAGGCGCCCGTAGCGCCTACGCTGCGGCTCATGGCGGGCAGCGGTGCCGCGATCGAGCCCCTAGTCGACGTCGCGATCGTGACCTGGAACACCCGCGAGACCACCCTCACCGCGCTGCGGGCCCTGCTCGCGTCGGAGCCCCCCGGCACGCTCGCCGTTCACGTGCGGGACAACGGCTCCTCCGACGGCACCGCGGCGGCCGTCCGCGCCGCGTTCCCCGAGGTCACCGTCGACTCGGGCGAGGCGAACCTCGGCTTCGCCGGCGGCGTGAACACGATCCTCGGCGCGGTCCGCTCGCCGTGGGTGCTGCTGCTCAACCCCGACGCCTGGCCGGAGCCGGGCGCGATCAGCCGGCTGGTGGCGTGCGCCGCGCGCCACCCCCGGGCCGCGGCGGTCGCCCCCAAGCTGCTGCGCCCCGACGACCGGCTGGAGGCGTCGGCGTGGCCGTTCCCCTCGCTGCGGGTCACATTCGCCTCCGCGTTGCGCCGTGACCGCGCGATCTGGCCGCACGACGCCGAGCGCCGCGTGGACTGGGCGGTCGGGGCCGCGCTGCTGATCCGCCGCGAGGCCCTCGCGGAGATCGGCGGCCTCGACGAGTCGCTGTTCATGTACGCCGAAGACCTCGAATGGTGCTGGCGAGCCCATGACCGCGGCTGGGAGGTCTGGTTCACCCCGGACGCCGTCGTACGCCACATCGGCAACGTCTCCGGCGCGCAGCAGTACGGCGAGCGGCAGCCCGCCGCGTGGATCGCGAACAGCGTGGCGGTGTACCGGCGGCGGCGGGGTGCGATCGCGACCGGCGCGTGGCGGTTCGCGAACGCGGCGAGCGCGGCCATCCACGCCCGGCGGGCGCGCCGCAGCGGCGACGCCGCTGCCGCCGACCAGCTGCGGCAGCAGAAGGACGCCTGGCTGCATCCGACCGCCGGGGCGGATGGCGCGACGGCGTGAGAGTCCTCGTGCTCACGAACCTCTACCCGCCGCACGCGCTCGGCGGGTACGAGCTGTCATGCCAGGACACGGTCGAACGGTGGCGGGAGGCCGGCCACGACGTGACCGTCCTCACCACGACGACGACGTTCCATGACCCCGCCTCCGACCCGCCCGAGCCGCACGTCCGGCGGCGGCTCGAGTGGTACTGGACCGACCATCACCTGCAGCGCCCGGAACCGAGGCATCGACTCCGGATCGAGCGGCACAACCAACGCCGGCTGCTCGAGACGATGAAGGACGTCGCGCCCGACGTCGTGTCGGTCTGGGCGATGGGCGGGATGTCGGTCGGGCTGTTGTCGAGCTGCATCGAACGCGCCTTTCCCGTCGTCGCGGTGATCGAGGACGACTGGCTCGTCTACGCCTCGCACGTCGACGCGTGGACGGCCGCGTGGAGCCGGCGGCCGCGTTGGCTCGGGGCGCTCGCAAGTCAGCTGACCGGGCTACCGACCGGCGTCCCCGTGCTGCCGCCGGAAGCCACCGTCGCGTTCGCGAGCGACTACCTGCGTCGGCGCGCCGAGGCCGAGGGAACGATCCGGTTCAGCCGCTCGGCGATCGTGCCGCTCGGCACCGACCCGGTCGACTTCCCGTCGCGGCGGCCCGGCGACCGCCCGTGGCAGGGACGGCTGCTGATGGTCGGCCGGGTCGAGCCGCGGAAAGGCTTCGACATCGCGATCCAGGCGCTCGCCGACCTTCCCGGCGCGACGCTTCGCATCGTGGGTGCCGCGGACGATCGGCATCGCGACGAGCTGATCGCGATGGCCCGCGAGATCGGCGTCGCGGACCGGTTGACGTGCGAGGGGTTCGTCGAGCGCGACCAGCTCGCGGCGGTGTACGCCGAGGCCGACGCGCTGCTGTTCCTGTCACGGTGGGACGAGCCGTTCGGCCTGGTCCCGCTCGAGGCCATGACGCAAGCGCTGCCCGTCATTGCGATCCGCCGCGGCGGCGCCGCGGAGTACCTCACCGACAACCTCAACTGCGTCGAAGTGCCGGTCGACGATCCGCCGGCTGTCGCGGCGGCGGTCCGCGCGCTCGCTGCGGACGGCCAGCTGCGACGCCGGCTCGTCAACGGCGGCCTCACCACCAGCGCGGCGTACCGCGTCGACCGGTTCGCGAGCGAGCTCGAGGCGATCCACCTCGCCGCGGCCGGCCGGACGTGACCGGTGTGACGATCGCGGCGCCGACCGACAGCGCACAGAGTGCGTCGTGGGAGGGCGCGGCCGCAGCGGTCGCGGTCGTGGTGTCGACCCACAACCGCGGCGCGTTGTTGGACGGGCTGCTCGGCGCGTTGGAGGCGCAGGACCATCGCGACACCGAGGTTGTCGTCGCGGACAACGGCTCCTCCGACGACACCTGGCAGCTGCTCACTGCGCGATGTGCGCGTACGCCGATGCGGCTGCGCGCTCTGCGGCTGCCGTTTCACGACGGGCCCGGCGTACCCCGCAACACGTGCATCGCCGAAGCGCGCGCTGAGCTGATCGCGTTCACCGACGACGACTGCCTGCCCACGCCGCACTGGCTGTCCGCACTGACCGCGGCGTTCGATGCCGGCACTGCGATCGTGCAAGGCCGCACCCTCCCGGAGCCCGGCGGATGGGGCGGCCCATGGGGCCGCACCCTCACCGTCACGTCACCGAGCGGGCTGTACGAGACCGCCAACCTCGCCGCCCGCCGGGCCGCGATCCTCGAGGTCGGCGGCTTCGCCGGGCAGCGCCTGCTCAGCGGCCGCGCATTCGGTGAGGACGTCGTGCTCGGCTCAGCGATCGCGAGGACCGGCGGCTTCCGGTTCGCGGCGGATGCCGTCGTCCACCACCGCGTCATGGCGGGGAACTACCGGGACTTCCTCGACGAGCGTCGGCGGCTGGCGGGCTTCCCGATGCTGGTTCGCGAAGTGCCGGAGCTGCGTCAACGAGCGTTTCTTCGGCTGTTCCTGTCGCGGCGGACGGCGAGCGCGGACCTGGCGGTTGCCGCCGCGACGGCGGTGGTGGTCGCAGATCTGCTGACGCTGTCACCGTGGCCGAGCCTGATCGGTCTCGCGATGCTGCCGTGGGTCGCCGCCCTCTCCCAGGACGCCAAAGCACGGCCCGGGCGCGGACGAGCGTCGCGGGCCGCGCAGCTCGGGTGGGCTGACGTGGTCGGGTTCGGGGCTCTGCTTGCGGGGAGCATCCGCGCCCGGCGGCTCCTGCTCTAAGGCGGCTTTTCGTATCCTCGGCGGGTGCGGGCACTGATTCTGTGCGGCGGGCGCGGGATCCGCGCGTGGCCCGCGACCGCCGATGTACCCAAGCCGATGCTGCAGGTGGGCGGGCGGCCCGTGCTGCACCACGTGATGGAGATCTACGCCCGCCACGGCGTGACGGACTTCGTCCTCGCGGCCGGCTACAAGCACGACGTCATCGAGGCGTACGCCGACCACTGGCCGCACGACTGGAAGGTCGACGTGGTCGACACCGGTGAAGAGGCGGACACCGGCGACCGCGTGGTCGCCTGCCTCGACCGGGTCGGCGAGACGTTCCACGCAACGTACGGCGACGGCGTCGGCAACGTCGACATCGCCGCTCTCGACGCGCGGCACGCGGCGCACGGCGGCGGCGCGACGGTCACCGTCGTACCGCTCCCGTCGCAGTACGGCACGCTCGTCATCGACGACGCCGGGCAGGTGACGGACTTCCGCGAGAAGCCGGTGCTTGCCGACCACCTGATCAACGCGGGGTTCTTCGTCTTCGACCGCGACCGGTTCGCGCAGTGCTCCGGGTCGAGCCTCGAACGCGACATCCTGCCCGCGCTGGGGCAGCGCGGGGAGCTGTTCGTCTACCGTCACGAAGGCTTCTGGAAGTCGATGGACACCCAAAAGGACGTGAGCGACCTGGACGCTCTCGCGCGCAGAGAGGACCCGCCGTGGCTGGCGCCGGAGCACTAGGCGGGAAGCGGGTCCTGATCACGGGCGCGTCCGGTTTCATCGGGTCGCATCTCACCCGGCGGCTGGTCAAAGAGGGCGCGAAGGTGCACGGCCTGACCAGCACCGTGTCGTCGGTGTATCCGGCGCGGCTGCTCGACATCCGCGACTCCATCACGCTGCACGAGGCGTCGCTCGACGACCGCGGCGCGATGGAGCTGCTCGCCGACGAGGTGAAGCCGGAGTACGTGTTCCACCTCGGCGCCTACACACACGTCGGCAAGTCGTGGAACCGGGTCGACGAGTGCATCCAGACCAACATCCAGGGGACCGTCAACCTGTTGATGGCGGTCGAGCGCACCGGCTTCACCCGGTTCCTCAACACCGGCACGAGCGAGATCTACGGCGACATCGAGGTGCCGTTCCGCGAAGACGCGACGGTGCACCCGATCTCGCCGTACTCGGTGTCCAAGCATGCCGCCGAGGAGTACTGCCGGCTGTTCGCCGATGCGAGGGACCTGCCGCTGGTGCGGGTGCGGCCGTTCAACGCCTACGGCCCGATGCAGTCGCCCGACCGCGTGATTCCCGAGATCATCTCCAGGGCGGTGCAGAAGCAGCCGCTGAAGATGACGCAGGGGACGCAGACGCGCGAGTTCAACTACGTCGAGGACCTTGCCGACGGCTTCGTCGCCCTTGCGACCGCCCCGGGTATCGACGGCGACCTGTTCAACCTCGGCTGCGGCCGGGAGGTGTCGATGCGCGACATCGCGGTCACGATCCTGCGGCTCATGGGGGACCCGATCACGCCCGAGTTCGGCGCGCTGCCGGAACGGCCGATCGAGATCTACCGGATGCACGCCGACGTGACCAAGACGCGTGACCGCGTCGGGTGGACGGCGACGATCTCGCTCGAGGACGGGTTGCAGCGCACGATCGACTGGTACCGGGACGCACTCGCATCTGGGTCCTCGCCCTTCGCCAGCTAGCCGGATGCGGATCGCGATCGTCCACCCGTTCACGTGGGTGGACGTACGCCGCGGAGGCGAGCGGTACGCGCACGACCTTGCGGCGTGGTTGGCGCACCAAGGCCACGACGTCGACTACGTGACGGGTGGGCCCGAGCACTCGATCACGACCGAAGCCGGCGCGCGGCTGGTGCGGCTGCACCATCGTCACGGCGACCGGCTCACCGGTCTCGGTGTGTCGAAGCTGGAGACGTTCGGCGTCACGGCGCTGCCGTGGCTGGCCCGGCACCGGTACGACGTCGTGCACGCCTTCGTCCCGTCCGCCGCGGTCGCCGCGCGGCTCGCGGGGCAGCGCACGGTGTTCACCGCGATCGGCCATCCCACGCGGACGATGCAGGGCCGGGAACGGCGACTGCTGCGGCGCGCCGGTCGGATGGCACACGTGACGACGGCACTGTCGCAGTCCGCCGCGACTGCGGTCTCGATGATCACCGGCCGCCCGGCGCGGGTGGTCAATCCGGGCGTCCGGCTCGATGTGTTCACACCGAACCTGCAGCCACGAACCGGTCCGCCGCGGATCCTGTTCGCGGCTCATGCGGGCGAACCGCGGAAGCGGTTCACCGACCTGACAGTGGCGATGCACCAGGTGCAGCAGGAGCTACCGGCCGCTCGGCTGCAGTTCAGTGGAGGTGGGGCGCTGCCCGACGACGTACCGCCCGTGGTCGCCGCGGTGATCGACGTACTCGGGGTCGGGCAGCTGGAAGACGTGCCGCAGCGCTACCGGGACGCGACGGTCACCGTGCTGCCGTCGGCGGACGAGGCCTTCGGTCTCGTGCTCGTCGAGTCACTCGCGTGTGGCACCCCGGTGGTCGCGGCCGCGTCGGGAGGGATGCCCGAGATCGTGACGCCGGAGTCGGGCGTCGGCGCGCTGGCGCCACTGGGTGACGTCGACGCGCTGGCGCGCGCGATCGTGGCGACCTGCAAGCTGGCGGGTCAGCCGGATACGCCGGCGAGGTGCGCGCAGCACGCCAAGCAATGGGGTTGGGACGTTGTCGGCCCCGCTCACGTGGCGGCCTATCAGGCCGCCCTGGCCTCGCCTTCGGCCGCCAGGGGATAGCTCCCGCTTCCCTGCTTGGCCTCGCCTTCGGCTGCGGCCCCTAAGAGCGCAACTGCCGGGGATGGCTCCCGCTTTCCTTGCCTCCCGCTCCCCCGTTGCGCCCCGCGTCCGGCTGCAGCCCCAAAGAGCGCAACTGCCGGGGGATGGCTCCCGCTTTCCTTGCCTCGCGCTCCCCCGTTGCGCCCCGCGTTCGGCTGCAGCCCCAAAGAGCGCAACTGCCGGGGGCAGCTCCCACTCTCCTTGCCTCGCGCTCCCCCGTTGCGTTGGTTTGTGGGTTTCACGTGTCGGGTGCCTTGGACATTGTGGGTTTCACGTGTCGAAAGGGGCTGTTTTGGCACGTGAAACCCACAAAGTCCCCCGCGTCGCTGGCTCTCCACACGTGGATCCGAGCTCTCGCGGCTCGTTGCCCGATAGCTCACCCTCCCGCCATGCGCTCCGTGCTCATCGACGCGATGCGCCGCCGCGGCGGCGTGATCCGCCGCGACGAGGCGATCCAGCTGGTTCCCCTGCACGTCATCGACGACGCGGTTCGATCCGCCGCAATCCTCGTCGCGCATCCCGGCGTCTACCGGCTACCCGAGGCAAGCGACACTCGCGCGCGTCGACGTGCCGCCTTGGCCTACTGCCCCTCAGGCGCGCTCTCTCACACGGATGAACTCGACGAGTGGCGGCTGCCATGCATCAGCTCAGCTCGAATCCACGTGACGGTGAGTGGTGACAGCTATCCGGTCTCCTCCCGAGGCATTCGCCTTCACCGGCGTCGCGGATTCGTCGCCGAACCGCCGTCGACCGCCGATCGGGCGGGCCTGCGAGTCGTCCGACTCGAACAGGCGGTGGTCGAGAGCTGGGCGGTGCTACCGACACTCGTCAAACGCGCGCCGGCGATCGTCGCGGTTCGTGAGCGGTGGACGACGCCTCGACGTCTGGCCGAAGTGCTCGAGGTGCAGCCGCGGGTTGCCGGCGCGCGGGAACAACGCAAGCTGTTCGACCAGCTCGCCGCGGGCAATCACAGCGAGTTGGAGATCTGGGGACACGAGCGCGTGTTTGCCGATCGACGCTTGCCCCGCTCCGTCACCCAGCACCGCCTCCAGGTCGGCTCGCGCTACGTGCTCCTCGACCGGGCCTTCCTCGACGAGATGGTCGCGGTCGAACTGGACGGCGCCGCGTACCACGGCTCACCTGGCCAGCGGGAGAAGGACCTACGTCGCGATGCGGCAGTTGCACGTCTCGGCTGGGTCACCGTTCGGTACTCGCATCCACGCCTTCATTCCGAGCCGGATGGAGTCATCGAGGAGCTCGCCGCAGTCCTCGCCCGCCGACGAGAGCAGCTGCGCACATCGGCGTGACCACGCAACGCAACGGGGCGAAGCAGGGCGAGCACAGCAAGAACCGTCCCCTGGTCATAGCGCCGTTGATCTTGACCTTGATGGCGGCACTAACCTCCGAGCCCGCCGACGAAAGCAGCTGCGCACATCGGCGTGACCAAGCAACGCAACGGGGCGGATCAGAGTGAGTACGGCGAAAACCGTCCCCTGGTCATAGCGCCCTTGACTTTGACCTTGATGGCGAGGCGCTACCCGAGCCCGCCGCGGAAGCGCCGGCCCAAACCCAGCACCCGCCGCGCCACATCGGCTGGTTGCGAGTGGTAGATCACGAAGTGCGACCGGCCGTAGTGCTTCGAGTAGTGGATGAGCCCGCGCTTCGTCGCATGCGCGAGCAACGCCTTGATCGGCAGCGGCTTGTGCACGTGCACGTCATCCGCCGTCGGCTCCAGGAAGTTGATCGCAACGAGGTCAGCCGTCGCCTCGATGTCCGCCAGGAACCCGAACGGCTCATCGACGTGCTCGATGACGTCAAAGCAGTACGCCAGCTCGTACCCCGTCGGCCGGTCCGTGTCGACGTCGTACACCTGCGCATCGATGCCCCGCTGCTCGAGGCGATGCCGGAGGTAGCGCGTGCTCGGGTTGTCGAAGTCGGCGAAGTCGACGAGGTATCCGGCATCACGCAGCCGCAGCCCGTCGCTGCCGATCCCGCAGCCGTAGTCGAGCAGCCGCGAACCCGGCCCGACCCGGCGCATGATCTCGTCGCGGTAGGGCCGCTTCGTCCCTGACATCGCGAAGACGGTGAGGTCGTACAGGTACGCCGTCGACGTCCGGTAGAAGGTCAGCTCGTCCGGCGCTGCCGCCTCCTCCGCATCGACCGCCTGCTGATGACCGCGCAGCATGAGCTCGTCGTAGTCCTCGCCCAGGTACGCCTTCAGCTCCGCCAGCTCCTGTTCCGCCTCGAACGCGTCCAGGTACGTCGGCGCGAACCGCGCCAGCCACGGGTCGACAGTCCGCTTCGGCTGACCCTGCACCGATCGGAACTTGTTCGCGAAGTACGGCGCGAAGTCGGGCCGCCGCTGGGTGAGCATGAACTCGCCCTTGGCGATTCCGCGCAGCCGGCGTTCGAACGACTCCTCGTCGTAGGAGTGCAGATGCTCGACCCGCGCCCGCGGCTCGTACCGAAGCGACATCCCGGCATCGCGCAACCGGTACGCGATGTCGAGGTCTTCGTAGTAGTACGCGAAGTCGGGGTCGAAGCCACCGGCCGCCTCGAACAGCGTGCGAGGAAGGGAGACGTTGCAGGAGTAGAACCGGCCCCAGCCCGCGTCGTCGCCGATGCCCGCGACCTCGAACTGCATCCCCGCCGTGTCGATCCACTTCAGCAGCGGCGTACGACGGACCTCCGGATGCCACTCCACGCTCCCGAGCACCGCGACGGTCGGCCCGCCCTCGCGGCCGTGGCGGGCGAGGTGGCGTTCGACGAGGTCCGGCGCCGGGATCATGTCGTCACCGAGGAAGAGCACCAGCGACTTCCGGCAGCTCTGCACCCCGGCGTTGCGCGCTCTCCCCGGCCCGCCGTGCGCAACCTGTACGACGTTGATGCCCGCCGGCAGCGCCGGCACCGTCTGGTCCTCACCGTCTACAACGACGACCACGGCGAAGCCCGACACCGTCTGCGCGGCCAGCGCCGCGAGCGTCCGCGCGAGGATCGGCCACCGGTCCCGAGTGGGGATCACCACCGCGAGATCGCCCGGTCCCGGTGCCAGTCCCAGACTCATGACAGGTCCGCTGGGTAGCCGAGCTCCCGCATCAGGTCACCGGTCGCGAGCGACACTGCCGCCCGAGCCGGTGCGGACAGCGACCGCCACTTGCCTGTGCCGATCTGACCAGTCGCGGGAAGCGGAGTGACGCGCTCGGTGCTCCGTCGCGCCGCCGCTTCGCGCGCGGCATCGGACACACCGACCCCGACCCACCGCCACAGCCGCTCGACCACGCCCTGCGGGTCGTCGATGAGGTCCTCGTAGCGCACCTGCTGGAAGCGGCGCAGCTCCGGCGCGGCCCGGCGCACCGCACCGACCGCCTCGACCCACTCGCGGGCCGCCGCCTCGACCTCCTCGACGCCGGGATCCGCGCCGCCGGTCCAGGTACGCGCGAGCGAGGCCGCGACATCGCGACCGTCGCGGACGACATGCACGTACAGCGCGTCGGGATACATCAACGCCAGCACCGGCAGCCGCCACACGGTCGTCGGCGTCTTCTCGCACACGTGTGTCGCGTCGGGGGCGATCCGGTCCCGCATCGTCAGCAGCAGGCTGTCGCAGAACCCCCGCATCCCACTCAGCACCGCACCGTCGCCCGACTGCTCGCGGACCGGCTCGGCCCACACCGGAGCGATGTCGGTGAACAACCAGGTCTCGCCCGTCTCGGTGCCCGCCACCATCGGGTGCGCACTGATCAGGCGGTGCAACAACGTCGTGCCGCTGCGCGCCGCGCCGAGGACGACGATGACCCGGTCCCGCAACGGGCTCGCGGACACCCGGAACCGCGACGCGGCCGCGCGCCGAGCCCGGCCACGGCCGGCCCGTACCCGGTCACCCACGACCCCGCGGCGCGACTCGGCGAGCGCCGCCACCTCCGCCGCCACGGCGGCGCCGTCAGCCGCCACCCGTGCCACCGACACCACGACGTCCGGCTTCGCGGCGATCACGCCCTCGCCCGGCTCGCCGTCACAGACAGCGACCACCACCGCGTCGCCCCACACGGAGCGCAGGTACGGCCCGAGCACGTCACCGTTGCCGGACACGTCCACGGCGTACGACGCACCACCCACGGCCGCGACGACCAGGCCGTCGACGAGGCGACGCAACTCCGCCGTCATGCGTTCGCGATCGACCAGCGACGAGACGCCGGCGTCCCCGCCACCCGCCTCGAACCCCCACAACAGCCGGGAGATCCGGCTCGGCAGGTCCATCGACCCGAGCCGGGCCCAACCCAGCCGCGCCCCGAGCGCCGCGCACAGCGGCTCGGCGGCCTCCGGTGGATCCGCGAGGACCAGAACCGGCAGGTACGGCGGGCCGGCCGTCGTCACGAGCCCGCGCGGTGAAACGTGCCGCCCAGGTCGGCGACGCCGGAGGCCAGGCTCCTGCCCGACACGTAGAACGTGACCGGAACCGCGCGGCCGAGCAGCACGCTGCTGCCACCCTCCGCGGAGTGGAACGAAGCAGTCGCGTAGTAGCCGCCGCTCGGCAACGACAACGCGAGGCGCATCTCGTACTCCGCCGTCTCGTCGGTCGACAACGGGTCGAACGGATTCATCAGGTTCGTGTCGGAGTAGACCACCGTTCCGGTTTCCGCAGTGATAGTCATCCCCATCACCGGATTGGCGATGTCCGTGGTCGCACGCACCCGCAGCCGGAGCGCGACCTCATCACCGCTGTCGAAGTGCAAGGTCGGCTCGCCACCCGCGGCGTTGTGCAGCGTCAACGACTCGATCACCGCGTCGTGCGCCGCCAGATCGCCGGCACCTTGAAGGTCTTCCTTCGCCTCGCGCCCCACGACGCTGTAGAACTCCGAGATCGCCTCGAATGTCGGCCCGTCGAAGACCTTCTGGCCGTGGCTCATCACCAGAGCGCGGTCACAGAAGCCACGGATCACGTTGATGTTGTGGCTGACCACGACGATCGTCGTGCCCTGCGCCCGGATCTCCTGCATCCGCGTGAAGCACTTGAGCTGGAACGCGAAGTCACCGACCGCAAGGACCTCGTCGACGAGCAGCACGTCCGGATCGGCGGCAACCGCGACGGAGAAACCCAGTCGCACGAACATGCCGGAGGAGTAGAACTTCACCGGGGTGTCGATGAAGTCCTCGACCTCTGCGAAGTCGATGATGCTGTCGAGCCGGCGGTCGATCTCGGCGGAGCTCATGCCGAGGATCGTGCCGTTGACGTAGACGTTCTCCCGGCCGGTCAGCTCGGGATGGAAACCGACGCCGACCGAGATCAGCGGCGCGACCTTCCCGCGGACCGCGACGACCCCGCTCGACGGCGCGGTCACGCCGCACAACAGCTGCAGCAGCGTCGATTTGCCGGCGCCGTTGCGACCGAGTACGCCGACGCTCTCGCCGGCCGCGATGTCGAGGTTCATGTTGTCGACGGCGAGCAGCGTGCTGCGCCGGCTTCGCGCGCGGAACCGTAGCGCGTTGACGAGCATCGGCTGGTCGTCGTACTTCACGTATCGCTTGCTCACATCGCGAAGAGAGATGACCGAGTCGGTCTTCGATGCGCTCACAACAGATCGACGAAGACGCGGTCGCGACGGCACTGCAACCAGAAGCCGACACTTCCGAGCACCACGCACCAGCCGGCGCAGGCCGCCACTGCCAGACCGAGGGCCGAGTCCGAGCCGACGGTCGCGGCGCGGAAGATCTCGATCGGGCCGGAGCCGGGCCCGATCGCGAGCAGGTCGCGCAGCACGTGGTGGGAGTGCTGGAGCTTGCCGAGCGGATAGATGATCGGTGTCAGGTAGAAGCCGACCGACAGCACCGCCATCACGATGTAGCGGATGTCGCGGAAGTACACGTGCAGCGCGGACAGACACAGGCCGACTGACACGACGAACAGCACCGTCAGCGCCGCGCCCGGGATCACCAGCAGGAACGACACTCCGATCCCGCTGCCCACCACGAGCGACATCACGAGCAGCAGCACGATGCCGATCGAGAACGGGTAGACGGCTGAGGCCGCGGTCACCAGGACGGGCAGAGCGCGAGGGAAATAGATCTTCCCGGCGAGAGCGACGTTGTCGACGATCGCCGTCGATGCCGCCGGACCGGCGTTGGCGATGTAGTTCCACGGGACGAGCGCGGAGTACAGGAAGACGGCGTACTCGCGCTGCGACGAGGCGAAGCTGCGCCCGATGCCCACGACATGGGTGAACACGATCGCCAGGACCACGGCCTGCACCAGCGGCACCCCGACCGCCCAGACGACGCCGAGGACGGTACGCCGGTAGCGCACGTAGAAGTCCTTGCGCGCGAGGATCACCAGCAGCCGGCGCGCCGCCCACAGCTCGCGGAGCATGACCCGCGGCGGCGTCGAGGGACCTCGGAGCTCGAAGCCCTCGTCAGGCCTCGCCACCGCAGCAGCGGACGCCGCGCTCGCCAGCGTCGCGATGGTGACCCTCCTCGATCCGGCGGGGTGGTTCCCTCGCCAACAGCTTGCGCCTCACATCGTGGCACGGCTCGCCCCGGCAGCGGGTCAGCCGGAGAACGGCCCTGGCCAGATCCCCGCCGGCGGCTCGGCCGCGCCTCCCTCGGTCCGTCTCGCCACCATGAAGAGGTGGCAGCCCAGCCGGTTGACCATCGGCGTCGCCTGGCACAGGCGCTCGATCGCGTCGACCAGCCGGCGGCCCGCGTCGCCACGCGTCTCGAGCCAGCGCGCGGTGCGGCTCTGCGGCGGCGGGAACTCGAAGCTGCCCGCCCGGATCGTCTCGAGACCGGCAGCCGCGAACATGCGCCGGGTCTCCGCCTGCTTGTGCCAGGTGTGAGGCACCCAGGCCGCCGTGTCGCCGGCCACAAGGTGTGCGCTCACCGGTTCCGGCCAGATCCACGGCCGGTGCGAGACGACCTTGTCGTGGTGGAAGCCGACGGCCTTCTCGACGTACGCGAACGGATCGGACAACGGGAACCGAAGCGGCATCTCCGACGCGTTGTTCGTCGTCATCACCAGCACGCCGCCGGGCTTGAGGACCCGCGCGATCTCCCAGACCGCCAGCTCAGGTCGCAGCAGGTGCTCGATCACCTCGGTGAAGATCACGACGTCGACCGACCCGCTGGCGAGCGGGAGCCGCTCCCCGTCGCCGCGGACGAACGATGTGCGCAGCGGGCCTTGCGCGTCGCGATGCCGCTTCGCGGCCGAGGTGATGTGGTGCCCGCCGAAGTCCAGGCCGATGTACGTCGCGTCGCAGCCGGCCAGGTGGTCCGCGGCGAGTGCCGACCCGCACCCGATGTCGACGACGACGCCACCGGCCGGCAGATGCGCGCGGGCGGTCTCACCAACGAGCCGGTAGCGCATCTCGTGCCGATGACCGTGGTAGTCGCTCCACGTGTCGAGCTCTTCCTCGACGGTCGGAACACATTCGTTGTAGTGCCGCGCGAAGACCTGCGGTGTCGCCGTACGCAGCTTCTCCCACTCGTCGGCGGTCGCCTCGATCCCGCGACGGCGGTAGCGCGCGTACGTCGCCGCCCAGACCGCGATCAGCGCTGCGGCGAACCCGAGCCTGGCCTTCGACGGCACCCGCGGTGCGGCGATTCCCACCAGCAAGGCCAGCGGCAGCCCGAGACGGGCGAGCCGTCCCGGGGAGACGTCCACCCCGCCATTCTGCCGTCCGCTCCGTGACCACTCCCTAGGCTCCTGCAGCGTGGGCAGAGTTGCGCACTACCTTCCGCGGTGGCTGGAGCTATCAGCCGGCTTCGTCGCCGCCCAGGTCGGGCACTCTCGCCACTACGGCCTCGTCATCAGCCGCGACGCCTTCACCTGCCTCGAGGCGTTCCCGTACCAGCCACGGCGTTCGCTGCACATGCAGCACGTTCCGTACCGGTCACCGCAACGGGTGAAGGACCTGGTCCGCACCACGCAGCTGTCGGCACTGCTCGCGGCGTACCGGGTCGACCTGTTGCACGTGCACTTCGGCCACTCCGCAAACGACGTCCTCGGCGCGGTCGGCCGCCGGCCGTACGTCCTGTCCCTGCACGGGCACGACATCACGGGACTGCTGCACACGAGTCCGAACCACTACACGCGAGTCTTCGGGGAGGTCGACGCCGTCACGGTGCCGTCGAGGTTTCTCGCGGCCAAGACGATCGCGGCTGGCTTCGACGAGACGCTGATCCGCGTGCTGCCCAGCGGCGTCGACACCTCGTTCTTCACGCCCGCCGCCCTTCCCGACGGCCCGCCGATCGTCGCGTTCGTCGGGCGGCTGGTCCCCAAGAAGGGCCTGGACGTCCTGCTCGAGGCGTGGCCTCGAATCCATGCCGAGCTGCCGGACGCTCGCCTGCACGTGCTGGGTGAAGGCCGGCTCGCCCCGCTGCTCGAGCAGACCGACGACTCGGTCACCTGGTTCCAGCCCGATCCGACCCGACGGCACGAGCAGGTCCGCGACCTGCTTCGCAGCGCCACGGTCGTCGTCACGCCCAGCCGCACCGCGCCCGACGGCGACAGCGAAAGCCTGCTCCTGGTCAACCTCGAAGCCAGCGCGTGCGGCCGCCCGGTCGTGTCGACCCGGCACGGAGGGATCCCGGAGTACGTCGAGGACGGCAACAGTGGCCTGCTGGTCGAGGAAGGCAACGCCGACGAGCTGGGCGCCGCCATCGTGCGCGTGCTGGGCGACCGCGCGCTGGCTGACCGGCTCGCGAAGGGCGGCGTCGACAACGCCGCGAAGTGGGACGTGAAGCGGTGCGCGGCGGCGGTGGACGACCTCTACGACGAGCTGATGGCGCGACCCCGGAAGTGACCGTCGCGGACCGGCACGAAGGCCGCTGCCACCGTCCCCCGCAGCATTCCGGCGACCCGCAGGATTGATCCGGCCGCACGCAACCAGTCCCGCTTGACCAGCTCGCGCCCCACCGATGCGATGCCCCACCGCCACACGTCGTCTACCAGGACCACCCGGAACCGGACCCGGTCCGTCCGCGCGAGCTTCGCCAGCCGGGCACCGGACCCGATGCCGTAGCGATGTTGCAGGACGACGTACTGCCGGGCGCGTCGCCAGTGCTCGTGATAGGCCGCCGCACCAGGCGCATACCAGCCGTGCGCCCCCGTCGCCAGCACACGGTCAAGCAGGTCGGGATCCTCACCGGCCGGCCACCGCGAACCAGGACCCATCTCCTCGTCGAAGCCACCGACCGCCGCGAGGACGGACCGATGCATCCCGAGGTTCGCACTGTGTCCGATCACGCCACCGGAGCGGCGGTCGAACTCCTGCTCGTCGTCGTCGTCCTTGACCGTGAGGGAGAGCGTGCCTTGTCCCTCGGGCAGGTCGATCCGGCCCGACACGAACGCGGCGTCGGGGTGCGCGGCGAGCGCCCGCGCCATTGCCCCCGCCCAACCGGCCCGCACCCGGATGTCGTCGTCGATGAACGCGACCTGGTCGTGCCGGGCCTGCTGCCAGCCGAGGTTGCGCGCCTTGGAGACACCGGGCTCGGCCGCGACGAGCAGGGTCGCGCCGTGACGGCGGGCGACCTCCCACACCGGCTCGGGCTGCGGCGACCCGGACTCGACGACGACGAGCTCGTCGCTGTCGGCGAGGGAGGCGCGCAGGCAGGCCAGCGCGGAGTCGAGCAGGTCAGGCCGGCCGCGGGTCGGCACGACGACCGACAGCGGCGGACGTTCCGCGGCCGACGTCATCCGCGGACCCGGAAGTGACCGTCACGTAGCGGTACGACGATCGCGCGCAGCAAGCCGACGGGTACGGCGAGCAGCCGAAGCACCGTTCCGAGCGCCGGGTAGCCATGGCGGGCGCACAGCTCACGGCTCAGCTCGGCGACCCCGGCTCGGTAGTAGTCCGCGGCGACCAGCCGCGCCCGCCGCCGATCGGTCCGCACAAGCTTCGCGAGCCGCGCACCGGTCCCGAAGCCGTAGCGGGCGTCGAGCAGCAGCAGCCGCCGTGGGCCACGCCACTGCGAGTGGTACGCGACGGCAGCCGGTTCGAAGCGGCCCGTGAAACCCGCGGCGAAGCAGCGGTCGAACAGGTCGTGCTCGGGTGATGACCCGAACCTGCCGCCCACCCCGAGCGAGTCGTCCCAGCCCCCGATCCGCTCGAGCACCGAGCGAGGCACGGCGAGACTCGCGCCGTGGCCGAGGTTGCCGACGCTGGTCGCGTCGTACCGCTCAGGTGCGTCGCCCCGCTTGATGGCGACATCCCGTGATGGCACCTCACCCTCCGGCGGCAGGATCCGACCCGATACGAAGCCCACACTGTCATCGGCGGTGACCGCGGCGACGAGCGCATCGCGCCACCCCGGCGTCACGACGACGTCGTCGTCGGTGAACACCACGACAGGCTGCGAGCCGGCCCGCCAGCCGGCGTTGCGGGCCCGGTTCACTCCTGGCAGCTCGCAGCGCACGAGCTTCGCACCCGCGGCGGCAGCGACCGCCGCAACCGCCTTCGCATCACGCGACGCGCTGTCGACGACGACCAGCTCGTCGCCGGGACGGACGCTGGAACGCACCGACTCCAGACACGTGGCGAGCTGCGCCGGGCGGTCACGGGTCGGCACCACGACGGTGGTGCCCGCGGCGCTTTCCTGCACGGCCGCAGAGTCCCATACGCCGCATCGGTGACGGGTGAGCCGGTAGCGTTGCCGCGTGCTGCCGGACGACCAGACGGATCCTCGCCCGCGCCAAGTCACCATTCCGGTCGAGGTCAGCGCGCTGACCGTCATCCTCGCTCTCGTCCTGGCACTGCTCGCCGGCGCCGGCGCGGCGCTGTATCAGCGGTCGAAGCCGACGCACTACATCAGCTACTCGACGATGCTGATCGACCAGCCCTTCGCGGTCACGCAGGACCAGGGTGACGCCACTCTCGCCAAGCTGCAGCGGCTGCGCTTCTACTACGCGGGCCTGGTGCAGACGTCGGTGATCGCGGGACCGGTCGCGAGCCAGCTCGCCAGCCAGTACCGGCTGAGCACCGGCGAGGTCGAGGGCGCGCTCAGCACGTTGATGGGCGCCGACACGTTCACCATCGATTTGTTCGCGCAGGGTCACAACCCGCAGGAGGCAAGCGCGGTCGCGCAGGCTGCGACCGCCCAGCTGATCGACTACGTCAAGCGGCAACAACAGAAGCTGGGCATCCCGTCGGTGCAGCGCGTGACGCTGACCGAGGTCACCAGCCCTGCTGCCGGCATCAAGGTGAAGGTGTCAACGAAGAAGCAGCTGGTGTCCGCCGGTGTCGCGTTCGTCGTCGTCGGCGCGGCGTTCATCATCGTCGCCGACCTGCTGCGCCGTCGCTGGTGAGGCCGGTGGCCGTGACGGCGACACTGAGGCAACTCACCCGCTGAGGCGCTGAGCATCATGGGCGTCCTCATCATCGACGGCGGCACTGCGCTCGCTGCTCTGGTCTGCCTCTACAGCCGGCCGACGGCAATCCTCGGACTGCTCATCGCGTCGATGATGCTGGTCCCGTCGACGCTGATCGCACCGCACATGCTGACGTCGTACGCGACCGTCAACCACATCCTGATCGGCGCCGCCGCGGTCCGGCTCGCCGTGATGGCGAAGCAGGGCGGCCGAAGCAAGCTGTTCACGGCGACGCCGCTGCACCTGGGGCTCGCGCTGCTCCTGCTCGCATGGGTCGCCGACGGTCTCGCGTTCGCGCCGCCGAGCGGCATCCCGACCGTCGCACTGCAGCGCCTCATCAACCTCGGCTTCGTCGCCGGGTTCTTCGTGGTGACGCTGGCGTTGTGCCGGCTGATCGACAACCCCCGCTTCGTGGTGCGCACCATCCTCGTCACCTTCACGGTGTCGGCGGTGCTGGCGCTAATCGAGCATCTGACCAAGCAGTCGTTCGGCGAGCACTGGTTCGACCTCGCGGGCGAAGCCGGATCCACCACGGCCGCGCACGTGCTGGAGACGCGAGCCGGGCACGTCCGGGTCCGGTCCAGCGCGGAGTTCGCGCTCGCCTACGCGTGGCTTGCGGTGATGGTGCTGCCGCTGCTGACCGCAACCGTGCTGCGGATGCGGCACTGGCTGGTGCGCGGGCTGCCGCTGATGGCTGTGGCTCTCGCCGCGATCTACTGGACCTACGCACGCAGCGCGGCCGCCGCCGTACCCGTCGTCTTCGTGCTGCTCGCGGTCTTGCTGCTGGAGCGGCGCGCCATCCTGCTCGCATCGACCAGCATCCTCGCAGCCGCGGGGTTGTTCTTCTTCGACGCGGCGATCCGGCGGCACTTGTCGCTGCAAACCGACGTCGGGTCGGTCGGTGTGCGGTTCCAGCGACTGCCGCCGATTCTCGACGCCGTGTCGCATCACGCCTATCTGGGGCTCGGCATCGGCGGGCTGCAGACGATCGGCGTGCCAACGACCGACAACTTCTACCTGTACGCGTACGGCGACACCGGGGTCGTGGGCGCGGCGATCCTCGTCGTCATGTGCGCGACGGCGCTGCTTCAGGCCGGACGCGGCCTCGCGGTGAAGGACCCATACCGAAAGCGCGTGATCGTCGGCTGCCTCGTGGGGGTCGTGGCATTCCTGGTAAGCGGTGTTCTGGAGGACGCATTGCTGCTCAGCCAGCCGGCGGAGCTCGTGATGCTGCTGCTCGCCCTCGCGACCGCCACGCAGGAGCCGGAGCTCGGTACAGCGCTGATGCCGAAGTGGTCCTTCCGGCGCATCGTCTTCTTCGGTGCGATCGGCTCACTGGTCGGTGTCGTCGCCATGGTTGCCGCTCCGGTCACGGTCTCGCAGCAACGCTTGTTCTCGACCGTGAGCCCGGAGCGAAACGTCGGGCAGTACGACGCCGTGACCTCAGGGCGGCTGCTGATCGCCACCGTCTGTCACGTCGCGCACGCCATGGCGCCGTCCATGTCGGGCGTGCACGTCAGCTGTCTCGACGACTACGGCGCGGCGGGTGTCGGCACGATGCGGATCTCGTCTCCGAGCGCCAAGCAGACACTGCACGCGTACGACGTGCTGACCGCGACGCTGCAGCAGACCTCGTACCTCGCGTTCTTCGACACCCAGGCTTCCGGACCACCGATCTCGGCGCGGGCATCGATCTGGCGCACGGCACCGGCGTCAGGGGCCGCGCTCGGCGTCGCCATCGGCTTCGTCGCTCCGCTGCCGCTGCGACGCCGGCGACGGGCAGAGCAGGCGCGCGGCCCGGTCCGGTATCGCTTCGCGCCGATCTTCGGCTAACTGCTAAGCCACCCAGCCGAGCGGGTGTCCGACGCGGGCCTCGAGGCGAAGCTCGGCGAGCTCCTCGGCGCGGTCGACCTGCGGCTCGCCGGTCACCGAGACGACCAGGATGTAGGCGTCGGCCATGATCGAGGTGACGACGTCGGACGGCACGTCCGGAAAGCCGGCGATCAGCCGGCGCAGGGGACCCGCCAACTCGGGAAAGTCCTCTGGATTCATCGTCGTCACGACCCTTCTCGCTCGTCTCAACCGACGGTAGGGCGCGGGAACTGCGCGCAGATAGGGCAAGTCAGACGTGATGTCGGGGACCTTGGTCGCTCACCAAGGTCCTGTACCGGAGGGGCCGATGCCCAAGTCGGGACTTTGGTCTCTACAGGTGGCGGCCCGCGACGGACCACCATGGCAGACGGCGTCGCGACGGCCTGCCACCGGCGACGACGAAGCGGTCGGCCCAAGGAGGTGGATTGCGCTGCAGATGGCGAGAGCGTCCCGCACTGCGATCCTTCGCTCCCACAAGTGCGGGACGAGCTCTCCCTCCTTGCAACGACAGGTGGGATTCCGGACTTGAGCACAACGGCTGAGGTCGGGACTTTCGCCTCCCCCAGCCACCCGAAGTGACGAGGACGCGGTAGCCCGCCTCGACCAACCGGTCACGACCGCGACGCAGTGACTCCCAGCCGGTCGCTCAGAAAGTCGAGCACCTGATCGAGTGCCGCCCGCGTCGGTGTGCCGGGTTGGTCGACGAGGTGCTCGGTGAGGACCGAATGGGCCGCCTTCGGGTGACCGTGCGGGTTGCCGGCCGAGGAGTCCAGCTCGACCCCGATGAAGCCGTCACCGAGCTCGCGACGCAGCGTCTCGAAGCGATCGCCGGGTGCCATCGGATCGCCGGTGAAGCGCAGGCCGAGCACGCAACCGCCGGCCGCGACCTTCTCCTTGACGGTTGCCAGCTCGGCGTCGGAGATCCCGAGGTCGGCCTTGCGGCGCGCGCCGAGCGGGAATGGCACCGACGGCTGACTCAGGACCGGAGCGACCACCGGCGCGTCGACCATCATCCCGAGTGCGAAGCCACCGGTGAAGCACATCCCGACCACGCCGACCCCGGGACCGCCGCACCGCTCGTGCTCGGCGCGCGCGAGCGCTCGCAGCCAGGTCGTGATCTTGCCGGACTGCTTCGTCGCCAGCTTCGTGAACTCGCTCGAGATGCAGAGCTTGGTGAGGGTCTGCAGCGTGTAGCCGACCGTTATGTCCCGGCCCGGCTCGCCGAACAGGTGCGGCATCACCGCCGTGCAGCCGCGGCCGGCAACGGCGCGCGCGAAGTCGGCGACCTTCGGGGTGATCCCCGGAATCTCCGAGATCACGATCACCGCCGGGCCGGACCCCAGCCGGTAGATGTCCTTGGTCTTGCCGTCGGCGGTGAACGGCTCGCGAGTGAAGTCGGCCAGGATCTGCGTCACGCGAGCATCATCCCCGACGGCGAGCCAGCACGGTACGACGGGCGAGGACCAGCCAGCACAGGATCGCGAACGCCGACAGTGCTGCGGGAATCCAGTGCCCGAGCAGCGCGGAGGCGGCCACCGCGCAGCCGAACGCCGTGAGGTTCGCGACGACGTCGTACACCGGTGCGACGAAGCCCCGGTTGATCACGTGAGAGACGGCGATCACGACGCCGCAGGCAAACGTGACGGACAGCAGAAGGCTCACCATCGAACTGCTCCGTCAGAGCTTCTCGATGAGAGCGAGCCGGGCAACGGCTGCTTGGTCGGGCCGGTGGTTCGCGAGCACGTCGGCGCGGCCGGCTTTGGCCATCAGCGAGCGCCGTTGCGGATCGCGAAGAACCGCCGCGAGGGTCGCGAAGAAGTCGTCGTCGCCGGCAACCGCGACGGTGCCGGCCGCGAGCTTGATGCCCTCGACGCCCGCGACCGTCGTCACGACCGGAAGCCCCCAGGCGAGCGCGTCGAGCACCTTCATCTTCGGGCCGCTCGTCGGCGGACAGGGGAACGCGAGTACCGCAGCGCGGCTGAGGGCGTCACGGGCTTGCGCCACCTCGCCCATGACCTCGACGCCGGCGACCCTGATCGGGTCGTCGAGGCCCCGGCCGGCGATCAGCAGCTTCGACCCCGGCACCTCCTCACGCACCATCGGCCAGTGGTCGAGCAACCGCCGCAACGCGGCCTGGTTCGGCCGCCACGCCCAGTCGGCGATCATCACCGCCACAGGCTCCTCGACCAGGTCGAGCGGCTCCGGCGGGATCGGCAACGTCACCGGACACAGGTGCTTCACACCGGTGACCCGCGCAACGCGCGGCGAGAACGCGATGGCGACACCCGCCCGTCGTACGACGTGGCGCTCGGCGCGAACCGACTGGATCACATCGGGCCGTGGCCGCCGGAGCGCCACCGCATCGAGCACCTCGGAGTGGTAGATCGTCACGCCGCGGCGCTCCGCCTGCGCGACGGCGGCGTAGGACTCCGGCTCCTCCGCCCAGGTGACGGCGTCGGGCGCCGGCTCCCAGCCCACCGATGCCAGCCCGCCGCGCGGGTGGAGCAGCGTCGCGGGCTTGCGCCGCCAGCCGCCGGGGTCGTGAAACGGCGCGCAGCGCACCCACGACGGCGGCTCGAGCCCTTCCGGCGCGCGCCCCCAGCACCACGCGGATACGTCGCGTCCCATTGCTCGCATCGCCTCCCAGATCGCGAAGACGTGGCGCCCGGTCGCGGTGCCGTCGGGGTGAGGCAGGTGGTAGGTGACGACCTCGATCCTCATCGCCACGACCCGCTGCGGTCGTCGCCGACGGGGCGGCCCGCGGCGCGCTGCCAGAGCTGTTCGAGGTGGCGCGCGTTGGCCGCCCAGCTGAAGTTCGCCACGACTTGGGCGCGCGCCGTCTCCCCCGCCGCCCGCAACGCCGCCGGGTCGCGAAGCAGTCGCACGATCCGTGCCGCAGCGACGTCGGTGTCCGCGGCGACGAGCACGCCGCCGATCCCGCGGGCGCCCATCTCGGACGCGACCACAGGACGTCCAGCCGCCATCGCCTCGAGCACCTTGTTCTTGATGCCCGCGCCGGAGGTCATCCAGTCGACGTGCACGGACATTTCCAGGAGGACCGCGCGGATGTCGGGCACATCGGCGCGCAGCTCCACGCCGCTGCCGACGAGGCGTCGCACCTCCCGGTTGGGTCGCCGGCCCACCAGCAGCACCTTCGCCGCGGGGATCTCCGCGCGCACCCGTGGCCAGATGTCGTTGACCAGATGCGTCGCCGCCTCCACGTTGGCGCGGCTGTCGTAGACACCGTGGAACCCGAGGACGGGAGGGGTCGCGCTGACCGGTGCTGGTTCCGGGCCCGGTTCGACACCGTTCGGCAGCACCTCGACGGCGGCGCGCGGGGAGAGCCGCCGCACCACCTCGGCGTCGCCGTCGGTCACGCCGGCGACCGTCCGGGCGGCCGCATAGTGGCGCGCCTCGTGCCGGGCGATCCGCTCGAGCTGCCGGCGCTCGAGGGGGGCACGGAAGCCGGCCACCCGGCGGTTCCGCGCGTTCTCCGTCCACGGGTCGATCGCCATGTGCACCGCGGGCACGGCCTTCGCCCATGCGCGTTCCGCGAGCTGCGCCGTCCCCCAGCCGTGCAGGTGTACGACGTCCGCGCCGGCGGCGACCGCGGCGTCGTACGCCGTGAGCAAGCCGGGCCGCTCGACGAAGCGCACGTGCGCCGGCTCGCCCCGGCGCGCGGACCACAACAACCGCCGCAGATAGTCGAAGCCGGCCGGCGTCGACGTACCGAACCACCGCACGGTTGCGCGGCCGTAGCGACCGGCGACCGCGACCGGCACGGCCGCCTCCGCGCGCGGCGCGCCCGCACACAGCACGGTCAGCTCATGACGACCGGCAAGCTCTCGCAGCTGATGGTCGAGGACGAACGCAGCACCGTCACTGGTTCGCCAGGGCTCCCAGGCGCTGACGACCACGACCCGCACGATCGGGACGCTACCGTCACAATGATCCGGTGACCGGGCTGGCAGTGGTCGTTTGCAGCCGGGACCGGCCGCAACGGCTACGCGACTGCCTGCGCGCCGTCGTCGAGCAGCACGCTGACGAGATCCTCGTCGTCGACTCCGCCTCGTCGACCTCCGCGACCACCAGCGTCGCCGCCGAGTTCGGGGTCGAGACGGTCAGAGTTGGTCAGCCCGGCCTGGCGCGCGCCCGCAACGCCGCGATGCGCGCGACCACTGCCGACATCACCGCCTTCACCGACGACGACTGCGTTCCCCGTCACGACTGGGCGCAGGCGATCCGCGCCAGGTTCACGAAGTCCGCAACCGAAGGTGAGCGCATCGGGTTCGTCACGGGCCGGGTGGTCGCCGAGGGCGAGGGGCAGCCGGTGTCCGTGCTGCTCGGCGCCGTACCCCGCCGCTACGCCGGCGGCGATGACGCGAGCTACATCGGTCACGGCGCGAACCTCGCGGTGGCGCGAGCCTGCTGGGAGTCCCTCGGCGGCTTCGACGAGCTGCTCGGCGTCGGCGCCAGCCTGCGCAGCGCGGAGGACACCGATCTGATGTGGCGCGCGATGCGCGAAGGCTGGATCGGCCACTTCGAGCCGCAGGCGGTCGTCTCGCACACACAGTGGCGTGGCCGTGGCGCCGCGTTGCGCGCGTCGTACGGGTACGGCGTCGGAGCGGGCGCGCTTCGGTCGAAGGTCGGGCGGATGGGTGGCCACCAGGCGTCCCGACGGTTCGCGGCGGGGAGTCTCCGGCACACCGCGAAGCAGCTGGCCGCCGACGCGCGGGCCGGCTACGAGTTCGGCGTCGCCGTCAATCTCGTGCGCGCGGCCGGGATCGCGGTCGGGCGGGTTCGAGCGGCCCGGCTGCCGATCGTCGATGGCCGGTTCGGCCCGCAGTGACCCTCGTCGTCGACGGCCGGTTCCTCTCGGCGCCCGCGACCGGGTTGCACCGCGTCGCGCGCGGATTCGTCACGGCCGCGAAGCAGGCCGGGGTCGACCTCGAGGTGTGGACTCCCGGCGAGGTCGACGACCCGCTCGCGGACCGGCCGATCCGCGTCCCTGGCGGCCGGGTCGGCGGCCGGCTCTGGGAACAGGTCGTGCTGCCCGCGGCCGCCCGCGGCCGCACGATCTGGTCGCTGACGAACACCGCTCCAATCGCGCGCCCGGGGGTCGTCGTCGTTCACGACCTCGCCGCGGAGGTCGGACCGCAGTGGTTCGCGCGGTCGATGCGGCTGTACGCGTGGAGCGTCATCGCCGGCGCGCGGCGCGCGGAGCGGGTCATCACCGTGTCCGCCGCCGTGGCCGGGGAGCTCGTGGCGCGCGGCGTCACCGAAGGCAGGGTCACGGTTGTCGCGCCGGCGGTGGACGAGATGTTCGAGCCCGCCGCGGCGGCGGAGGTCGAGCGGGTCCGCGCGTCGTACGGGTTGCCCGGTGACTACGTCGTGATGGTCGGGTGGGCCGACCCGCGCAAGGACGTCGCGACCGCGGTCGGCGCGCACCGCCAGACCGTGGCCGGCCAGCCGCACGACCTGGTGCTCATCGGCACCGGTCACCCGACGTTCGCGCCGGTGGCGCCGCCGTCGGGCGAGCGGATCAAGGTCATCGGCCGCACGACCGACGCCGACCTCGTCGCGCTGCTCACCGGCGCGAAAGTGCTGCTGTACCCGAGCCGCTACGAAGGGTTCGGCCTGCCCCCGCTCGAGGCGATGGCGTGCGGCACGCCTGCCATCGCGAGCGACATCCCGGCGCTGCGCGAAAGCACCAAAGGCTCGGTACGACTCGTCCCGCCCGGCGACGTGGCGGAGTGGGCAGCGGCCTTGCGGGACGCGCTCCGAGGGGCGCTCAGCCCCGCGACTGCTCCTCAGCGGTCCTGGCGATCTGTGGGCCGGGAATTGGCAGCTGCGCTACCGGCAGGATCGGCCGCGCCACACCGCCGCTGAGGACGACCTCTTCCATCACGTCGTCCAGGCGCTGCACGAAGGTGTCGGCGGCGAACTGCTGCGCGCGACGGCGGGTGGCGCGCCGCGAGATGAGCCGGCCGTTGGGGCCGTCGTCCGCGATCACCTTCATCTGCTCGGCGAACGCCCACGGCGTCGGCGGCAACAGCCACCCCGTGACGTTGTGGATCACGCTCTCGCGCGGACCACCCGCATCCACGGCGAGCACCGGAGCGCCCGACGCCATGGCTTCGAGCGGGACGATGCCCCAGTCCTCATTGGGAGCGGTGAAAACGACCGCCATGCAACGGGCGTAGAGCGCGGCCAGCTCTTCGTCGCTCGGGTGGATCAAGAACTCGACCGGCAGGCCGGCGGCGTGCTGCCGCAACGTCTCGAGGTACGGCCGGCTCTTGCTGTCGACGCCACCGGCGATGACGAGCGACGCCTCGGTGCCGTTCTGCCTCGCCACCCGGAGTGCCTGGATCGCGAGCTCGATCCGCTTCTCCCACATGATCCGGCCCGCAACGAGGAAGAACCGCTCGCGCGGCAGCGCGGGGTGCAGCGTGAACTGGTCGAGGTCGACCCCCGGGTGCAGGACCTCGATCTCCGTTGCCGGCAGCCCGGCGCGCTCGATCCGGTGCGCCGTCTCCTGGCTGTTGGCGAGGACGTACTGGTAGCGCTTCCACATCCGGCGGTCGACGCTGTTGAAGCCCGGAGCGAGCGCGCGCAGCGCGACGTACTTGCGGAAGCTGCGAGAGCGCAGTGCCTGCCGGGTCACAGGGTCGTGCAAGATCTTCAGCGGCGTGTGGCAGTAGCAGACCGTCGGCACGTTGTTGTGCGCCATGACGAAGTCGCCGAGACCCTCCGACGACACGAGCAGCGCCTGCTCGTCGCGAAGCGGCAGCTCGGTGCGGTGGATCCGGTACGCCGCCTGCGCCAGAGCCGGCAGCGAACGCCGGACCGACACCTGCGGGTCGAGCACGACGATGCGGGCGTCACGCAGGCCCGGGAACGTGCTGGCCGAGTCGTAGTGGTGGGTGTAGAGCGTCCAGTCGTGACGGCTGCGGCTGGCGATGTTGAGGAGCGTGCGTTCGATCCCTCCCGTGACGTAGATCCACGGGTGGTAGAGCGCCAGCTTCACTTCGTCAAACCTCTCGCTCGCACGCTGGTCCAGCACCGCACCGTGCCCACGACCACGCCGAGCACGGTAGCCAGGGTACGGGTCGCGACCGTGATCACCCCGAATTCATAACCGTGGCGCAGATCATCTAACACCGGGCGAACCCCCTGTTCGATGATTGCCTCGCGGAACAATCTCCGTGCTCGGGGCCGGTCCCAACGCGCGAGTCGCGCCAGGCGGACACCCATGCCCTTGCCATAACGCCAGTCGAGGCGAACAAGTTGCGGCTTGGTTCGCCACTGGTCGTGTTCGGCAACCGCTTCCGGCTCGAACAAACCGGTGCAGCCCTCGCGAAACAGCCGGTCGAACAGGTCGAGGTCCTCCGCGCTCGACGCCCACGTGCCGGGCCCGAGCGTCTCGTCGAAGCCGTCGACGGCCTCGAGCGCCCGACGTCGTACGGCGAGATTGGCGCTGGCGCCGAGGTCACCCATCAGCCCCGGGTGCAGCCGCTCACGCACCGTCCGGCTCGTGATCGCGACCGGCCGCTCGGCGGCCAGCTGTTCCGCGGGCACGACAACACGCCCCGTCACGAACATGACGGCTTCATCGGCAAAGGCACCGGCAAGTGCAGCCGACCAGCCCGGCCGGATCCGGACGTCGTCGTCGACGAACGCGACCAGGGCGTTGCTCGCGGCGCGCCACCCGGCGTTGCGGGCCAGGCTCGCGCCCGGGCGCTCGCAGCGAACCACGCTCACGCCGGCCCGGGCGGCGGCGTCCGCGACGGCACCCGGCTCTCGTGAGGCGGAGTCGACGACCACGATCTCGTCGGCGTCAGTCAGGTCGGCGCGCAGCGCCGTCAGGCACCGGTCGAGCATCGCGGGGCGATCGCGGGTGGGGATGACGACCGACAGCGGCTCCCGCATCAGCACCCACCGCCGTCGATCGCGGCCCGATACACCTCACGAGTGGCGGCCGCGACCGCGGCGGGCGAGTACGCGCGCGCGCCGACCGCCGCCGACTCGGCGTACGCCGTCACCGCGGCGTCGTCGGAGAGCAGCCGGCTCAGCTCGCGGGCGAGAACGCGGGCGTCACCGGCAGGTACGACGGGGCCGGCGCCGAGCGCGGTGACCGCCTCGGCCACCGCCGGGTCGTCACACCCGATGACGGCGCGACCGTGAGCGGCGGCCTCGACGGCCGCCAGCGACGAGCCCTCCGGGCGTCGGCCCGGGATCGAGGCGACGACGACGATCCGGCTGCGACCGAGCAGTCCCGACAGCTCCGTCTCGTCGAGCCAGCCGAGAAACGACACCCGGTTGCCGAGCGAGCGAGCCCGGCGCTGCAACGCATCGCGCTGCGGTCCATCGCCGGCGATGACGAGCCGGCTGCTCCCGACGTCGGCGGCGACCGACGCGAACGCGTCGATGACCACGTCGATGCCCTTGTCCGCCGCGAGCCGGGCGACCACCACCACGTCGTGGCACTGCGCCGCCGGGACGAGGACGCCCACCGGGTCCGCCGCCGGGACGGGCACGGTCGCGACCGCGGGCAGACCGGCGGCAGCCGCCAGCGCCGACACAGCGTTGCTGACACCGATCGTCGCGCTGAGCCGGGTCCGCGCGGCCCGCATCACGACGACCGCTCCGGCTGCCTCGACCATGCGCCGCGGGCCGGCGAACCGGTGCTCGCGAGCACCGAACAACCGGCGGTCGTGCAACGTCAGCACCGCGGGCACCTGAGGTGCCGCACCGAGCACGCTCGCCGAAAGCTCGCGGGTGATGTTGTGAAAGTTGATGACGTCGGGGGCGAAGTCGCGGGCGCGCGCGGCCACCATCCGGCGGGCCTGCGGATCCCACACATCGAGCACTTTCGCTGCCCCGCGACGGCGGCGCTCGCCCGCCATCACTGAGACGGTGTCGCCCAGATCGCGCAATCCGTCGGCGAGTCGCCGGACGTACGCCTCGGCGCCGTAGCCGCGCTCGACCACCTCGTCGTGAACGAGCAGCACCCTCAAGACTTCGCCGGCCAGTTCAGCGCGAAGCCGGCGACCAGCGCCATGCCGCTCGCGTTGGGCTCGATCGTCGTGCCGTCAGAGGCGGGGTGCGCCTGGACCAGCGTGAACAGACCGCCGGTGCCGCCGTCCCACGCGAAGCCGCTCCAGCCGCGATGCAGCTGCTCGGCGTTGGCGATGACGTTGGCGTTGTAGGTGCCGCTGTCGCCGTTCGGCCAGCCGAACTCCGACACCATCACGGGATACGTCTTCGCGACGGTGTTCCAGCGATCCATCATCGGCGCGGGGTTGTACGGGTCGGGGGTAGTGCACTGCGGCGGCGGTGCGTTCGGGCAGGTGTAGACGTGCTCGCCGTACGCGATGTTGGTGCCCTCGACGAACTCCGTCGGCGGACTGCTCGCGAAGTTCAGGCCGCTGATCAGGACGAGGTTGCGAGCACCTGTGCCGCGCACCGTCTGGTAAAGCTGCTGCATCCCGGCGGCTGTGACGGTCTTGCCGTTGTCGTCGAATGTGCCACCGCTGAACCAGACCGATTGCGACACCTGCGGCTCGTTGAACAAGTCGAAGGCGACCAGCGGGTTGTTCTCGTAGCGGGTGGCGACCTGCTGCCAGAAGGTGATCGCGCCGGGCGAGTCCGCCATCGGTGTGAGGCCGGCCTTCCCGCACCGGCCCACCGTCGCGAAGTGGAGGTTGAGCAACGCGACCATGCCCCGCGAGGTCACCCAGTGAACAACCCGGTCGACCACCTCCGGGTAGTCGGGCTCATAGGCGCACGACGTCGCCAGCCACTTCTGCTCGCCCAGGGAGATCCGGACCTCGTTGGCTCCCCACATCGACAGCTGCTGGATCTCCGCCTCGGTGGGCAGCGGGTTGTTGGTGCCGCCTTCGAGACCGAACCGCTGCAGCCCGCGCAGGATGAGCGGCTGGCCATCGCCGTCGAGGATCTGGTTGCCCCGCGTCGTGAGCGGGCCGACCACGCGGGCGTGACCGCCCGGGGTCTGACCGAGCGTCGCGTCGTCGACGAGCTGAGCCGCACTCGCCGGAGGGAAGCTCACGCCCAGCTGCACCTTCGCGACGCCTTTGGGTGCGATTCCGGCGACGACCGGCAGCACCCCCCAGTCCGTCGTGGACCCCGCGGCCGCCTCGCTCACCTCGGTGTCGGTGACGGCACCACTGGCGTCGATGAACCGCAGCTCGAGCTGGCCCGAAACGGCGGTGGAGGTGCCGCGGTGGTAGGCCTCGCCGACGTACCGGTCGCCGGCCTTCGCGTTCTCGACGGGAGACCACAGCGTCATCGCGCTCCCCGTGGCGATGGCCGAGAGCGCGCCCGCGCCTTGATGTGCGCGGTGGCCCACCTTCACGGTCCCGCCTGATGCGGTCCATCCACCTGTCGAGGTGTCGAAGGTGGTCGCGGCGCCGCGCAGCAGCTGGACCGGCGCCAGGGACTTGCCGAGCGGGAGGCTCTTGACCGGTCCGGGGGCGGGTGAGCTCGCCGGGGCCGAGGCCCCCCGGCTCGCAATCAGCGCGCCGACCGCGACGAGCACGGTGACGACGATGGCGGAAGCAACCACACCTGCGCGCTCGTCGAATGCGTTACGACGGCTGGCAGGCACGACGAAAAGGCTATTGCGGCGGCGGCCGGATCCCGGTCTCCGGTTGCCAGGAAGGCGCCCGATAGGTTTCCTCGCATGGAACTGAGCTCTACGTCTGCGGTTGTCACCGGTGGCGCCTCCGGACTGGGCGCCGCGACCTCCCGGCTGCTCGCGCAGCACGGCGTCGGCGTGGTCGTCGCGGACCTGCAGGACGACAAGGGCGAAGCACTCGCCAAGGAGATCGGCGGCGTCTTTGTCCACACGGACGTGACGAACACCGACCAGATCATCGAGGCGGTGGACACGGCGGTCGGCATGGCGCCGCTGCGGTCGTTGGTGTGCTGCGCCGGCATCGGTTCCGCGCAACGCACGGTCGGCAAGGACGGCGAGTACAGCTCGGCGTTCAACCTCGACCACTACAAGTTCGTGATCGCGGTGAACCTGACAGGGACGTTCGACTGCGTGCGGATCGCGGCGACGGCGATGAGCCGGAACGACGCGGACGACGACGGCCAGCGCGGGGCGATCGTGCTGACGGCGTCAGTGGCCGCGGAGGACGGGCAGATCGGCCAGGCGGCGTACTCCTCGTCGAAGGGCGGCATCGTGGGCATGACCCTGCCGGTGGCCCGCGACCTGTCGGCGGTCGGCGTACGGGTCAACACGATCCTGCCGGGTCTGATCGACACCCCGATCTACGGCGAAGGGCCGGAGTCGGAGGCGTTCAAGGCGAACCTCGGCAAGCAGGTGCTGTTCCCGAAGCGGCTCGGGCGCTCGGAGGAGTACGCAACCCTCGCCCTCGAGATGCTGCGCAACAGCTACTTCAACGCCGAATCCGTCCGGCTCGACGCCGGCATCAGAATGCAGCCGCGGTAGTCGCTCGGGTTCGGCTCGCTCTTCTGCGCCTCGCGCTTCGCGCTGCGGCCTCAAAGACAAGGGCGCAACTGCCAGGGGCGTGGCTCCCCGCCCCGATGCGTGCCGCTGGCCCATTGCGTTGTGTCGGGTGCAGTTACTCCTAGGCCTCGCGCTTCGCGCCTCGGCCCCAAAAGCAAGAGCGCAACTGCCAGGGGCGAGGTTGCCGCTCGGCTCCGTTTCCGCTGGCCCGTCGCGTTGAGCTTTGTGTCAAAGACAAGAGCGCAACTACCAGGGGCCGCAGCTCCCGCCCCGATGCGTTCCGCTGGCCCGTCGCGTTGAGCTTTGTGTCAAAGGCAAGAGCGCAACAACCAGCGGCGTAGCTCCCGCCCCGATGCGCTCCGCTGGCCCGTCGCGTTGCGCTTTGTGTCAAAGACAAGAGCGCAACAACCAGGGGCGCAGCTCCCGCCCCGATGCGCTCCGCTGGCCCGTCGCGTTGAGCTTTGTGTCAAAGACAAGAGCGCAACAACCAGGGGCGAGGCTCCCGCTTGGCTCCCCTTCCGCTGGCCAATCGCGGTTCGTTGTGCGATTGGCGTGTCTGAGGCTCGAACATTGTGGATTTGACGTGCCAATTAGGCCCTTTTAGACACGTCAAACGCACAATGTTCGAGCCCCCAGACACGTGAAACCCACAATGTCCGACCAACGCAACCGGCCAGCGCGACGAACCGACGTCGGCAGCCACGCCCCTGGTAGTTGCGCCTTTGACTTTGCCCGAACAAGACCAACGCAACCGGCCAGCGGAACGCACCGAGGCGGAAAGCCACGCCCCTGGCAGTTGCGCCTTTGTTTTTGGGGCCGAGGCGCGAAGCGCGAGGCCTAGGAGTAACTGCACCCGACGCAACGCAACCGGCCGGCGGAACGCACCGAGGCCAGGAGCCACGCCCCCGGCAGTTGCGCCTTTGACTTTGCCCGAACAAGACCATCGCAACCGGCCAGCGGAACGCACCGAGGCGGTAAGCCACGCCCCTGGCAGTTGCGCCTTTGACTTTGCCCGAACAAGACCAACGCAACCGGCCAGCGGAACGCACCGAGGCGGAAAGCCACGCCCCTGGCAGTTGCGCCTTTGTCTTTGGGGCCGCAGCGCGAAGCGCGAGGCGGCGAAGGGCTAGTGCTTGAAGATCCAGTAGCGCGAGGAGGTGAAGTTGAGGATGGCGTTGAAGACGACGGCGACGCCTTTGCTCAGCAGGTAGTACAGGCCGAGGTGCGTCAGCCCGCGAACGATCACCAGCGTCGTACCCAGGTTCACCACGACCAGGAGCAGGTACGGGCCGAGAGTGTTGCCGTGGCTCGCCCGCGCCTGGAACGTCCAGTTGCGGTTGAGCGCGTAGTTCACGACCACCGCCGCGGTGAGGCCGAGCACCGTCGCCAGGGTCAGCGAGACCCCTGCGCCTGAGTGCAACCCGTACAGCACCGCGAAGTCGGTGCATACGCTCGCGACACCAGTGACGCAGAACCGGATCAGCGATTCCCGCAACGACGGCCGGCCGGCCGAATGGTCCTGCACCTCCGCGACAAGCACCGTGACCGGGCTCGCCGCAGGCGCAACTCGGTCCTCGGCCACCTGACCATTCTGACCGAAAAGAGAAGGCCGCCCACCCCGGCGTACCGGGAGGGCGGCCAACTCAGCGTGTTGACTCGGATCAGACCGAGATCCGCACCTCGCTGATCTCGCCCTGCGCGACGTCGACCTTCGCCTCGCCGCCGGAGTGGCCGCCGCCCGGGATCACCCGGACGGTCCACGAGCCCGGACGCGCGAAGAACCGGAACTGACCCGTCGCCGACGTCACGACCTCCGCGGTGAACTCGCCACCGCCGTCGAGCAGCCGGACGTAGCCACCGGACACGGGCGTGTCGCCGTTGTAGACGAGGCCCTGGACGACCGTCTCCCCGGTCGGGATGCCTTCACGGCTGATCGTTGCCTGGTCAGGAGCTCCGCACATGCTCAGACGTCCTTTTCGATCGGCACACCGACAAGGGAGCCGTACTCGGTCCACGACCCGTCGTAGTTCTTGACGTTCGCCTGGTCGAGCAGCTCGTGGAAGACGAACCAGGTGTGCGCGCTGCGCTCACCGATCCGGCAGTACGCGATGGTGTCCTTGCCGAAGTCGACACCCTCGCTCTCGTACAGCTCCTTGAGCTCGTCGTCCGAACGGAACGTGCCGTCTTCGTTCGCGGCCTTGCTCCACGGGATGTTGACCGCACTCGTCACGTGACCGGCCCGCTGCGACTGCTCCTGCGGCAGGTGCGCCGGCGCGAGCAGCTTGCCGGAGAACTCGTCTGGCGACCGCACATCGATGAGATTCTTCACGCCGATCGACGCGACGACCTCGTCGCGGAAGGCACGGATGTCGTTGTTGGCATCCTTCGCCTTGTACGTCGTCGCCGGCCGGTTGGGCACGTCCGCGACGAGCTCGCGGCTGTCGAGCTCCCACTTCTTGCGGCCACCGTCCATGAGCTTGACGTTCTCGTGGCCGTAGATCTTGAAGTACCAGTACGCGTACGACGCGAACCAGTTGTTGTTGCCGCCGTACAGCACGACGGTGTCGTCGTTCGCGATGCCGCGCTCGGAGAGCAGGCTCTCGAACTTCTCCTTGCTGATGAAGTCGCGAATGACCGGATCCTGGAGGTCACGCTTCCAGTCGATCCGGACGGCGTTGCGGATGTGGTTCTTGTCGTACGCCGCGGTGTCCTCGTCGACCTCGACGAGCACGATCTTCGGGTCGTCGAGATGCGCCTCGACCCAGTCGGCGTCGACGAGCACGTCGTTGCGAGCCATGTGCCAACTCTCCTTCTTGCAGTAACACAGCAGATTGAAAGGGGTCGTCACCCAACGCGGGGCGACGGAGGTCTTGCGGGGAAGTCACCCGAGCCGGCGCGGGGATGTGGAGTCGGCGACGTGCTCGGTGGTGACGGCTACGTCAGACGAGACACAGGCAGGTGGCCACGCGGCACAGGTCGACCGCGCGCCGGCTCCACAGCGCGGGACTCACCCGCGGTGCGTTGGGAGCTGCCATGCCGGGAAGCGTACTGTGCAATGATACTTTCGTAGGCTAAATATCTCACGCTGAGGACACCGGTGCCCACCTCGACCCCGCGAAGCCGCATTCCCTACAAGTGGATCGCGCTCTCCAACACGACGCTCGGCGTCCTGATGGTGACGATCAACCAGTCGATCATCCTGATCGCGCTGCCCGACATCTTCCGCGGCATCCACCTGAACCCGCTCGCACCCGGCAATACGCCGTACTTCCTCTGGATCCTGATGGGGTTCCTGCTCGTGACCAGCGTGCTGGTCGTGAGCCTCGGCCGGATCGGCGACATCTACGGCCGGGTGCGGATGTTCAACCTCGGCTTCGCGATCTTCACCGCGTTCTCCGTCCTGTTGTCCGTCACCTGGATGACGGGCACCCACGGCGCACTGTGGATCGTGCTGATGCGCCTCGGTCAAGGGCTCGGCGGCGCCTGCATCCTCGCCAACTCCTCCGCGATCGTCACCGACGCGTTCGGCGAGAACGAACGCGGGCTCGCGCTGTCGATCAACGGCGTCGCCGCCATCAGCGGCTCGTTCCTCGGCTTGATCCTCGGTGGCCTGCTCGCGCCCGTCTCGTGGCGTCTCGTCTTCATCGTCTCGGTGCCGCTCGGGCTGTTCGGGACGCTGTGGTCCTACCTGAAGCTGCGTGACAACGGCGTCCGCACACCGGCAAAGATCGACTGGATCGGGAACCTGCTGTTCGCGGCCGGGCTGATCGGCGTGCTGCTCGCAATCGTCTACGGGCTGCAGCCGTACGGCGGCCACACGATGGGCTGGACCAAGCCGTTCGTGCTGGCGTGCGGCTTCGGCGGCGTTGCAGTTCTCGGGGTTTTCGTCGCCGTCGAGGCCCGCGTCAGCGACCCGATGTTCCGACTGCACCTGTTTCGCAGCCGCACCTTCACCATGGGCAACGTCACCGGACTGCTCGCGGGCCTGTCCCGCGGCGGCCTGATGTTCATCCTGATCATCTGGCTGCAGGGCATCTGGCTGCCGCAGCACGGCTACTCGTTCGAACGCACGCCGCTGTGGGCCGGCATCTACATGATCCCGCTGACCGTCGGGTTCCTCATCGCAGGTCCGATGTCGGGCCGCCTCACCGACCGGTTCGGCGCGCGGCCGTTCGCCACCGCGGGCATGGCGCTGTCGGGGTGCTGCTTCCTGCTCTTCGACCTGATGCCGATGAACTTCAGCTACGTCTGGTTCGCGCTGCTGCTCCTGGTCATGGGCCTGTCGCTCGGCCTGTTCTTCGCGCCGAACATCGCGAGCGTCATGAACTCGCTGCCCGCGGATCAGCGCGGCGCGGGAGCCGGCATGCTCAACACGTTCCAGAACAGCGCACAGGTGCTGTCGATCGGCGTGTTCTTCACCGTGATCACCCTCGGTCTCGCCGCGCGGTTGCCGCAGGCCCTCCAGCACGGCCTCGTCACGCAGGGCATGCCCGCCGCGCAGGCGCACACGATCGCGCATCTGCCCCCGATCGGCACGCTGTTCGCGGCGTTCCTCGGCTACAACCCGATCCAGCAGCTGATCGGCTCGCCGAGCGCGGCTCACCTCAGCGCCGCGCACTATCACTACGTGACGGGTCGCGGCTTCTTCCCGCACCTGATCACCGGCCCGTTCGGGCACGGGCTTCGGTTGGCGTTCCTCATGGCGGCCGGCGTCAGCTTCATCGGGGCGATCTGCTCCGGCCTGCGCGGTGCCGACACCGTCGACGCCGCCCACCGCCAGGCCGAGGAGCCCGCGCTGGCCGAGGTGGGCGCCGGCTTCGCCGTGGAGGACTGACCGCGCCCGATTTCGATCCGGGTGGGATTGACTGTCAACGTGCAGGCCCACCGGGACGTTGAGCAAGGGACGGAGGCGGTCGTGACCTTCGAGGGCCGGTCATGACCTTCGAGGCCGAAGGCACAGCCGCGTCGATCGCGGCCGCAGCGTCCTTCGAGGAGGTGTTCCCGGTGCTGATCCGCGACGCGTATCGCGTCGCGTACCGGCTGCTCGGCGACCGCTCCGAGGCAGAGGACGTGGCGCAGGAGGCCTGTGCCCGCGCCTACAGCCGCTGGTCGAGCGTCCGCGACCACGCCGAGCCCTGGTGCGTGCGGGTCGCCAGCAACCTCGCGCTCGACCTGCTGCGCTCCCGGACCCGCGCGGTGAAGCGGAACGAGCGCGTCGCGGCTGAGCAGGGCAACCGGGTCGCCGCCACGAGCGACGACCGCATCGACCTGTACGCCGCGTTGGCGAAGCTGCCGAAACGGCAGCGCGAAAGCGTCGTGCTCCGCTACCTCGGCGACCTTTCCGAGGCGCAGACGGCCGACGTGATGGGGTGCTCCATCGGATCGGTGAAGACGCATTCCAGCCGTGGCCTGGCCGCGCTGAGAGCGGCGTTGGCGCGATGAGCGACTTCTCGAACCCCGACCAGGGCGCCGGCGGCCTGTTCGACGGCCTCGACGACCCGGCGCCCCCGGCGTTCGGCACCGACCGCCTTTCGGGGGTGGTGCAGCGCGGCCAGCGGCTGCGTCACCAGCGGCGGATGGCCTACGCCATCGGAAGCGCCGGTGTCGCCGTCGTCATGGCGGGCGCAGCGGTGGGCGTCGCGGCCACCGGCCACAACGGCAGCGGGCAGCCGGTCACCCCGCTGAGCCCGACGCCGACCCAGCACCACACCCACAAGCCGCACCACCACACCCATACCCCGGGCAGCCCCGCGGTCGGCGGCAGCCACAGCGGCGGCCGCGGGAAGGGCCCGCCGCAACCGACGCCGACGTGCCTCAGCCCGACGCCCCCCACGACAGCGACCACCGCGCCGCCGGCGACGCCGACCGGCACCGACCTGCCCACCCCGGCGCTGACCGACTCCCCCACCGCGGCGGCCACCGCGCCGCCACCGGCACCTGTCGACACGGCGTGCGCCAGCAGCACACCTACCGCGACCTCGACCGACCAACCGATCGCCAGCCCGACGCCGACCTCGACCGACGGGCTCCCGCTCCTCTAGCGGCGCCCGCGCCGATCGCTCACGTCGGCGAGACGGTGGCGCACCCCGCGCCGGTAATCACCGCAGGCAGCTGGTAGACCGTGCCGGCGTCGTTGCTGAAGACGACGCGGACCCGCGGGATCGCCGCGATCCAGCCCGCCAACCGGTCGGTGTTCTCCACCGGCAGCGGCTCCAGCACGACGTAGTCGTCGCGCAGCCGCGTCAGCGTGTCGATCAACGCCGGACAGCTCGTCGGCCCGTCGAACGCGCGGGACGGCGCCGACACCCCCACGTAGTTGACCGTGTTGGAGAAGTGCGGGCCGAAGAACCCGTACTGGAAGCCGTGACCGGCCACACCGATGCGCTGATGCTGGTAACCGCCGACAGTCCGGAACAGCTGCTCCAGCGCGCTCGGGCCGGCGTACCGGTGATGAAGATAGCTCCGCTGTATCGCGGCGCCGCCGCCTACCGCGGCGAGAGCAAGCGCCGCGACGAAGAGGACGCGAAGCCGGCCCAGCCCCTGCACCGAACGCACCGCACCGAGCCAGGCGACGGCCGTCGCGACTAGGACTGCGCCTGCGACGCCGGCTGTGTAGTCGACGGGTTGCGGCAGCGAACCGAGGCCGAGCAGCGCGACCATCAGTGCCGTGAGCGCCACCGTGACCGGCACGGCGAACCGCCGCAGCACGGATGCGGTGGCTGCCAGGACCGCCGCCACGGCGAGCAGCGGCAGGACGTAACGAGTGTTGGTGGCGAACAGCAGCGGCTGGCCGTCGCTGCCCATCGCCGTCGTCGGCGTGACGAGGTAAACGGCAAACGCGATCACGACCGCGACACCGAGCAGGCGGCGGAACAGCGTTGTCTCGAACAGCACCGCCAGCACCACGCCGGCGACGAGCAGCAGAAGGACCACGGGCCACAGATCGGTCCAGACGACGCGCAGCCCCGGCGCGAACCAGTGCCGGATCACCGAGGCATTGCCGAGGTAGTGCGCGACGGAGAACGCGTACGGCTTCACCTCCGGGTAGGGCACGACGTGGAAGCCGTGACCAGCGACGGTGAGATTCGTGTCCGGCACCGGCGTACCGACAGTGACCCAGTCCCGGACGTACCAGAACCCGCCCGCGAGCATCGCCGGCGCGAACAGGGCGAGCGCCGTGCGGGCGCGGTGGCCGGCGGCCGCGATGACAGCTGCAACCGCCATCAGCGCCGCGATCGGAAGCGCATCGAGCTTCGTGCCCGCCGCCAGACCGAGCGCGAGCCCCGCGACCGCGACCTCCCCGGGCCACTCCCGGCCGGCCGCAGCGAGGCAGCCGAGCGCCGCCAGGACGAACGCCATCGCGGGAATGTCGTTGAGCCCGGGCCCGGTGCTTGCCTGCGACACGATGGGGAGGGCGATCACCGCCGCGCCCGCGGCGAGAGCGGGAGCCGCTGCCGACCATCTCGCGCCGATCACCCAGCACGCGAGCAGCGCCAGCCAGCCGAAGAGCAGGTTGAGCCCGAACACCGCGAGATCGGGATGTGGGCCGAGCATCGCGATCGCGTCGAGCAGCTCGACGTCGTACGGGTAGAACACGGTGCCGTCGGAGGACGCCGAATGATGCAGGTGGACGTCGCTGTGTGTCTGCACCAGGTGCGCGGCCTGCGTCAGGTGGTAGTGGATGCTGTCGGTGTCGAGCGGCCCGGTCTGCAGCACCGCGGCGTCGCGCCCGATCAGCGACGCGGTCGTCGCCATCACACAAACGGCGACACAACCCAACATGATCTGCGCGCCGCGCTCGCGCGGCAGCCGAAGCCGCCGCGTCTGGGCCGGCGCCGCGGCCACGCCAAGGCGCGCCACGAGCGCGGCGACCACTGCACTCGTGAGCGCGAACGGCCACCGTCGAATCCCGCTCACCAACCCGAGCAGCTCCGCGACGACGATCACTCCCGTGATCCCGATGAGGCACGCGGCCAGGGCTGACTCGGGACCGTTCCACCGCGGGACGAGACGCCGCGCCAACCGGGTGGACGCAGGCACCCACGGGAGCAGCCCGATCGCAAGTGCCAGCGACCCGAACAGGTAGTCGCTGGCGGTCACGCGGAGGAGCCTACGGATGCAGGGGTCGCCCCCGGCGACGCCCTCAGCTCCCGAGCGTCACGTGGTTCGCGGTTCCCGTGCCGGTGATGCCGTCGGCGCCGACCGTGACCGACGTGATCGCGAACCGGAACGGGAGGGCGCGCAGCGGGATCGGCAAAGCGAGGGCACCGGCGTGGCTGGAGCCGGCCAGCGTCACGACCGAGTGACTGACAGCGACATGGACGACGGCGTGCACCAGGCGGGTGCGCCCCGCCAGCGGCACCTGCCCGATCAGGGTGATCCCTCCGGGTGCGGCCCGGCTCAGCGTGACGCTCAGACCCTGCCCGGACAGGTAGTGGCTGATGTCGCCGAACGACACGAACGCGCTGCCGTCGACGCGGTCGATCGGAACCTTGGCCACCGACCCGCCCAAGACCTTGGAGAACGGGATGTGGGCGTCATGCAGGTGCGCCTTCAGCGTGCTGATCGTGACGCCGTCCTGCGTCTTGACGCCGTGCGCGGTGACGCTGACGTCGTGATAGTCGCCACCGAAGGCCTGGGTAAGGAAGGGAATGCCGCCGATCGACACCGACGGTCGTTTCGCCAAGTGCTCGTCGGTCTGCAGCTTCCCTGCGAGGACGTGTGCGGCGACGTGCTCTCCCACCCGGTCCACGACGACGACGGCCGCCAGGATGAGGACGAGTACGGCGATCAGCAGTCGTCGCAGCATGCCCAACAGTCTCCCTGGTCAGAGGGTGCCGGTCGCGCCGCCGCGAGCGACGAGGTCCGGGAGGTGACGGCCGATGCGGTCGAGCAGCTCGGGGCTCGCACCGCTCTCCGCGTGCGCGAATCCCTCGACCAGCCACAGCTCCTTTGGCTCGCGCGCGGCGGCGTAAAGCGCGTTGGGGTGTTCGACCGGGAAGTAGTGGTCCCGGTCACCGTGCACGATGAGGACCGGAACCGGCGCGATGCGCCCAATCACATCGACCGGCGACTCGGGGGGCGTGTCCTCGGGCCAGCCGTCCCCGGTGATCCGGGTACGGAACGCCCGGTGCGCGATCAGCCGGCCGAGCCGGGTCTCGATCACCCAGTGCACGCGCCGCATCGGCTTGGTGCCCTTGTAGAACCACCGCGAGACCGCGGAGACGCTCACCACGGCGTCGACGCCGCCGTGCAATGCGGCGTGGCGAAGGACGACGCTGCCGCCCATCGACCAGCCGCAGGTGACGACGGCCGCGTAGCCCAGCTCACGCGCATGGGTGACAGCAGCATCCATGTCGAGCACCTCTTGGTGCCCGACGGTCGAGTGCCCACCCGAGGCGCCGTGACCCCGGAAGTCGACACCGATGACTCCGGCATGCGCGGCGAGCGCCTCGAGCACCGCCCGCGTTCCCGGCCGCGCCGTGGACTGCGTAAAGCCGTGCCCGACCACCACAGCGATCGGCCGTGACGAATCGGGGCCTTCCAGGTGCACCGCGGCAAGTCGGACGCCGTCAGCTGCGTGCAAGGAAACGGTCTCGGCGACCGGCGAGCGCGCCATTCCGCTATCCTTTCCCAGTCGGGTTCGGGCAGCGCCGCCTCCCCACGGTGTGAGCAGCACAGTGCAACAACAGTCACAGTGCAGGGAGCACCGAGGCGGATTGCCAGGGCCCGTTTTTGTTTTCCCAGCGACCGTTGCGCCGAGAGGATGACCGCATGGCGAGCTTGCTGCTGTTGACGCCGGTCGCGTCGGACGGGTCGGCTCAGGTGCTCCCCAGCCTCGGTCTGCTCGGTCATTCGGTTCGCGTCCTGCCGCTCGACGCCGCGCCGCTGCTCGACGCCCCGCCGTGCGACGTGATCGTCGTCGACGCCCGCCGGGAGATGTCGTCGGCGCGGGCAACCTGCCGGTTGCTGGAGACGACCGGTACGTCGGCCCCTGTCATCGCCGTCGTGACCGAAGGCGGGCTGGTCGCGGTTGCCGCCGACTGGGGCATCGACGACGTCATCCTCGACTCGGCCGGTCCGGCTGAGGTCGAGGCACGGCTGCGGCTCGCCCTCGGCCGGGCCGAGTCCACGCGCGACACCGGCACCAGCGAGGAGATCCGCTCCGGCGACCTGTCGATCGACGAGTCGACGTACCAGGCCCGGCTGGGCAGCCGGCCGCTGGACTTGACCTTCAAGGAGTTCGAGCTGCTGAAGTTCCTCGCGCAGCACCCGGGCCGCGTGTTCACCCGCGCGCAGCTGTTGCAGGAGGTCTGGGGCTACGACTACTTCGGTGGCACCCGCACCGTCGACGTTCACGTCCGCCGGCTCCGCGCAAAGCTCGGGCCGGAACGCGAGGCGTTGATCGGCACCGTGCGCAACGTCGGCTACAAGTTCGTCGCGCAACCGCTTGCCGGCCTTCCCGACGACGACGGGGACGTCGAGGCGTACGACGCTCCGGTCGTCGATCCGCTCGCGGCGCTTTGACACCAACCGCCGGCCAGTAGGGTCGGCGCCGTGGCAGTGCCGCAGGTCGTCGAAGTCCCCGCGCTGACCGACGAGCAGGCCGGCGCGGTGCTGCGGCTCCGCGACGACATCGCCCGGACCGCCGGCGCCAGCCCGTTGTCGGATCACGTGGTGAGCGCGGTACGTGCCCGCGCCCCGGGACGGCATTTCGTGCAGAAGGTCGGCGACCGGCTCGTCGGCTTCGCCCGGCTCGAGACCAACGGCGAGCACCCGGTGGCGGAGCTGCTCTTCGGCGCCGACGGTGATCCGGCTGGGCTCGTGGCGGTGGTGGGGGATGCCGCGGGTAGCGGACTGCGGATCTGGACCCGCGGCGACACCGCCGTGCTCAACGACGTCCTGCCGCCGCTCGGCTACGAGCTCACCCGCACCTTGCTGCAGCTGCGCCGCGGGCTCGATGAGCCACTGCCCGATCCGGTGTGGCCGGCGGGTGTCACGGTGCGCACGTTCCGGGTCGGCGCGGACGAGGCGGAGTGGCTCGCGGTGAACAATGCGGCCTTCGCGGGTCACCCCGAACAGTCCGGATGGACGCCGGCGGACATCGCAGCTCGCGAGACCGAGGGGTGGTTCGACCCACTCGGCTTCTTCCTGGCCGAGAGCGAAGGAGCCATCGTCGGCTTCCACTGGACGAAGGTTCACGACGAGGACCTCGGCGAGGTCTACGTCATCGGTGTCGACCCGTCGATGCAGGGCCGGCGGCTGGGTGAGCCGCTGTTGCTGCAGGGCCTCCGCCATCTCCGGGACTCGGGCCGGCGAACCGTGTTGCTCTACGTCGAGTCCGACAACCACAGCGCGTTGCGGCTGTATGAGCGGCTGGGGTTCACGAGGTGGGACGCCGATCGGATGTTCACGCGCTCCAACTAGCCTTGAGACATGACGCAGCGCACAGCGCGCCCGGCGCGATGTCGAACCGCCCAGATCGTGATAAACGCTGACGCGGCAACGGTTTTCGACGTACTTGCTGACCCGGCGCAGCACCCGCTCTTCGACGGCTCCCAGACCGTGAAGGGCCGGGTCTCGGGACCGCCACGCCTCTACCTCGGTGCGAAGTTCGCGATGCGGATGCGATGGGGGGCGCCGTACCTGATCCGGCTGCGAGTCGTGGAGTTCGAAGAGGATCGCCGGATCGCGTGGCGGCATCCGATGCGTCACATCTGGCGCTACGAGCTGACTCCGGTCGACGACGGCACCGAGGTCACCGAGAGCTTCGACTACTCGCCGTCACCGGCCGCGCCGATCCTCGAGCGCGCGGGCATCCCCGACCACAATCAGGAAGCGATCGAGACCTCGCTGCAACAGCTGAAGGTGCTCGTCGAGAGCCGCGCCATCACCGCGGCGTGAGCGGCTAGCGCGAGCGACGAAGCCGGTCGGTCCAGCGCGGCTTGCCGGCGGGCGGCAACGCGGTCCGCGCGGGCGTGCTGGTCGGGTTGGCCGGCTTCGACGGTGGCGGCGGCGCGTCGTAGTCGGTGTTGGCGATGATCGCGGTGATGGCCTCTGCGTCGAGGTCGTCGCTGTCCGGAATCTGCGGGACGAACCCCACCAGTACGCCGTCGCGCAGCACCATCGCTTCCAGCCCCGCCGCTCCGTCGTTGTCCCAGATCGCCTCACGACCGTCCGGGATGACGACGCGCAAGCCGACGTTGTAGACCCCGACCCGGCGGTTGACCGTCGCGAAGATGCGCTGGGCGCGAAGCCGCTCGACAACCTCTTCGGCGACCGACTCTTCCATCAGCTCACGCTCCCGCGCCGGCTAGAAGCGCCAGGCAACGCTGGTCTTGCCACCCGGCCCGTAGACGAACTTCCCGTGCGGCGTCGACACGTCGAAAGCCAGGAAGTTGTTGACGCCCTGTCCCTTCTCGAGCTCGGTGGTGTCGAGCTGGCGGGAGGCGCCGGAGAACGGCGCCGCGCCCTCGTTGGTGTTGACCTTGCCGAGCCCTGGTGTGTCGACCCAGAAGTCGAGCCGGTCCACCAGCAGCGGCTTCTGCCCGATGTTGAAGATCTTGATCCGGAAGTTCACGAAGTAGCCGTGGATCGGGTTGTCGCCGTACGACGGCGACAGCCTGGTCCGTGACACCTTCGGCTTGCCCACCTTGATCAGCATCGCGGCGCCCTGACCCGCGGTGCCGATCTGTGCGACCTGGCCGGGCTGCAGGGTGCGGTGGCCCTTGGTCGGGATGTGCGGTCCCGGCTTCGCCGGCGTGCTCTTCGACGGGTTCGGGGTGGTCGGCGGCTGCCCTGACGACCCGTTGCTCGATCCGTTGCACGCCGCGGTCATCGCGAGCGCCGCGGTGAGCAGGACAGCAGGAAGTCGCCGGGTGAATGTCACGGGACGCACAACGATCAAGGCTACGGGAAGGTTGCTGAGGTTCCGTTCAGCAACCGTCGGCCACCGCTAGTTCAGGGTCGGACCGCGCCGATGTAGTCCGACCGGAACGCCGACTCCTTGCGCACGTTGGCACCGGTGTACGGGGCGTCGATCATCATCCCGCCGCCGACGTAGATGCCGACGTGGTGGATGGAGCCGGGATCCGAGGTGTTGTACGCGAAGAAGACGAGGTCACCGGGCTCGAGCTGGTCACGGGTGACATGGGTGCCTTCGTTCCACTGGTCACCGGTGTAGTGCCCGAGGTAGACCCCCGCCTTGCCCCAGACGTACTGCGTGAGGCCGGAGCAGTCGAAGGAGTTCGGGCCGGCCGCCGCCCACTGGTAGGGCTTGCCGATCTCGCGGTAGGCCCACTCCACGGCAACCTGCGCGCCGCCGGAGCCGGACACCACCGGCGCGACTGCCCCGCCGACCGGACCGCCGAGGGCGTTCGCGGCGCGGGTGGTGGCCGCCTGCGCTTCGCGCAGCCGTGCCTGCTCGCGCTCGGCGGCGAGCCGTGCGGCGCGCGCCTTGGCGGCCTTGATGATCGCCGCCTCGCGCGCCTCGAGGTCGCCGAGGATCTTCTTCTCCTTGGCCGCGGCGGCGAGGATGCGGTCACGCGAGGACTGCATCGCGGTGGTCGCGGCCTGCTGCTTGGCGAGGGCGGCCGACGCGTTGGCCTGTGCCTGCTCCTCGATCCGCTGCGCGGCGCTGACCTGCGTCAGCGTCCGCGCCTCTGAGGTTGAGACCGCCTGCATCGACGAGATCTGGGAGACGTACCGGCCGGCGGAGCCGTCGCTGATGAGGTCGAGCAGCGAGTTCGTCGCGCCACCGCGGTAGGCGGCCACCACGAAGCTGGTCACCGTCGAGTGCAGCGATGCGAGGTTGTGGCGGGCGCTGCTGAGCGACGCGTTGGCCTTGGTCGCGGCGGCCTGCGCGTCGGCAAGCTTGATCCGCGCGGCGTCGTACTGCTCGCTGGCCGTCTCGGCCTGGTTGTCCAGGTCACGGAGCTGCTGATGAGCGGCGGCGATCTGCTGCTTGAGCGTGCGCGCCGAGGCCGACTGGCTCGTGACGACGACACCGGACAGCGTGGCCGAAGTCGCGGCGACGACCGCGCCTAGACGCAGCAGGGTGCGGGTACGACGAGGGCCAGCAAGGCGCGCGATACGCGTCATGGAGGGCTGGGAGCCTTTCTTCCGTCAACCGCCTACCGGGTTAGCTGTCGGGTGCGGGCGCGGAAGTCTCGCCCTACAGCGCCGTGGTCTCGGTGGAGACCGTGGCGCCGATTAACCCCATGGGGATTGGGTCCCCGGCTCGTGCAAGTTGCCTTGCGATGACTCGGCGGTAACCGCGACGCCGCTCGGCCAGGGGCAGCCGGCAAGTCACGTTGCGGTTGCGATGCACGCTACCGATGAATCCCCGCGCGTCACAAGGAACGTCGAGTGATTCGTCCGGTTTCGATGCACCTTTGTTTCAAACGACAACGGGAGCCACCCGGATACGGGCGGCTCCCGTTGTCATTGCGGGGGCGAACCGCTCAGCCGGTGACCTTCACACTCTTCGACGACGCGGATGCGGTCGAGAAGCCGCTCTTGTGCGCCGTCACCTTGCAGTGGATCGACTTGCCCTTGAGGGACTTGGTGAGCTTCAGGCTCGACTTGGTTGCGCCCTTGATCTTCGAGCTGCCCTTGTACCACTGGTAGCTGTACGACGAGGGCTTCGGCGACCACGAGCCGTGCGAGCACTTCTCGGTCTTTCCGACCTTGTGCTTGCCCGAGAGCTTCGGCTTCGCCGAGTTGTGGAGTGTGGAGGAGCCACCCGTAGCGTTCTTCGGGTAGATCTCGGTCCAGTTGCTGCCACTGATCAGAACATCAGCGGCGGCGTACGAGGTGCTCTGAACTCCGCTGCCCGCACTGTTCTCCGTGGTCATCCGGATCTGGTAGATGCCGGACGAGCTCGGGAAGTGGGACGCGAAGGTCGCAAGCGACTCGTCCTGGGCGGTTCCCGTTACTGCGGGGCCGGATCCGATCCCCGACGGGGCGCCGCTGACCGGGTATGCCGACGCGCCGGAAAGCGCCTCACGGCTCCAGTCGGCGGTCGGCTCGCTGGTGTTCGGCAACGCGGCGTAAAGCACCGCGGCGTTGTCACCCTGGTGAATCGTGTTGGTCGCCACGGCGTAGGCAGCCATCGAGCCACTCGTGCTACCGCTCGTGACTTGCTGGCCGCTGCCGTCGAAGAAGACGATTCCCGCGACGGCGTTCGGGTCCGGCTCCCATGACGGCGTACCGGCGGCCTGCGCCGACCCCACACTGCCGAGAAGACTCCCGACCGCGGCGGCGGCAGTGGCGACGAACGTCGCGACGTACCTTGCCCGTGCTGCTCTCATGCGCGTGATCTGTCCTCTCGTGGAGATGACGAGCCGGTCCACCCGACCCGACGCTTCGGTACTCACGTGGTGATGCTGTTCATGCGGCGACGGAAGAACATCCCCCCGCCGGCGGCGGCGAGTGCGAGTGCGACCGCCCCTACGACGAAAGCCGTGGTGTACGACGAGCCGCCGTTGCCCGCGTCGGCAGTAGAGGTGGTGGTTGCCGAGTACACGGCACCGGCCGACTGCCCGGTGGAGCTGCTCACGGCGGCCCGGATGCTCGCGGGCGCCGTGGGCGGTGTCTGGTTCTTGTCCGGGGTCGGCGCGAGCAATGGCTGCCCGGCAAACAGCTCGGACGACTTGGCCTTGGTGGACGAGCCGCACGGCAAGGTGCCACCGGAGACGACGTGCCAGGTACTTCCGGTGACCTTGATCACCGTGGCTGGGTAGGTCGCGCCGTACGTCGCATAGTTGAGCTTTCCGACGTGCATGCGCAACTGGTACAGCCCGTTCCAGAGCGGCGGGAACTCCTTGATGATGTCGGCGAGCGAGAGGTCCTTGTAGGTCATCTCTGCTGCCGGGTGGTGCCGGTTCTTGTAAAACGAATCGGCGCTCAGGGTGTCGCCACTCCACTCTGCCGGCGGCACGCCCTGCCTCGCTTGGTAGATGAACAGCGCGGCGTTCTGGCCCTTGCCGCGAAAGCCGGCGGGAGCGGGCGTCGAGGACACCGCCTTCCACACCAGCGGCGTGGAGTTGATGCTGCCGCCGGTGACGTTGTTCCCCGCAAGGTCACACAGTGCGATGTAGCCGTGCGTGCTGGGATCGGTGAAAGGGACTGGGCTGCTCGATGCTGCAGCTGGTGCAGCCGATGACAACGCAGCCGCGGCCGCCACCAGCAGGCCGGCGCCCGCTCGTGCTGCCTGCCGCCGCATAGCTGTCTCCTTCACGTTGATGCGACTCCTGGTGTGGCCACTTCGGCCTGACGACCGGACGGGGCGGACAGGTTTGTCCCGCCCGCCCCGCCGGGTTCGTCGTGACGACCTGCTAGCAGGTCCCCGGGTTGATCCCGCAGTCCTTGTAGGCCTGGGTGAAGCCGGCCGCGGCGTACGCCGAGGCCTGGCTCGAGCGAGCGATCCAGCTGGTCGATCCGGTGAACAGGGTCTGCGCCCAGTTCTCGGTGCCACCCGGCTGGAGCGGCGTCTTGCTGGCAAGGTCAGCCTGACGGATCACGAAGTACAGCCCACGCGTCGAGTTGTAGACCGGGTTGGTGTCACCCGGCGTACCCGAGAGCAGCTTGAGCTGGTTCGCGGTGTAGGCGTTGCTGCCATTGGTGCCCTTGTAGCCCGCGCCGTTGGCGAAGTACCCGGAGTTGATCAGCGCGATCTTGCCCGCCGAGAACGGCTCGATGGCGTCGGCCGGCGTCGGGTCGGCGTAGATACCCGTCGGGTCGTGTTCCTGCACCGTCCGCACGCACGAACCGAGCGTGACCGCAGAACCACCGTTGGCGGCCTGCAGGTCGGCGAGGAAGAAGTTCCGGGTACCGGAGCCGCTCTGCGGGATCAGCGGGTGGATCGTGTTCGCGCTCCCCGTGGTGTTGCCCGGGAGCTGGTTCCACTTGGTCTTGGTGCAGGAGTAGATGTCGACGAGCTCCTTGGCCGACAGACCGGTCGGACCCTCGTAGGTCGCGCCGGAGATGTTCGACGTTGCGATCTCGAGCTGGTCGGTCGCTGCCTGGTAGACGTGCAGACCGCCGCAGGCGCCGCTCGTCGGGCAGGTGCCCTCTTCAGTGGTGTTCGGCAGCCGAGACATGCGGGCGAACTGGATGGAGCCGTTCGGCAGCCCCTCGTAGCCCGGGAAGTTCGTCGCGTCGCCCGGCGTGTCCTGGACCAGCGCCGCAGCGCCGGCGCCAGAGCCGTTCGGCCGCACGACCGGCTTGGTGCCTTCGCGAAGAACGACGCTGCCGGGGAGCGAGTTCGGTGCCTGGCTGGTCGTGGCGGAGCAGAACGTGCCGAGGCCGTTCGCACCGGCCGCGCCGCAGGTGCCGTCGTAGATCGCGCGGCCGTTCGCGTCGCCCGTCGAGAAGACGCTGTAGACGCGGTTGATGTTGCCCTGGGCGTTGTAGCCGTTCACCGCGCCAGGGGCGCCGTCGAACAGGAAGTCGGCCAAGTTCTGCAGGGTGTCGGAACCGACCCCGACCGCGTCACTGGGCCGCGCAGCTGGGCTGTCGGCTGACGCCACACCCGTCGACGCGAGCGTCAGTCCCGCGACCGCGAGAGCCCCGGCGGCAATGCCGGCCCTTCGGTTGAGCATGCGCATGCTGTCGTCCTCCTAGACGTTGGGGTGCGCTCCGGGCGCCGAGTCTTGCGGTAACAAGTCGCACTTGGGCGTGGAGAGAATGAACGGTCGATGAACGACTGGCCACGGTTAGACGGCGAAGCCGCGGGCCGCGTTTAGAACAGGTTCGGCAGCAGTTGCAGCAACGCGCCCGAAGCGCCCCACAGCATCGCGACACCAAGGGTCACGCCGACCAGCCAGGTCTGCTTGGTACCCCAGCGCCGGCCGAGCACGGCGCTCGCGACGGCGACGAGGACAAGGCCCTGCAACCACAACACCAACGGCACCAGACCCGCGCTGTCGCCCTGCATCGGCGCGTCTGCGGCTGTCGGTGCTGTGCCCGGGGCGATCGCGCTCGCCTTGCCGCCGGTAAGCGTCGCGTCGACGTACACCGCGTGCGTCGGCGCCCACAGCTCACCCCAGCCGCCGCGTTGTGCGGTAAGGAGCGTCAAGCGGCTGGTGGCGGTCGCGAGCGTGCCGGGAATGGGTTGTCCGGGGCCGCGCACGTCGACGACGGTGAACTGGTACGTCCCTTGCCCGGTCGTGACGTTCACCGCGTCGCCCGGGTGCAGCGACGTGATCTTCCTGAAGGGTGCGCCGTACGCCGTCGACCGCCCCAGCAGCGTTGACACCCCTGCCTCGCCGGGCAGGACGGTCCCCGGCAGATGCCCTGGCCCGCTCTGCAGGTCGGCGGAGGTGGTGCCCTCCACGAACACGACGCGGTGCATCCCGATCGACGGCGCGCTGATCAACCCGAACGGCTCACCATCGTGCAGCTTGAGGATGCGTCCCGTCGTGGCGTCGTGGCCGAACGGCGCTACGGTGCCGAGCGCGAGCTTCTCGCGTAGCCGCGAGTAAGCCACCGACTGGTTGTGATGCTCGATCAACGCGGAGAAGACGAAGACGAACAACAACAGCCAGGCTGCCAGTCCCGCGAGTGCCGCCAAAACGACGCTCGTGTAACGGGTGCGCGGCGACAGCGGTACCTTGCTGCGGCGGCGCTCGCTGCTCACCGACGCGGGCGCCGACGCCGCAGCGGCGGCGTGGTCCTCAGGCGTGCCTGGGACCGCCTGGTCCGATGCCGTCTCCGTCACGGTCATCTACGCGATGCCGGGCCGGGTGGCGGGATCCAAGCGGCCACGCCGCCGAACCGGGACCAAGGCACGGACGAACGCAGCGGTGCCTGCTGCGATCAGCACGATGAGGATCAGCATCGTCCCGAACGCGTGCGCGAAACCGGAGGACACCATCGGCGTGATGCCGAGCGCGGCGGCGGTCGTCGCGACGACCGGCGCAGGCTCCGGGTTCGACGGTTGCGTGACCGTTGGAGTGGTCGGGGCGGGAGGCGGTGCCGGCGCCGAGCCCCCCGTCGACCCGCCCGACGGCGAGGTACCTGTCCCACCTTGACTCGGTGGTGGCGACGAGCCGCCACCACCGCCGCCGCCACGCGACGGGCACGCCGGGCCGGTGAGTGACGGCAGTTTGCCGCTCTGCGACTGAACGTCGTTCGCCGCGCAGTTGGTGTAGCGGACGAGATCGCCGGCGCCGTTCGCGGCGGTCATCGGCAGGTAGCCGGCGGGGAGGTCGCCCTGGGACGCGCCCTGTTGTTGTCCGGCATGCGCCGCGAACCGCAGGAAGTCCGCGTAGTCGCGCGCCTGGGAGGCACTCAGCCCGGTTGTCGGGATGTCGGCGTAGACGACCATCGTTCCTGGGTACGCCGCCGCGGCCTTGGCGTGGCTACGAATCGCGGTGTACGGGATCGGCCAGGCACCAGTCTTCGCGTCCGGCTTGAGCAGGCGAGAGGCGGCACGCATTCCGGTGCCGGTCGGCGCGACGAACGTCCGCCCCGCCGGGCCGCTGAACTTCGACCCGGAATCGGCCGGCGAGTTCGCCTGCAGCGACGCGAGGTGCAGGCCCTCGCGTTCGGCATCGCCGAGTGAGACCGTGCCGAGCATGAAGCGGTGACCCGGGATCTGCCGGCCGTCCGCGACGAGCTTCGCCCCGGTGAGGTCGCCAGGGTTCGGGGAGGGCAGCACGCACTTCGTCTGCGACTGCGCGATGGCGAACTGCATGTCCTGGCTGATGTTGAACAGCGAGGCCTGCGGCGATGCGACCTGCGGCAGGTACGGCACCGGGTCGGCGTACAGGCAGTCGTTCAGGCCCAGTTGATAGGAGTCCAACGGCTCGAAGGTGTCGAGCACCGGCCAGGTGCTAACCGGCAGCGTCATTCCTTCGTAGAACGGGTTGACCCGCATTCCCCATGGGTCGGGCTGGCCGTCCATGAAAGCCCGCGCCTCAGCGTCGCTGTTGATGTAGCTGGTGAGCGCCTGCATCAGGTCCGAGCCGTTGCTCACGGTCAGCAGGGTCGCGGCCGCGTTCGCGGTCGTCGTCGGGATGCCCGGGTTCAGTGCCTGGAACTCCGGGTCCTGCGTGATGTTGAGCGGGTTGTTGCTGAGCGTCTCCGTGCCGTCGGCCGAAGCCGGGTATGCCGACTTGACGATCTGCTGCGCCGGATACGACTCGGTGAGCAGCTTCGCGAGGAGTCGGGCATCCAGGTTGAGATGACCGACCGGCTGGCCGTCTTCACCGTCCACGTCATAGGCGATCCCGAAGCCCGTGATCGCCACCGGCGCCTGCACCACGGGTTTGACGAAGCCGGCGGTCGGTGGATCGCTCGTGATCGCGGCTTGGATGCCGCCCGCGTTGAGCAGCGTCCGGGCCTCTGGCTCAGGAGTCTGCACGTGCTTGAGGTCGAACAGCTTCGGGTTGAGGCAGAAGTGCGGCGCCCATTGCGTCATCGCCTGGACCATGAGCTCCGTGCCGTACACGTCCTGCGGAGTCTGGTGACCCACGACGTCGCAGATGTTGTCGGCGGGCGCGAACGTCAGCGGAACCGAGATCCGGTTGCGCCAGTTCGACGCGCTCCACCACAGGGCGCCGTCGACGGCCGCCGATCCGCTCGCCTCGATGTTGCTGAGCTGCTCACCCGGCTTGAAGGTGCCGGCGGTCTCGCACTCCTGCTTCGCATCGTCGGCGTCCGCTCCCTGCGGGCGGTCCTTGGCCGGCAGCTTCGCACCCGCTGCATCACAGCTGATGCCTTCGATCGGCACGGCGACGAGCGAGCACGGGACCGACTTCGAACAGCCGAGTGACGCGTGGTCCTCCGCGGTGAAGACGTCGAACAGCGCCTGCCCGCGTCCCTGCGTGTTGGTGACACCGAATGTCTCGTTGCTGGGCAACGTGAGGGAGCTGAGGTTCTCCGGCGTTGCCTCCGGCGCAAGCCCGGCGCACCCGTCTGGCCCACCCGGATAGCGCTTGCCGTCGGCGCCGACGTACGGCACCCACCGCTGCGCCGCGACGCCGATCAGCTGGTTCGAGCACGATTTCGGCTGCTTTTTCACACGCATCGCGTAAACGCTCGCGGCTCGTTCGTTCCTCGGCGCGAACATGTCGGACTGCCAGGCGGGGACGCCGGAGAAGGAATCGACGAAGCGCTCGTCGGCAAACTGGGTCCAGCAGGTGTCAGGCGAGATCCGGTCCTTCTTCGGCACCTTCGTCGAGTCGACACCACGGCACTCGAACAGGTCGAATGAATACTCCTCGTTCAGGGCTGCGTCGGAGTTCGGGTCGTTCGCAACGCCTCCCGTGACGTGCGCCCCCGACCACGAGACCTGAATCTGCTGCAACGACCGAAGGTTCGTCGTGTCGTCGACGGTGAGGTGAACCGTGCGCTTGTCGACGACCTTCTTCTTGCCGTTGTCCAGATAGATCCGCTCGACGGTCTTCGACTTCGTCACCGAGCTGCCTGCCGCGGCTGCCTGCGGCAATACCCCATACGGCGACAGCCCGATCACGGATCCGGCGGCGATCACCGCTAGTCCAAGACGACCGGCGCGGTGGGATCGAGTGCTACTCATCAGGCTTCCCTCGAGCCACCGAAACGCTGCCACACGAGTGGGGGCACCACCAGCAGCACGACGAGGAGCAGCGCAGCGATCACGCCGAGCACGACATCGAGCCCGTGGCCAGGCGACGCGGCAACCGTCGTCGCTGTCGCACTCACCGTGCCGGTCGTCGCAGCCGTGTCCGTTACCGCTCCCGTACCGGGATCGACGACACCGCCCGACGCTGCGCTGGTGCCCGTGGGCAGCGGCACGCTTCCCCCGGACTGGTTCGACCCGCCGGTTGCCGTCGGGGGACTTGATCCCGACGTGGTCGGCGACTTGCCGCCGCTCGCGGACTTCGAACCCCCGGCGCCCGAACCCTTCGTGCTGGTCGGGTGGCCACCCGACGGGTTACCGAGCTCCTGGTCGACCTCGGTGGTGCAAGGCCCAGCACCTTCCTTGTCGCAGGCGGCGGGCTTCGGTGCGATCTTCGCGAGGTAGTTCTCAGTCGGGTGACCCGCGATGAAGGTCGGGTTGTTACAAGTCGAGACGTTCTCCTGGGTGAGGTTCACGCCGTTGTCCGCGGTGTGCAACTTCGCGATCTGCTGGAAGCCGGCCTGCACCAGGTTGATCGGCAACGGCGAGTAGCCGATCGGGCCCATCTCCTTCTGGCCCTGACAGATGGCGTAGTAGAGGTAGTCCGCGATGGTCTGCCGCTTCGCCGTCGTCATGCGCGCATCGTTCGATGCGGTGGGCAGGATCAGATAGGAGTACGACGACAGCGGATAGGTCTGCGGCTCCGGGTTGACGTAGACCTGGTCGAGCTTCTGGGTCAGGTAGGTCTGCGGATTGCTCTTGTCGTAGTTGATCTTCGCCTTGGTCAGCGCAACCGCGACGTTGTACTGATTTGGCAACGTGTAGTAGCCGGCCTTGTTCAGCAGCTTCGCAACCGGGTAGTCGGCACCGAGCGCGTAGGAGTACTCGTTGTAGCCGATCGAGCCGTTGGCGGCGGCGGAGGTGATGAAGTTCATCACCGAGTCCGAGCCGTTCTCGGCAACCTGCGCGCCCTGGCGCGGAAAGTACTCGGTGTAGGTCGGACCGCCGAACGGTTGCCAGATGCTCTGGTAGTCGGTCGCCAGCCAGGTTGTGAATTGAGCGGTGTCACCCGAGCCCTCGGAGTGCACGACCGGGATGATCGGCAGGTCCGGGAACTTGCGGCCGTTGTTGTCCTGGGTGATCGCCGGGTCGTCCCAGTTGGTGATCTGGTTGGTGAAGATCTTCGCGATCGTCGTACCGGACAGCCGAAGGTTGCGGACCAGCTCGCCGTTGACGCGCAGCTGATAGGGGAAGGACGTACCGCCGGCGACGATCGGGAGGTACGAGTACGCACGTCCCTGCGACGTGTCACTCGCGTGGGTGACGGGGTCGACCCCCTGGTAGGGGATGTCGCTGACCGAGAAGTCGACCGTCTTGTTCGCGAAGTCGACCCGCCCCTGCGCCGACCCGGTCGGGTTGTAGACGACCTGCAGACCGTTGGAGTGCACATCGGCGATCCACTGGTTGACCGCGTTCGCGGACCAGCTCGATCCGGAGCCTTCGACGAGGGCATGGGATCCGGAAGCCGACGCCGGAGCGGCCGCACCGAAGCTCGACGCAAAGCCCGCGACGACCAATGCGGAGCAGCTCGCGAACAGCTTTCGCTTCATGTTGAAGGAGTTGCCTTTCATCGGTTCGACACCCGTTGGCGGGCGAGCAGCCGGATGATGATGAACAAGACGATGACCACGGCAAGCAGCACGCTGATCGCGCCGTAACCCCTGGTGATGAAGCCCGGCTCACCACTTCGAAGACCTTCGTAGCCGAACAGCGGGAGGGAGTTCATCGGGTTCTTCAGCGGGTTCGCGTTGAAGAAGGTGGACACCCCGGCGACGATCAGCACGGGCGCGGTCTCCCCGATGCCGCGCGCGATCCCGAGGATCAGCGCGGTTGCAAGGCCGGGACGGGCGGTGGGCAGCACGACCTTGCGGACCGTCTGCCAGTGCGTCGCGCCCAAAGCGAAGCTGGCCTCGCGCAGTCCACCCGGCACGACCTTCAGGACCACCTCGCTCGAGCGGGCGATGATCGGCAGCATGGTGATCGACAGCGCCAGGGCGGCGGCGAGCCCGTCACGCGAGTAACCGAGCGCCACGATGAGGAATGCGTAGATGAACAGCCCCGCGACGAGGTCGGGCAACGCCGTCATTGCCTCGATGACGGTGCGGACGACCTTCGACAGCTTCCCTCCGACCTCGGTCATGTAGACCGCGGTGCCGAGCCCGAGCGGCAGCGATATTGCCACGGCGATCGCGAGCTCGATACCGGAGCCGACGAGGGCGTGCAGGATCCCGCCCTTGGTCAGCGGATCGGTCGGTGCGATGCCGGTCATGTCGGAGGAGTAGAAGTTCCAGTGGTGGTACGCCGGCCAGCCCCGATAGAGCACGTAGCCGACCGTCCAGGCGAGGGCGAGCAGGACGAAGCCGGCGCCCCCGGCGATGACCGCCGCCATTACGCGATCGACCACGATCGGGCGCGGGTGCGACATCGAGGTGATCAGGCCGTACAGACCGACGAATGCGAGGTACCAGAGCAGGAAGAAGCCGAACTTCCCGGCCGTCGGCAAGATCTGCACGTAGAGCAGCCACACCAGCGCGAGCGAGGCGAAGATCGCCCCGAGCAGCGAGCTCCAGTCGTCGAGCGACCACGCGTTGACGACCCGCGGCACCGACTCGTTCTCCGGAAGCGGAACGATCCCGGGGTACTCGTTACCCAGGGCGGCATCGACGACGTTGACGTTAGACATCGAGACCCTCACCGCTCCGGCTGCGGCTGATGATCACCGCGGCTCCGGTGTTGACCGCCAGCGTCATGAGGAACAGCACGAACCCGGCGGCCAGCAGGGCCGAGAGCTGCGCGGGCGAGGCGTCGCCGAAGTTGTTCGCGATCAGCGACGAGATAGTGACGGTGCCGTTCTCCAGCACCCGGACCTTCAGCCCGAAGTCGAGGCTGATGATCAGCAGCACCGCGACGGTCTCGCCGAGCGCCCGGCCGAGGCCGAGCATGGTGCCGCCGATGATGCCGCGCCGGCCGAACGGCAGGACGACAGCGCGGATCATGCCCCAGCGGGTCGATCCGAGGGCGTACGCCGCCTCACGCTCCCCGATCGGCGCCTGCGAGAAGACGTTGCGCATGACAGAGCACGCCAGCGGGATCACCATCATCGACACCGCTATAGCCGCGATGAACGGCGAGAGCGCGAACGAGTGCTGCGAGAAGGCAGCCGCGCCCGGACCACCGGGCGCTGACGGGACCTTGAAAATCGGGATCCAGCCGAACCAACGCGAGATCCAGCGCGCGATGAACAGCGCATGGGGCTGCAACGCCGCGACCGCCCAGGCGCCGAACAAGATGGATGGGACCGCCGACATCAGGTCGACCAGCGAAATGAACCACGACTGCAACCGCCGCGGCGCGTACTCCGTGATGAACAGCGCCGTCATGAGCGCGAGCGGGAACGCGATCGCCAGTGCCATGACGGCAACCTGGATGGTGCCGACCACGGCTGAGGAGATGCCGAAGACGTTGAGCTGCGGCACCCAGCGGTTCTCGGTGAAGAAGCTCCAGCCATACCGGTGGATGGTTGGAATCATCTGGTAACCGAGAAAGACCCCGATGGAGCCGGTCAAGACAAGAACGAAGACACCGACCGAGCGGGCGCTGGCGTGGAAGACCCGGTCCACCTTGGACAGGCCGCGGGCAAGGACCCGGGGTGCGTCCTCGGCTTGCGCGGGTGGCCCTCCGGGTGGCTGGTCGAGGAGGGCTGCTGTCACCCGAACCGGCCGTTTACGTAGTCCGCGGTGCGTGGGTCGCGCGGCCGCTCGAAGATGTCCTCGGTCGAGCCGGCTTCGACGATGCCGCCCGGAGTGCCTTGCTCAGCGAGGAAGAAGGCGCATTGCTGCGAGACGCGAGCGGCCTGCTGCATGTTGTGGGTGACGATCACGATCGTCACCTGGTCCCGCAGCATCGAGATCGTCTCCTCGATCCGGCGGGTCGACGTCGGGTCGAGCGCGGAGCAGGGCTCGTCCATCAGCAGGACATCAGGGTTCACCGCGAGCGAGCGGGCGATGCAGAGCCGCTGCTGCTGGCCGCCCGACAGCGCGCCACCAGGCTCGTTCAGCCGGTCCTTGACCTCCGCCCAGAGCCCGCCGCGCTGCAGGCAGTCCTCGATCAACGCGTCCCGCTCCGAGCGGCCGATCTTCTGACCGGTGAGCTTCAGGCCGGCCGTGACGTTGTCGCCGATGCTCATCGCCGGGAACGGGTTCGGCTTCTGGAAGACCATGCCGATCCGCTTGCGTGTCTCGGTGATGCGCGCCTCGGGGGCGTAGATGTCCTCCCCGTTGAGCCGGACCTCGCCGGAGAGCTTCGCCGTGGCGACCGACTCGTGCATGCGGTTCAGGATCCGCAGGAAGGTCGACTTGCCGCAGCCCGACGGTCCGATGAGCGCCGTGACGGTGGCCGGCGGCATCGACAGCGAGACCCGGTCGAGCACCTTGTTGTTGCCGAACCAGGCCGAGACGTTGTGCGCGTCGAGCCGGGCACCGTGAATCGCGGTCTTCGCGGGCTCCTGCACCACCGTGGTGGGCGGCGTCATGGCCGGGCGGTCCGGGGCGATGGTCACGGGCTCTCCTAGTTCGGCCTCGACTTGCTCGATCCGGTCGGGCTCTGTCATGGCCATGTGCTCGCTCACAGTGCGGCGTCGGGGAGACGGGACTCGACCAGCTGCCAAACCGGCGGCGGATCGGCGTCGGACAGGTCGGCAATGGCGGCAGCGGCCACGAATGTGCTCGCGTTGTACGTGCACTCCCGGTGGCGGGCGTAGCCGCGACTCGAGGTGGCGACCGGCTTGCCGTCGAGGCGCAGCCGCCAGCCCCAGGTGCCGGTGCGAGGGACGGTCAGGACGGTCATCTCTGCCTCGTGGACGCGGTTACGAAGGGTCTCGGCCGCGGCTCGGGCTGCGGCGAGGTCGGGGTAGACCAGACAGCTGCGGCCGAGCTCGCGGTGGTTCGCTCCAGTGAGGCGCCACGCGAACCACGAACCGTCAACGTCGACCTCCCCTTCGAACGGCTGGTGCAGATCGGGCCAGACCGGATGCGCTGCGGCTCCTTCGCCTACGCCGAGGACGAAGAGGTAACGCGGGGCCTTCACCCGATCCCCCCTCGTGCTCGCGCGAGAAGCGCGCCCCTCCGGCGCCATCAACGACACCTCACCTTCTGCGACGGTCGGGGCATGCCGGGGAAACTGGGAATGAGCGGTAGATGAACAACGGGTGTCGGCGCCCTCCAGGGCAGAATCGAGGGGTGACCGCGCTCGAAACCGGCCAGTCCCGGACCGTCGATTTGGGTGGTCCGACCCACTATCTGGACTTCGGTGGACCCGCCGACGCGCCCCTGCTGCTGGCCGTTCACGGGCTCGGTGGCGCCGCCTGGAACTGGCTGGCGCTCGCTCCGCTGCTGCGCGATCAGGTCCGGGTGCTGGCGATCGACCTGGCCGGGCACGGGCTGAGCCCGGCCGCCGGCCGCTCGACCACGGTGGGTGCCAACCGGCGGCTGGTCGACCGCTTCATCACCGAAGTGGCCGGGGAGCCGGTGGTCCTGGTCGGCAACTCGATGGGCGGGCTGATCTCGGTGCTTGAGGCCGCTGCATCACCGCACTCGGTCCGCGGCGCCGTCCTTGTCGACCCGGCGTTGCCGCGGCCTCCGTTCAGCCGCATCGACTCCCGCGTCGCGTTGCAGTTCGCGGTCATGGCGCTGCCGCTCGTCGGCGAGGCGGCGTACACCCGGCGCCGCTCCCGGCAAAGCGCGGAGCAGCAGATCCGCCAGGCGCTCCGGATGTGCACGGTGGACCTCAACCGCGTGCCTCAGGACGTGATCGAGGCCGGCGTACGAACTGTCAACCAGCGAAACAGCCCTGACTTCCCACCGTCGGACGTGATCGTCGCCGGCAGGTCCGTCGTGCAGCGGGTCAGCCGCGCGCCGAGCCTGCAACGCGCGATGACGGCGGTGCAGGCACCGGTTCTCGTTCTGCACGGTGAGAAGGACCGGCTGGTCCCGGTCGCCGCAGCGCGCCGGGCCGCGAAGACATTCCCCCACTGGCGACTCGAGGTGGCCGACGACGTCGGTCACGTGCCGATGCTCGAGGCCCCCGACTGGACGGCTACGCGCATCCTCGACTGGCTCCGCAGCGACACGAGGCTGCTCGGCTGAGCCACAATCGCGGCATGACTGCGAGAAACACGATCGGCCCGACCCGCCGCCAGGTGCTCGCAGGGGCGACCGCCGGCGCAATGGCGGCGATGTCAGGCCGGTTGGGGAAGGTCGTCGACGACGCCTACGCCGCCGAGCCGACGAAGGACGCGCCGCTGTCGGACATCGAGCACGTCATCTTCGTGATGATGGAGAACCGCTCCTTCGACCACTACTTCGGCACCTACCCCGGCGTACGCGGCTTCGACGACCCACATGCGATCCCAGGGGTGTTCAAGCAGCGGGGCTACCGCGCCGGACACGGCCCCGACCCGGACGGCCATCTCTTCCCGTTCCACCTGAACACGAAGGACCTCGCGAGCTACGCGGAGTGCGTCGACGACATCACGCACAACTGGGGCCCGATGCACGACGCGTGGAACGGCGGCCGAATGAACCGCTGGCTGCCCGCCCACCTCAAGGCGGACGGCCCGAAGATCGGGCCGGTCAGCATGGGCTACTACAACCGCCGGGACATTCCGCTGTACCAGGGGCTCGCGGACGCGTTCACGCTGTGTGACGGCTACTTCGCCTCCGTCCTCGGCCCGACCGACCCCAACCGGGTCATGTGGCTGACGGGGACGCTCGACCCCGAAGGCAAGCACGGCGGCCCTTGCCTCACCACGCTCGTGTCCAACCGCGAGTCCCAGTTCGGCAAGTACTCCTGGCGGACCATGCCCGAGAACCTCTCCGAGGCCGGCATCTCGTGGAAGGTCTACCAGGACGCAAGCTCGCTCACGCTGCTGAACCCGCTGCTGTACTTCAAGAACTTCCTCAACGACGGGACCTATCTCGCGGACAACGCCACGGGGCTGATCAGCTATCCGGCCAACTTCGCCGCCGACGTCGCGGCCGGAACGCTCCCGGCGGTGTCGTGGGTCTTTCCGACCTTGCCCGCCTGCGACCACCCGTCGACGCCGCCGCTGCTCGGCGAGATCTTCGTCGCGGAGCTGCTGCAGACCGTGGTCGCCAACCGGGCGCTGTGGGAGAAGACCGCCATCATCGTCAGCTACGACGAGAACGGCGGCTTCTTCGATCACGTGGCGCCACCTACGCCGCCGCACGGCACGCCGGGTGAGTTCCTCACGATGGACAAGCTGCCGACAGACGCCGAGGGGGTCCGAGGCCCGGTCGGTCTCGGCTTCCGCGTGCCGTGCCTCGTGCTGTCGCCGTACAGCCGCGGCGGGTTCGTCTGCAGCGACGTGCTCGACCACACCTCGCAGCTCAAGCTCATCGAGTCGAGGTTCGGCGTCGACGTCCCGAACCTCACGAAGTGGCGGCGCAAGACCGTCGGTGACATGACGAAGGCGTTCAGCTTCGGGCGCAAGCCGCACCCTGGGGTGCCGCCGCTGCCGGTGCCGACCGCGCAACAGGTCGAGGTGCTCGGGGGCGAGTGCATCCTGCCGCCGAACTGGGGCTTGGGCGTCGTCGACGAGGGCACCCCGACGCCGGTGCCCGACCACGTGTCGCGACCACACCAGGTGAAGGGCCACCGGCGGCGACCGATCAGAAGGGGATAGCGGCTAGTGCAGGCGGCTCACGCCGCCGACCCGGGCCCACAGCGACCGGTAGACCTTGCCTGCGACGGGGAACTGGTTGCTCGAACCGTTCATCTGGAACGACATCCAGCCGTCGGAGGCGTTGAAGTAGTTCTCGTAGCCGAGGTTGTGGGTCGCGAACCACCTGTGCATGTGGCGGACGAACGACTTGTCGTCGCCCCCGGAGTGCTTGCGCTGGACCGAGTCGTGGACGAGCGCCCACTCCGGGATCGACACTTGCTTGCCGTGCGCCGCGGCGAACTTGGCCAGCCATGACAGGCCGGTGCCTTGATGCAGGATCGCGTGCCACCTCGCGCTCGGCGTGTTCGCGACGCCGGCCCGGTTCCAGTCATAGACGTCCATGCCGATGTAGTCGACGTAGGAGTTGCCCGGGTACGCCAGGTCGAGGTGCCGGTAGTGCGGCCCCGCCGACACGCACCAGTCGAAGCCGAAATGGCCGCCCTTGACGCTGCGAATCGCCGTCACGATGTGACGCCACGCCGAGGCGAACTCCCGTGCCCGAGTCGCGTACTGGTACGGCTTGCCGTGGGCCGTGATGCCCCACCGGAACCAACCCCCGTTGAACTCCCAGCCGATGCGCAGGACGGAGTCGCCGAGACCGGCAGCGACCAGCCGGCGGGCCATCGTCACGAAGTGCTGGTCGTAGTAGCCGCTCGCGGCCGCAGCCAGGTGATCGCCGTAGCCGGCCCAAAGGGGTACGGCGATCGACAGCCGGATCCCTGCGTTCTGGCCGCGCCAGTCCTTGATCACCCGCTCGGTGCTGTCGAAGGCCTGCCACGAGGCGTTGGTCTGGAAGTCGGTGGCGCTCGTGATCGGACGGCCGCGCCAGACGCCGAAGTCCTTGTCGGCAACCGCCGAGAACCCGGCGAAGGTGCCGGACAGCCAGTGCGGGCTGGCCTCCGACTCAACCGCCGAGGCGCCGCTTGGATGGTTCGCCGACACCGTGGGAGTCAGGACCGGGTGACGGCGCGCACCGGCTGCCGCCGGTGTCACCGCTGACACCACGCCAAGGACCAGAAAGACGCCGAACGCAAACACTCGGCGACCGCGGGCCATCGGTCGTCGCCCTCCTCGTGGATTCGAGTGCAAATGCTATCGAGCCGCGACGAAGTTCGCGCCCGAGGTTTCAACGAGGCGGAGTTGAACCAGGTCACGCCCCGCCGACGTACGTTTGAGCGGGATGAATCCGCTGCTGCTACTGATCGGCTTCCTGGCCGGCCTGCTCACGATCGTGACGCCGTGCATCCTGCCTGTCCTCCCGGCGGTCGTCGCCTCGGGGATCACCGCAGGTGGGCGTCGCCGCGCGATCGCCATCGCCACCGGTCTGGCGCTCGCCTTCGGGCTCTCGGCGCTGCTGTCGATCCGGATCCTGACCGCCCTCGGGTTGCCGCTGGGGTTGCGCTACGACTTCGCCCTGGTCGTGCTGTACGTCCTCGCGATCGGCTTCCTCGTGCCGCGGGCCGGAGAGCTGATCGAGCGGCCGTTCGCGCGGCTCGGCGTCGGTCGCGCCCCGGACAGCTCCGCGCGCGGCCTGGTTCTGGGCGCGTCGCTGGGACTGCTGTACCTGCCGTGCGCCGGCCCGATCTTCTCGGCGATCAGCGCGGTCGGCGCTCGCCACGGGTCGTTCGGGTTCGACGCGATCGCGCTGACCGCGTCGTACTCCTTGGGCATCGCTGCGCCGATCTTCGCCCTCGTCCTGCTCACGGAGCGGCTGACGACGACCGTCGCCTGGCTGCGCGCGCACGCCGTGCGCGTCCGGCAGGCGGGCGGAGTGATGCTGCTGGCGAGCGCGATCGCGATCACGTTCGGCGCAGCGACGTCGCTGCAGACGTCCATCCCGTCCTACACGACGTCGATCGAGCAGCACCTGACGAACAGCACGTCGATCCGATCCGATCTCCAACACATCGGCAACCCCCACGAATCGGCACAAGCCAAGAACCTGCAGAACGCCCTGCACGGCTCCACCCCGTCGGCAAGCCCGTCCTTCGTCCCGATGGCGGACCAGGTGCCGACCCTCTCGGCCTCGGACCTGCCGGACTACGGACCCGCACCTGACTTCGCGGCGGTGACTCGCTGGCTCAACACTCCCGCCGGAGCGGCGGTGCGGTTGTCCCAGCTGCGCGGGAAGGTCGTGCTGATCGACTTCTGGACGTACTCCTGCATCAACTGCCTCCGCAGCCTGCCGCACGTCGAAGGCTGGTACTCGCGCTATCACGGCGACGGCTTCGACGTGGTGGGCGTCCACACGCCGGAGTTCGACTTCGAGCACGACGCCGGCAACGTCCAGGCCGCCGTGTCACGACTGAAGATCCGCTACCCGGTGGCGATGGACAACGCGTACGGCACGTGGAACGCGTGGGGGAACGACTCGTGGCCCGCCGAGTACCTCATCGACGCGCATGGTGACGTCCGTTACGGATCGGTCGGCGAGGGCGACTACGGGCGGACCGAGGCGGCGATCCGCGCCCTGCTCACCGCCGCGGGAGCCCAGCACCTGCCGGCGACCACCGCCGTCCCCGACCGGACACCGACGCAGGCGTCGACCCCTGAGACCTACCTCGGCTACGAGCGGCTGGAGCGGTACTCAGGCACGCCGGTCACGCACGACCAGCCGCGCGCCTACACCTACGCGTCGACGCTGGCGGCGGGGCATGTCACGTACGGCGGGACCTGGACGGTCGGCGCCGAGGACATCGTGGCGGGGTCCGGTGCAGGGTTACGGATCAACGTCAACGCGTCGGACGTCTACCTCGTCATGGCCGGATCCGGAACGGTGACCGCCTCCCTCAACGGCAAGCCGCTCGCCACCCAGCACGTGTCGGGAGTGCCCACGCTCTACACCATCCTCGCCGCGGCCCAGGCGCAGCGCGGCGTGCTGCAGCTGAGCTTCGCCCCAGGGATCAAGGCCTACGACTTCACCTTCGGCTAGGACTCGCAGTTCCCGACGTGCTCGCCGACGCAGTGGTCGATGCCGTCCCCACCGTCGATGATGTCGTTGCCGGCCTGGCCGTCGAGCGTGTCGTCCCCGCCGCCGCCGAAGATCGTGTCGTCCCCGTTGCCGCCGAGGATGACGTTGGGACCCTCGTCGCCGATCAGCACGTCGGCGTACTGCGATCCGGAGACGTTCTCGACGTTCGTCAGCCGGTCGCCGCCGTCATAGTTCGCGAACCCCGCCGTGAGGTCGACCTTCACCGCCCGGGTGGAGTCGCTGAAGTCGACGGCATCCGTGCCAGCGCCACCGTCGAGGACGTCGGCGTTTGCGCCGCCTTGCAGCGAGTCGTCGCCGCCACCGCCGAACAGCTGGTCACGGCCGGCGCCGCCGACCAGGATGTTGTCGGCGTCGTCGCCGTGGATGATGTCGGCGTAGTCGGTTGCCACAACGTTCTCGACCGAGGTCACGGTGTCGAGGTCGGCGCCCTTGATCGTCCCCGCGACGAGGTCGGCGTTGATCGCGACGGGTGAGCTCGAGTAGACGATCGTGTCGGAGCCGTCACCACCGTCGTAGGAGTCCGCGCCGGATTCGTCGTAGAACTGGTCGTTACCGGGGCCACCGGTGATCACATCGTCGCCGACCTCGCCGTTGATCCGGTCGTCGCCGGCGCCACCGTTGATCGTGTCGTCGCCGCTAACGTCGTACATGACGTCGTTGCCGCCGGCGCCGTTGAGGGTGTCGTTGCCGTAGCCGCCGTGGATCTCGTTCGGACCGTCGTCACCGGTCAGGGTGTCGTCGAACACCGACCCGAGGATGTTCTCGATCCCGGTGATCGTGTCACTACCCTGACCAGTGGCGGTACCAGTGCCGAGGTCCACGGTCACTGCGGAAGCCGAGGTGCGGAAGCTGACCAGGTCCGATCCGGGACCACCGTCGAGATGGTCGTCGCCGTCCCCCCCGATCAGGGTGTCGTTGCCACCGGCGCCTTGGATGGTGTCGTTGCCACCGCTGCCGGCCAGCTCGTTCGCAGCGTCGTCGCCGATGATCGAGTCGTCGTGCAGCGAACCGGAGGCGTTGTCGATGTTCAAGAGCGTGTCGTTTCCGTCACCGGTCGCCGTGCCAGTGGCGAGGTCGATCTGCACCGGGCTCGCCGAGTCGCTGTAGAAGACCTTGTCAGTCTGGAACTGCGGATTGGACGTCGGCTCCAGCGGGTCGGCGCCGTCCACCAGGTCGTTGCCGTCGCCAGGGGCGAGCGAGTCGTTGCCCTCGCCGCCGTAGATCTTGTCGTCCCCGCCGACACCGTAGATGACGTCGTCGCCGGAGTTGCCGCGAAGCACGTTCGGACCGTCGCTGCCCGTGATGTTGTCCGGACCGGTCGATCCGGTCACGTTCTCGACCGAGGTTAGGGACACCTCGCGGTTGGAGTGCGCGATACCGAGCCGCAGATCCACTGAGACGCCGTTCTGGGCGTACGCACGGCTGAAGTCGATCGTGTCGGAGCCGCTGCCACCGTCGAAGTCGTCGGTGCCGTTGGCGTCACTACCCGAGGCGAAGGTGTCATCGCCCGCGCCGCCGGTCACGTGGTTGGTGCCGGACTCCGAGTCGAACCGGTTGTCGGCCGAGTCGCCGATCAGCGTGTTCACGTTGTCGCTCGTGACGTCGGCCGACTCGACATCGACCAAGGTGGTGGTGCCGTCGCCCGTCGCCTCGCCGTGCGGAAGGTCGACGGTGATTCCGGAACCGGAGTTGGTCTTCCGCCACAGGTCCACGGTGTCGCTGCCGGGCCCACCGTTGACGTAGTCGTTGCCACGCTCGTTGTGCGGAGTGCAGGCACAGCCGTCGTTGCCCTCGATCTCGTCGTCGCCCGCGTCGCCGTACAGCTTGTCGTTGCCGGCATTGCCCAGTACGGCGTCGTTGCCGTTGCCGCCGTGCTCGACGTCGTTGTCGGTACCGCCTTGGACGCTGTCACCACCGGCATCGCCGAATACCTTGTCCTGGCCGGTTCCGCCGTTGACGGCGTCGTTCCCGCCGCCGCCGTGGAGAACGTCGTCACCGGCGCCGCCGACTATGCCGTCGATATCGGCTCCGCCGTTGATCCGGTCGGCGCCGCTGCCGCCGTCGATGGTGTCGTCGCCGGCCCCACCATCGAGTACGTCGTCGCCAAGGTTGCCGGTGATGCGGTCGTTGCCGGCCCCGCCGTCGACGGTGTCGTTGCCGCGACCCGCCTTGATGGAATCGTCGCCACCGCCGGCCGAGACCCGGTCGTTGCCCGGGCCGGCGTTGATCGTGTCGTTGCCCGAACCATCACAGATCAGGTCGTTGCCTTTACCAGCGTTGATCGTGTCGTTGCCGCCGAAGGCGACGATGACGTCGTTGCCCGGCGTACCGCGAAGGTCGTCGTCCGTTGCGGTGCCGACGATGGTCGCCCGGTGGCCGAAGCAGGTCGGCGCTCCGGCTGCGGCGGCGTGAGCCGCCAGGGCGGGAAGGCCCCAGCTGCCGGCGGTGAGCGCACTCGCCGCGAGCAGGGCGAAGCCGCGGCGGGCAGTGAGCAGGCGTGAGCGAGACATGGTCGGATTCCTTAACTTGGGCGACATCTCCCGTTCAACGTCGCGAACAGACCAGACGTTGACACCCGCCGATATGTGGGAATAGGGCCGTTAGTCCCGTTTGTACGGCACGCCGTGACGAGTTCGGTCAGGTCAGGCAGACTGCGGGCAGGTCGAACCACCGCAGTGCCTCGGCCTCGGGATCGAGGCCGGTGGGCGCGGTCTCAGCCGCCGCTCGTGGTCGCTGATCAGCGAGTGCCTTGGCCTCGACGAGGTAACCGCCGAGGATCGACACGTCAGCGCGGGCGACATGTTTCGAGTAGCCGTCGGCCGGCATCCCGTCGTAGGAGATGTCCGCGAGGTGAAGCGGCGACTCCTTCTTCATCTGCCGGTGCCACCACAGTCCGGACTTGGGGTCGAACCGGTAGTCAGCGAGGAACCGGTCGCCCTCGCGCGCGACGAAGCGCACCGCCTCGATCAGGTAGTCCGCGACCGCCTCGTCGAGGAAGTAGGCGAAGTTGACCCGAACCCAGCCCGGCTTGATGCCCTCGCAGCCTGCCGCGATCTCGTGCTGGAAGGCGTAGGAGTGCTCGAGGTCGATGCCGAGCAGTCGATGACCGTACGGACCCGCGCACGAGCAGCCGCCCCGGGCCTGCACCCCGAACAGGTCGTTCAGCAACGCGACGACGAAGTTGTGGTGCAGGTAGCGGCCGCCGGGACGCCGCACGACGAAGGAGACGATCGACAGCCGCTCGGCCTCGACGTTGCCGAGGATCTCGATCGCCGGCTCGTCCGACCAGGCCGCGACCGCGCGACGCAACAGCGCCTCCTCGACCGCCTTGATCTGCTCGGTGCCGACGGCTTGCTTGAGAGCGAACACGAGGCCGGCCCGGATCGAGCCGATGATGTCGGGGGTCCCGCCCTCTTCCCGCGCGATGGGATCCTCGAGGTAGACGTGCTCGAGCGGGTTGACGTAGGCGACGGTTCCGCCGCCGGGGACCGACGGCACCCGGTTGGTCACCAGCTCGCGGCGCACCGCGAGGACACCCGGAGTCCCGGGGCCGCCGATCAGCTTGTGCGGTGAGAGGAAGACGGCGTCGAGCCTGGCGTCGGGATCGCCGACCGGTGACATCACGATGTCGACGTACGGCGCAGCGGCGGCGTAGTCCCAGAACGACAGCGCGCCGTGCTGGTGGAGCAGCCGCGCTACGGCTGCGGTGTCGGTGACGATGCCGGTCACGTTGGAGGCGGCCGAGAACGACCCGATCCGCAGCGGTCGATCGGCGTGTTCCACCAGGCGGGCGGCGAGCACCGCGAGGTCGATGTGGCCATCCTGATCCGCGGGGATCTCGATGACGTCGGCGATGGACTCCCGCCACGGCAGCTCGTTGGAGTGATGCTCGTACGGGCCGACGAAGACGACGGGACGCTCAGCCGCAGGGATCGCCGCCGAGAGGGAATAGGTGTCTTCGAGCTGCGACGGGATGCGCAGCCCGAGGATGCGCACGATCTTGTCGATCGCGCCTGTCGCCCCCGAGCCGGTGAAGATGACGAGCGTGTCGTCGTCCCCGCCGATGGCGCCGCGGATGATGCGGCGTGCCTCCTCTCGAAGCTGCGTGGTCTGCCGGCCGGTGCCGCTGGACTCGGTGTGCGTGTTCGCGTAGGTCGGCAGCACGGCTTCGCGAATGAAGTCCTCGATGAAGCTGAGCGCGCGACCACTCGCGGTGTAGTCGGCGTAGGTGACGCGGCGCGGCCCGTAGGGCCCGTCCATCAACGTGTCGTCGCCGATGACGGCAGCGCGGATCCGATCGAGGAGATCGGAGGTCGGCAGCACTACTCGTGGGGCATCGTCGCGCGGAGGCTCGGCACCGCGACCGCCAGGAGGCCGCGCAGACCAGACACGGCGATGTCGCGCCAGTCGAAGTAGTCGCGCCACAGCGTGATGACGCCGTCGTGCACCTCGAAGACTCCGCACACCCAGAACTGCTGATGGAAGCGACGGAAGCTCAGCCCGTCGGTCCGCTCGGTCATGACCGTCGGGCCGTTCTCGGTGATGCGGTGGATCCGGACGTCGAAGCCGATGCCGCGGCGGTTGAAGTCGTGCAGGCCCTTCGTGAACCGCTGCTTGCCACGGATCGTGGGCAGCGACACGTTCTCGTAGACCAGGCCGTCGGCGACCAGGCTCGTCGCGGTCTCGGCATCGCCGTCCGCGAGTGCGGTGAGAAAGGCCCTGACGACCTCGGCCGGCGCACGGCCGGGGGCTGCTGCGGACTCGGATTCGGCTGGCTCGCTCATGACGCCATTCTGCGCCCGACCGGCAAAGATGTGTTCGAGATGTGGCGGGAGACGGCGGTTACCAGAGCGCTCGGCATCCGGCTGCCGATCGTAGGTGGACCGATGGCCGGGGGCCCTTCGACGCCTGCCCTGGCCGCGGCCATCAGCGACGCCGGCGGGATCGGCATGCTCGGTTGCGGCTATGACGATCCCGGCGCGATCCGCGCCGCGATCGGTGAGGTACGCCGGCTGACCGACCGGCCGTTCGGCGTGAACCTGTTCGTGCCCGCGCCGGTCGACATCGACGAGACCGCGGTCGCCACCGCGATCGCGGCGCTGGAGCCGTTCGCCGCGGCATACGACCTCGAGCTCCGACTCGATCCGCCGTACGCCGAGGACTTCGACGCGCAGCTGGAGGTGATCGTCGCCGAGCGGGTTCCGCTGTTCAGCTTCACCTTCGGCGTCCCCTCAGCCGACACCCTCGACGCGTTGCGCGGCGCCGGCAGCGTCGTGTGCGGGACCGCGACGTCGCTCGCGGAGGCGGTCGCCCTCGAGCAGGCGGCAGTGGACGCGATCTGTCTGCAAGGCACCGAAGCCGGCGGCCACCGCGGCGGCTTCATCGGTCCACCCGAGGACAGCCTCGTCGGGATCGGCTCGCTGGTGGCGGCGGCCCGCGCGGCCGTGAGCCTCCCGCTGATCGCCGCCGGCGGGATCATGGACGGTCGGGGAATCGCGGCGGCTCTTGTCGGCGGAGCCGACGCGGCACAGTTAGGCACGGCCTTCCTGCGCTGCCCTGAAGCCGGCACATCGGCGCCGTACCGGGCCGCGCTCGAGCACGCGCGGGACACCGACACGGTGATCACCAAGGCGTTCTCGGGGCGAGCCGCTCGCGGTATCCGCAACGCGTTGAGCGAGGCGCTGGCCGAGGTCTGCGTGCCGGCCTACCCGGTGATGAACAAGCTCACCCGCGAGCTCCGGCGCCGCGCCGCCGCCGCCGGCGACAGCTCGGTGCTCTCGCTGTGGGCAGGGCAAGGCGTCGCGCAAGGAAGATCGTCACCTGTCCGCGATCTCGTCGTTGCCCTGGAAAAGGAGACTGACGACTCCTTCGCCCGATTCGGAAGCTGAGGGGCCGACATGCCCGGCATCACCCGACTGCGGTCTACTCCGGCCGGTTCGCGACGCCGATACCTCCAGCCATGAGACTGCGCCGACTGCTGGCATCCGCAGGCGCCGTGGCCGCGCTGGCCGGGGCGACCATCGCCTCCCCCGCCGGCGCTACGCCCGAACCGAACGGCAACTGCGGCGGCGTCACGCTGCTCAAGCCCGACGGCTCCGCATGGGTCTGCAGCTTCGACGAGGAGTTCGACGGCACTGCCCTGGACCGCTCGGAGTGGGTGCCGCAGGTGACGTCCGGCAGCAACTTCACCACCGGCAAGGCGCCGTACAAGGTCTGCTACGTCGACAACTCCGCCACGATCTCGGAGTCGGGTGGCTACCTGCGCCTCTCCGTCGTCAAGACACCGGCCAAGTTCACGTGCAACGGGTCCAACGCCCTGAAGAACTTCTCGACGCAGTACCAGGGCGGCGAGGTCATGACGTACAAGCTGTTCAGCCAGGCGTACGGGCGCTTCGAAGTTCGCGCCAAGCTGCCTCAGTCTGCGGTGCCCGGCCTGCAGGAGACGTTCTGGCTGTGGCCGGACAACCCGACGAAGTACGGCACCTACCCGGGGTCCGGCGAGATCGACTTCGCAGAGTTCTACAGCCAGTACGCCAACCAGGTCATCCCGTACCTGCACTACGACTACAACAAGCTCACCGTCAGCACCGCGACGAACACGAACATCGTCACCAACGACTACACGTGCGTCTTCGACCCGACGCAGTTCCACGACTACGCCGTCGAGTGGATGCCGGGCCGGATCACCCTGACGTACGACGGCAACGTCTGTCTGGTCGACAACTACAAGCCGTCGAACGTGAAGAGCCCGGCACCGTTCGACCAGCCGTTCTTCCTGTCGCTGACCCAAGCGCTCGGTGTCGGCACGAACGCTCCGACAACGAGCACACCGCTGCCGGCGACGACGCTGGTCGACTACGTGCGGGTGTGGAAGTAGCCCGCTACTTCGAGTGCTCGATCGAGGCAGCGACCGAGGGACCTAGCGTAGGTACATGAACGTGCTCGCGGTTCGCGGGTTCGCCGCGGTCGTGGCGCTCGTTGCGGCCGTGGGATGCAGCAACGCGCCGTCGGGCAGCGCCGGGTCGAACCTGTCGGTGCAGCGCGAGCTCGCCCGCCATCCGGCGAGCGGTGTCGCCGGCACCGGACACCGCGCGCCGTGCGGATGGAAGCACCACACGACGTACCAGCACGTCATCTGGATCTGGATGGAGAACCGCTCCTACCGCCAGGTGCTCGGCAAGACCGGCGGCGCCAGGCGGCTCGCGTCGTTCGCCACAGCGTGCGGGACGGCGACGAACTACGAGGCGATCTCCCACCCTTCACTGCCCAACTACGTGGCGGCGACCTCCGGATCGACCCACGGCATCTCCAGCGACTGCGACCCCGGCACCTGCCCGGTGTCGGGCGGGTCGCTGTATGGCCAGCTCGACGCACCGGGGGGTCTCGGCTGGGCGGGGTACGCGGAGAGCATGGCGAGCCCGTGCGACCAGGGTTCGTACGGCCACTACGCGGCCCGACACAACCCGGCCGTCTACTACAGCGCACTGAGCGCCTCATGCCGCAAGCACGACCTTGCAATGGGTGGCGTCCACGGCCGGTTCGCGCGCCACCTCGCGGCGGGCCGGCTCCCCGGCTTCAGCTTCGTGACGCCCAACCTGTGCGACGACGGACACGACTGCTCGACGGCGACCGCAGACTCGTGGCTCGGCTACTGGCTGAAGCAGATCACGGCCTCACCTCTCTATCGCGCCGGCAACACGGTGGTCTTCGTGACCTGGGACGAGAACGACTACAGCAGTGCCAGCAACCAGGTTGCGACCGTCGTCATCGGACCGACAGTCGTTCCCGGCACCCGGTCACACCGCCACTTCACGCACTACTCGCTGCTGCGCACGACCGAAGACCTGCTGCACCTCGGACACCTCGGCAACGCGCGTACGGCGGCGAGCATGGCCAGCGCCTTCAACCTCTGACCGGTCACGACCAGGGCATCGAGGCGCAGGTGTCGATCGGCGGCTTCCCGGCGAAGCGACTCGTGAAGAAGCGCATCGCGCCGGGAGCGCCGGTGGCCACCTCGGAGAGGTGCTCACCGACCGGGGACTGCACGTGCTGGACGACGACGCCACTGCGGCAGAAGCGGTGCAGCAACCGCAGCGCAGGCTTGATCGGCGCGAGCTCATCGCCGTCCGCGTGGTAGTCGTAGATCGGCGCCGTCGGCGTACCGCGGATCCCCAACGGGCTGTTGCGCCAGAGCATCCGCGCCACGGGCTTCGAGTCCAGCGCATGTGGGCGCGCCTCGATCTGCTCGATGGACAGGAACGGGTAGCGCGACACCGCCTCGTCGATGCAGTCACGTGAGGTGGCGGCGACATCGCGGCGCCCGGTGGCGTTGAGGTACTGCAACAGGTGCAGCTTCGGGTAGGCCCGCAGGAAGCCGTTGATGCCCATAGGGATGGCGCCGCCCGCAACGCTGCCGCTGAAGTCGTTGATCGACGCACGAATGCCGCCGACGAGCCCACCCAAAGCGATCGCCCGCAGCCGCAGCCCAGCGGCGTACGTCGGCTGGTACTCGGCGGCGACGACGCTAGCGAACGAGCCGCCCGAGTACCCCCACAGACCGACCGGAGCAGCCCGCGAGACGTGGGCCGGCGAGAAGTTGCGCGCCGCCCGGATGCCGTCGAGGACGCCGTGCGCCTCGGTGGCCGCAATGAGGAACGTGGAGCGCGGGCCCTCGTAGTCGGGAACGCTGAGCGCCCAGCCCTGTTCGAGGGCGAGGTACATCTCCGACGTCTCGGCAGTGGAGTTCTCGAAGCCGGCGTGCGCGCCGGCGCGAAGGGAGTACGACGGCGAGCACTTGCCGGCCACGCCGTCTTCCGCTGTCTGGTAGGAGATGATCGGCCGCCGGCCCTGTTGCTGCCACGGTGTGCTCGGCACGAGCACCGTCGTCACCGTCGCGGTCGGGCGGCCGCGGAAGTCCTCGGTGCGGTACAGCAGCTGCCACGCCCGACCAGGCATCGGCACCGCCCATGCCTGCGCCTGAATTGGGCGCGACCGCACGACCTGCCCGTCGTGGTAGTCCCCGATGTTTGCCGGCACCGTGTAGAACGGGTCCGCTTCCGGCATCGGCACGCTCGCCGCGGCTGTCACCGGAGCGGCGGGCTGTGCCACCGCCGTGCCGAACGCAAGCATCACTGCCACCGACCCGGCGGCGGCGATGACGGTGATCCGGCGAGAAGGTGTCATGTCAGGCGACCAGCAGTGTGTTGGCGAGTCGGGCAAGCGCGAGACGCATGTCACGGTCAGCCGGCGGCTTCGGCCGGGTCACCCAGTCGTAGACGATCGCGTTCGCGGCGCCGATCAGTGCGAGCGCCGCGAAGCGGAAGTCGCGGTCGGCGATCTCTCCGCGCGCAACGGCGGCGGATCCCTCGGCGGTGATGAACTCGATCAGGGACTCGCGAAACGACAGCCTGATCTCCTCGAGCCGGGGGCTGACGCCCATCACCTCGATGAACGCGATCCGTGCCGCCGGCCGGTCGGTGAACATCGGCTCCAGGTAGGCGATGAACGCCTCGGGCACCCGCTCGGCCATCGGCCTGCCCTCACCCTCTCCGAAGGCAGCGACGGCCCGCCGGTAGGACTCCGCGGTCACCTCGCGGTAGAGGTCGACGAAGGCATCTTCCTTTGTCGCGTACAGCAGGTAGAAGTGGCGGGTCGACACCCCTGCCTCGCCGCAGATCTTCTCGACGGTGGTTGCGGCGTAGCCCTCGCTCCCGATCACCTGCCGGGCGCCGGCGAGCAGGCGCGCCCGTCGTTCGGCGTCGCGCTCGGCCGCGGACCGACCGGCGTACGACCGGCCCGCGACTCGCGGTCGCGCCGGCGCGGCGACGGCGGCCCTCACCACCGGCCGACCCCAAGTGAAAACGCGGCTGTTCGCATCGCGGTCACTGTAGGGCGAGTGCCCCCATCTGACAAGACGGGTTTTCGGACTTGTCAGCCGGCGGCGGCCGGGTTCAATGCCGCGAGGTCGGCGAGCCGCCCGCGGTCCAGCCGCACCTCACATCCCGCGAAGGCCACCGGCGCGAGCGTGCCGCCCTGGGCGGCGTCGGATTCGCTCACGCACGCGGCGTGCCGGTAGGCGATCCAGGCCTGCTGCGCGGCGACGAAATCGGCTTTGACCGACGGCGCCGACATCGCGGCGTACATCGCCCGCGCCTCGTGGTTGATGCGGAGGTCGAGCCGCACGATCGCGTGCTCGTCGCAGCCTTCGATCTCGAGCGTCGTCTGCGGGGTGTGCGCGGGGCACGGCAACAGCGTGAACGCCTCGGTGACCGTCGGCAGCGTCGCCGCCGTCGGAGTCGGCGTGGGCGTGGGCGTGGGCGTGGGCGCCATCGTTGCCGGCGTCGTCGCGGCCGTCGCGGGCGGTCCGAGCACTGCGTCGCCGCTCGAGGCGCAACCCGAAACGAGTCCGGCTAGGACAAACGCCGCGGCAACCACGCAAGAGTTGGTGCGGCTCACCTGACGATCTTCTCCTGCCGGTCGATAGACGTGCATGCGACGCCGGACTGATTCTTCTTACCCATTGGTCAAGGGGGCCGAAGTGCGAACCCGGCCCGAATGGCGGCGGTTTGAGCTCGTGCTCGACGGAGTACCCGCCGGATACACGACCTTTCGCGACGTGGACCGGGTCCGGGTGTTCCTCGAGACGAAGGTCAGCACTGCCTTCGAAGGGCTCGGGCTCGGCACCCAGCTGATCCGCCAAGCGCTCGACGCGACCTGGGCGACGGGGATGCGCGTGGATCCGCAGTGCCCGGTCGTGCGCGGCTTCATCGCGAAGCGACAGGAGTACGCCGACCTGGTGTGCGACAACCACTCACCGCATCGGCTCACCCCGCGTCGGGCGGCCTGACCGCTTCACAACGGGGGCGCGAAGCGCAGCCTCGATTGGCTACGGTGAGCCCGTGGCTTCCCTGTGTCTCGCGCAGCGCGCGGATGCCGATGCGCTGCTGTCTCGCGACCCGCTGGCGTTGCTGATCGGGATGGTGCTCGACCAGCAGATTCCGCTGGAGCACGCATTCGCCGGCCCGCTCACCCTCACCGAACGGCTGGGTCACGACCTGGACGTGAAGGAGCTCGCCGACTACGACCCGGAGAAGCTCGCGAAGATCTTCGCCAAGCCGCCGGCGATTCACCGCTTCCCGGCATCGATGGCAGGCCGGGTGCAGGAGCTGTGCCGGATCATCGTGGCCGACTACGACGGCGACCCCACCGCGATCTGGTCCGGAGCGAGGAACGGTCTCGACCTTCGCCAGCGGATCGAGCGGTTGCCGGGTTTCGGCAAGCACAAGGCGGCGATCTTCGTCGCGTTGCTGGGCAAGCAGTACGGCGTGACGCCGCGAGGCTGGCGCGAGGCGGCGGGCGACTTCGGCAAGCGTGGCTCGCTGCTGTCGGTCGCGGACATCACCGACCAGGCTTCCCTGCTCAAGGTGCGCGAGTACAAGAAGCAGATGAAGGCGCAAGCCAAGAAGGCCGCCTCCCCTCCGCGGTGATCTTGACGTTAAGGGCGCTTTGAGGGCCTCATAGCGCCTTTTTCGTCAAGATCACGGCGGGCTTGGCGGTTACTGGGTGATGGGGTCGGACTCCGCCAGGTCCCACACCGCGATGCCATGCAGTCCGCGCGCACGTGCGAGGTCCAGCCGCAGCTGCAACGAGCGGGCGTCTGCCCACCAGATCGTCGTGCCGTCCGACAGGTGCGCGGTCCACTCGCCCACCTGGCTCCGCCAGTGCGCCGTCGCGTGGTCCTGCGCGACGAGCTGCCGTGCCCTGGCGTCGCTGACCGAGTGGGTGCCGTTCGGGCGCCACGCGTAGCCGTACCCTGCCTGCCCGAGATCGATCTGCGCAGCCGGCACGTCGAGCCGCATCACGTTCAGGCCCTTGCGCTGCCAGGCGAGTGCACCCACCGGACCGGGCTTGTGCTCCCACGGCCCGTGCTGGTCGTAGGCCATGAGGATGATCCGGTCCACGGTCGCGGCGACGCCGGCCAGGTCGTAGCCGCGGTGGCGGTACTCCGCGCTGGTGATCGAGTTCGAGATGCAGATGCTCAGGGTCCGGCCGGCCGCAAGGTCGCTGCGCAGTGCCTGCAGGAAGCTGACCAAGCCCGACGCGTCGCGGTTGTGCAGCGACTCGAGGTCGATCGAGACGCCGTCCCAGTTCTGGTCCTCGACGTACTGTGCGAGCTTTGCCGCCACCCTGTCGATGTTGCGCGGGCTGCTGAGCAGCCGGTGGGCGAGGCCGGGGGAGAACCCGCCCGCCCAGTTCGAGACGAGAAACTCGGCCCGCAGGCCGTGCTGCTGCGCGACGTGCTCCGCCCTCACCGCGGCCGCGTCCGGCTCGTGCACGCCCCCGCCGGTGCGGGTAATCGAGACGCCGTCGACGCCGACGGTGGTGAGCGCGGCTGCGCTGCGCGTGATCAGGCCGTTGGCGTCGCCGGCCTCGTGGAAGCCGGTGATCAGAACCCGCGCGGGGGGAGCCGCGCTGCGACCGGCGACGGCGGCCGGCAGGGCCGCGAGACTCAGCCCGGTCACGCCCGACATCGCGGCCCGCACGATCGCGGCCCGGCGCCCCCTCATGCCACCAGGCTGACACAGTGGGATCCTGTGCGGGTGAGGAACATGACACCGGCGTCAGGTTCGTCGCGATGACGACCGAAGCACCCGCCGTCCAGCCACATCCGCTCGACCCGCTCACCGTCGATGAGGTCCGCGCCGCCAACGCGGTCTGGCGAGCCGACGACCGGATCCCCGAGGAGGTGGTCGTCCACGTCGGCGCGCTTCACGAGCCCACCAAGGACGAGCTCGCCGCGCATGTGCCCGGTGCGCCGGTCGACCGGCGCGTCCGTTACCTGCTGCGTTGCCCCGAGTCCGGCATCGCCTACAACGTCGTGGTCTCGGTGACCCGTGGCGTGATCGACTCGCTGGAGCAGGCGGAGGACTCGCACCCGCCGTACGGCGCGATGGAGCTGTACGCCGCCGGCGAGGCGGCGCGCAGCGACCCACGGTTCATCGCGGCATGCAAGGCGCGCGGCGTCGAGGACATGACGACCGTGCAGCTCGACCCGTGGCCGGCGGGACGGTTCGACGAGCCCTGGGAGACGCTGCCCGATGGCCGCACGCGGCGGATCGCGCGCGTCGTCGGCTACTGGCGCGCGGACCAGTCCGACAACGGCTACGCGCACCCGCTCGACGGTCTCGTGGCGACGGTCGACCTCGACAGCAAAGAGGTGCTCGACGTCCTCGACGTCGACGCGCGCGAGGTGCCGCGGACGATCAGCCGGTACGACGGCGAGCATGCGCGCACCCCTCGCGGCACCGCGAAGCCGATCGAGATCACGCAGCCGGAAGGCACGTCGTACGTCGTGACCGGCAACCACGTGTCGTGGGAGGGCTGGAGCCTGCGCTTCTGCGTGCACCCCGTCACCGGCTTGGTCATCCAGAACGTCACCTATCGCGGCCGGTCCATCGCCCACCGGCTGTCGGTGTCGGAGATGGTCGTGCCGTACGCCGGGCTGAGCCCGAGCACCCGCTGGAAGAACACCTTCGACGCCGGCGAGCTGTCGATGGGCAAGTTCGTGAACTCGCTCATGCTCGGCTGCGACTGCCTCGGGGAGATCACGTACGCCGACCAGGTGTTCGTCGACGACTGGGGCAACCCGTACGTCGTGAAGAACGCGGTGTGCCTGCACGAAGAGGACCACAGCCTCGCGTGGAAGCACACCGACCTGCACTCCGGCGGTGTGGAGTCCCGGCGCAGCCGCCGCTTCGTCGTCAACTCGGTGATCACCGCAGGCAACTACGAGTACGCGTTCCGCTGGTACTTCTACAACGACGCGCGGATCCAGCTCGAGGTGCAGCTCACGGGCATCATCCAGACCGAGCGCACGAACGACGACGGGACCGCGCCGGTCGGCACCCGGCTGGTGCTTCCCGGCCTCGCGGGCGCACACCACCAGCATCTGTTCTGTGCGCGGCTGGATCTCGACATCGACGGCCGCAGCAACTCGATCGTCGAAACCGAGGTCGTCCCCACCGGCGGGCACACCTGGGAGCAGTCCGAGACCGTCATCGACACGGAAGGTCCGCGCGACGGCAACGCGGCGCTGGGGCGACGGTGGAAGGTCATCAACCCGTCCGTGCTCAACGCGGTCGGGCAGCCGGTCGGCTACGAGCTGATACCGGCGTCGACGCCGACGATGATCGCGACCGGCGAGACGAGCGTCGCGCGGCGGGCGGCCTTTGCCCGGCACACCCTGTGGGTGACGGCGTACGACCCGGGTGAGATGCACGCTGCCAGCGACTACGCCAACCTCAACCCGGGGCTCACGGGCCTGCCGACGTGGGTGAAGCAGCAACGACCGGTGGTCGACACCGACGTCGTGTTGTGGCACACGTTCGGCTCGACCCACGTCGTACGGCCGGAGGACTTTCCGGTGATGCCGGTCGAGGTCACCGGCTTCACGTTGCGGCCGCACGGCTTCTTCGACGAGAACCCGGCGCTCGACATCGATCCGCCCTCGCACTGCCACTAAGAACCCGATTGGACGTTTCCTACTAGTCGGTAGGTGACATCCTCGCGGCATGCCGCAGCCGAACGCGTCGCAGATCACGAGCACCGCGCGGCGCGTCGACCAGGTGTCCGGCCTGCTGTCGACCCGGGCGATGCGCCGGATGGAAGAGACGCTGCCGTGGTTCGATGCGATGGCACCGCTGCCGCGATCACAGGTCGGACTGCTCGTGCAGGCCGGCGTACAGGGTCTGGCTGCCTGGATCCGCAATCCCAAGGCCGGCGCAACCATCAGCGCAGACGTCTTCGCCACCGCTCCGCGCGAGCTGGCCCGCGTGATCAGCCTCGAGCAAACCGTCCAGCTCGTGCGGGTGGCGGTCGAGATCGTGGAGGAGTCGGTCGAGGAGTTCGCGACGCCGGCGATGGTGCCGTGGGCGCGCGAGGCCGTGTTGCGCTACTCCCGCGAGATCGCGTTCGCCGCGGCAGGGGTCTACGCCCGTGCGGCTGAGCAACGCGGCGCCTGGGACGCCCGGCTCGAGGCACTTGTGGTCGACGCCATCGTCCGCGGGGATGTCAGTGACTCACTGCGCTCCCGCGCATCGGCGCTCGGCTGGGACGACCCCGCTCAGGTCATCGTGATGGCAGGTGCCGCGCCGAGTGACGAGACCGAGCGCGTCCTGACCCACACTCGCCGGCTCGGCCAGGAAGCAGGCGCCGAGGTGCTCACCGGCGTGCAGAGCGGTCGCCTGGTGGTCGTCGCCGGTGCGAGCTCGCGGATCAGCCGAATCATCCGCGCGTTGCTGCCCGCGTTCGCCGAAGGTCCGGTCGTCGTCGGACCGGTAGCCGCAGGCTTGATGGATGCGGCCGACTCGGTGCAGGACGTGTTCGCCGCGCTCCGCGCGGTGGCGGCACGGCCGGCGGGCCCTCGCCCGGTGGCCGCCAACGACCTGCTTCCCGAGCGCGCCCTCGCAGGAGACACGAGGGCGAGTCGCACCCTGATCAACGGCATCTACCTGCCGCTGCTCGCCGAACCCACCCTGCTCGAAACCGCGGACGCCCTCGTGGACAGCGGAGGCGCGATCGAGGCCGCCGCTCGCCAGCTGTACGTCCACGCGAACACCGTCCGTTACCGAACCCGGCGAGTCGCAGAAATCTCCGGTTACGACCTCGCGAACGCAAGGGAGCGGTACGTCGTCCAGACCGCGATCGCTCTCGGACGGATGGACGGCACCGCCGAGAAGTTGTAGGAATCCTCCAAAGCCGCGCGCGCATTTTCGGCGGTGCCACCCGCTGCCCGACTGACGAGTAACGGACAGGGTGACCGTGTGCTCGCGATCGTGGCGCCCGGCCAGGGCGCGCAACAGGCCGGCTTCCTGACGCCTTGGCTCACCGAGCGAGCCGTCGCCGAGCGGCTCGACGAGTGCTCGGCGGCGGCAGGGCGCAACCTCGCCGCAGCCGGCACGTCGATGCCCGCCGAGGCCATCACCGACACCGCCGTCGCGCAACCGCTGATCGTCGCCGCCGGCCTCGCGGCCGCCGCCCTGCTCGACCTTCCCGACGCCGTGGTGTTCGCCGGTCACAGCGTCGGGGAGTTCACCGCCGCATGCCTGGCCGGGGTCCTCGATCTGCCCGACACGATGCGCCTCGTCACTGTCCGAGGCCGGGAGATGGCGGCGGCTTCAGCCGACCCGCCGAGTGGCATGGCCGCCGTACTCGGTGGCGACGCGGCCAAGGTGACCGCCGCGATCGGGCAGGCCGGCTGCGTCGCGGCGAACTACAACGGCGCCGGGCAGATCGTCGCCGCCGGCACGCGCGAGGCGCTCGACCGGCTCATCGCCGACCCGCCGGCGGGTGCCCGGATCCGCCCGCTCGCCGTCGCCGGCGCGTTCCACTCCCCCCTGATGGCAGGCGCCCGCCTCGCGGTCGCCAACGCCGCTGCCGAGGTCACACCTGCCGACGTCGCCACCGGTGTGGTCAGCAACCGCGACGGCACGGTCGTCACCTGGGGCGCGCAGCTGCTCGAGCGACTGGTCAGCCAGATCTGCCTTCCCGTGCGATGGGACCTCTGCATGGCCTCCCTGGTCGCGATGGGTGTGACCGCGGTGATCGAGCTGCCGCCGGCCGGGACCCTCACCGCGATGATCCGCCGGGTCGCCCCGGACCTCGAACTGCTGTCGCTCGGCTCGCCCGACGACATTCCCGCGGCTCGGCAGCTCCTCGATCGGCACGCGCGCGTCACAGCAGGCGCGCATTGATCCGGGCGACGGCGGTCGAGCGGCACAGCCGAATCCTGGGCCTGGGTGAGTACCGGCCGGCAAAGGTCGTCAGCAACGACGACCTCGCTCTCACCCTCGACACCAACGACGAGTGGATCCAGCAGCGCACCGGGATCGCGTCACGCCGGATCGCGGGCGACGAGGACTCGGTGGTCGCGATGGCGACGGCCGCCACGACGAAGGCGCTCGCCGACTCCGGCGTCGACCCGGGCCGGGTCGGGCAGGTGATCGTCGCGACGTGCTCGATGACCAAGCACGTGCCCGGCGCATCGGCACAGGTTGCCCATGCAATCGGCGCCACCGCCGCAGGCGCGTACGACGTCAACGCCGCTTGCGCCGGCTTCTGTTACGCGCTCGCGGCCGCATCGGACGCGATCCGCACCGGGCAGACCGAGTACGTCGTGGTGGCGGCGGCGGAGCGACTGTCCGATTGGGTCGACTGGACCGAGCGCTCCTCGGCGATCCTGTTCGCCGACGGCGCCGGCGCCGTGGTCGTCGGTCCCGCAGCGGCGCCCGGCATCGGTCCGCTGGTCTGCGGGAGCGACGGCGGCGCCGCTGACCTGATCGGAATGACCGACCACCGGCTGCTGCGGCTGGATGGCCCGGCCGTCTTCCGCTGGGCGACCACCGAGATGGGCCACGCCGCGCGGCGCGTGTGCGATGCGGCGGGCGTCGACCCGGCCGACCTCGGCGCGGTCGTGCTGCACCAGGCCAACCTGCGGATCGTCGCCTCGATCGCCAAGCAGCTCGGCGCGACCAACGCCGTCGTCGCCGACGACGTCATCGAGACCGGCAACACCTCGGCCGCCTCCGTGCCGCTCGCCCTCGCGCGGCTGCGGCGCGAAGGCAAGGTCGCGACCGGCGACCTCGCTCTGACCCTCGCCTTCGGCGCCGGCCTGACGTGGGCCGGCTCCGTTGTAACCGTCCCCTGACACCACAAAGGAGCAGCAACCAATGTCTGACGAGAACCTGCTCGCCGCCCTCGGCGAGATCGTGCAAGAGGCCACCGGAATCCCGGCGGTACGCGTCGTACCGGCCGCGTCGTTCGTCGACGATCTGGACATCGACTCGCTGTCCATGGTCGAGATCGCCACGATGGCCGAGGACCGCTTCCACGTGTCCATCCCGGATCCCGAGCTGGCGAAGCTGAAGACCGTCGGCGACGTGCTCGAGTTCCTCGCGGCGGCGGGCGTGCCTGCATGACGGCAGCCACCAGTCGGGTGGTCGTGACCGGCATCGGCGCGACCACCCCGCTCGGCGGCGACGCGCCGTCGACCTGGCGTGCTCTCCTTGACGGCCAGTCGGGTGCGGCGCTGCTCGACGACGACTGGGCGGCGGACCTCCCGGTGCGGATCGCAGCGAAGGCGGCCAGCGACCCGGCGGACACGTTGCCGGCGCCCCGGCTGCGCAGCCTCGACCGCAGCCAGCAGTTCGCCCTCGTCGCGGGCCTCGAGGCGTGGCGCGACGCGGGAGCGCCGGACGTCGAGCCGGAGCGGCTCGCCGTTGTGATGTCCAGCGGCATCGGCGGACTCACGACGCTGCTCGACCAGTACGACGTGCTGCGCACCCGCGGCGCGCGCCGGGTGTCGCCGTTCACCGTGCCGATGATCATGCCCAACGGCCCCGCCGCCACCCTGGCGCTCGAGCTGTCGGCGCGGGCCGGCGCGCATTCGCCGGTGTCCGCGTGCGCATCGGGCGCCGAAGCGATAGCGATGGGGCTGGACCTGATCCGGACCGGCCGCGCCGACGTCGTCGTCTGCGGCGGCGCCGAAGCAGTCGTGCATCCGCTGCCGATGGCAGCCTTCGCGGCCATGCGCGCCCTGTCGTCGCGGCACGACGCCCCCGCGGCCGCGTCGCGACCGTTCGACAAGCAGCGCGACGGTTTCGTCCTCGGCGAGGGCGCCGCCGTGCTCGTGCTCGAAACCGAATCCCACGCCATCGCACGCGGCGCGATCCGCTACGCCGTGGTCGCCGGCAGCGGCATGGCGAACGACGCCCATCACATCGCCGCACCAGACCCGACCGGCGCCGGTGCGGCTCGCGCGATCTCGCTCGCACTGGCCGACGCACAGCTGTCGCCGGCAGACATCACGCACGTCAACGCCCACGCCACCTCGACTCCTGCCGGCGACGTCGCCGAAGCCAACGCATTGCGGGAGGTGTTCGGCCGCGGCGCAGACACGATCCCGGTCACGGCCACCAAGTCCTGCACCGGGCATCTGCTCGGCGCGGCGGGGGCGTTGGAGGCCGCCGTGACCTGCCTCGCGCTCCGCGACCGGGTCGTGCCGGCAATCCGCAACCTCGACGATCCCGACGACGAAGCCGTCCTCGACCTGGTGCGGATGTCGCCCCGCCAGATCCCCGGCGGCGCCGCACTGTCGAACTCGTTCGGGTTCGGCGGCCACGACGTCGCACTCGCTTTCACGGAGGTGTGATGACCGCGCTCGACGTCGCGCCGACAACCGTTTCGCCGCCGGTCGTCGATCTCGATCGCGACCCCCGGTTGCGGCTGAGCGCGCTGCTCGGCGACTGGCGACAAATCACGACGGGGTCAGCCGCCGACTGCGGCGTGATCGCGGGCATCGGGCGCGTCGACGGCGCCGAGGTGGTGGCCTTCGCGACCGACGCGTCGCTGCAGGGCGGTGCGCTCGGCGCAGCCGGCTGCGCGGTGATCGTCGAGGCCTACGACCTCGCGATGCGACACGACGCGGCAATCGTCGGGATCTGGCACTCGGGCGGCGCGCGACTCGCGGAAGGGGTCGCCTCGCTCGACGGGGTCGGTCGCATCTTCACTGCGATGACGCACGCTTCAGGCCGCATCCCGCAGGTCTCCGTCGTCCTCGGACCCGCGGCAGGTGGTGCTGCCTACGGACCCGCGTTGACCGACGTCGTGGTGCTCGGACCCGCCGGTCGGGTGTTCGTCACCGGACCGGACGTCGTACGCAGCGTCACGGGCGAGGACGTGGACATGGAGCAGCTCGGCGGTCCCGACGCGCACGGCCGCAAGAGCGGGGTCGTCCACCTCGTGGCCCCGACCGACGCATCGGCGATCGCGACTGCGGGCGAAGTCGCGGGACTGCTGGCCGCGCGGCGTACTCGGGTCACCCCGGCCGCCGACCGGCCGATGGCAGACCTGCTGCCGCACTCGCCCCGGCGGGCGTACGACGTGCGGCCGATCGTCCGGACCTTGCTCGACGATCCGGGCATCGAGCTGCACCCGAAGTGGGCGCCGAACATCACCACGACACTGGGCCGGCTGGGTGGCGGACCGGTCGGCGTGCTCGCCAACAACCCGCTGCGCCTCGCAGGGTGCCTGGACTCGGCGAGTGCGGAGAAGGCAGCGCGGTTCGTGCGGATGTGCAACGCGTTCGGGATCCCCCTGGTCGTGCTCGTGGACGTCCCCGGCTACCTCCCCGGAGTTCGGCAGGAGTGGGACGGCGTCGTACGCCGCGGGGCGAAGCTCCTGCACGCCTTCGCGGAGGCGACCGTCCCGCGGGTGACCGTCGTGACGCGCAAGGCGTACGGCGGTGCGTACATCGCGATGAACTCGCGGTCGCTCGGCGCGACGAAGGTGTTCGCGTGGCCGAGCGCCGAGGTCGCGGTGATGGGGTCGATCGCGGCCGTGCGCATCCTGCACCGCCGCACGATTGCTGCCGTACCTGAGGCGGAGCGAGCCGAGCTCGAGATCGCGCTTGCGGCCGAGCACGAGGCGAAGTCCGGCGGCGTCGCTCGCGCGGTCGACCTCGACCTGGTCGACGCGGTCATCGATCCGGACACGACGCGAAGTGCGGTGAGCGCGGCGATCGCGGGCTACCCGCGACAGCCCGGTAACCACCGCAACATCCCGCTGTGACGCCTGCAGTCGGCCGCTCGGTTCTGGTGACCGGCGGGAACCGCGGGATCGGGCTCGGCATCTCGCAGGCGCTTGCCGGCGCCGGTCACCGGGTAGCGGTGACGCATCACGGCAGCGCCGCTCCGGACGGGTTGTTCGCGGTGAAGTGCGACGTCGCCGACGCCTCGTCGGTGTCCGATGCTGTCGCCGCCGCGGCCGCGGAGAACGGCACGGTCGAGGTGCTGGTGTGCTCGGCGGGCATCACCCGTGACGGGCTGATGCTGCGGATGCCCGAGCACCACTGGGACGAGGTGCTCGACACCAACCTGCGCGGCTCGTGGCTCGCGGCGAAGGCAGTGCTGCCGGGGATGGCGAAAGCACGGTACGGCCGGCTGCTGTTCGTCTCGAGCGCGGTCGCCGCCGTCGGTCAGGCGGGTCAGGCGAACTACGCCGCGTCGAAAGCCGGCCTCGTGGGACTGGCCCGGTCACTCGCGCGGGAGTACGCCGGTCGCGGCGTGACCGCGAACGTCCTGGCGCCGGGACTGGTCGACACCGACATGGCTCGGGCGCTGACCGACCGGCAACGCGACGCGATCGTCGAGCGCACCCCGCTCGGCCGCGCCGCGACGATCGACGAGGTCGCGGCAGTCGCGGCGTTCCTCGCCAGCGACGCGGCGTCGTACGTCACGGGTGCTGTCGTGCCGGTGGACGGCGGCCTGGGAATGGGGCACTGATGGGTCTGCTCGACGGCAAGACCATCCTCGTCACCGGAGTGCTCACCGAGGCGTCCATTGCGTTCAAGGTCGCAGCGCTGGCGCAAGACGAAGGTGCCGACGTCGTCCTCACCGGCGCCGGGCGAAGCCGCTCGCTGACCGCCCGCATCGCCGCTCGGCTGCCGAAGCCGGCGCCGGTCCTGCCGCTCGACGTGACGGTGGACGCGGAGCTCGACGCGCTGGCCGACGGGATTCGCGGTCACACCGGCTCACTCGACGGCGTTCTGCACGCGATCGGATTCGCTCCCGCGACGGCACTCGGTGGCGGGTTCGGCGAGACGCCGTGGTCCGACGTGGCGACAGCGCTGCAGATCTCGACGTACTCACTGGTGTCGCTGGCGCGCGCGGTCCGGCCGGTGCTGCGCGAGGGCGGTTCGATCGTCGGGTTGGACTTCGACGCGACGCGCGCGTGGCCGGCGTACGACTGGATGGGTGTCGCCAAGGCCGGCCTCGAGTCGGCGGCGCGCTATCTCGCTCGCGATCTCGGACCGGCCGGCGTTCGCGTCAACCTGGTCGCGGCCGGGCCGCTGCGCACGATGGCGGCGAAGTCGATTCCCGGGTTCGACGGTTTTGAGCAGGTATGGAAGGAGCGCGCCCCACTTGGCTGGGATGTCGACGACGCGACACCCGCGGCACGCGCATGCATCGCATTGCTCTCGGACTGGTTCCCCGCGACGACCGGCTCGGTGGTCCATGTAGATGGTGGGGTCCACGCGGTCGGTGCTTAAGGTAGGGGCATGTCGTCGAGAGCCGTGCAGGTTGGTGGGCAGAGTCTGACCTTGTGCCTCGACTGCGGCGCCTTGCTCGATCCGTCGCAGACGTCGAAGCACAACGCCTTTCACAAGCAGATGACCGATCTCGCGCGCGAGGTCAAGGAGCTGCGCAGCGCCGCAAAGCCTTGAGGCGGGTTTCGGCTCTAGGCTTTCGCCACCAGCAGATGCGCGATCGGGGTGGGTGCCGGTGACGACGATTTGGGTTCTCCTGATCGGATGCTGGCTTGCCGTCGCTGCCGAGCGGTACTTCAAGCGCAGTCGGACGATGAACGCCAAGGAACAGACGTTCATCGCGGAGTCGATCGACGAGGCCTACGCCATCAAGCGGCAACGCGAGGCTCTGGCCCAGCAGGCCGCCGCATCAGCCGTAGCGCCCGAGGGTCAGGTGCTAGCCGCAGGTTCATCGGACATTCAGCACACAACCGTTGCGCAAGGGCGCTCCTGAGCACGTCGGACCGACTCAGTCACGCGCGGGTGCAACGTTTGTGTGCTGAATGTCCACCGCGCGGGTTTCCGCGCAGGGCATCGCCGTGCTGCTCAACGTGAAGTGCTTGAAGAAGCTCCACGCTGTCTTCGCACCGCTCGGAGCGGTCGGATCGGTGTAACCACCCATTGCCTTGTTGCCTCCGGGCCAGGCGTGGGGCATCCCGTCGATGATCGTCTGCTGCCCGATCAGGCAGCCGGCCGGATCCCGGAACGTGCTGACGGTGTAGCTGCGCCCCTTCGGCACCTGACCATGGCGCGACGACGCCGCCGTCAGCGAGATCGGTCCGGTCTGGCTGCCGCCGAGCGCGAGGTTGTCGGTTCGCAGCCCCTGTTGCAGCGCCTTCTTCGCGCAGGTCTGCGGGAAGGCGAGATCACCCGTTGAGCCCATGACGAACAGCGGTACGACGCGGGCCCGCGATCCCTGGGCGACGTGTGCGAGCTGCGCACTCGCTTGCACCGGGATCCCGACCCCGTCGGTGAAGCACGGCCCGTCGGCGTACCCGGCGGACTCGATGATGCCGACCGCGGCGTAGAGGTCCGGATACGTCCCGGCTGATGCTGAGGTGATCAGCCCGCCGGCCGAGACGCCGACCATGTACACGCGTTGCGGGTCGATGTGACGCGTGCGCATCACCGATCGCGTCATCTGCGCGATCGCCGCCGTGTCGCCGGAGCCGCGGAAGTAGACGACCGGGTCGAGGAACTTCCAGCAGTTGGCGACCGGTCCCGGCGAGGCTTTCCCGACCGGATCCACCTCCGGGTAGAGGACGACGAAGCCGTCACGGTCCGCGAGCCGGTCGAAGAAGGTGATCCTCTCCTCCTGCGCCGCGGTGGTCTGGCAGCCGTGCACGACGACGACCAGCGGCATCGCTCGGTCCGAGCGGTACGACGACGGCGTGTAGAGCCGGAACGGATACCGGTCACCCTTGAAGTTCGTGACGCCTTGGGTCGTCGCGCCGTGGTGTTGCCGCAGTGGCGCGGCCGTGGCCAATGACGGCAGCAGCGCCAGAGCGACGGCGATGGCTGCCGGCTTCACCACCCATCGCACCGGATGAGAATAAGCGGGCACGCCTCCCGGCCTCGCCCCTCGTTTCCCGGGAAGGGGCGAGGCCGGGTGGCACCCCGCGAGCGCTGCCGTCACGTACCCCAGCGACAGCAGCGGCGAGGGGGTCTAGTAGTCGAAGCGCGCCAGCAGGTGCTTGAGCTCCTCGGCCATCTCGTTGAGCCGGTTCGCGCAGTCGAGCGACTTGGTCACCCCGGACATCGTCGATGCTGCGGCGTCCGTGACCTGCCCGATGTCGCGGGAGATCCCGGCAGCGCCGTCCGCCACGCCGCTGACCGAGCGCGCGATGTCGTTCGTCACCACCGTCTGCTCCTCGACCGCCGCGGAGATCGAGTTCTGCAGATCGTTGATGTTGTCGACGCACTCACTGATCTCGCGAATCGCCTCGACTGCGCCGACCGCCGCCTGCTGAATCGCCTCGATCCGCTCCGCGATGTCGTCGGTCGCCCGCGCGGTCCCCTGAGCGAGCTCCTTCACCTCGGTCGCGACGACCGCGAAGCCCTTCCCAGCCGCGCCGGCCCGCGCCGCCTCGATCGTCGCGTTGAGCGCCAGCAGGTTCGTCTGCTGAGCGATCGCGTTGATCGTCTTGAGCACGGCGCCGATCTCGCGACTGGACTCGCCGAGGCTCGCCACCGTCGTCTGCGCGCTGGTCGCGACCGTGACGCCGTTGGACGCTGCGGTCGAGGCCTGCGCCGCACTGCGCGAGACCTCGGTGATGCTCGCCGACATCTGCTCCGTGGCGCTCGCGACGGAGGACGTGTTCTCCCGCACCTCCCCCGAGGTCCGCGACGCGGTCTCGGCAAGCTCTGCGGTACGAGACGCCGCACCACCCATGTCCTGGCTGACCCCGGTCAGCTCACCCGCTGCCTCGGCCAGTCGCTGCGCCGCCGCGCCGATCTCGCCCATGCTTTCGCGCAGCCGCTGCATGAGCTGGCCCAAGCCGCCTGCGAGCCGCCCGATCGCGTCGTCGCCGCTGATCGGGATCTCGCGGGTCAGGTCGCCGTTGGCGGCGGCGTCGACGACCTCGAGCACGAGGTCGACCTTGGACCGCAGCTCCTCTGCCGCCGCCTCCCGCTCCTCGGCGAGCCGGGTGCGCTCCGCCTCGAGCGCGAGCTTGTCGGTGATGACGTCCCAGGTCGCCATCGCACCGATGTAGTCGCCGTTCAGGTCGCGGATCGGCGAGACGAGCAGGTCGAGGGTCTCCGGGCCCACGCTAATGTTGGCGCGGCGCGGCAGGTTGGACTCCTCGGCGAGGATGCCCCGCTGGTACGACGGGTTCTTGTGGAACAGGTCGAGGCTCGATCCCACGATCTGGTCTGCGGCGATCGGCAGGTGCTGCTCGAGTCCCTTCAAGGTGTTGAGGGACGCCGGGTTCATGTAGGTGATGGTGAAGTCCCGATCGGCGAACATCATGTTGGTCGGTGAGTTCTCCATCATCGAGGTGACGCGCGCGACCTCGGCTTCGAGCCGAAGCTTGTCGGTGATGACGTCCCAGGTCGCCATCGCCCCGCAGAAGGTGCCGTCGTCGTCGTACACCGCCTGCACCGTCAGGTCGAGCTTCTCCGGGCCGACCGAGATGACCGATCGCACCGGCAGGTTCGCATCCGAGGACAGGATGCGCCGCTGATGGGACGGGTCGCGATGGAAGACGTCGATGTTGGTCCCGACGATGTTGTCCACGTTGACCGACAGATGTTCCTGCAGGCTGCGCAGTCCTTCGATCGTGGCCTTGTTCGTGTAGCGGATGGTCAGGTCGAGATCGCAGAGCATGACTCGCATCGGGAGGTCGTCGAGGACGCTGCGCAGCGACGCGAGGTCGATGGCGCCTTTCCGTGCGGTGTTCTCCGGGCTCGTACGGGGCGGGATGATCTCGGGGGCCTCAGCTGACATGGGCGGTCTCCTGAAGGACGGGTTTTGGCACCCCGATCGGCCCCGCGAACCACGAAGTTAGTTGAAATGATCAACTCACTTCGAAGAACTACCGGCGAGCTGCGCGCCTCGGTGTTGCGGCGACCTCGAGGTCCTTGAGGACGTCGACCTGGCCGCTGAGAATCACCGCGAGCACGCGCCGTGCAACCGCCAACAGCTCCGCAACCTCGGGCGCGGCGAGGGAGTAGATGACCGACGTACCGTCTTTGCGCGCGATGACGACGCCGGCACGGCGAAGCACTCCGAGCTGCTGTGACAGGTGTGAGGTCTCGAGCCCTACCTCGGCGGCGAGCTCACCGACCGACCGCTCCTGCTCGCTGAGCAGCTCCAGTACGCGGATCCGCGCCGGGTGCCCGAGGACTTTGAAGAACTCGCCCTTCACCTGGTACAGCGGCGTCGCCGTGGCGGCCTGCACCACCGACTCGGCGAGCGACTTCACGAGGGTTTGCCTCCGACGGCACAAGGGAACGGCTATGGGCACGCAGTTCAGCGCTGTAGTACGATCTCAACATATCTAGGTTTCGTCAAGTTAGCGGATAGGCGGGCTTAGCGGTGTGGTACTTCCGGGTTCTCGAGTGCGAGGACGGCACCTGGGCATGCGGCCGTGGCCGCGAGCTGCTCGACTCGCATGACACGCTGACAGCCGCAATCGACCACTGCCGCTCGCTCGCCGCGGCCGCCCGGCCGTCTCAGGTGCTCGTCCACCACCTCACCGGACGACCGACGATCGCCGCCGAGTTCGCGGCCTGACCGTGACCGTGGTCAGACCAGCGGGGCGCCCTTGCGATGGCGCCGGCGCATGTCCCAGAGCAGCGCGCTGAACGGCAGGATCTTCAGGTTGTTCGGCAGCTTCCGGTCGATCTGGCCGAGCCGACGAAGCTTCTTGTCGAACAGCTCCTGCTCCGCGGCAGACCACGAGTAGTTCATCTGCTCGCGGAACAGCGGTGGCAGAAAGCCCTTCGTGAAGAACAGCGAGCGCTCGGCGTTGAGTCGCTGCAGCGGCTTCGGCAGGTTCTCCAGGCGGGTGAGCGCGTCGAGGTAGCGGCGCATCTTGTCGTCGATCGCGGCGCGCGCGACGCCGGCCTCCCAGTACTCCGCGAACGCGGCCCGGTCCTTCGGCCACATGCTCTCGCGCACCTGCAGCGTCGTACCGAACCGGGAGCAGTAGGCGTAGAAGCGGTCGGCTTCTTCCTCGTCGGTGATCGGACCGTGCATCTTCTCGTGCAGGTCGAGCGTGCCGTAGTACAGGCATGCCGCGACCCACAGCTGCAGCTCCGGATTGAGCGCGTTGTACGTGACCGGGCTGTGCTCGTCGGACCGCACCTGCGCGTGCTGGCCGTTGACCGCTCTCGCGAAGTTCCGCCGGTCGTCGTCGTTGCCCAGCATCGCAACCGACAGGTAGGTGAACGTCGTCCGCGCTCGCTTGTAGGGATGCTTCATCGCGCTTCCCGACTCGACCTTGCTCTCCATCACGCCGTAACCGACCTCGGGCCAGCTCAGCTGCATGATGACGTTCGCCGGACCCGGGAGGTCACCGCCGACGCCGACCAGATACGGCCGGATGTCGAAGCCCTGGGTCGGCTCGGTCGCGGTCGCGCTCATGACGCTCCTTTGATAGCAGCGGGATCGGAGTCCGTCCCGAGGTAGCTGGCAATGACGGCCGGGTGGGACAGCACCTCGGCCGGGGATCCTTCAGCGATGACGGCGCCCAGCTCCAGGGCGATCAGCCGGTCGCAGACGCTGCTGAGCAGCGCCATGTCGTGCTCGACGACGAGCATCGCGCAACCCGTCTCGTCCCGGAGCTTGCGCAGCAGCGGAGCAAGCGCCTCGGTCTCGCGCTGCGCGACGCCGCCCGACGGCTCGTCGAGCAGCATCACCTTCGGCTCGTGCGCCATGACGCAGGCGAGCTCGACGATGCGCCGAGTGCCGGTCGACAGGCTTCCGGTCGGGCGGTGCCGGTACGCCGCAAGGCCGAACTCCTCGATCAGCCGGTCCACCCCGTCGGCCAGCGCCGCCTCACTTGCCGTCGCCGCCGGCATGCGCAACGCCGCCGCGAACGGGTCGCGGTTCGCGAGGTGCCGCTCGTAGGCGACGGACAGCGTCTCCGCCACGGTGAGACTGCCGAACAGCCGCGCATCCTGAAACGACCGGCCGAGCCCTAGCGCGGACCGCCCCCACGCGGGGTACGAGGTGATCTCCTCCTCGCCGAGGTAGACCCGGCCGCCGTCCGCCGGGACGAACCCGCACAAGAGGTCGAAGATCGTCGTCTTGCCCGCGCCGTTGTGACCGATCAGCCCGACGATCTCGCCGTCGGCGACGGTGAGGTCGACGTGGTTGACGGCGACGATCCCGCCGAAGGACTTGCGCATGCCGTAACAACGGAGTGCCGGCGTCGCGGCTACCGGCACCGCGCCCTTGGCGGCGGCCCGCTTGGCGGCCTTCTTGTTCTTCGGGATCTCGGTCTTGCCGCCGCCGATGAAAACCGCGCGCAGCAGCTCGTCGTGGTCGAGCAGGTCAGCGACCGGCCCGACGAAGCGGACCTGTCCCTTCTCGAGGAACGTCGCCTGCTCCGCGATCAGCAGCGCGACATCGACCGACTGCTCGACGAGCACGACCGTGACACCCGACGCGTGGATGCGTCGTACCGCATCCAGCAACCGTGTGACGACCAGCGGCGCGAGCCCGAGGCTCAGCTCGTCGATGCACAGCAGCCGTGGCTTCGCGAGGAACGCCATTGCCAGCGACAGCATCTGCTGCTGGCCGCCGGACAGGTCGCCCGCCTGCGAATGCGCTCGCTCGGCGAGAACGGGGAAGAGCTCGTGCGCCTCTGCAAGCCGCTCGCGCGTCGCGACGGCGTCCTTGCGATGCAGCCAGCCCGCGATCCGCAGGTTCTCCGCGACCGTCATCGAGGGGAAGATGCCGCGGCCGCCCGGCATCATCGTCAGCCCGCCCGCAGCGATGTTCTCGGTTGCGGCCGCCGTGATGTCGCGGCCCGCGAACCGAACCGTCCCTGACGACGCCGGGAGCAACCCGGTCACGGTTCGCAGCAGGCTGGACTTTCCGGCGCCGTTGGTGCCGAGCAGCGCGACGATCTCGCCCTCCCGGACGGTGAGGTCGACGCCGAACAGCACCTGCATGGAGCCGTACGCCGCGTTGGCTCCGGACACCGCGAGCAGCACGTCGTCGCCGACGGCCGCGAACGTCGGTTCGGTGGCCGGCGCGACAGCCGCCACCCCCTCCGCCGAGTCGGCCCACACGCTCGTGTCCCAGCCCCGGCGTCTTGCCATCGCGACGAGGACGCGGTCTCGCACCCGCTCCGCGACACCCGCAAGGCCGGAAGGCACGAGCAGCAAAACGGCCAGCACCCCGATCCCGGTCAGCAGGAGCTGCGCGGTCGGGAACGCGATGGCCACCCACTCGAGCAGTGCGACCCCCGCAAGCGCACCCCCGATCGAGGCGGTGCCGCCGATCACGACCATCGACAGCACGAGCACGCTGTCGGTCGGCTGGAACGTCTGGTTCCCCACGCCGCCGAGGACCACCACGTCGAGCCCGCCGGCGACACCGGCGATCACTCCTGCGACGGTGAATGCCATCAGCCGGGTCCGCACGCTCGGGACCGCGGCCGCTTCGGCGCCGGCTCGGTTGTCGCGCACCGCGATGATCGCGCGACCGGTGCGGCTTCGCCGAAGTCCCGCCAGCACCACGATCCACAGCACGAGTACGCCGAGACAGAGCAGGTAGAGGTCGCCGCTGCCGTCCTTGAGCAGGAACCGCTTCCACAACACGGGCCGCACGATCGACGCCGGAAGCGCCGACGCGAAGTTGGACGGGTTGAAGAAGAAGTCGTTGGCCGTGACCGCGAACGCCATCGTGGTGACGGCGAGGTAGAGCCCGCGGACGCGGAGCGCCGGCAGCCCCAGCAGCAGTGACGCGGCACCGCCGGCCGCGCCGGCGACGACCAGCGCTTGGAACAAGTCGAGATCAAGGTGCGCGACGAGGTCCCCCGCGACGATTGCGCCGATGCCGACCAGGGCCATCTGGCCGAGGCTCACCGTCCCGGACCAGCCGGTGAGGACGACCAGCGACAGCGCAGCCATGCCGAAGACCAGCGCGCTGGTGACCTGATAGAGCCGGGACGCCGAGAGCATCGCGGGCAGCAGCAGCGCAACGACGCCGACCGCCGCCAGCGTGCCGACGCGCACGACGCGAACGGCCGGCAGCCGGCGCAAGGCGGCCGGGAGCGGCCGCGATGTCCCGATCTCCGACCAGGCGCCATCGCTGTCGTCGACCCGGCTCGAGCCGCGATGGTGCAGCAGCAGCGCGACCAGGATGATGCCGAGGAAGATCGGCTCCTCGACCGACTGCTTCGACACGTCCAGTCGCACGACCGACTCGATGACGCCGAGCCCGATGCCGGCGAGGAACGCGCCGGGCATCGACCGCATGCCGGCCACGATCGCCGCGGCCAGCGGTGCGAGCAGGATCTCGGGACCGGCCGCGACATTCAGCGGCACGCCCGCCGACGGCGCCTGAAGCGTGACCGCGAGGGCGGCGACGGCTCCGGCGATCGCCCAGACGAGGAGCATCAGGCGCCGCGCCGGGACGCCCGCGAGCCGGGCGCGGTCGGGGTTGTCGGCGATCGCCCGGACCGCGCGGCCGGCGTCCGTGCGCAGCAGGAACCACGACACCGCAATGACGACCAGCGGGACGACGATCAGCACGACCAGATCGTTGCCGTTGAACAGCACCGGGTTGATCTGCTTGTGCCACTTCGAAAGGCCGGTCGAGAACGGCGGGATCAGCGACGGACCGTGGAACCACCTCGGCACGTAGATCGCGATGCCACCGAGCAGCTGAAGCAGGCCGATCGTCGCGACCGTGAGGACCAGGCGCGGCGAGCGGCTGAACCGCCAGTTGACCAACGCGCCGGTTCCGAGCCCGACCAGCACACCTGTCGCGATGCTCAGCGCGACGCAGAGCGCCCACGGGGTGTGATGCGACAGGTAGAGCGAGGCAACAATGCCGGCCGGCAAGCCGCCCATCGCGCCGTACGCGAAGTTCAGCGAACGGGTGACTCGATAGAGCAGGACGAGCCCGACGGCAAGCAGCCCGTTGAGGCTGCCGTACAGCACGCCGTAGAGCACGGTGCCCATCGGGACGTCGTGGCTGTCGGCTTGCGTCAGGACGAAGACGACGAGCGCCGCCGCCGCGGCTGCGGCGTACGGGACCGACCGGCGCTGCATGATCTGTGCGATCACTGCGGCCCGTTCGGGAAGACCGGCATGTACTTGCCGGAGGAGTCGTTGAGGCCGTACCAGTGCTTGCCGACGATCCAGCTGCCCATCTGGCCGTTGAACGGTGAGGGCACCTTGGGGTTCCACCACTCGTCACGGAACTCGTACTGCGGCGTCCAGATCCCGCGGCCGTGCTGGTTGAACGACCACGGCCCGTACTCGCCGTCACCACCTCGATAGCTGAACAGTCCGCGCTGCAACGAGTCGGGCGTGAGATCCGGACCGGCCTGCTGGATCCCCAACGCGAGGATGTAGAGGTCCTCGTAGAAGACGTCTACCTCGTGTGCCGGGATGTGTGACGGGTCGACCGACTTCGCGGCGAAGTACGCGAGCGATGAACCGAACGGCGGCGTGGTGCCGTTGAACGTCTCACCCGCAGCGTGAGCCCACACGTCCTGGTCCATCAGCTGCGCGACGACATCCTCATCCGTGAACGCGCCGCCACTGTTGACGATCTCCGGCTCGTACTCGGCGTTGTCGAAGTCGCCGGTGAGGTAGATGAGCGTGATCGGGTCGCAGGCGCAGATGATCGTCGTGATCTTGTCGTTGACCATCCGCTGCTCCATCGCCGCCGCTTCCTGCGAGAGCTCTGAGAGGTTCGCGGTGTAGGAGAGGTCATCGACCGGCGGCTGACCCGCCCGCGCCATCGCTCGCGTGACGATGTGGATGCACGACTGGTAGATCGGGTTGTCCGGCGCGATCACGGCGAACCGCCGCTTCTGTCCGTCCGGCACACCCTTGCCCGCCCACGTCACGTGCTGCGGGAGCAGTTGCCGCACCACGTTCGCGGACCCGCCCTCCGTCGCGGTCGTGCAGTTCGGGAAGAACGACCAGGCGTACGGCGAGTGCTGCTGGTACCAGCCGAGTGACATGTACGGCGAGCCGATGTTCACGACGTGCTGCTCCGACAACGCCTGCGCGAACGGCTGGGAGAACGCCGAGATGTCGGCAAACGCCTGGTAGGAGTCCGCGACCTTCAGCGCGTCGGCGTTCGCCTGCGACTGGCCGCCGCCCGTGATCTCCGACGTCAGGGTGCCCTGGCCGTTGAAGAAGCGCAGCGAGAGCTTGCGGCCGTAGAACTGGAAGGTCCGGTTGAAGTAGGTGACGAGATCGGCAATCGTCCGCTTGACATCCGCCTCGGTGTCGCTGAAAGCGGCGGTGTTGTACTTGCCGGCAAGCTGCTGGATCGCGGCGTCGGTGCTCGCCAGGTTGTCCGCCGGGATCCGGAACGTGATGGTGATCTGCTTGGCCGTCACCCCGCGCGACGTGGCGCCGCCGTTGGAGCCGGAGAACGACACGCAAGGCGGGGAGTAGCCGTCGCCGCGCACCTGCGGGCCGACGCACTTCGAGGTCGTGCCTCCGCTGACCGTCGAGGCGACACCAACGTGCGAAGCGGCCGTGCCGTGCTTCACCTGCCCGGCCGCCGTCGCCGGTTGTCCGGCCGCACCCGACGGGAGCGAGGAGGCGACAGGCCCGGTGGTGGTGGTCGTCGACGCGGCGACGTTCTGATCCGGCGCGATCGTCGGAACGAGCAACGACATCAACAGGAACGCCGTCACGAGAAAGATGCCGGGCCCGTATCCCGCCAGCAGGTGGCGTTCGGCAGGCGGCAACCGGAAACGAGAACCGTCACTCACTGGTCGCGACACTCCCTCTGATGGACACCCGCCGCCGGCGAGTGATCGCGACGTCGGCGACGAGCAGGGCAATACCGACTCCGAGCGCGCCGGCGGAAGCGACCGTGGCGAGGCCGTGCCAGCAACCGTGCGCGGTGGACGGGCTCTTCGTGACGCAATGCACGGCTGCCGAGGCGACAACCGGCTCGCTCACGTCAGACCCGGTCGCTGATGTCGCTGAAGCCGGCTTGACGGTGGGTACGTGACGGCCGGCCGGGGGCGGACTGATCGCGGCGCTGACGCCTGGGGGCAGCGCTCCACCCGACCCGAACGGGTCGACGTAGGTCACCGGATCTTGCGCACCCGCCGCCACACCGCCGAACTGCAGGTCGAGCGAGCCGGCACCTGCCGCGATCGCGAGGACGACGTGGGCGAGGGTCCCCAGGTTGTTGTCGAGGTTGTCGATCAGCTGCCGCACCTGCGCACAGTTGTCGCCCTGCTCTCCCGCTTGCTTGAGCAGGTTCTCGAGCGTCACCACGTCGTTGTTGGCCGGTCTGATCAGGGTTCGCTCGATCGCCGACCCGCTGAACCGCAGCGTGAACGGTCCGATCGCCACGGCGCCGGTGTGATGGTTCGTCGTGCGGGCGGGCTTGCGCATGCTCAGCCCAGCCGGCGCCAGCACGGCATTGACGGCGGAGATCGTCGCGTCGGGCGCGGAGTCCGGCGCCCGCAGCGGCACTCCTCCCACCGTGACCTTGCCGAAGGAGAACGTCGTCTTCCGGGTGGATGTGACCCCGCTGGTGCGTCGGGCGGTCCAGCTCATCCCGTCGAAGCGGACCTCGCCGCCGAGCAGTGACACCGTCTCGGTGACACTGCTGGTCGCGACCTGCTCAGCGCCGTCGACGTACCGGACGACGGCGCGTGACCGGCCGCGGACAGCGACGACGCCGGGCAGCTTCTGCTCGATCGTCGTCGTGGTGGCAGCCGCCGACTCCGGGTGCGGGGCGACGTCGACGGCCTCCTCGCCAAGCCCCTTCATGCCGTGCGTCAGATGCTGTTCGCCGTCCTCGGAGTCGGCGGTGAGCGGCTGCGGCTGGTCCTTCTCCGCCAGCTCGGGACGGCCGCAGAACTGGCTCGTGGCGAGAACAAGCCCGAGCGATCCCAGGTCGACGGTGCCCGACTTCGCCTGTGTCTCGGTGTGCTGGTACGCGGCGGTCGACTCGCCCATCGTCGCGCTCAGCTGCAGGCCGGACACCGACGGCGTGATGCCGAAGACGCTGGCCGTCGCCGCCGCCGTACCCGGCTCGATGCGCAGCACCTTCTGATGAGCCGGCGACGCGTTGACGGCCGGCTCGACGACAGCGAGAACAACCGCGCCGACCGAGATCAGGATCGCGCCGCTCAACCGGCGCCGGCCGATCACGTCTTCTTCTTGCGCGCGGCGACGACGCTGGGCAACAGCTGCTCGACCATTCCGGGCAGCGCACCCACCAGGAGCACGCGCGCCTGCTCCTTGGTCAGCCGCCTGCGCTGCAACCACTCGCGGGTGACCTCTTCGGCGAAGCCGCCGAAGCCGCGAACGATAGCCCGGACCTCCGGCACCCGCTTCTCGTCCAGACCGAGGACGGCGATGACCTGAGACGCGGTGCGCTCCCGCGCCTCGTCAAGAATCTCGTGCATCGCCCGATCGCTGCCGGTCTCACCCGCGCTGATCGCCACCAGCCACGACTCGCGGTTCGCCTCGACGACGTCCATCCAGAACGCAACGCTGTCCTCCCAGCGCGGGGCGGCCGTCCCGTCTTCCGGCGTGGCCGACAACGCGTCGAGCACGCTCAGGACCGGCGAGTCGACGAGGCCCTTCACCACCTCGAGGTACAGCGAGCGTTTCGTGCCGAAGTAGTGGTGCAGCAGGCCACGGGTGACGCCGGCAGACTCTGCGATCTCGATCGTCGACACCGCGGCGTACGGGCGCTGGGTGAACAACGTGCGCGCCGTCGCGAGGATCTGCTCGCGACGTTCATCGTGCTCGAGCCGGCTCCATCGCGGCGGCGCTTTCGTCTCCGTCACGAGAACGTGAGCTCGCCCTTGGCGTGACGAGCCCGAAGCTCGTGCTTGAGAACCTTGCCGGAGGCGTTGCGCGGCAGCTCGTCCAGCACGACGAGCGCCGTCGGCTTCTTGTACGACGCCAGCCGGTCGCGAGAGAAGTCGACCAGATCCGCGAGGGTCGGTGGCGCGGCAGCGTCGCTCGCGACGACGACCGCCGCCGGTGTCTCCCCCCACTTGTCGTGCGGGATGCCGATCACTGCCACGTCCGCGACGGCCGGGTGCCCGGCGAGAACGTTCTCGACCTCGGCGCAGTAGATGTTCTCCCCGCCGGAGATGATCATGTCCTTCTTGCGGTCCACGACGTAGAGGAAGCCCTCGTCGTCGGCCCGCACCAGGTCGCCGGAGTGGAACCAGCCGCCGGCGTAGGCCTCGGCCGTGGCGTCGGGGTCGTTCCAGTACCCCGCCATCAGGGTCGGCCCGCGGTAGACGATCTCCCCGACCTCGCCCGGCTTGACGTCGTTCATGTTTTCGTCGACCACCCGCGCCACGATCGTCGGGATCACCTTGCCGACCGAGCCGATCTTGCGGATCGCGTCGGCTCCCGGCAGTGACGTGGTCACGGGCGACATCTCGGTCTGACCGAAGACCGAGATGATCTCGGTGTGCGGGAAGACCCGCGCCATGTCCTCCAGCAGGCTCACCGACGCCGGCGCGGCACCCCAGGCGATCGTTCGCAGCGACGCGCATCGGCGCGTCGCATCCGGGTGGGCGCACATCACCTGCCACTGAGCCGGCACGAGGAACAAGCTCGTGACCTGCTCGGTCTCCACGATGTCCAACGTCGACTCGGCGTCGAACAGCCCCGTCGGCATGATCACCGTCCGCGCGCCGATCATCAGCGATGACGGCATGCCGCCGATCCCCGCGATGTGGAACAGCGGGACGTTGCACAGCGTGACGACGTCCTCGCCCTGCAACCGCGAGGTGCGGATGGCGGTGATCGACTGCATCAGCAGGTTGAGATGCGTGAGCATCGCGCCCTTGGGCCGACCGGTCGTGCCGGAGGTGTACATGATCATCGACACGTCGCGCTCGTCGATCACGACGTCCGGTGCATCGCCGGCGTTGTCGACAAGCTCGTCGTACCCGATGACCCCGTCGGCGCTCTCGCCGTCGAGGCCGCTCACGACAACCAGCGGCGGGGCCTCGCTCGCCGCAACCGCGGCGGCGGCGAGCGGCTGCAGCAACGCGTCGGTGACGACGACCTTCGCGCCGCTGTGGCCGAGGATGAAGGCGACCTCGTCGGGGGCGAGCCGGAAGTTCAGCGGCACGGCGATGGCGCCGACGGCGTTCGCGCCCAGTGTCGTCTCGACGAACTCGGGCCGGTTCGTCATGAGGATCGCGACCCGGTCACCCTTGCCGACGCCGCGAGCCGCGAGCCCCGCCGCAACCTGGTGAATCCGGTCGCTGAGCTGCGCCCAGCTGATCGACTCACCCATGAACCGGATCGCGACGGCGTCCGGAGTAGCAAAGGCGTGGCGTCGCACGTGGTCGACCCAGTGCGCGCCGTCGAGCGGGAGCCGGCTGGTCATGGCCGCACCCTACGACGCTTACTGGCAGACTGCCAATAGGGGTTGGGCTAAGGAAGTGGCGGCTGGTTCCACTCGATCCACCCGACGCCGGTGCGGCCGTCGGCCGCGGTGAAGCGCGCGGCGGCCCGAGGGAAGTGCCCGACCCGCCCGTCCGGTGAGGTAAGCAGGATCGGGCCGAACGCGATCGGCTCGACATCGACGACAAGGTCGTCGTGCCGCACGGTGGCACCACGGGGAAATCCGTGGTCGCTGAGCTCCTCGGTCACCGCTCCGCTCGCGACCGCACGCAGCTCGCCGTCCCGCTGTACGTAGCCCGCGTAGAACGGTCCGCCGTCGGCACGCACCTCGGTGAGATGCGTGTGCGTCCCGTCGTCGAGATGACCCGACGACCAGCACCAGCCGAAGCTCCACCAGTCGCGGACTCCCCACGAGTGGTCCCGCTGGCCGGGGCCGTCGAGGCGGATCGACTCGCCGGCAATGGTGACGGTCCCGGTCACCGCACACGGGATCTCGTAGCGAGTCGTCACGGCGTACTGGAACGGCACGCCGTCGGTCGACCAGGTCAGGTCGAGCTCAACCGGCACGGGTTCGCCGGACTTGCCGGCGTAGATGTCGGCCGCGGCAGAGTGGCGCACGCCTCCCATCGACCCGCGAACGCTGAAGGACTCGAGCTCCTTGTCGATCCCGAGGGCGATGTCGACGTCGCCGGAGGCGACGGCGAGACCGTGCGGCGGCACCGGGAGATCCGGCCGCTGGCACACCACGACCGGACGATCGGGCCCAACCACCGCGACGTGCCACCACGCGACGCCGAGGTTCGGGTAGAGCCCGAGGCGCACGTAGGCCGCGACACCGCTCGCCGTGACGACGTCGGCGTACCACGACTCGTTCCACAGCTGATCCGGGTCGGGGACGTGGCGTCCTTCGGCCGCGGGGTCGACCGCGTGCTCCGTCACGCGTGCAGTCCTGGAAGCAGCGCTTCGGCGTCGACGTCGATCGCGTGCTGGGCGTGGCGGCGGAACAGCTCCGCGAACATCTCGTCGCCGCGCTCGGTCTGCACCACGAGGATCGCGGACATGACCGCCATGACGGCCCCGCCGAAGGACGACAGGCGTACGTCATGCGCCAGCTGCTCGCGCGAGTACGACGTGATGCCTTCCCCGACGAGCGCCTGGTGGTAGACGTCGAGCAGCGCGTCCCAGTGCTGGCGGCGAGCATCCGTCGTCAGGCTCCCGCCGAGGAACAGCGCGACGTCAGCGGCGGGGGGACCCCAGGCAGCGGTCTGCCAGTCGACGATCGTCGGCGCCGCTGACCCTTCCGGGAAGAGCATGTTGTCCAGCCGGTAGTCACCGTGGGCCAACGTCCGCGGCCCGTCGTACGCCTCGACGATGGCCGTCACGTGCGGGATGACCCGCTCGATCAACGCCCGGTGCTCGGGCACGAGATGACGCTCGAACCGCTCGAAGAACGACGGCGCGACCATCGTGATGATGCCGACGACGTTCGCCGTGTTCTCCGGCGACGCGCGGTTCAGCCACTCTCGCGCGGCGTGCGCCGGGTCGTCCCAGGCGAAGGCATGCAGCTTGGCCAGCCGCTTCATCGCCTCCGCCGCAACCATCTCGTCGCACCCGTGGATGTCGTTGCCCTGGGTGCAGGGCGCGGCGTCGGCGAGTAGCAGGGTGAAGGCATCCGTCTCGGGATCCCACCCGGCGAAGTAGTGCTCGGGCACACCGGGCAACGGCGCAAGCTCGGAGTAGATCGAGACCTCGATCTCGTAACAGCGGACGAGGCGGCTCGCGGCACGGCTGTTCGGATCAGATGACGCGAACTTGCCGATGACGGTGGCGGGGCCCGATCCCGGTGGGTCGTAGTCCATCTCGATGCGGACGGTGTCCGCCATCTGGCCGGTCCCGACCTGCGTGGTGGTGAACCGGCTCACCCGCGCACCCTCCGGCAGCGAGAGCGCCGCCGTCAGCCACTCGGCGCTGAGCCCGTCGGGGCTGTCCAACACGGGAGCACGCACCCTCGGTTCCTACCACGGGCCGTCCGTCGCGCGCCGGTCCACGAACCGCCAGTGACCTTCGGACTGTGGCCGTCACGGACCAACGACCCGGGCTGCCAGAGGCATCCTCCGGAACGACGTCATCACTTCAAATGATCTTGCTCGAAAAGCCTGTCCGAGCGCCGTCACCTCCCCCTACGGTTCGCCGCGACATCGCATCGAGGAGGTCCGAAACATGCGCCGCCAGACCGTCGTCGCGGCCGTCCTGGCGTCGGCCGTCTCCGCCGTCGCGCCGGCGGCGTCGGTGCACGCTGCGCCCCGGGCACAGGTCGCTCGGATCGCGGTGACGACCAGAACCTACGGAGCTGATGCGGCGGACACGATGACGACCTACGCGCCGCGGGAGGCCGGACGGTTTCCGGCGGTGGTGTTCGTCCACGGCGGCGGCTGGGGCAGGGCGCAGCCCAACAGCTACGAGCAGCAGTTCGCCGCGACCCTCGCACGGACCGAGCACTGGGTGGTCGCCGTGATCGGCTACCCCACCTGGGTCGCTGACGAGCGGCACGTGGAGCCCGCCGCGGTGCGCAGGGCCGTCAGACTCGTCGCCGCCCGGCCGGATGTTGCACGTGGCCGGCTCGCGCTCTGGGGCGAGTCGGCCGGCGGGCAGCTTGCGCTGCTGACGGCGTATCGCGGTGCGAAGCCCCACCACTCGCTGGTGTCAGCCGTCGTGTCCATCAGCGGCCCGACGGACATGCGGATCGAGTTCGGCTCGCTGGCCCAGACGGCGCTCGGCGCCGTCACGAGGTTCGAGGGCCTGTCGCCGAGCGGCGCGGCGAAGGCCGGCTCGACGCGCTACCGCACGACCTCGCCGGTCGATCTCGTGCAGCCTGACGACCCGCCGACGTTCCAGGCCATCAGCCGGCACGACCCGCTCGTGCCACCGGTCCAGATCCGCGAGCTCGCGACCTCGCTTCACGCCCGAGGCGTCCCGCACCAGACGCTGCACGTGCCCGGCAGCGACCACTCGACCCCGATCGAGACCGAGCGGCCACCGAAGAGCAAGTCCACCGTCGAAGAGCTCGCGATCAGGTTTCTCCTTCGGGCGTTCGCCCGTCGACAAGTCGGCGCATAAAGGTCCAACGGCCCTGCCGATGGGGACCAGCGCCTCTCGCCGCCACTTCGGCCAGACATGGAGGGTTGGCTCATGGAGTCGGAAGAGCTTCGGGTTGTCGCTGAGTTCGCTTCGCTCGCGCCCAGCGTGCACAACACGCAGCCCTGGCGGTTCGTCGGCGATCCCGGCACCCTCGAGGTCCACCTCGACCCCGCGCGCCTGCTCGCCTTCCTCGATCCCGACGGCCGCCAGATGCGGATGAGCTGCGGCGCCGCGATCGAGTTCGCCCGGCTCGCGGTCCGCTCTCTCGGCCGCGCCTGCACCGTGCGGCTGCTGCCTGACCCGTCGAACCCGACCGTGGTCGGCAAGCTCGTGATCGGCGAGACCGAGCCGGTGACCCCGAACGAGCAGCGGATGATCGACGCCGTCGCCCGCCGGTACACCGACCGCGGCCCCTACACCGACGAGCCGGTGTCCCCCGACGTCCTTCAGCGGCTCCGTGAGGCGGCGGGCGAACGACGTTGCTGGCTGCGCGTGATCGACCAGCCCGACCAGCGGCTGTCCGTGATCCGGCTGCTCGCGAACGCCGAGTCGACCGAGAGCGGCGAGGCCAACTACCGCGACGAGCTCGCGAAGTGGCGGCGCAGCGCGCCGGCGCCTGACGGCGTCCCCGTCGAGGCGGCCGCCTTGTGGGACCAGCAGCAGCGCGTGTCCGACGTACCGCTGCGCGACTTCGGTGGCGACGACCGTCACCCCCACCCGGGTGCGGGACTGCCGCCCACCGTCGAACGTGATTCCGTCATCCTCATCGGCACCGACCGCGACGATGCGATGAGCTGGTTGCAGGCCGGCCGGGCAGTTGCTGATGTCCTCCTCGTCCTCACCGACGCCGACCTCGTCAGCCAGCCGCTCGGTCCGGTCCTCGACCTCCCGACGACGCGCGCACAGCTGCGACGCGAGCTCGGTCTCGTCGGATACCCGCAGCTGCTCCTGCGCGTCGGCCACGGCCAGCGCGAACCGGTCACCCACCGCCGTACCGTCGACGACGTGTTCACGGAGGCCACATCGCCGTAGGGTGGCGATCATGGTCGACGAGCCTGCGTCGATGCCCTCCCTCGGGCAGCTCGAGCTCTCATCGCTGCTCCGCGAGGTCGTCGACCGCGTCGAGAGCGTGTCACTGCTTGCCGACCGGCTCCAGGCGCTGCTCCAGGCGGTCGTCGCGATCGGGTCGCAGCTCGACCTCCCGTCGGTGCTGCTGCGGATCGCCGAAACCGCGGCCGAGCTCTCCGACGCGCAGTACGCCGCGCTCGGCGTACTCGACCCGTCCGGCAACCAGCTCAGCCAGTTCATCACCGTCGGCATCAACGACGAGGACCGCGAGAAGATCGGCGACCTCCCGCACGGCCGCGGTGTCCTTGGCCTGCTGATCGACGAGCCTCGTGCACTCCGCCTGGCGAACATCGCCGACCACGAGCGGTCGTTCGGCTTCCCGCCGAACCACCCGCCGATGCGCACCTTCCTCGGCGTCCCCATCAACATCCGCGGGGAGGCGTTCGGCAACCTCTATCTCACCGAGAAGCGTGGCGGTGGCGCGTTCACCCGCGAGGACGAGCAGATCGTGCTCGCGCTCGCCTCGGCCGCCGGACTGGCGGTCCAGAACGCCCGGCTCTACGAGCACTCCCGCCAACGTGAGCAGTGGCTCGAGGCGTCGAACGGGATCACGACGTCGCTGCTGTCCGGCGCCACCGGGCCCGACGTGTTTCCCGCGCTCGTCGCGGCGGCGCGCCGGCTCTCCGACGCCGACCTCGCACTCCTCCTGCTGCCGGCCGATACGGCGTCGATGCGGGTGGCGGCGGTCGACGGCCATCACGCGGACGATCTGCAGGACAGGGTTCTCTCCAAGCCGCAGATCGCGATGGAGGCGATGGCGACCGGAGCGCCGATTGCGGTGGCCGACGCACGCAACGACTCCCGAGTCGTCGCGGAGCTTCGCGACGCCGGCATCGGAGCTGCCCTCTACGTTCCGCTCGGGGCGGCGGATGAGGCGCTCGGCACTTTGATCGTGGGCCGGCTCGGTGACCGCGCAGAGTTCGGCGAGGACGTGCTACAGCTCGTCGAGTCGTTCGCAGGCCAGGCAGCACTGACACTTCGTCTCGGAACCGCTGCGGCAGATCGTGAGCAGCTCGCCGTGCTCGGCGACCGCGATCGCATCGCCCGCGACCTGCACGACCTGGTGATCCAGCGCCTGTTCGCCACGGGCATGTCCCTGGAGGGATCGCTTCGCGGCATGCCGCCCGAGAAGGTCGAACGGGTGCAGAAAGCGGTGAGCGACCTCGACGAGACGATCCGGGAGATCCGTAGCACCATCTTCGCGTTGCAGAGCCCGGCGCCAATCGCCGGTGACGGGGTTCGCGGCGCCGTCCTCGCGCTGACCCACGCCTACAGCACGACCCTCGGGTTCGAGCCGTCAGTGACGTTCAGCGGTCCCGTGGACACCGTGATCTCCGCCGGCATCGGCGAACACCTGCTCGCGGTGTTGCGAGAGCTGCTCAGCAACGCCGCGAAGCACGCTCACGCGAGCGCGATCAGCGTCGAGCTCGAAGCAGACGCCGACGCCGCTGAGCTACGGGTTCGTGACAACGGCGTCGGCATTCCCGAGGAGACACACCGCAGCGGACTGGCCAACATGGCCTCGCGCGCGGACGGGCTCAACGGCAAGTTCCAGGTCAGCGCCGGCGAGGTCGGGACGATCGCGATCTGGCGAGTGCCGCTTCCCGCCTGACGCGCGCTAGTCCGAGCTGCCGTGCGGCGAGTCGAGCCGGACGACGAAGGCGGCGGCCTGGGTACGACGCTCCATTCCCAGCTTTCCGAGCAGGTTCGAAACGTAGTTCTTCACTGTCTTCTCGGCCAGGAACATCCGCTCGCCGATCTGCCGGTTCGTGAGGCCCTCACCGATCAGCTCGAGCACCCGGCGCTCCTGCTCGCTCAGCGCGGAGAGCGGGTCCTCCTTGGTCGCCTCGGTGCGCAGCCGGTCCATGAGAAGCACCGTCGTACGCGGGTCGAGCAACGAGCCGCCGGCCGCGACGGTCCGTACCGCGCTGAGGATGTCCGACGCGCGCACCTCTTTGAGCAGGTATCCCGCGGCGCCGGCCATGATCGCCTCGAACAGCGCCTCGTCGTCGGCGAACGACGTCAGCATCAGGCACGCCAGGTCAGGCATCTCCGACTTGAGGTCGCGACAGACGGTGACGCCGTCGCCGTCCGGCAGGCGCACGTCCAGGATGGCGACCTGCGGGCGGAGAGCCGGCACCCGGGCGAGCGCTTCGGTGGCGGTCGAGGCCTCACCGATGACGGTGATGTCGCCTTCGGACTCGAGCAGTTCCTTGACGCCACGACGTACCACCTCGTGGTCGTCGAGCAGGAAGACCTGGATCGCTTCGTCTGTCATGTCGGACATCCTGGCAGGACTTACCGCAATCCACCTAGGGTCCAAGGACCCCAGGAACTGGCGCCCTTCGATGGCGGCACAACGCGTCGTCGTCCTCTGCCGCCCGCGGCGCCGTTTCTAGAGGCTGTCCTCAGTGGAGCTACCTGCTCCGAACTTAGGAGGACACAATGCGACGCAAGACTTTTGACGCGCTGCTTACCACCGGCGGCCTCGTTGTCGCCATCGTGCTCGCCGTTGCAGGCGGCCTGCTTGCCTGGGGCAGCAGCTTCGCCCACAACAGTGTTCACAAGCAGCTCGCCTCACAGCAGATCTTCTTCCCGCCGGCAGCGGCGTTCCAGTCCGCGAAGGCCGGCACGGAGATCACACCGAGCATGATTCCGTCGGTGTCGCAGTACGCCGGCAAGCAGCTGCTGACCGGTGCCGAGGCCAAGGCCTACGCCGACCACTTCATCGCGGTTCACCTCTCCGAGATGCCGTACGGCGGCGTCTACGCGAAGGTCAGCGCGGCGTCTCGCGCGAACCCGAGCGACAAGACCCTCGCGGCCGAGGTCGACACGACGTTCAAGGGCACGACGCTTCGTGGCCTGCTGCTGAACGCCTACGCGTTCGACAAGATGGGTTCGATCGCTGGCATCGCAGCCACCGCCTCCTTCATCGGCGCCGGCGTGATGCTGCTTCTGTCGGGCCTCGGGTTGCTTCACACCCGTCGCACCAGCCCGGACACCGAGGTCATGTCGTGGCTCAACGACAAGACGCCGGTCCCGGCGGAGTAGCCCAGCTCCACCAGGCATCGGGGGCTCGAGCGATCGCTCGGGCCCCCGATCGCTGTCTAGGAGACGGGTACGGTTGAGGGCACCAGCAACAGGCTGCTACCCGTGGGCCGGTCGCCGGGCCCGCGGTACGACGGCTTGTTGAGCACCGCGCCGCCGGCACCGACCAGCGTCGACGACAGGCCGCCGTCCAGCCCGAACGCCGTGGTGGCGCCGAGCGCCGCTGCCAGCGCGGCCTCCTTCCGCATCGACATGCCCGTGCTCGCCGTCGGCGGGCCGTCGACGGTGATCAGCATCCGCGTGCAGTCGGGTCGCCAGGCGAACATCGTTCGCGCCACCTGCGAAGTGTCGCCCCACTGTCCCGTGGACTTCCCGTTCAGCAGCAGCAGCGGCTTGGCACCGACACTGTTGGCGACCGGCACCGCGGTGTCGAGCATCAGCTGCATGGGCACGCCGGCAGGTTGCGTGGCCCACATGCTCCGCAGCGCCTTGGCCTGAGTGCCGGCGGCGCTGACCACGACCACCCCGGACCCGGGGTCAAGCGGGTAGCTGCCTTGCTTGCTCAGCAGGCTGACGGGCGTCGCGTTGACCGCCGTGGGCGAGAGGTCACCGAGCCACGTCGGGTCGCTGAGCTGGAGGACGAGCTCGACACCCGTCGTGGCCGGCGGGGTCGCCGGACCGTATGCCGCGTCGTACAGCACTGCCTGGTCCGAGTGCCGGTCGACGTTGACGCCCGCGAGCGAGACCGTCTCGGTGGCACTCGCAAGCGACCCCGACCACTGGAGCGGCTGCGGCTGCTGCGGGCATCCGTCGGCGTCGAAGCTGAGCTGCTGCTCCTGCCAACCGGCGGAGTACGGCGAGCGGAGCATCCGGCCATCGGAGACGATGCCGCCTTCCGGCTCGTCGAGATCGGCCGGGCAGTACCGCGTCGTGCAGAAGAAGTCGCCGTTCACCCCGGCCAAGCATCCGTGCCGCTGGCACGCGGCACTGGTCCGCTCGAGCCGGGATTGCGGGTCGGGCTCGGCCACCTGATCGTTCGACAGCGACACCAGCGGCAGCACCGCGGCCGTCGGCGACGCGGTCACGACGTGGACGTCCTCGCGATGCTTCTTGGAGATCGTCCGCATCGCCAGGTACGTGACGCCCTTGGCGATCCGCCGCTCCGCGGTGATCCTGTAGCCGCTCGGCGCCAGCACCGTGGCATGCGCGGGAAAGACCGGCAGCGCGACGAGCAGCAGCGAGGAGCCGACGAGGGCCACCGTGAGCGTCCGAAGCGGGGAAGTCATCCCGGCCATTCTCGCAGTCGCGGACGCCCGGAGGATCGAGATCGCTTCTTAATGGGTAGGGCAATGATCAAACTGGGGGGTAGCCACCAGCGCCCCAGGTGGACGCGCTTGGGAGGCGCCAGGTGAGCACCACGGCGGGCCGCCGGCAACGGTCAGGGGCAGCCGCACGACTGACCGACGTGCTCCGGTCGAGTGGCCAGGTCGGTCGCGACCTGCTCAAGGTCGACTGGGCCAGCACGCCGCTGGGGCCGATGACGGACTGGTCGCAAAGCCTTCAGGCCGCCGTACGCATCATGATCAGCTCGCGGTTCTCGATGTGGATGGCGTGGGGACCGGAGCTCACCTTCTTCTGCAACGACGCATACCGCCGCGACACCCTCGGCGTGAAGTACCCATGGGCGCTCGGCCGGTCGACCCGTGAGGTGTGGGCCGAGATCTGGGACGACATCGGGCCGCGCATCGACGGGGTCATCAAGACCGGTACGGCGACCTGGGACGAGGCGCTGTTGCTCTTCCTGGAGCGCAGCGGCTACCGGGAGGAGACCTACCACACCTTCTCCTACAGCCCGCTGGCCGACGACGACGGCGTCATCAGCGGTCTGCTCTGCGTGGTCAGCGAGGAGACGCAGCGCATCGTCGCCGACCGCCGGATGTCGACGCTGCGTGATCTCGGATCAGAACCCACCGGCGTCGAGGAGCGGCAGGTCTGGGCAGCCGCGCGCCGGCACCTGGCGGCGAACCAGCGATCGCTGCCGTTCACCCTGCTGTACGCCTTCGACCAGGACGGCGAGCACGCCGAGCTCGTGTGCTCCACCGGCTTCGACCTTCCGCACCCTGCGGCCCCCGCCCAACTCGACGACGACTCGGTCTGGCCGCTGTCGAAGGCGGCCGCCGGCAAGGAGTGCACCCTCACCGACTTGGCGGAACGCTTCGCCGACCTGCCCACGGGCGGGTGGGACGAGCCACCGGTCGAAGCGTTCGCCGTGCCGTTGGAAGCTCCGGGAGAACAGCGGCCGTACGGCGTGCTCATCACCGGCCTCAACCGCTACCGGCCCTTCGACGACGGCTACCGGGACTTCCTGCGCCTCGTCGCGAGCCAGCTGGCCGCCCGCATCGCCGTCGTACGCGCCTACGAGGTCGAGCGGACGCGCGCCGAGGCGCTCGCCGAGCTCGATCAGGCCAAGACCGCCTTCTTCACGAACATCAGCCACGAGTTCCGCACGCCGCTGACACTCCTGCTCGGCCCGGCCGAAGACGCGCTGATCGACCAGGAGGCGCCGTTGCCAGTTGCGCAACGGCAGCGGGTGGAGCTCGTCAGCCGCAACGCCCAGCGACTGCTTCGCCTCGTGAACAGCCTGCTGGACTTCTCACGGCTGGAATCGGGACGGCTGTACGCGCAGTACGAGCCGGTCGACCTGAGCCAGCTGACGACCGACCTGGCCGCGACGTTCGAGTCGGCCGTACTGCGCGCGGGGCTCGAGCTCATCATCGACTGCCGGACCCTGCCCGAGCCGGTCTTCCTCGACCGCGAGATGTGGGCCAAGGTGGTGCTCAACCTGCTGTCGAACGCCCTGAAGTTCACCTTCGAAGGCGGGATCACGATCCGCACCGCCGCCGACGGCAAGAATGCCGTCCTCACTGTCACCGACACGGGGATCGGCATTGCCGAGCCGGACCAGGCGAAGCTCTTCGAGCGCTTCCACCGGGTGGTCGGCGCAAGGTCCCGCTCCCACGAAGGATCGGGCATCGGCCTCGCGCTCGTCGCCGAGCTCGCCGAGCAGCACGGTGGCTCGGTCGGCGTACGGAGCACGCCGGGTGTCGGCACGTCGTTCACCGTGACGATCCCGTTCGGGACCGCGCACCTGCCACAGGAGCAGATCAGCCGACCCGCAGCCCACGGTGCGAGCGTCGAACTCGCCGAGCAGCAGGCAGCGGGCTTCGTCGCCGAGGCGCTTCGCTGGCTGGAGCCGCCTCATCACGTCGAGAGCGCCGGCTCCCGAGCAGGCTCCGGGCCGCGAGTTCTGGTCGTGGACGACAACGCGGACATGCGTGACTACCTCGCGCACCTGCTCGGAGCGGACTACACCGTCGACGTCGCAGCCGACGGGCAGGAAGCGCTCGAGCTCATCAACGCGCAGCTGCCCGACCTCGTGCTGACCGACGTGATGATGCCGCGGCTCGACGGCTTTGGACTGCTGCGTGCCCTGCGCGCCGACCGGGCGACGATGCACATCCCGGTCGTGATGGTCTCGGCGCGGGCCGGCGAAGAAGGTGTCGTCGAAGGGCTCGGCGCCGGCGCCGACGACTACCTGGTCAAGCCCTTCGCTGCGCGCGAGCTGCTCGCCCGAGTGCGCAGCAGCCTTGAGCTGGACCGGTCGCGGCGTACCCAGCAGGCGTTGCGGCAGCAGCAGCAGCTGCTGGACCAGGCACAGCGGTTGGCGCGGCTCGGAAGCTGGGAGCTGCAGCTGCGGACCGGCCGGATCATCGCGTCGGAGGAGTTCCTCCGGATCGTCGGCACCGGCGCGGCAGAGCTCGGCGAGCTAGATCTGCCGTCGGCGGTCGACAGGTTCGTCCATCCGGAGGACCGGACCAACGTGATGGACACCTTCCAGCAGGCGCTCGCCCGGCGAGAGCCCTTCACGTACGAGCTTCGCCTCATCAACGCAGACGAGGTACGCCTCGCCCGTATCCGCGGCGAGGTGATCACCGACGATGACGGGCAACCGGCCGCCGTACGCGGCTCGATGCAGGACATCACCGAGCAGAACCGCATCGACCAGGCGCTCGCGGCGGCAACCGCCAGCCGCGAGGCGGCGGCCCGCGAGCACAGCATCGCGGACCAGCTGCAGCGAAGCCTGCTTCCGACGCGTGACTTCGCGCCGGACCAGCTCGACGTCGCGACGTACTACCGCGCCGGCGTTGCAGGCACCCAGGTCGGCGGCGACTGGTACGACGTGATCAAGCTCGGCGCGGGACGAACCGCGATCGTGATCGGCGACGTCATGGGGCGCGGCGTGGCCGCCGCCGCGATCATGGGTCAGCTGCGTTCGGCGCTGCGCGCGTTCGCGCATCTCGACCTGCCACCCGCGGACGTCCTCGAGCAGCTCGACGGCGTCGTCCGCGACCTCGGCGAGGACCAGATCGTCACGTGCATCTATGCGGTGTACGACCCGCATGACAGGGCGCTCAGTGTTGCCAACGCCGGCCACCTGCCGCCGCTGCTCATCGTCGACGGCGAGTGTCAGCGGGTCGGTGAAGCCGGTCCGCCGCTCGGCTCCGGTCCGGTGATCCTGCGCGAGACGGAGATCAACGACCTGCCGCCGGGTGCGGTGATCACGCTCTACACCGACGGCCTGGTCGAGCATCGCGCTCGGGACATCGAAGCCGGCATCACGCTGCTCGGCGAGGCGCTCGTCGCTCCGGGTAACGGCGCGACGCTGTCCCCCGAGCAGCTCGTCGCCAAGCTCCTGCCCGAGGGCCCCGACGACGACGTGGCGATGCTGATCGCGACAGTGCCGGCGGACAGCCAGGAGCCGATCACAGGGTTCTTCGAGGTCGGAACCGACGAGCGCGCTGTACAGGCCGCCCGGCGCTTCACCCAGGCGACCCTCGCCGACTGGGGAATCGAGCCGGGTCTCGCCGACGACGTCGTCCTGTGTGCGGGCGAGCTTGCCACCAACGCGGTGCTGCACGGCCAGCCACCGATTCAGCTTCGGTTGCGACACGGCAGCGACGAGGTCTTCCTGCAAGTGCACGACTCGCTCAACGCGATGCCGCGGCGGATCCGGCCGACGGCCGACGACGAGCACGGTCGCGGGCTGCAGATCGTCGCCATGCTCGCGAGCGACTGGGGGATCCGCCCGACAGCAACAGGAAAGTCAGTGTGGTGCTCGTTCCGCGTATCGCATGTGACATAGGTGTCGTGATTCGCGACACCGATGTCACATAGAGGCGGCGTTTCACCACCCCTATGTCACATGCGAGTGCAGGGCGGCAGTACGGCGCAGCCGAAGTAACACACTTCCCGGGGTGGGCCGTGTGGGACTCGAACCCACAACCTACGGATTAAAAGAGCCACCCTTGCAGGTACGCCCCGGTCCGCCGTTGTTCGTTTTCCCAGGTCAGAAGGCAAGTGCGGCTAACGGCGAACAATCGCGATCAGCCACGGATTGGCACCGTTGGCCACCAAGATGGCACCGTCAAGACAGGTCCAATCGGCTCGCGCACGGCACGTCAGTTGGTGCCTCTAAATGCCGCTCGATCGAGCATCCTTTGCGTCGATCCGGGCGATGCCCTGCGTCAGGGTGCACGGGGTCCAGTGTTCGTCGAGCTCGACGGCGATGGCGTTCGGGATGCGGTCCCCGTTGAGGGCGATGGCGGCGCGGAACTGGCGAAGTTCGGCGAGGCTGACGTAGCCGAGTTCGGCGTTCTGCCGGTCACCGTTGAGGCGCACCCACCCGAATGCGAGGTCCTCGTCCGGGTCGTACTCGGTGATCAGCCAGTTGCAGTCGCCGAGGTAGTAGTGGGTGTGCACGATTGCGTCGTAGCCCGCTCCGTCCTGGGCGTACAGCCGCGGGGTGTTCGCCGGTGGGTTGCGACCTGCCACAGTGCATAGAGTCCGCAGATGATCGCGCTCTCCAGAGCAGCACCGGCAACGAACCGAGCCCAGCTTGCGGAGAGCCGGTAGGCCGCAACGGCGATGACCAGCATGACCGCCGAGACAACGGTCGCGCTGGGGGCGTTCAGAATCAGCCACGACACGTTGTCCTCTACCTCACAGCTCGAGGTCAGCGCTCTGGATTAAGTAGTACCCGTGCGAGCGCCGTCCGCGACCTCACATTGAGCTTGGTGTAGAGCTTTGACAGGTGATATTCCACGGTCTTCGCGCTGAGCATGAGCTCACGCGCGATCTCGCGGTTGGTCAGTCCCTGCGCCGCCAGAGTCGCGACCGCCGCCTCCCGTTCGGTCAGCGTCGCACGTAGAGTCCCGGGGCCGTCGCTCGGTATGCCCGCGCCTACGAGGATGAGCGCCAAGCGTTCGGCGTACGGCCGGGCGTGGAGGTGCTCATACGTGTGCCTTGCCTGTTCGAGTTGGGCGAGAGCTTCACGTCGTTGCCCGGCCCCGAGCAAAGCCTCGCCGTACGTCACCCGAAGCCTTGCCTCAAGAAATCTATGGGAGGCCCTACCTACGATCTCAACTGCCCCCCTGAATGCTTGGAGGGCGGCCGCACCGTCGCCGAAGCCTCGGCGGACGAGCCCGCGCAGCCAAAGCGCTTCGGCGTGAGGCCTGGCCTTGCCCCGCAGATTGGGATCGGTTTCGAGTTGCCTGATCATCTGCTCGGCTTCCGCCAAGCGTCCTGCCGCAATGAGGGCCTCGCCATACAGGCCCTCCCAGGGCTGGACGCTCGGAGCTCGCAAGCCCGTCGCGTGTCTGATCGAGAGCAGCGGCGCGATCGCGGCAATGACACCTGGCATGTCCGCCCGAGCATGAGCGAGCCGTGCTGCCGCCATTCCCGACCACAAACGCGACCCGAGGTCGCCAACCATCGCGGCCGCGTCCACGGCCCGGCGCGCATGGTGCTCCGCGTCCTCCCACTCACCGCGCCCGGCACGTGGCCAGCTGGCGACGCTGTGGACGAGCGGCAACAGGAAGCCTTGCTCCGCGTCCTCCGCGGCTGACGCGGCGAGGCTTCCGTACGCTGCGGCGTCGTCCCAGCGTCCGAGCCGATACGCGGCGTCGGACGTGTACGTGAGGGCAGCAATCAGATCGACGAAGGGTCCCCGGCGTCGTAACGACGCTGTTACTGCTGAAAGGTCTTCCCACGCCCGGTCGAGGTCGTCCGCCCACACGCGCAGGGCCGCTCTGCTAAAGATCAGGCCTGCTTGGCGAGCATCGAGGTCAGCCGCAAGCGCTTGCTCCATCAGGTCGTCTGCGTGGGCATGGATCAGATCGGCGCGACCGCCATCGGCCAGCCACAAGGCACCAAAACCAGAAGCGACGTTAACCAGCCCGGGGGTACCGATCACAGCACGATGAGCCAACCACCCGGCGGGTTCAATCGCCTGCGATGCGCGTCCATCGTTGAGCACGAGCGTGCTCAGCCACCCACTGACGAGATCCGCCAGCACGGCGTCGGAAGCAGGGTCGGCGATGCCGTCCCAGGCAGCTTGTAGGAGCTGCTCGCCTCGCCTCGGATCCCCCTGCAGGGCCGCAAGGATGCCCTCGATTGCGAGCCGCCATGGACTTTGCGCGTAACCCTCGATCCCCTCCGATAGTCGGGTGGCCGCTTCCGCGTCGCCAGCAGACACCGCGTGAGCGATCGCTTCGAGCGAGCGGCGTTCACCCGCGGCTCTGTCACTGGAGAAGCGCGAGGCGGCCGCCATCGCCCACGCTGCCGCGCCCCAGGCGAGTCGGGCCACCTCGTGTCGTGCGAACTCCTCCAGCTCGGCCGCGAGTGCGTCGTCCGGGGCGGTGGCCGACGCCACTCTGTGCAGAAGTCTGTCCTGCAAGGGAATGGTGGGCAGATCGGCCGCGGCCGCATGAACTGCGCGCAGCTCCGATGGCGGGATGGAGTGGTAGACGGCGCTTCGAGCTAGCGGATGGACGAACTCGAGGCGCAGGCCGCGGGCATCATCGTGGAGCAGGATCACCCTGGTGTTCGCGATGTCGTCCACGGATGGGTCGTCGTCCTCGGTCCCGGAGATCGCCGAAACGACGGACAGTTGTGCAGCCATCCCGCAAACAGCGAGTGCCTTGATCAGCCGACGTGCGATCGGAGTCGTGCGGTTGACCCGCTCGACGACGTCTAGCGCATAGGCCTCTTCGCCGAGACGTAGGGGTGCGCCGGAATCCAACGGCGCTGTCAGGGTCATCGCGCCGGCGGGTTCGCCCTGTGCCGCAAGTACCGCCGTCGCGTAGAGCGGATTACCCCCTGTTCTCGCGTGGATCTCCGCAGCCAAAGGATCGGAGAGTGTCCCGACACCGAGAGTCTCAGCAAGCGCCTTTAGATGCTCGACACCTAACCCGCCGAGTCGGAGTCGAGAGCCCCTCTCCTGAACCAAACGTACGAGGCTCGGCGCAACCATCGAGAGCTCTTCGGTGCGCGCGACTAGGATGACAAGGACGCGGTCATGGCGGAGTCGACGGAATGCAAACGTCAGTGCTTGCGCGGAGGCAGTGTCACACCAGTGGCTGTCATCAACAATCAAGACGACAGGCCCGGAATGTTGAAGTTCACCAAGGATCGCGAGTAGTTCGGCGCCCGCGATCAGCGGATCGGCGACTTCGGGAAACACACCCGTCGGTCCGACGCCAGAGGGATGGTCGATCGCCGCCGCCGGCATGAGGTGCTGCAAGGTCGCCAGCGGCACTTCGCGCTCGCCCTGCTCGCCCGAGCCGATGATCGCCACCGCATCGTCGCCGAGACCAGCAACGAAGTGATCCACCAAGGCGGTCTTGCCTACCCCCGGATCTCCATCGACCATCAGGAGTTGGGGGGCACCGTCCAGAGCTCTGGCCCATGCGTGGGACAGGACCTCGCGCTCGGTCTCGCGATCAACGAACGCGGCGCTTGGCCCGAGGTGGTGGCCTGGCAACGTCTGTCTGCCCTCCTCCCGAACCTGGCCCAGCGACGCCAACCGGCATTGTGCCGGAGGATGGCGGGCTCAGCACGCGACCATCAGCTCGCCCACAGCCGAGGACGTTGGCGAGAGAACGTGACGGTCGTCTGAGACTAGGGATTGTCCTAGTCCGTGACGCCGGCGGGCGAAGTTGGAGCGAAGTAGGGTGCGCGTTGCCCGCGCGGCGCTATGCCAGTCCCTGACCGACGACCCAGCACAGGAACGCCCGCGGCACAGGGGCTGCAAACGCACCGGCTCGGGTGCGGTACATGCGCTAGTGCCGGGTTGCATCGGGAGAGTTGGGGTGGGATGTCAGCGAAGCTTGCTTTCGGAGTGCATTCGCGGCGGGCGTTGGCCCGCGGCGCCGTTTTGATGGCCGCTGCGACGGTTGTCATCGCTACCGGACTCACCGTATGGCCGGCACTTCCAGCGCGGGCAGATGGAGCGCCCACCGTCATCGCGTGTACCACCTCGGCGGTTCAAGCGGCGGTCACGACGAGTGGTACGTACCAGTTCGCCAGCTCCTGTACCGGCACGACCGTCAACGTGCCGACGACGTACAACGCATCCGGTGTAGCAACATCGGCGACCCCGTTCCTGCTGACGAACAATGTCAACGTAACGCTGCTCGCACCTCCCGGGGATGCCCCGGATCCCGACGCGGGCACTGCTTCACCCGGCACCGTTGCCCTGAGCGGCGAGAACCTCTCCCGAATCTTCACGGTCACCGCAGGGTCGACGCTGAGAGTGGTGGACCTCTCGCTCACCGCTGGCGGACATCTGAAGGTCGCGAAGGCGGCGACCGCCGGCGCTGCTGGCACCGCCGGATCACACGGCGGCACTGGCGGGGCCGGAGGCGACGGCGTGGACGGAGGGACTGTCGTCACTCCCGGCGCGAATGGGGTAGCCGCGCAGGGCGGCGCAATCTCCAACTCAGGGACCCTGACCCTCAGCGGCGACCTGTTCATCTTCAACTACGCCGAGGGCGGCCAGGGCGGCAACGGCGGCAACGGCGGCAACGGAGGCGCCGGCGGTGCAGGCGGCGCAGGATCCACGCCCTCGGGATGCGCCAACGGCGGTTCAGGAGGCAGCGGTGGGCTCGGCGGCAACGGCGGCAACGGCTCCTCGGGCGGCAACGGCTCTGACGGCAAGGGCGGCGCGATCTACAACGCCGCGAAGGCGACGGTGAGTGTGGTGGCCTCCACCTTCGAATACGACGCCGCAAACGGCGGCTGGGGTGGCAGCGGGGGCAAGGGCGGCGCGGCTGGCAACGGCGGCGGGGGGGGAGCCGGTGGGCGGGGCGGGACCAACGAAGAGGAAACCTGCTTCGGCTCAGGCGGCAGTGGAGGGCTCGGGGGCGGCGGAGGTAACGGAGGGGCAGGGGGCAATGGCGGTGCCGCCGGCAGCGGGTTCGGCGGGGCGATCTACAACGCCGGAACGCTAACTATCGACGATGCTTCGACCTTCTTCGGTTGCGCCGCAAACGGCGGGGGCGGGGGACCGGCGGGCGCGAACGGCAGGGGAGGTAGCGGCGGCCCCGGCGGAAGAGGTGGGGGTGGGGCCGGCGGTGCTGCGGGAGACGACGGCGGGAACGGCGGTAGCGCGGTCCCCGCGACGAACTCCGGCGGCGCAGGTGGTGGCGGCAGTGGCGGCGCCATCTACAACACGGGTGCGATGACGATCGGTGCGAGCACCTTCGATTCCAACAGCGCGTACGCCTATCCCGGCGGAGCCGGCCCCGCGGGTGGCCAAGGTGGCGCGGGCGGCGCGGGTGGCGCGGGTGGAACTGGCGCCAACGACAAGGTCGCCCCGGGCGGCGATGGCGGGAACGGGGGACAGGGTGGCAACGGCTCGGCCTCCGGGGTCGGCGGCAACGCCGCAGGAGGCGCGATCAACTCGACTGTGACGTTCGTCCTTTCGCCCGCGGCGACCTTCACCAATGACCGCATCACAGCCGGCACACAGGTCGCCGGCGGGGCTGGCGGTGCGGGCGGGAAGGGCGGCGGTGGCGGTGCCGGTGATCCCGCGGGAACTCCCGGAGCGAACAACAGCACAACAGTGGCCGGACCAGGAGCGGCCGGCTCCGCTGGAACCGCCGTCGGACAAGACATCGTCGGCGACCACAACGCAGGCAAACCGGCAATCGCCTCGATCGCACCAACGTCAGGGTCCACCAAAGGTGGAACGACGGTCGTGATCACCGGCACCAGGTTCTCCGATGCGACAGCAGTGAGCTTCGGTCCGACCGCTGCCGCGTCCTTCACCGTCAACTCTGACAGCCAGATCACTGCCGTATCACCAGCGCGCGGCGCTGGAACAGTAGCGGTGTCGGTCGTTGGACCCGCCGGGCACAGCGCCGCGGTGGCAAGCGACCAGTTCGCTTTCGTCAAACCGCCAGCGGTCACGTCGATCTCTCCCACCTCCGGGCCGACGGGAGGTGGCACAAGCGTCGTCATCACCGGCACCGGCCTGACCGGCGCCACCGTGGTGAGCTTCGGTAGCACCGCCGCGACGTCGTTCACTGTCGACTCCGACAACCAGATCACGGCGGTTGCTCCGAGCCACTCCGGAGCAGGATCGGTCAACGTCTTGGTGACCGGTCCGTACGGCAAGAGCGCGGCGGTCGCCGGTGACCACTTCACCTACAGCCTCAGCTGAGATGACGATGATCGGACGCGCGTGAACCGGACCACCCATGTCTCGTGGGCCGCAGGTATTGCCGTCGTTGCCGCGGTCCTCGGCACCAGCCCAGCAGTGGCGGCTGGTGCGATCAGGATCGGGTCAGCCCACGTGATCCGAGATGTTTCGAAGATCAACGGCGTGAGTTGCCCCGGCAAGGGAGATTGCTGGGCATCGGTAAGCGAGTCAAACGGTCGGGCCGGACTCGTTCACGTCACGAATGGAGTCCCCTCAGCGCCGCAGCCGGTTGGCTACGGCACCTACATGGTCGCTTGCCCAACCACGACCGCCTGCGCGCTGCTCGACATCGATGGATCCATCGAGTGGACAGTGGCGGGCAAGCCGCAGGCGACATCGCGGGTACTCGGCATGACCTCCGCGACAGCGATCTCGTGCACCTCCGCCACGGCCTGCGTGGTGGTCGGGGAGCACGAGATGAACGCTCCTCCGCGCATTCATTCCACCGGCAAGATCGCCTTCGTCACGATGGGCGACAAGTCAGTAAGCGCTGCCCCAGTCACCGGAACGACTTCGCTGCAGTCCGTGTCTTGCTCCGGGCCTTCAAAATGCGTCGCGGTCGGAGCCATGGCTCGGACCGTCTTCCGGTCCCATGGGGTAGTGGTCCCCATCAACGGCACCCGCGTAGGCGTCACGCACGTCAGGACGGACCTGTTCGAGATCGGCCAGGTCTCTTGCGGAACGGAGACGCGCTGCCTCGCAATCGCTGACAGCGTGCGCGGGAACACGATTACCCAGTACCTGGTAAGCATTCGTGACGGAAAGCCCGTAAGCCGAATGAGCAACCCCGGGATCGGACATCTCGCGTGCTGGTCGGCAACTCAATGCATCGGGGTCGCTGCTGGATCGAGTCCACACGTCTCACGCCTTGTCTCCGGACGCATCACCGCTTCCCGTGACCTCGGATCGATTTCCTTCCCGCTGAGCACTGCGTGCAGCACTGCGGGGTCATGTCTTGTGTCAGGCCAGACATCATCAGACAAGTCGGCGGTGGTAGCAGTCCAAGCATGATCCGGGGCAAACGAGCGGACCGCGTCGCCTGACGGCATCAGGCGAAGTCATACATCAGAGCGGTGGGCCTGTGTGACTGACGATCATCGGCTACGCCGAGGTCTCGGTCTTGGTGCGTAACCGCTCGTAGGGTGTTTGCCCGCCGAGAGCTCCGTGGGGGCGATCGTAGTTGTAGTAGTCCTCCCACTCTTGGAGCTTGTCGTTGAAGAC
>DASZTV010000005.1:0-6476 GCA_035548125.1 Mycobacteriales bacterium | reverse complement strand
ACGGCCGGCTCTCCACCGCCGGGGCTGTCGCGGAGTCCGCGATCGATGGAGACTCACGGTCCGAGCAGGGCCAGCGGCACGACTCCGATCCCGTCGTCGCGGCGGTATGCCTCGGCGCCGGTCGTCACGACGATGCCGTCGGCGAAGTCGTCACCGAGTTGGTCACGCAACCAGCGCAGATGCTTCACGTCGACGTCGTCGACAGTCGCGGACAGCTTTACCTCGATTCCCACAACCCGTTCGTCTTCTCGCACCACGACCAGGTCAATCTCGTGATCGCCACCGCGAGTCCGGCAGTGCAAGACCCTTGCCTCGGCCGCCTGCGCGAAGACCCGTGCGCTGAGCGCCGTCAACGACTCGAACAACGCACCGAGGTATGACCCGGCGCGCGCCACCACCTTCGGCCCCTCACCGCGCAGCAAGCCATCCGCATCGACACCCACCAGCCGAGCGGCCAGCGCAGGGTCGGCCAGGTGATGCTTTGGGCTGGCGACAAGGCGGGACAACCTGCTGTTGGTCGGTGCCCAGGCAGCGAGCGGATCCAAGATCCAGATGCGTTCCAACGCATCCCGGTACGGCGCGGTGGTCGTCTTCGCCGGCTTGTCGTCCTCGCCACCGGTGGCCGCGTCGCGAATTCGGTCGTAGGAGGCCGTCGTCGCGGTTGCCGCGGCGTACGCGCGCATCCATCGTCGCAAGGTGTCCGGGCGGCGGATGGACGTCCCGAACTCCGGCAGATCCGTGTCGATGATTCGCTCGATGTAGCCGTCCAGTGCTGCCCGCTGTGCGCGCCCGCTGTCGTAGCGCATCCCCGGAAAGCCACCAGCCAGAATCTCGGCGGTGTAGTCGGCAAGCCCGACCGCCGTACGGCCGGTGAGCTTGGGGCGGCCGCCCGTCAACAGCTCGGCGAGGGAGACAGTAGGTGCCTCGATGCCGCGCTCGGCCAGGGTCAGTGGGCGCATCCGCACCGGCACGATGCGGCCGGCGCCGGAGTGGGTCGAGCGATCGGCGGGGGTCGCGGACCCGGTGAGGATGAATCGGCCGGCGCTCGGATCGACGTCCACGGCCCGTCGTACGAGGTCCCACGATGACGGATATCGCTGCCACTCGTCGACGAGCACCGGCGGCGGCGCCTCGACCAGCCGCTGGGGCTCGGCACGGACCACCTCGAGGACCTCGGGCAGGTCGAGCCGCGTCACCGTAGTCGCGCGGCGCTGTGCTGTGGAGGTCTTGCCGACCCCCTTTGGACCCTCGAGGCTGACCGCGGCGAGACTCCCCAACAGCTCGTCGAGCTCGCGGTCGACGACGCGAAGCCGGTACTCAGTCGTCGACCCCGCCGCTGCGACCATGGCGCTACGCTACCATTTGACGGCCATAAACGCTCCCATCTGCCAGATGATTACGCTCCTATCTGCCATTCCAACAAACGCACTCGCCGGACAGCTACCCGTCGCGAACCGCCTTCCGACACGCCCTTTCGGACCTTTCGTTGCATAAGGCAAAGGTCTAAGGTGCCCCCGTTGGCACGGGAGGGGAGAACGGGGGCACATCAGATGTCGTCATCCGCATACCGCCGGTCCATGACTGCCGGCATCGTCTTCGTCGTACTGCTCGTCGTCGGGACCTTCATGAGCCTCAACGGGCCGAGCACCGACTCATCCGACAGCGCGAACGTGCTGGATCAGAAGTGGGTGAGCTGGCTGTCGTCGAGCAGCAACCGGATCAGCCACGTGATCGGCGCGTACCTGCTGATCCTCGCCGGGATCGCGTTCGTGTGGTTCTGCGTGGGATTGCGCGACCGCCTCGAGCGCGGCGGCAGCGAGATCGCCGGCGGACGGCTGGTCACCGCGCTCAGCGGCTACGCCGCCGCGGCGATCGCTGCGGCCGGGATGGGCGGCGCGGTCGTCGCCGGCGCGGTGAACTTCGGTGGCGAGAACGCGCCGACGAGCGGTGACGCGGCGCACTGGTTCGCCGACCTCACGTTCCCGTTCATCATGGTGGTGTTCGGGTTGGTGAGCGCCGCGATCATCGCGACCTGCACGGTGGCGGGCGCCCGGTCCGGAGCGCTGCCGCGCTGGGCGGTGTACTTCGGCTGGCTCGCAGTGCTGGGAAGCATCTTCGGCGTGCTGTTCATCCCGATGGTGCTGCCGATGCTGTGGTACCTCGCGATCGCGGTCACCGGCCTCGGCCGGCCCGCCACGATCGGCGTGGCACCGGCCGCGGCAGCGGGCGCGGGCGCCTGACCGCGCTCTACCCATTGCCCTAGCGGCGCCGGGCGGTGGCGGGGGCGGGCGATCCAGTGCGAGGATCGCCCGCAGTCCCTCTCCTCTATATATAGGCGGCGCACTCATGTACGACCTGGTCATCTCCGGCGGAACTGTGGTCGACGGAACCGGCGCCGCGCCGTACGCCGCTGACGTCGCCATCTCCGACGGCCGGATCGTCGAGATCGGGCAGATCAGCGGCGAGGCGCGCGAGACCATCGACGCCGACGGCGCTCTAGTCACGCCGGGCTGGGTCGACGTACACACCCACTACGACGGCCAGGTGACGTGGGACGACGCGCTCGAGCCGTCGGCCTCCAACGGCGTCACGACGCTGGTGATGGGCAACTGCGGCGTGGGATTCGCGCCGGTGCGGCCATCCGACCATGACGCGCTGATCGACCTGATGGAGGGTGTGGAGGACATCCCCGGGTCGGCGCTGTCGCTGGGCATGCCGTGGGGCGAGTGGGAGAGCTTCGAGGACTACCTCGGGGTGCTCGAGTCGCGCAGCTATGCACTCGACATCGCGGCGCAGATCGCGCACGGCGCGGTCCGCTTCTACGTGATGGGCGAGCGGGGGCGTAACAACGAGGACGCGACCGCCGAGGACCTCACCGAGATGGCACGGATCGTTCGGAGCGCCCTGGAGGCGGGCGCGGTTGGGTTCACCACCTCGCGCACCGTCGGGCACCGGGCGCGGTCAGGAACACCGGTGCCGGGGACATTCGCCGCCGAAACCGAGTTGATGGCGTTCGCGGAAGCTATGCGCGATGCCGGGCGCGGGGTGTTCGAGGCGATCGTTGCCGGCACCATCGGCAACCTCGAGGCGCTCGGCGGTGAGCACTCCACGATGGTCGAGGAACTGCCGTACCTCAGGCACTTCGCGGAGGTGAGCGGCCGGCCGGTGACGTTCACCGTGGCGCAGCTCTTCGACGATCCGGACAACTGGCGCACGATCCTGGACCGGGCGCGCGAGTCGACCGCGGCCGGCGCCGTGCTGCGCCCGCAGATCATCCCGCGGTCGGTCACGCTGATGACCAGCCTCGACACCTACCACCTGTTCATGTTCCGGCCGACGTACTTGGGCCTGAAGGACCTGCCGCTCGCCGAGCGGGTCGCGCAGATGCGGCGGCCGGAGATCCGTGACGCGATCCTCACCGAGACCGACAAGCTCGAGGGCCAGCCCAACGGCGCGGCGGCGCTGATGCTGCTGTTCTCCTCGGCGCTGCCGATCACGTTCCCGCTGAGCGAGCCGGTCAACTACGAGCCGTCGTTCGAGGACTCGGTCATGATGAAGGCGATGGCCGCGGGGGTCGAGCCGCAGGCGTACATGTACGACCTGCTGCTGGACGACGACGGGCACGCGTTCTACGCAGCTCTCGGGTCGAACTACGCCGGCGGCAACCTCGAGGTGTGCCGGGAGATGCTGCTCGACCCCAACACCGTCACTGGCCTGTCCGACGCCGGGGCTCACGTCAACCTGATCTCAGACTGCTCGGCGTCGACGTTCCACCTCACCCACTGGGCCCGGGACCGCACCGCGGGCGAGCAGTTGCCTCTTGAGTTGTTGGTCCACAAGATGACGGCCGGCAACGCCGACCTCTACGGCTTCAATGACCGCGGCCGGATCGCCGTTGGTAAGCGGGCCGACATCAATGTGATCGACATGGAGCGGCTGCGGATCAAGGCACCCGAGGTGCGTTTCGACTTGCCCGGTGGAGCGAGCCGGATCCTGCAGGGCGCCGAGGGCTACGTCGCGACGCTCGTCAACGGTGTCGTCACCCGCCGCAACGACGTGGACACCGGAGCCCGCCCCGGCCGCCTCGCTCGATCTCGCAGCCGGTAGCGCGTCGCCTCCACGGTGGGGGACGCCTCAGCCTGTCCAGTGGCTTAGGGCGGTGGCCACCGGCCGATCCACGCGATCACCACGAGGCCGGCTTGGTCGTAGTGCCAGAGCACGGCCCAGGCGTCGCTTCCGGCGAACACGTTGACCTTCCACACGACTCGATCGTCGCGACCCCGGATCTGTTCCGCGCGCGCCTCTCGAGAGTCCGAGTGGGTAACGATCAGCTCAAGCGCATCGCAGACGTCGTTCCACAGCCTGTCGCCGGCCTCGCTCTCGAGTCGGTCGAGCGCCTTCCGGGCGTCCTCGCTGTATTCGAAGCGTGGTGCAGTCACCACCGCGTTCTACGCGCTCGGACGTCGTACCGTCTTGGCCTTGCGCCGCTTGGGGAGAACTCCAGGGACAGTTCGGCCTTCGTAGGAGCGGTCGATCGCGTCCAGGATGTCCGGGCGGGAGTTCAGCGCGGCCTGGCTCTTGCTGATCGTCACTGCAGGGGTCAGGATGATCCGCCCGTCCGGCATCACCTCGGCGAGGAAGGTCTGGTCCTCGCTCCGTGCGATCTTGGCAAGGGGCGCGCGGCGGCGGTCATCCAACTCGATCGTGGTCACGCCATCCACTGTCCGCTCTCACGGTGCGCCGTGTCAATGCCCCGACGGGGTAGTGGTACGGAGGCCGATCAGGCGAGCGGGGTAGGTGATGTAGAGCTTGCCGTCGCGGTACACACGAGCCCGGGTGAACACCTTGACGCCGTGCTTCTTCTTGGGCCGGTCCGCTTCTTTTCACGCCCGCCGTCTCACCGATCTGCTCGCCTCACGCAACGCGCCCGGCTACACGAGGTCGAAGGCGGCCTGGATCGCCTCATGCAGCGCGATCTCCTGTGCTTCGAGCAACCAGCCGCAGCGCTCATGCAGCCGGTCGACCGAGATGCTGACGATCCGATCGCACTTCACGGCGCTCTCCTCGCCGAGACCGTTACCCGGACCGACGCGTACCTCGGTCGCGATGTCGTGGATGGTCGACGTGATCGGGGCGACCGTCACCGTCGACATCCGACCGACCATGAGGCCCCGAGTCAGGACGAGGGCGGGCCGACGCTTGTCCAGCGTTGCCCAGTGGATCGGACGCATTAATCGATGGGAAGCGCGGTCTCAGCGACCGACTCGACGATCGCCAGCGCCTCCGGGTCGTTCACCGCGCCGCGTCGGATCAGCCGCTGCAGATCCTCCTCCGCACGCTGTCTGCGGGCATCGCGCTCGATCAACCGGGCCACCAACTCGGCGCGGCTCTTGACCCGGCCGGCCGCGACGGCCTGATCGACATAGGCGACCAGTTCATCCGGCAGCCGCACCGCGATCTGGATGCTCACCGAGGTGATGGTACCAGTTTGGGATGCAGCCATCTCAGCTCGCAGCTTGCTCGCCGAGTTGATCGCGAACGTCCAGGCGCGCCAGATCGGCCGCCGCCCGTCCGGCCACCCAGCCCTCGCGATTGCTGATCGTCGTACGCCGCATCGTGACCTCGGGGAACAGCTCGGCGGTCACCTCGCGAACCCGTTCGTCGCTGCGACTCATCACCGGGACCAGCTCGGTCGAAAGCCCTGATGCCGCTCGCGCCTCGTCAACAGCCTGGTGCAGCCGCTCGCGGATCCGCGAGGCGTAGGAAACAAGGAACGAGCGACGGAAGGACCGCGATCGCGAGTCAGCGGTGCCCTCCCCGAGACGGGCGAGCCGCAGCATCGCGCGATCGGCTTGCACCTGCAGGGAGGTGACGAGGAGCTCGGTCAACTCGACATCCGCGGTCTGTCCGACGAGCGTCACGAAACCGAGGGACACCGACAGCACTGCGCTGCAGTGGTTGGCTCCGGCGACCGCGTCGACCAGCAGCGCCTTCGGCTCGACGTACGGCGGATCGATCCAGAGCCGACGTACGGTCATCGACAGCTCCGTCGCCGTTCCGTCGAGCTGGGCCGCGGACCGGTCTAGTGCGTAGGTCGTGATCAGCTCCTGCGCCTTGGCTGACAGCGCCTCGGCCTCCGCTGGGAACTCGGTGGACTCCGCCTTGGCCAGCAGCGCCCGGACCTTGGCGAGAATCGCCGATGACGCGCCCTCTTCGGTACTTCGTCCCGCACCTCCGGTCGGTCGGTTGAGGGCGGCGATCGGCGGCAGGGTCTCCCACAAGGCGGCTATCTCGAGCGCCGCCTGCATGCCAACCACGCTGGTGAGGTCGGGCATGCCGCGCTCGCCGTTCGCCGCAACCAACGCCGACACCGCTCGGGCATGGCGCGCCGACAAGCGGCGACGCGTGATCTCCGCCAGATCCGCCGACGTCCAGTTGAGCTGCATCACGGACCTCGTGAGCTCGCGGAGGAGAAC
>DASZTV010000004.1:0-13052 GCA_035548125.1 Mycobacteriales bacterium | reverse complement strand
CCACGACCTCGCGGGCATCGACACGGTCGTCCACCTCGCCACCGACCGTTCGGCCGCCACGCCGACCGCGACGCGGCGGGCGATCAACGTCGACGGCACGGAGGCGCTGCTCGACGCAGCCGTGGCAGCCGGCGTGAGCCGGTTGGTGCTACTGACCAGCGCCATGGTCTTCGGAGCACAGGCCGCGAACCCGGTACCACTCGACGAGGACGCCGCCTTGACGTCAGGCTCCCCGCAGGGCCTCGTCGGTGACTGGGTCGCGATGGAGCGGGCGGGTCTGGATCGGCGCGGACACGGCAATAACCTCGAGATCGTTCCGGTTCGCCCCGCGTCTGTCGTCGGTGCGGCCAGCGACTCGCTGTTGCCCGGTCTGTTCGAGGCCGTCCGGTTGCTCGCGATCCGCGACTGCCCGTGCCATTGGCAGTTCTGCCACACCGACGACCTGGCGACGGCACTGGTGCTCGCCGCGACCGGTGCCGTGGCGGGTCCGGTGACGGTCGGCTGCGACGGATGGCTGGACCGCCACCAGGTGGAGTCGATCTCGCGGATGCGGTCGGTCGTGCTGCCCGCCGCGGTCGCGTTCGCCACGGCCGAACGGCTCCACCGCGTCGGGGTGCTGTCCTCCCCGGCCAGCGACCTTCATTTCCTGATGCACCCGTGGGTCGTGGGCAGCCAGCAGCTGCTCGCGGCCGGCTGGAAGCCCGCGTGGACGAACGAGGCCGCCCTCGCCGAACATCTCGCATCGCTGGGTGAGCGCGCCGGCCGCAGTCTCGTCGTCGTCGACCGCAGGAACGCAACGCGCGCGGCGGCGGGGGCAGGAGCCACCCTCGCCGTCGTCGGATCGCTCGCTCTCGCACGCGCCAGAAAGGGTCGCCGAGAGGGCAGATAGAACGCCGCCCGCACCCCTACACTGACGGCCATGGGCGTCCTCGCATGGCTCGGTGTGCCTGCCATTGCGACTCTTCTCGCCATCGTCTGGGTGAACTGGTCGGCACGACCGCGAGGTCCGGTCGAAACCGAGCAGTCACTTGCCGAGCGCGAACGATTCAAGGCGGCCTTCGACCGGCAGTCGTTGTCGCTCGACGTCGGCGAGGCCATCGCGGCCGATCGTGCCGGGGCCGAGCGCACCACTCGTCGAGCGTCTTGATCTCCGACACGGCACGCTGAAATCATTCGCGCCATGGAGCACGTCGTCTTCTACCAGTCCACTCAGGGGACTCCGGCCTTTCGGCGGGTGGCGTCCCTCGACGACGCTGTCAGCTTCGCCGAGCACCTGCGCAACGTCGAGGGAGTGACGGACTTCTCGGTCTACGCGCTCTCTCCGGTCACCCTCAGCCTTCGCGCGTACTACCACGTCGAGGTCGCCGGCGCGCCCGGCGCGGCTCAGCCGAGCGCCGCCGCTCCCACGGCGGAACCCGCGCCGACGGCTCCGGCGGCCCCCTCGTCGGAGGACCCCGATCCGTCCGCGGCCGCGGAAGAGCCGTACGTACCCGAGATGCCGTTCGCCGCGGCACCGCCGGTGCCGCCTCCCAGCGGCGACCCCGAGTCGGTCGCGGCGACGCCCGAGGCCGAGTCGGTCACCGACCCGACGGTGGAAGAGGTCGTGCCGAGCGGGCGACGCAGCATGGGGTTCTTCGCGCGACCCTGACCGTGACCGTGGTCGTCTGACCGCGGATATCCTCGGACAGCCATGACCCGCCGCGCGATGACGTTCGCCATCGCCGGAGTCCTCTTCCTCGCGATGTTGATCATCGCGACCCGGCTGCCGGTGCCGTACGTCGTTCTGGTGCCCGGGCCGGTCACCGACACCCTCGGCAAGGTGCCCGCCTCCGACACCACCAACGGACAGCCCGGTGGCGACGTCATCGCGATCTCGGGCGCGAAGGTGCAACCGACCACCGGGCACCTCTACCTGACGACCGTCGGCATCCTGCCCGGTAGCTGCAGTGACAGTCCCACTCTCTGGCAGACGATCAAGGCCTGGTTCAAGTCCTCGGAGACCGTCGAGCCGCACGAGGTGCAGTGCCCGCCCGGCGTGAGCAGCGCCGCCGTCCAGCAACAGGGTGTCCGGGAGATGAGCGAGTCCCAGGTCAACGCGGTCTACGCCGCGCTGACCGAGCTCGGCTACCGGCCCACGGGCGAGGCGGTGTTCGTCGACTCGGTCAGCAGTGACGCCCCCGCGGCCTCGGTGATCGACGTCGACGACAGGATCGTCTCGATCAACGGCACACCGATCACGAAGGCTCAGCAGGTGGTCGATCTGGTCCACGAGCAGCCGCCGGGTTCGAAGCTGTCGATGGTCGTCAAGCGGGACGGACGACGCCAGGCGCTGGACGTCCCGACGATGCGGGGGACGGACGGCAAGACCCAGTTCGGCATCTCGATCTCCGAGCGCCCGACCTTCAACGGGATCAACGTCAGCATCGGTATCGACCCTGACGTGATCGGCGGACCCAGCGCCGGGACCGCGCTGGCTCTCGGCATCATCGACAAGCTCACGCCGGGCGGACTGACCGGCGGCCGGACGATCGCCGGGACCGGCACCGTCGACCGCACCGGCAAGGTCGGGCCGATCGGCGGGATCCAGCAGAAGATCGCCGCGGCGGTCCACGCCGGGGCGACCGTCTTCTTCGCTCCCGCCAGCGAGTGCGCAGACGCCAAGGCCGCGGCGCCGTCGTCGCTCACGCTGGTGAGCGTCCGGACCCTGCACGGCGCGGTCACGGCGCTGCAGGCCATCAAGGCCGGAAGCACCGACTTCCCGCACTGCTGACCGTCGGCCCGCTGCGGCTGCTCGGGCGCGGGGAGCAGCCTTCGGCTGCCCGAAACCTCTACCCTCGCAACCGTGGCGCCCGCCGTACCGTTCGCGCTGCTCGGCGTCGTCCAGCTCGCAGCTGTGGCGGTATGGCTGGGCTTCGCTGCGGCGTGCTGCTTCCCCGGCCTGGTACGCCGGACTACGCCGGTAGTCGTGGTCGCCTCTCTCGCCATGGCGTGTGCCGACGCCCTGACGGCGCTTCACCTGGACGTCGGGACCTCGGACGGCATCGGCCTGCTTCGGGTCATCGCACTGCTGCTGCTCCTGCTCGGCCTGGCCGACGGCGCTCCGCAGCGGTCCGGAACGACCCTGCCCGCGATCACCGCACCGCTCGGCACCCGCACCTCGGTGGCGATCGCCGGAGGCGCGGTCGGGATGGTGGCGGCGATCGCGGCCGTGATCCGCGGGCTACGTCCGGGCGGCGACCGGCGAACCGGCGGCTGGCTCGGCGCCGGGCTCGGGTTGACCGCCGCAGCCGCGGGGCTGGCGGCCCGCAGCGGCGAGAGCACCAACTACGCATTGGCACAGCTCGCGGCGCGCGGTGCCTCGTGTGTCGCACTGGTCGTCGCGATAAGCCTGATCGCCCGGTCGAGCCTGCTAGGCAAGGTCGTCGGCGCGATCGTGGCCGGTGTGGTGGCCATGGCGGTGGGCGGCGTTGCCGTTGTGGGGATCGGCGTCGCCAGCGAGGTGCAACGCGACCAGTCCCAGCGACTGTCCGATGTAGCCGGCGCGGAGCTGCAGTCCTTGCAGTCGCTCGAGACCAGGGCCGGCCTGCTCGCCAAGATCGTCGTATCCAGCTGCCCGGGCGAGAAGTGCGCGCAAGGCTTGCAGGTGTTCTCGGAAGACCCGAGCTACTTCGCAGCGATCTACCAGCCGGACAAGGGCGTCCAGCTGCTCGCGCCGAACACGCACGTGCTCAACAACACCGCCCTCCTGCTGCTGGCGGGCAGCGACGTGGTCCGCGAGCAGATGCACCGCGGCAAGACGTTCGGGACGATCGCCTCCGGCCCGATCCTGCTCCCCGGCGCGCCGGCGAGGCTCGCGATCATCGCTGCCACGCCGAACAACACCAACCCGCGCGCGAAGCCCAGCTACGCCGGCATCTACGGGATCGGGATCGTCGACCAGTACCTGTCCATCCTGCACACACAGATCGGGTACGACGTCTCGATCATCGCCGACAACTTCGTCCTTGCCAGCAGCTTGACCACGCCTGAACGGGCTCAGGTGCTAGGCGTCGCCAAGGCCAACGACATCGCGTCCGAAGGCCCGACGCAGTCGACCGTCGTACCCGCGCAGGGCACCGCGCCGACCGTCGCGTTCGCACCCATCACGGCCGCGGGCAACGACAACCACCGCATCGCAACGCTGGCGATCAGCCAGTCCGCTAGCGCGGCCCTGGCCGCCCAGCGCAGTGTGTTGCGCCGCCTGGTCCTGACGGCTCTTGCGGTCTTGTTGACCGTCGCGATCTTTGCCTTCCTGATGGCACAGCAGATCGCGGACCCGGTACGCCGGCTCACCACCGCCGCGGGTCGGGTTCGGGCCGGAGACCTCGACACCGAGGTCACGGTCGAGAGCGTGGACGAGGTCGGGGAGCTGGCGCGAGCGTTCGGGTCCATGACGGCCTCGCTTCGAAGTCTCACCGGCGACTTGCGCAACGCCGCCGAGCAGGAGGCCCGACTGCGGGCCAGGCTCGAGACGGTCGTGAGCTCGATGACCGACGGCCTCGTGACGACCGACGCACGGGGAGTCGTGGTCGCGGCCAACCCGATGGCGCTGGAGCTGCTCGGCATGCGCGAGTCCGAGATCATCGGCTCGCCGCTGGACGACGTCGTCGACGTTCGCGCCGCCGACGGTTCGGCGCTGGTGCCCCGCTCCGGCGGTCCGAGCGTCACTGAAGGGCTTCTAACCCAGCGCGAGGGCGACCCGGTTGCCGTCCGCGTCGCGCGGGCTCCGCTGACCGATCAGCCGGGCGAGGTCGTAGTGATCTCCGACCGCACACGGGAGCGGGAGATCGAGCGGCTCAAGACGGAGTTCCTGTCCAACGTCAGCCACGAGCTGCGGACGCCGCTGACCCCGATCCGCGGATACGCAGAGATGCTGGCGCGGCGCCCCGATCTGCCGCCGGAACGCGTGCAGTCCTTCGTTGCGGAGATCCTGGCCGGCACCCAGCGGATGAGCCGCGCCGTGGAACTGCTGGTCGACGTCGCGGCACTGGACGCCGGACGGGTCTCGCCGCAACGCGACGAGGTCAGCGTCGAGCAGTTGGTCGAGGACCGGTTGGAGGCGTGGCGCGCTCGGTACCCCGAACGAGCGAAGGACCTGAACCGCCGGGTCGCTTCGAAGCTTCCGGCGGTCGAGGTCGATCCGGGCTGGCTCGGCAAGGCCCTCGACGAGCTGGCCGACAACGCGGTGAAGTACACCTCACCCGGGACGTCCATCACCTTGACCGCCTCGAAAGCCGGTGACGGCGCGGTCAGCATCGCCATCCGAGACGCCGGGCCCGGCATCGATACCGAACGCCTGGGCGAGCTGCTCGGAGACTTCTCCCAGGCGGATGCCTCGGACACCCGCAAGGTCGGGGGCATGGGTCTGGGACTCGGCTTCGTCACTCGGGTTGCCGATGCGCTCGGACTGACCCTCGAGGTCAGCTCGGAGCCCGGGAAGGGCTCTGAGTTCTCCATCGAGGTGCCTGCAGCACGACGCTGATCACGCTCGCCGATAGGTTGCGGCTGTGACGTTCAACATGCCGCGCCCGAACGTTCCGCGTCCGCAGTTCCCCCCGATCTCCCGTCGGGTGAGGATCGGGGCGATCGCGGTAGCGGCGATCGTCGTGATCTTCGTGGTGTGGTCGGTCTTCGTCGACCAGTACACCGACCTTCTGTGGTTCCGGTCGGTGGACTACTCGTCGGTGTTCGGGCGCCGGCTCACCACGGAGATCGTGCTGTTCTTCCTGTTCGGCAGCATCGTCGGCGTCGTGGTTGCGGCGAACATCTTGATCGCCTACCGGTTGCGACCGAAGTCACCTCCGATGTCCGCCGAGCAGCAGCAGCTGGACCGCTACCGGCAGCTGATCCACCGGTTCCGTGCCTGGGTGCTCGTGGCCATCGGACTGCTGATCGGCATCATCACGGGCGCGGCCTCGTCACGCCGCTGGCCGACCTGGCTGATGTGGCGCAACGGCACCCACTTCGGCTACTCCGACCAGCAGTTCCACAAAGACATCTCCTACTTCGCGTTCACCTACCCAATGCAGCGGTTTGTGCTCGCCGTCTTGTTCGCGATGATCGCGGTGTCTCTCGTCGCGACGCTCGTGACGGCATACCTCTACGGATCACTGCGGCTGCAGACACCTGGCCCGAAATGGACGCCGGCCGCGCGGGTGCACGTGTCCGTGCTGCTTGGCGTCTTCGTGCTGCTCAAGGCGTTCGCCTACTGGCTGGACCGCTACGGTCTGGCGTTCTCCGGCCGCGGGATCGTCACCGGGCCCTCCTACACCGATGTCCATGCGGTGCTGCCCGCGAAGACGATCTTGGTGTTCGTCGCGGTGATCTGCGCCCTGTTGTTCTTCGCCAACATCGTCACGCGCAATTGGTTGCTGCCGGCGGTCGCCTTCGGCGTGATGGTGGTCTCCGCCCTGGTGATCGGTGGCGCCTACCCGGCTCTCGTCCAGCAGTTCAAGGTTAAGCCGAGCGCGCAGGACCTCGAGGCTCCGTACATCCAACGCAACATTGCGGCCACGAAGCAGGCGTTCGGCATCACCGACGACCAGGTGACGACGCAACGGTATGCCGGCATCTCCAAGCTCACGCCCGCGCAGCAGCGTGCCGAAGTTTCGAAGGACGTCCAGCTTCGGGTCCTGGACCCCAACGTGGTGTCGCAGACGTTCGAGCAGCTCCAACAGCAGCGGTCGTTCTATGCCTTCGAGGACTCCCTCGACGTAGACCGGTACCAGTTGAGCAAGTCGGGCCCGTTGACCGACGTGGTGATCGGAACCCGTGACATCTCCCTCGCCGGCCTCCCGACCCGCCAGCACAACTGGATCAACGACCACCTCGTCTACACCCACGGCTACGGGGTGGTCGCCGCCGAAGCCGACACGGCACAGGCCGACGGCTCGCCGGACTTCATCGAGGAGGACCTGCCGCCGACGGGGACGATCAGCGCATCGCAGCCGAACGGGACGTTCCAGCCGCGCATCTACTTCGGCAGCGGCTCACCCAACTACTCGATCGTCGGCGCCCCATCGTCCTCACGAGCGCGGGAGCTGGACCGACCGACCGACAGCTCAGAGGGACAGCTCAACAACACGTACACCGGCAGCGGCGGGGTGCCGATCGGGTCGATGTTCAAGCAGCTGATGTTCGCGTGGAAGTTCCGCGACAAGAACATTTTGCTGTCGAGCGGCGTCAACTCCTCCTCCCGAATCCTCTACCTCCGGGATCCTCGCGCTCGGGTCGCGAAAGTCGCTCCCTGGCTGACGCTCGACGGTGACCCTTACCCGGTCGTGGTCGACGGACAGGTCGAGTGGGTCGTCGACGGATACACCACGACCGATGGCTTCCCGTACTCCGAGCAGGAGTCCCTGGGCTCGTCGACCCGGACGTCACTCAACACGGTCGGTCAGTCGGTGGCGGCCCAGCGCAACACCCAGATCAACTACATCCGCAACTCGGTCAAGGCGACCGTCAACGCCTTCACCGGTCAGGTCAACCTCTACGAGTGGGACCAGGTCCCGAGCGACGCCGACCCGACCGCGGCGCCGGACCCCGTGCTGAAGACATGGGAGAAGGCGTTCCCGGGCGTCGTCAAGGCCCAGTCGCAGATTCCCGCGGCGCTGCTCCCGCACCTGCGGTACCCGGAAGACCTGTTCAACCTCCAGCGGACGCTCATCTCGCACTACCACGTGACGGACCCGCACTCGTTCTACAACGGCACCGAGTTCTGGAACGTGCCATACGACCCGACCATCGCCGACGGCACGTCGACGATCCCCCAGCCGTCGTACTACCTGACGATGTCGCCGGACGGCGGGACGACACCACCGGTCTTCTCGCTGACGTCGTCGCTGGTGTCGCTGTCCAGACGCAACCTGACCGCGTACCTGTCGGTGAACTCCCAACCGGGGCCGAACTACGGGAAGTTCACGTTGCTCACGCTGCCGGCCAACACCGGTCTGGCGGGTCCTGGTCAGGTTCAGAACGAGCTGGACTCGAACACAACGATCTCCCCGCAGCTCACCCTGCTCAGCTCGGGTGGCTCGCGGATCATCAAGGGCAACCTGCTCACCGTCCCCGTGGCCGGCTCGATGCTCTACGTGGAGCCGCTCTACGTCCAAGCGGCCGGCGGGCAGACGTTCCCGGTGCTCCGGAAGTTCCTCGCCTACTCCGGCGGCAACGGCGCGTACGAGTCGACGCTGTCGGAGGCCCTGAACGCCGTCTTCGGGGTGAAGGGCGGTACGCCTGCGGCGCCGTCGGGTGGTAGCGGCGAACCGACGACCGTCACGCCACCGCCGACCACGACGTCCTCCGACTTGCAACAGGCGATCGCCGCCGCGCAGCGCGACGAGGCCAAGGCGGAGTCCGCCCTACGCAACGGCGACTTCGCGGCCTACGGCAGGTACCAGGCGGCGCTGAAGAACGACCTCCGGCGAATCGCAGACGCTGCAGGGCAGTAGCGGTCGACCCGCCGAGAGGGGTGGTCACTTCGGGCCATTCCTGAAACAGGAAATTGACAACGATCCGCTATTCAGTTGGTGACGGTTCACCGCAATGCTGACTTCCGCGACCTGCGCAGCCCAGCGCGCAGCGCTCACAGGAGGCAGGCAGTGTCCGCTCAGCGGCCGACGTCCCGAATGTCCGCAGTGCGCCGCGTTCTTGCCCTGGCAGCGACCGGCGGGCTGCTCGCCGGCGGTGTAGCAGCCTCGACGCCCGCCGTTGCATCCTCGACACCCGTCAACGTGATCGTGCAGGGGCCTTCGCTCCCGTTGGTCCAGGCGCTCGTGTCGACAGCCGGGGGTCGCCAGGTCGACTCGCTACCGCTCGTGAACGGCGTTGTCACGCAGTTGCCATCAACCGCCGCGGCGAACACGCTCGCGGCGCTGGGCCTGGTCACCAGCCCCGACGCTCCGGTGGCGGTTGACGGCCTGGTCGGCCCTGCGACCGCCGCCACGGCGCCCGCCGCCAACAGCTACCGCGACGCGACGGGTGCAACCCGGCTCGGCGGCGACGGCATCACCGGCGCCGGGGTCGGGGTCGCCGTACTCGACACCGGGATCACTCCGCTTCCCGACTTCGGCGGGCGGCTGCGTGCCGGCGTCGACCTGTCGGGTGAGGACAACTCGTTGCAGGACAGCTACGGGCACGGCACATTCGTCGCGGGACTCATCGCGGGCGACGGGTCTTCCTCGGGCGGCGCGTACGCCGGCGAAGCGACCGGCGCCAACCTGGTGTCGGTCAAGGTGGCCGGGGCCTCGGGCGTGACCGACGTGGCGACGGTCATCCAGGGGATCGCCTGGGCCATCGCGAACCGGGCGGCGTATGGCATCAAGGTCCTCAACCTGTCGCTCGGCGAAGTCCCCACCGGACCCACCCAGCTCAACCCGCTCGACCAAGCCGTCGAGGCGGCGTGGCGAGCCGGCATCACGGTCGTCACCTCGGCCGGCAACTCAGGCCCGGACGCCGGAACGATCACCGCGCCGGGCGACGACCCCTACGTCGTGACTGTCGGAGCTCTCGCCGACGGCGGCACCAGCGACGCGAGCGACGACGCGATCCCGGCGTTCAGCAGCCAGGGCCCGACGGCGGCGAACGGCTGGCTCAAACCGGACCTGGTCGCCTCCGGACGCTCGGTGGTCAGCCTCCGCGCGCCAGGCTCGTTCATCGACGCCACCCACCCTGATGCGGAGGTGGGCGATACCAACTTCGTGGGCTCCGGCACGTCGTTCTCCGCCGCCATCGTCAGCGGTGCCGCCGCGTTGGTCGCCCAGCAGAACCCCAACGCCGCGCCCGACGAGATCAAGGGCCGGCTGCTCGCGACGGCAACGCCGGGACCGACGCGTATCACCGCCCGCGAAGGCCACGGCGACCTCGATGCCTACGACGCCGCCTCCTGCCCGCCGGTCTCGCTGGACCAGCGCTACAACTCCGTGGCGATGCCGCAGCTGATCGGTGTCGTGATCCCGCTGGCCACCACGTGGTCGGTCTCGTCGTGGAATCCGCACAACTACAGCGCGAAGGTCACGGCATCGGCCTGGAACGCGAGCGCCTGGAACGCATCCGCCTGGAACGCCAGTGCCTGGAACGCATCCGCCTGGAACGCGTCCGCCTGGAACGCCAGTGCATGGAACGCCAGTGCCTGGAACGCGTCCGCCTGGAACGCCAGCGCGTGGAACGCATCGGCGTGGAACGCGTCGACCTGGGCGTGACACGGCAATGCCCCCAACCTCCCTTCCTGCGCGAGCGCGCCTGCTGATCGCCGTCGCGGCTGTCGGCGCTGCCCTCGCGATCTGGTGGGGAATGAACGAGGCAGTCGTCTCAGGCGCAGGCCCGATAGGGGTGCTCGCCGTGCTCGGCTTCCTGCTCCTGCTGTCGAACCGCTACCCGCTCCTCCTCTACGGGCCGAACTACTCAGAGGCCGTCAGCTTCGACGACGGCCTGCTGGCCGTCGTCCTCGCAGTCATGCCCTCAGGCACGACCATCTTGTTGTTCGCGGCGGCGCAACTGGCCGCGCAGGTCTGGCGGCGTCGCAGCCCGGTCAAGGCGCTGTTCAACACCGCGCAGTTCACGCTGGCTACCGCGGTAGCCGTGTCCGTCGGCGATGCCATCGGTCGCACGCCGGGTCAGATCACTCCCACTCTGGTGCCTGCCGTGCTGGCGGCGGTCGCGACGTTCGTCACCGTCAACGCGCTGCTGGTGGGAGGCCTGTTGAAGGTCGTGGCCGGCCAGCCGTTCCACGCCGCCTGGCGTGAGGGTCGCGGCACCCGGTTGCTGCTCGTGAGCGTCGGGACGGCGACGGGCGTGATGTCGGGACTCGCAGTGGCGGCTGCCACCTGGTCGGTGGCCGTCGTACCTGTGATGTTCCTCTTGTTGCGGCAGGTCCTGGCGGGGCACTTCGAGGCACGGCGTGACCGCGACCGGGTCCTCGGGTTGCTCGAGGCTGCCCGTGAGCTCCACGGCGCCGTGGCCGACGGCGCAGTTGCGCCGACCTTGGAGTCGATCGCCGCGCGGGTGCTTCGCGGCCAGGCGCACGTCACGACGTCGCGGCCCCTGCGATCCGAGCTCGGCGCCGAGCTCCCCGACCACGAGTCATGGCTGATCGTCACCGGACGCAACCCCGGCGAGCCGTTCGACGACGCCGACCAGCAGCTGCTCTCAGCACTCGCCACCGTTGCGGGCGGGGCGTTGACCAACGCAGCGCTGTTCACCGAAGTCGTGCAACAGCGTCGCGAGATGGCGACCGTCCTCGACAGCCTCGCCGAGGGGGTGTGCGCCTTCGATCTCAACGAGCAGCCCACCTTCTGGAACGGCGCGGCCCGATCGCTGCTGGGAACCGCATCCGACCTGAGACCGGGCAGTCCGCTCGTCGATCAGCTGCTCGCCCCGGTACGCCGCTGCCTGCTCACCAGAGCGCCACTCAGCGCCTCGATGTCGCTGGTTCGTGCCGACGGCACGCGACTGCCGATCAGCTTCACCTGTGCCCCTACGCACGGTGCCGACGGCGTGGACGGCGTGGTGCTGGCGTTCCGGGACGACACGGAGCGGATCAGCTACGAGACGCAGCTGGCACACCACGCCTTCCACGACCAGCTCACCGGGCTGGCCAACCGCCGGCTGTTCATCGACCGGCTGGACCAGACGCTGCTTCGCGGCGGACGCGACGGGAGCCTCAGCGCCGTCATCTTCGCCGATGTCGACCGGTTCAAGATCGTCAACGACAGCCTCGGGCACCATGCCGGCGACCGGCTGCTCCGGGAGATCGCCGCGCGGCTCGCCGGCCTGATCCGCGAAGGAGACACCGTCGCGCGCTTCGGCGGCGACGAGTTCACCATCCTGCTCGAGAACATCGACGGGCTGGACGAGGCGCACCGCATCGCCGACCGCATCGTGGCGGCGATGGCGGAGCCGATCGCGGTGGGACCGCGTCGGTCGATCGTGGCAAGCCTGTCGATCGGGCTGGCCGTGTCCCGACCGGGCGCGACCGGTGACGACCTCCTCCACGACGCCGACCTCGCCATGTACGACGCCAAGGCCGAGGGACTGGGCCGGTGGCACCAGTACACCGGCGGCGCCACCCGCTCGGTGGAGCAGCTCGACCTCGAGACGGACCTTCGCCTGGCCATCGTCGAAGGCGCAATCCAGGTGTACTTCCAGCCGCTCGTCGACGCCATGACCGGTCGCGCCGCGGATGCCGAGGCACTCGTACGTTGGCAGCACCCGGTACGGGGCGTCGTCTCCCCGGCGGACTTCGTCCCGCTCGCCGAGGAGACCGGGCTGATCCTCCCGCTCGGCCGCCACGTCCTTCGCGAGGCGTGCCGGCAGTGCCGGTCCTGGGAGACCGATCACGGCGTGCGCATCGGCGTCAGCGTCAACCTCTCCGCACGTCAGTTCCAGGACGGCGACCTCGTCGAGACGGTACGTGGCGCCCTCGACGACGCCGGCCTTCCCGCTGATCGGTTGTGCCTGGAGATCACCGAGACCCTCGCGATGGGTGACATCGAGTGGACGATCCACACGCTGCACCGTCTCAAGGAGATCGGCGTGCGGGTGGCGATCGACGACTTCGGGACCGGCCATTCCTCGCTGAACTACCTGAAGCGCTTCCCGATCGACGTCGTGAAGATCGACGGAAGCTTCGTTCGCGACATCGACACGAGCGTCGTCGACAACGCGATCGTGACCGCCGTCGTGATGCTCGCCCAGACGCTGCAGATCACGACGGTCGCCGAATGCGTGGAGAGCGCCGGGCAGCTCGCCAAGCTGCGCAACCTTGGCTGCACCCTGATCCAGGGCTACCTGTTCGCCAAACCGATGCCCGCAGAGGAGGCGGCCGCTTGGCTGGCGTCCTCCGAACACGGGCCACTGCGCCTCCCGATCCCCCGGGGAGCCGACGGCGAGAGCGCGTTTGCTGCGTTTTCTGACTCCGGGCTATCGTGGGGAAACCGACGCGGGGTGGAGCAGCTCGGTAGCTCGCTGGGCTCATAACCCAGAGGTCGCAGGTTCAAATCCTGCCCCCGCTACTA
>DASZTV010000003.1:0-9764 GCA_035548125.1 Mycobacteriales bacterium | reverse complement strand
GAAGACGTCGGTCCGGCCGGTCGCTCGCCTTGGTGTGAAGGCGAACCGAAGTGTCGTCGACGCGGCGTCCCATGACATCGAGGTCGGCGTTCCGGCGATCGCCTGCGGATACGGGTGGACGAGCACGGCGAGCTTCGCAGTCTTGACGGTCGACGGCCTCGCGTCGTCCCGGTACAGCCCCTCGTTGCTGCCACCCGTCGGGTCGGCCCAGTGCTTGTACTGCCAGTACATCCAGCCACTGAGCTGGCTGTCTGCAAGCGAGGTCAGTCGGGCGAGGTCGTCGAGGTCGTCGCCGGCACCAAACTCGCTCATGACCCCACCGCCGCCCATCTTCTTGATCTGCGCCGCCGCGTTGTCCATCACTCGTGGCTCGTTGACCTGGCAGTCGATGTCGCCAGGAACGACGCCACCTTCGACGAAGGCGGGAGTGCATGCGTAGTCGTGCCAGGACAGGCCGACCTCGGGGTCGTCGACGGCAGTGAAGTTCGACTGGGAGATCGCGTTGAAGAGGAACTGCGGTTCGTACCAGACGATGTTGCGCTGGTCGACGCGCCTGATCGCGGCCCGCATGTAGTCGTAGAACTTCTGCAGGCGGGCGTCGAAGATCGGGCAGCCGAACGGGTTGGCGCAGGTGAGCATCTGCGTGCCGGCGTTCGGCTCGTTGAACAAGTCGTATCCCATCAGGTACGGCTGGTCCCGCCACTTCTTCGCGACGGCTTTCCATGCCTGCGCGTAGTAGCGCCAGAGGTTCGCATCGTTGTTCCAGAGATGGTCGTAGGCGCGCTGCACAGCGGGGGTCTGGTCGTTGACGAAGAAGCTGCCGAGATCCACGAACGGCAGACCGTCGTCGTTCACCGCCCAGTCAGGAAAGCCCTCGCCGGAGAACCGTTCGTTGAAGGCGTCCTGGTGGAAGTCGAGCAGCACCCAGACGTGCCGGCTTGCCAGCAGCTGCACGATGCGGTCGATCTGATTCAGGTAGTGCTGGTTGATTACGCCCGGCCTTGGCATCACGCCGGCGAACAGCACACCGAGTCGTACGCCGTTGAAGCCGTTGCGGGCGAGGAAGTCGGCGTCGCGAGCGGTGAACCCGCTCGCGGTCCTCGGGGCGACGTACGGCGGGCGCTTGAAGACCGCGTTGACCCCGTGGATGAACACGACCCGGCCAGTGCGGTCGGTGAGGAACGGCCCGCGGTGAGACAGCTGCTGGACGCGAGTCACGGGCGTGACGCCGCGCGCCGAGCCCGCCTCGGTCATTGGTATGGCGACGGCAGCAGCCGCGATCGCGACCGACACGGTCAGTCGCGACAACGTCGAGCGGATTCCGAACACGCTGGCCGTCCCTCCCAGATCGCCTCACCCAACCTTCGCTCATTCAGCGTCGGAACCTGCCTGGAACCGCAGCGGCGCGTCCTCCGTCCAACCGGCAACTGGTCTGGAGGAGATATGCGGTTTCGGCTGATGGCAGCGACGGCGCTGGTTCCACTGTTGGCTGCTTGTGGTGGCGGCTCGAGCGGGGACGGGTCGACCGTCGACAACTCGGGTGCTGCCGGTGGCGGCTCAGGGGTTGCCGCGAGCTGCGTCGCCCCGACGTTGACCGTCAAGCCCGTAACGGTGCAGGCGGGTGACAAGGTCCAGGTGACGGGCGAGTGGTTCGCCGACGGGTGCAACGACGTGGCGATCGACGGGCAGCCGCCGCAGCCGCCTCCGCCGTTCATGAACATGACCATCGAGCTGCGCCAGGGGGACCAGACGTGGCCGGTCGCATCAGACGTCGATGCGACGGGTGACCACTACGCCTTCGACCTGTCGGTCACGATCCCGGACGACGTGCATCCCGGCAAGGCGACCTTGCAGGCCAAGGACCGCGGCTTCCCTACCGACCTGGAGGTCGTCTCCGAGTGACCAGCCCTTCCGGTAGCGACAAGATGAGGCCGTGCCTCCGCTTCGAGTCGTGGTCGTCGGTGCTGGGATCGGCGGTCTGACCGCAGCGATCGCACTGTCCAAGGACGGTCACAACGTGACCGTCGTCGAGCGAGCCAAGGAGCTGACGGCGGCAGGCGCCGGGATCGGGCTCTGGCCGAATGCATTGCGCGCATTCGAGGAGATCGGCGTCGCAGATGCGATGAGGGGCGTCGGAGCCCCCTTCACCTCGACGATGATCCAGACGTGCGATGGCCGCCGGCTCAGCGCGTACGACCCGGCTCGCGTGCTGCGCCATCTCGGCGGGCAGCCGATCATCGCCCACCGCACCGACGTGCAGACGGTCCTACTCGATGCCGCGGCACGCGTTCGGATCCACACAGGCAACGGCGCGGTCGAAGTCCGGCGGAGGGGGGACGCTACACACACTGTTGTTACGGAAGGCGGACTCGAGCTCGAGGCCGACCTGGTGGTGGGCGCGGACGGGGTCAACTCCGTCGTGCGCGCGTTGGTGGACACCTCGCCATTCGCTCACTCGCCGCTGCTGACCTGGCGGGTGCTGATTGCCGACGGGCCGACACCCGCAGACGCGTGGCTCTCGGTCGGACGTGGCCACCAGTTCCTAGCGACGCCACTGCCCGGCGGCCGGAGCTATCTCGGCGGCTTGATCGGGCGCGCGCGACGAGAGTCACCCGAGCGAACCTTCGGCACTCTCGTTCACGCATACGGCGACTGGCACGATCCGATCCCGGCGTTCCTCGAGTGCATGCGCGAGGCCGATGTGCGATGGGACCCGGTGAACCACCGACGTCCGCCTCGGCGGACGGTGAGTAACCACGTGGTGCTGATCGGCGACGCCGCACACCCGATGACACCCGACCTTGGCCAAGGCGGCTGCCAGGCGGTGGAGGATGCCGTCGTACTCGCGGCCGCCCTCCGATCGGGTGGCCCCGAGGCGCTGCAGCGTTACGAACGGGCGCGGCGTCCTCGGGCGCGGCGGATCGTGTCGACGTCTCATCGACTGGGCCAGGTGCTGTCGTTCCGGACGGGACCGGCGATTCTCGCGCGCAACCTGGTGATGCCCCTTGTCCCGCAAAGGCTGAGTCTGGCGCAGGTCGCAGGGATTGCGAGTGTGCGTGCGTTCGAACGGAACCTGGCGGCTGTCGCGGGCTAAGGCGAGCAGCCGGGGAGGCGCCCGGACAGCAGGAGCTGGCCGAGGGCCGCCCAAGCGTCGCCGTAGTACGTCGAGTGCTCCGCGGCCGTGCGCCGCGCGAGGGTGAGCAGGGACCCGGCAGCCTTCGCCTCGCCGGCGACGTCGGCGGCAGCGGCCGCGGCGACGAGGCTCAACGGCGACGGGCCGTCGCTGATCGGTGCCCCCTCGAGACTGCGGGTCAGCGGGCCGACTCGGGCGGTCGGCGCGAGGGTGTGCCACCACCTCGTCGTCAGGTCGTGCGTCGCGGGCAGGCAGGCGGCCCACACGATCGCGCGCAACCCGTCCTGGCCCGATGCCGGTGCGGTCCCGGTCTGGGGCGGGCTGGCCGGCTCGGCACCTCCGCCGACGGTCGCCCAGTCCGGCGGCAGCGCCGACCCCTGACCGCTGACCGCTGAGAGATGCGCCGCGTCCGCGGCGGTGAGTGCCTGCCAGCGGTGATCCCCGGTGACGGTGGCCAACGCGGCGTAGGCGGGGAACGTCCAGTATCCGGGCTCGACCTGCACCGGCTGACCGCGTTCGACAGCCCAGGGCCCGGCGGCGAGCGTCGGCCGGCCGCGCGCGTCGTACCCGATCTCGGACTCGGCGATCGCCTCGGCGATGCGGCGTGCCGCAGCGGTGTCGTCCGGCAACGACCACGCCCGACCGGCCAGGGACAGTGCCCACGCGATCTGGGTGTCCGCGTCCGCGGCAGGAGTGGAGTCCACGACCGCGCCGTCCTGCCAGTGGTAGGCAAACAACCCGTCCGGGCGCTGCAGGTTGGTCCGCGTCCAGGCCCAGACCTTCGCGAAGCGGTGCGGGTCGTCGAGTGCGAACGCCAGCAGCATGGCGTAGCCCTGGCCTTCGCTCACGACGTCGCCACCCTGGTCACGGCGTACGACGGCACCGTCCGGCGTGACGTAGTCGTGAAAGAAGCCGCGAGCGTCGAGCAGCGCCCCTTGCGCCTGCGCTGCCGGGTGCGATGTGCCGCAGCCGGCAAGACCCAGCGTCGCGACGAGCGCAACCACCGCCGTGGCGGCGCCGGGCCGAAGCCGGCCCATTACGTCTGGTTGGCCGCCGACGGCAGCTGGATCACGCGGGTCGCGTCCGGGTCGTTCAGCTCGGCGCCGTCAGGGGCCGGTGGGTCGGCTGCGGCGACTGCGGTCACGGTCTCGCCGGGTAGCGCCTCGTCCAACGCTTGGCGTAGACCGAGAGTCGACAGCGCCTCCTGCACGCGGCGCAGCTCACCGACCACGGACTCGCGTCGTGCGGCAACGGCGGCGAGCTCGCGCTCGGCGCTTTCACGTTCGGTCTCGCGGCGGCGTTGCGCCTCGGCGACGATCTCGTCGGCTTCGCTGCGCGCCTGCTGACGAATGCCGTCCGCCTCCTCCCCGGCCAGCCGGAGAATGTGGTCGATCCGCTCGCCCAGCCCTTCGTACGGCGCGCCGGCCCGCTCGTGCTGGCCTCGCTCGATCGCCTGCCGGAGCTCGTCGGTCAGTCGTTCATTGCGCCGGATGACGTCGGCGACGCTGCGCTCGGCCCGCTGTGCTCTGGCTTCCGCGTCAGCGAGGAAGTCGTTCAGCCTCGCGACGTAGTCGTCGACCTGCCCACGGTCGTAGCCGCGCATCACCGTCGCGAACTGCGGCAACTCTGTCTCGCTGCCGTCCATGAGCTGGTCGAGCGGTGAGTCTGGCGTCGTCATCGGTGTCTCCTCGATGTGTCGGTCTTGACGCGCTCGATCACAATCCGGTTCGGCCCTTGCCCGAACGTCGCGACCGGTGTCGCGTGCGCGAATGCTTCGCGGGCAAGCTCGTACCGCGGTGCTGGGCTCTGCCGTAGCCCGCTACGAACGATCGGGCTGGATACGACATACCCGAAGTCGCGGTAGTCATGAATCCGCCGGCGTACCGAAGGGTCGAGGTTGTCGACGTAGTCGAGCTTGTAGAACCAGATGACCTGTCGCTGCGGGAAGCCGTTGGTGACCAGGTCCGACCACATCGTGTCGTCGACCAGGACGTCGCGTCCGTAACCGGTGTGATTCGTGGCTTGTGCCGCGATCGTGCCGCGGGCGTGCGCCTCGAGCCAGTGCTCGGCTGCCGCAACGGGTGCTGAGGCGTTGGGGCCGGCGAGCGCCGAGTCGCCGTGGACCCAGCCTGGTACGGCGATCGCCGCGATGGCAACGATGACCGCGACCGCGCCGACGCGACCGGCTGCCAGCAGCCGCGCTTCGTGCCGGGCGCCGGCGCGGATCGGGACGGGCGGCCGCGCACGCAACGCGCACCAGCCCGCTTCTGCCGCCCCCGCGGCCGCGATCGCCGCGAACGGCAGAAAGGCGATGATGTAGGGCTGCGGGAGGTAGCCCGGCCGTAGCCCCGCCGCGAGCAGGATCAGCAGCGTCGCGCCGATCGGACGCAGGCGGGCGGTCGCAAGACACCCGAAGGCGCCGACGACGCCCAGCCAGGGCAGCCACGCATCCAACCCGAGCCAGGAGTCGACCAGGGTGCGGGAAGCGGAGTGTGCCGACAGCGCGCTCCCACTGGACGGGCGGCTGAGGAACTGCCACTTCAGCGCCTCGACGAGCGACACGTGGCCGGTGCCGGGAAGCAGCTCGCCGCGAAGCAGGGCCGTCAGGGGATAGACCAGCAGGACGAGTAGGCCGGTCACGCACATCCCGACCAGGCAGAAGGACCGGGTACGGCGGTCGGTGTGCCGCCAGGCGAGCCACAGGAACGCGGGCAGCAGCAGGACCATGGTTTCCTTGCTGAGCATCCCGAGCGCGAAGCACGCGCCGGCGAGCGTGTGTGCCCACAACGACTTGCGCGGTGTCGCGGCCAGCACGAACGCGGCGAGGACCCACGGGAGGGCGACGTTGTCGAGGTAGACCATCCGCGAGTAGCCGACGGCGAGCGGAGACAGCGCCCACATCCCGACGGCGATCGCCGACCAGTGGCGGGCGACACCGAGACGCCGGGCGAGCACGTAGATGAGTCCGGCGTCCAGGACGGCATAGCCGACCATCAGCTGCCGCACCGCGACGACGTGCAGAGTGGTTTCGTGGAAGGTCCCGGTGAGCCAGGTGAAGAGGGCGATCTGGATCCAGCCGAATGGCGGATGGTCATACCAGTAGGTGTAGGGCGCGAGCGCGTGTTGCGTCTGGACGGCCCATGCCTGGGCGACGTACGTGCCTTCGTCGTCGGCGAGGCCCGGCCCGTGCGACAGCCCCCACAGCCGCACCAGCGCGACCACGATGAGAAGTGGCGAGACGACGAGAATGCTGCGCCGGTGCCGCCACATCCAGGCTTGGGTCTTCGCACGGGCGCTGCGCCAGCCACCGATCGGGTCGCGCGGGGGGTCGACCGGAAGGTCGAGCTTGCGGCGCTGATCAGGGGAGAGGTCGAGCTCGGTCATCCTGCTGGCACCGCCTGGCTGCCGAGGTGCGCACCGCTGTGGGCGGTCTTCTCCCAGCTGGTGTCTCCGGCCATCTCGCGCGCGACGGCACGAATCGCGGCGAGGCCCAGCAGGAGCATGTAGACCGGGGTGCCGAGGATGAGGGTCAGGTAGTCACTCGCCCGCGCCCGGACGTAGTAGACGCGGCAGAACTCGCGCAGTCCGACGATCTCGAAGCAGACCATGGTGATTGTCGGGATCGCGGGGATGAATGTGATGAGCGCGACGACGAGGGGGACCTTCGCGAACAGCGCGAAGGCGATCGAGGCCGGAACGCAGAGGCCGGCGAAGGCCTGGAGGAAGGGTTGCGCGAGGGTGAAGCGCGCCAGGATCCGCTGCCGCCGCGTCGGAAGCTCGCGCCATACCCCCTTGCGCAGCACCTGGAGGAAGCCCTGGTTCCAGCGGGTTCGTTGCTTGACCAGGGCCGACATCGAGTGCGGGGTTTCCTCGCGGGTCACGAGATGCGGGTCGTAGGCGACGGCCACGCGGGCACCGAGGGACGAGAGTCGGACGCCTAGTTCACAGTCCTCGGCGAGACAGTCCTCGTCCCAGCCGCCGACCGTCTTGAGCAGGTCGGAGCGGACGAAGACCGTGTTCCCGCCGAGCGGGATGAAGCCGTGCCGGGCGTGCAGGTGAAGTCGGGAGCGGAACCAGAAGAAGTACTCGAGGCAGTTGCGCAGCGAGAACCACGACGACCGGAAGTCGAGGAGCTGAACCCCGCCCTGTACGACGTGCGCGTCGTTGCGGCGGAAGGCCGTGTCGACGACTCGGAGGAGGCGTGGATCGACGTCATCCTCGGCGTCGAAGACGCCGATGACATCCCCTCGACAGTGGGGCAGCGCGGTGTTCAGCGCCTTCGGCTTGTTCTTGGGCTCGTTGTGGTCGACCACGACGCCGATCACGCCGTTTGAACGCTCGGCCGCGGCGCGCGCGACCTGCTCAGTGCCTGGATCGTCATGGCCGACAATGGCGATGATCTCGAAGTCCGGGTGGGCGAGGTGGGTCAGGCGGTCCAACGTGGCGGCGAGCACTGCCTCTTCGTGCCGGGCCGGGACGAGCAACGAGAACGAGAGTTGTGGCTCGTCGGGTCGTCGATCGAACTCGGTACGTCGCATCGCGACAGGTGTGCGCCAGGCGTGCAGCATCCACCACACCGTTGCGCTGGCGACGATCGTGAGTGTCGCCGAGATGAGGGCGAGGGTCAGTGGAAGCGCGGCGGTCACGGGTTGAGCGTCGCCGTTCACAACCGTTGGAAACGTTTGGGTTTTCGGCAGTCACCAGGGTGACCCCTGGCGTCACCTCGGCGCGGCGGCGCCTTACCTGTCGTGCTTCTTCGCCTGCCCCGGCGGGATATGTGGCGGTGGCGGCTCGTGTTTCGGATGCGGCATCTTCGAGGCCGGCTTCGGTGCCGGGTTCGGATGGCGCGCCGGCCCGGAGCGCGACACGACCACCGTGACGACGCCGCCCTTCTCGACCTTGCCGGTCGGAGCGAGTCCGACCACGGTGGTCTCGATGCCTGTGCCCGCGAACTGGGGGTCAGGGTCGACACCGAGGGACTTGAGGTCCGCCCGCACCGCCGGCCACTCCCGTCCGACGTACCGCGTCGGGTCGATCGTCACGTGCGACGGGCGATGTGTCGCGTGGGTCGTTGGGGTTCCCGCCGCAGCCGAGGGTTGCAGCCCCTTCGAACCGCTGTTCGCCAGCAGCGCGACCAGCAGCGCGAGCACGATCGCAGCCGCAGGAACGAACACCATCTTCGACCGCAGGGTCGCCGACCTCGTCTCGTGCAGGTCGCGCGCAGCGACCCGATCACGCAGTCGGTGTCCCACCGCCATGACGGCCGGCATGACCGCCGTCCGTTCGGGTGTCCTGCCTGCGTCGGCCTCGGGTAGCACGATCGTGGCGGCACGGGTGTCCGCGTCCACCGGCCCCAGTGCGCCGCCGAGCCGTTGGGCAACCTCCGCCGCGGTAGGGCGGTCCCCTGGGGTCTTCGCGAGCATCTGGCGAACCAGGGCGGCCATCGGTGGAGGGACCTTCGCCGGCAGCTTCGGGACCGGGTTGCGTAGGTGCGCGAGGGCGATCGCGACGTCGGAGCCGGCGTCGAAGGGCACCGTGCCGGCGAGGCATTGGTAGGCGACGACCCCGAGGGAGTAGACGTCGCTCGCCGAGCCCGCACCGCGGCCGTCCGCCTGCTCGGGCGCGATGTATCTCGCCGTGCCGAGGATCAGGTCAGTGGCAGTCAGGGCGACGGCATCCGCCGCACGCGCGATGCCGAAGTCGAGCACGGTGACCTGGTCGTTCGCGTCGACCATCAGGTTCGCCGGCTTGATGTCGCGGTGGATGATCTGCTGCTCGTGCGCGGCCGCGAGCGCGGATGCCGCCGCGCCGATGATCGCTGCGGTACGAGTGGAGGTCAGCGCGCCGTCACGGAGGAGCGCAGAAAGCGGCCGACCGTCGACCAGCTCCATGACGATGAAGGCGCGGTAGCCACCCGCTGGGTCCTTCTCCTCGCAGACGTCATGGATCCGTACGACGTGCGGGCTGTTGATGGCTGCGATCGCCCGCGCCTCGAGACGCAGCCGTTCACGGAACGTGGGATCGTCGGCGTACTCCGGCCGGATCAGCTTGATCGCCACGTCACGACCCAGCCGATGGTCGCGCGCGCGCCACACGACCCCCATGCCGCCGGTCGCGATGCGTTCCTCGAGGTGGTAGCGCTCGGCGAGCAGCTCCCGTGTCGCCGAAACCACACCCATCTCCCCGAGAAGCTCAAACGGCCCTAGATGAGCCACCCGCTTCCTACCCGGATCGCGAGGCCGCTAACGACAGATCGATGGGTACGCGCTTTGTGTTACGCCACTTGGGGGAACAGACGACACGTGCCAGATCTGCCACCCGGCACCCTCTCGCCGGACGAGGGCCGGGCCGTTGCGCTTCGTGACGGCCTGCTGATCGGTCGCGCTCCGCGCGCCGACCTGCGTCTCGACCATCCCTCGGTCAGTCGCGAACATGCCGTCGTGCGCCAAGGCGGCTCCAACTGGACGGTGACGGATACCGGCAGCCGGAACGGCACTCAGCTCAACGGCAACCGGATACCGATGTACGTCGACTGTCCACTGCGGGACGGCGATCAGCTCGAGGTGGGTGGCGTGGTGGTGACAGTGAGCCTCGACGGGGACGACGAGGCGAGTCGCGGCGACCAGACCCG
>DASZTV010000002.1:0-16529 GCA_035548125.1 Mycobacteriales bacterium | reverse complement strand
AACATCGGGATCATGGCGCACATCGACGCGGGCAAGACCACGACGACCGAGCGGATCCTGTACTACACCGGCATCAACTACAAGATCGGCGAGGTCCACGAGGGCGCCGCCACGATGGACTGGATGGAGCAGGAGCAAGAGCGCGGCATCACCATCACCTCCGCCGCAACGACCTGCCAGTGGGCCGACCACACCATCAACATCATCGACACGCCGGGTCACGTCGACTTCACGGTTGAGGTGGAGCGCTCGCTGCGAGTTCTCGACGGCGCGGTTGCCGTCTTCGACGCCGTGGCCGGCGTCGAGCCGCAGAGCGAGACCGTCTGGCGCCAGGCCGACCGGTACGACGTACCGCGCATCTGCTTCGTCAACAAGATGGACCGCGTCGGCGCCGAGTACCACCGCTGCGTCGAGATGATCGTGACGCGGCTCAACGCCACCCCGCTCGTCACGCAGCTGCCGTGGGGCGTCGAGGGCGACTTCAAGGGCGTCATCGACCTGGTCCAGATGAAGGGCCTGCTCTGGCAGTCCGACGACAAGGGCTCGACGTACGACATCGTCCAGATCCCGAGCGACCACGCCGAGGCGGCACGCGAGTGGCGCGAGAAGTTGCTCGAGACTCTCGCCGAGAACGACGACGAGATCATGGAGCTCTACCTCGAGGGTCAGGAGCCTGACGTCGAGGCGCTCAAGGCCGGCATCCGCCGCGCGACGATCGCGAGCAAGCTCAACCCGGTGCTGTGCGGCACCGCGTTCAAGAACAAGGGCGTGCAGCCCATGCTCGACGCGATCGTCGACTACCTGCCGAGCCCGATCGACATCGAGTCGATCCAGGGTCACGCGGTCGGCAAGCCTGACGAGATCGTCGAGCGTCACGCCGACGAGAACGAGCCGTTCGCCGCTCTTGCGTTCAAGATCATGAGCGACAAGTACTTCGGCAAGCTGACCTACATCCGGGTCTACTCCGGGAAGCTCGAAGCCGGCACCCAGGTGCTCAACAGCACCAAGGACCGCAAGGAGCGGATCGGCAAGATCTACCAGATGCACGCGAACAAGCAGGAAGATCGCGGCAGCGTCACGGCAGGTCAGATCGTCGCCGTCGTCGGCCTGAAGGACACCACCACGGGCGACACCCTCTGCGACATCGACAAGCCGGTGATCCTCGAGTCGATGGACTTCCCGGCTCCGGTCATCCATGTCGCGATCGAGCCGAAGACGAAGGCCGACCAGGAGAAGCTCTCGACCGCCATCCAGCGGCTCTCCGAGGAGGACCCGACCTTCCAGGTCCGGACCGACGAGGAGACCGGCCAGGTGATCATCGCCGGGATGGGCGAGCTCCACCTCGAGGTGCTGGTCGACCGGATGCGTCGCGAGTTCAGCGTCGAGGCCAACGTCGGCAAGCCGCAGGTCGCCTACCGCGAGACCATCCGCAAGACCGTCACGGGCGTCGAGTACACCCACAAGAAGCAGACGGGTGGCTCCGGCCAGTTCGCCAAGGTGCTCATCGACCTCGAGCCCAGCCACGGCGACGGCGAGGACAGCGGCGGGGGCTACGAGTTCGAGAACAAGGTCACGGGCGGCCGCATCCCGCGGGAGTACATCCCGTCGGTCGACGCGGGCTGCCAGGAAGCCATGGAGTTCGGCGTGCTTGCCGGCTACCCGATGGTCGACGTCAAGGTGACGCTGCAGGACGGCGCCTACCACGAGGTCGACTCCTCGGAGCTGGCGTTCAAGATCGCCGGCTCGATGGTGTTCAAGGAGGCCGCTCGTCGCGCGGACCCGGTCCTGATGGAGCCGATGATGGCCGTCGAGGTCACGACTCCCGAGGACTTCATGGGTGACGTGATCGGCGACCTCAACTCGCGGCGCGGCCAGATCCAGGCGATGGACGAGCGCGGCGGCGCCCGCATCGTCCGGGCGACCGTGCCGCTGTCAGAGATGTTCGGCTACGTCGGCGACCTGCGGTCGAAGACGCAGGGCCGGGCGAGCTACAGCATGCAGTTCGACTCCTACGCCGAGGTGCCCAGCAACGTGGCGAAGGAGATCATCGCGAAGGCCCACGGCGAGTAAGCCACCCGGCACAACCGACAAAGACCAGCCGTCGTACGGCGTAGGAAATCGTCCTAGGAGGGACACCAAGTGGCGAAGGCCAAGTTCGAGCGGACCAAGCCGCACGTCAACATCGGGACCATCGGTCACATCGACCATGGCAAGACGACGCTGACGGCTGCCATCACCAAGGTTCTGCACGACAAGCACCCGGACCTCAACGAGGTCTCGGCGTTCGATCAGATCGACAAGGCGCCGGAAGAGCGCGAGCGCGGCATCACGATCTCGATCGCTCACGTCGAGTACCAGACCGAGAAGCGCCACTACGCGCACGTCGACTGCCCGGGCCACGCCGACTACATCAAGAACATGATCACCGGCGCGGCGCAGATGGACGGCGCGATCCTCGTGGTCGCGGCCACCGACGGCCCGATGCCGCAGACGCGTGAGCACGTCCTGCTCGCCCGCCAGGTCGGCGTCCCCTACATCGTCGTGGCGCTCAACAAGGCCGACATGGTCGACGACGAGGAGATCCTGGAGCTCGTCGAGCTCGAGGTCCGCGAGCTGCTGTCGAGCCAGGAGTACCCGGGCGACGACGTCCCCGTCGTTCGCATCTCGGCGCTGAAGGCGCTCGAGGGCGACGCCGAGTGGGGCAACAAGATCCTCGAGCTGATGCAGAGCGTCGACGACGCCATCCCGGAGCCGGTCCGCGAGATCGAGAAGCCGTTCCTCATGCCGATCGAGGACGTGTTCACGATCACCGGTCGTGGCACCGTCGTCACCGGCCGAATCGAGCGCGGTGTCGTCAAGGTCAACGAGACCGTCGACATCGTCGGCATCCGCGAGGAGAAGCAGTCGACCACCGTCACCGGTGTCGAGATGTTCCGCAAGCTGCTCGACGAGGGCCAGGCGGGCGAGAACGTCGGCCTGCTGCTTCGCGGCATCAAGCGTGAAGACGTCGAGCGCGGCCAGGTCGTCATCAAGCCGGGTACGACCACGCCGCACACGAAGTTCGAGGCGAACGTCTACATCCTCAGCAAGGACGAGGGCGGCCGCCACACGCCGTTCTTCAACAACTACCGGCCGCAGTTCTACTTCCGCACCACGGACGTCACCGGCGTCGTCACGCTGCCCGAGGGCACCGAGATGGTCATGCCGGGTGACAACACCGAGATGTCGGTCGAGCTGATCCAGCCGGTCGCCATGGAAGAGGGTCTGCGGTTCGCGATCCGCGAAGGTGGCCGCACCGTCGGCGCCGGCCGGGTCACCAAGATCACCGAGTAGTTCTCAGGTGAGCGGCCGGGCCCAGCACCCGGCCGCTCACCTGAACAGCACCAGCAGGTCTGTTCGACAACAACGGCAAGCAGCGACCACCGAAGGATTGTGACAAGTAGCCATGGCGGGACAGAAGATCCGCATTCGGCTCAAGGCCTACGACCACGAGATCATCGACTCCTCCGCGCGCAAGATCGTGGAGACGGTGACCAGGACTGGTGCGCAGGTCGCGGGACCGGTGCCGCTGCCGACCGAGAAGAACGTGTACTGCGTCATCCGCTCGCCGCACAAGTACAAGGACTCGCGCGAGCACTTCGAGATGCGTACGCACAAGCGCCTGATCGACATCCTCGACCCGACGCCGAAGACCGTCGACTCGCTGATGCGCCTCGATCTTCCCGCCGGCGTCGACATCGAAATCAAGCTGTGACGACCGTGACCCGCCGTCTGGCTGCGTTCTCGTCGCCTTGTGTGCCTCAGCACACGGCGGCTTCTGCGGCCTTGCCATACGACGGCTCACAGCCGTCACTCCGAGGGACTAAGTAGCGATGGGTACGAGAGAACAGAAGGGGATCCTGGGCGAGAAGCTCGGGATGACCCAGGTCTGGGATGCCGCGAACCGGCTCGTCCCGGTGACGGTGGTCAAGGCCGGTCCGTGCGTCGTGACGCAGGTCCGCACGCCCGAGCGCGACGGCTACGAGGCCGTCCAGCTCGGTTTCGGCGCGGTCGACCCCCGCAAGGTGAACAAGCCGGAGACCGGCCACTTCGAGAAGGCAGGCGTTCCGCCGCGCCGCTACCTCGTCGAGCTCCGTACGACGGACGCCTCGACCTACGAGGTCGGCCAGGAGGTCACCGCTGACGTCTTCGAGGCGGGCGCGCTGGTCGATGTCGTGGCCACCAGCAAAGGCAAGGGCTTCGCCGGTGTCATGAAGCGGCACGGCTTCGCTGGTCTCGGTGCCGGTCACGGCGTGCAGCGCAAGCACCGCTCGCCGGGTTCGATCGGTGCCTGCGCGACGCCCGCCCGCGTCTTCAAGGGGCTGCGGATGGCCGGCCGCCACGGCGGCGTCAAGACCACGACGCTGAACCTGAAGGTTCACGCGGTCGACGCCGAGAAGGGCATGTTGCTGATCAAGGGCGCGATCCCCGGCCCGGCCGGCGCGCTCGTGCTCGTACGTACCGCCGCGAAGGCTCCGCGAGTCGAGGGAGGTGCGGCCTGATGGCAACCGTCGAGGTGAAGTCGCCGACCGGTGACGTGACCGGGTCGGTCGAGCTGCCCGACGCAGTCTTCGACGCGCAGGTCAACATCCCGCTCGTCCACCAGGTTGTCGTCGCACAGCTCGGCGCGGCGCGGCAGGGCACTCACGACACCAAGACTCGCGGTGAGGTCCGCGGCGGTGGCCGCAAGCCCTACCGCCAGAAGGGCACCGGTCGTGCCCGTCAGGGTTCGACCCGGGCGCCGCAGTTCGCGGGTGGCGGCACCGTGCACGGCCCGACGCCGCGTTCGTACAGCCAGCGCACCCCGAAGAAGATGAAGGCCGCGGCGCTCCGCTCGGCGCTTTCCGACCGCGCGCGGGGCGGCAAGCTGCACGTGGTGTCTGCACTTCTCGACGGGGACACCCCCTCGACGAAGGCGGCGGCGACCGCGCTCGCCACGATCGCGTCGAGCCGCCACGTGCTGGTGGTCCTCGATCGCGAGGACGCAGTCACCTGGAAGAGCTTGCGCAACCTTCCCACGGTGCACCTGCTCGCTCCGGACCAGCTCAACACCTACGACGTGCTGGTCTCTGACGACATCGTCTTCACCGAAGGCGCGCTCCGGGTCTTCCTGAAGGCCGAGTCGCTCGACATCACGCCGGTGAAGGCGGCCAAGCCGGCCAAGAAGGCCGCCCCGAAGGCAGAGCCGGCGGCTGAGGCAGCCGCGGCGGAACCCGCAGCCGATGACGAGAAGCCCGCGACGAGCGAAGAGGAGGCCAGTGAATGACGCGCATCGCTGATCCTCGCGACATCCTGCTCGGTCCGGTCATCTCCGAGAAGAGCTACGGGCTGCTCGACGAGGGCAAGTACACCTTCCTCGTCCGCGAGGACGCCAACAAGACCCAGATCCGCATCGCGGTCGAGCAGGTCTTCAACGTCCGAGTCGCCTCGGTCAACACGCTGAACCGGCCCGGCAAGCGCAAGCGGATCCGTTCCGGCTTCGCGACGCGCAACTCCACCAAGCGTGCGGTTGTCGCGCTGAAGCCGGGCGACCGAATCGATCTGTTCGGAGGTCCCGTCTGATGGGCGTTCGCAAGTACAAGCCCACAACGCCGGGTCGCCGCGGCTCCAGCGTCGCCGACTTCGTCGAGATCACGCGTACCGAGCCCGAGAAGTCGCTCGTCCGTCCGCTGCATAGCAAGGGCGGCCGCAACGTCCACGGCCGGGTCACTGTCCGCCACCAGGGTGGCGGCCACAAGCGGGCGTACCGCGTCATCGACTTCCGACGCAACGACAAAGACGGTGTGCCGGCCAAGGTCGCGCACATCGAGTACGACCCGAACCGCACCGCGCGGATCGCGCTGCTGCACTACGCGGACGGCGAGAAGCGCTACATCATCGCCCCGTCGAAGCTGTCGCAGGGAGACCGCGTCGAGTCGGGTCCGTCGGCGGACATCAAGCCGGGCAACAACCTGCCACTGCGCAACATCCCGGTCGGCACCGTGGTCCACGCCATCGAGCTTCGTCCCGGCGGTGGCGCGAAGATCGCCCGTTCGGCGGGTGCGAGCGTGCAGCTCGTCGCGAAGGACGGCGGCATGGCGCAGTTGCGGATGCCGTCCGGTGAGATCCGCAATGTCGACGCGCGCTGCCGAGCCACGATCGGCGAGGTCGGCAACGCCGAGCAGTCCAACATCAACTGGGGCAAGGCCGGCCGGATGCGCTGGAAGGGCAAGCGCCCGACCGTGCGCGGGGTCGCCATGAACCCGATCGACCACCCGCACGGCGGTGGTGAGGGCAAGACCTCCGGTGGTCGCCACCCGGTCAGCCCGTGGGGCAAGCCGGAAGGCCGTACCCGCCGCGCACACAAGGAGAGCGACCGCCTGATCGTGCGTCGCCGCAACAAGAACAAGCGGCGCTAGGAGTAGACGCAGATGCCACGCAGTTTGAAGAAGGGTCCCTTCGTGGACGACCACCTCGCCAAGAAGGTGGACGCCCAGAACGAAAAGGGCACCAAGAACGTGATCAAGACCTGGTCGCGTCGCTCGATGATCGTGCCGTCGATGCTCGGCCACACCATCGCGGTGCACGACGGTCGCAAGCACGTGCCGGTGTTCGTCACCGAGGCGATGGTCGGCCACAAGCTCGGCGAGTTCGCCCCGACGCGCACCTTCCGCGGTCACGTCAAGGACGAGCGGAGGGCACGCCGTGGCTGAGGCAACCACGCGGCCGTTGAACGACGAGGTCATCGGGAAGGCGACCGCGCGCTACGTGCGGATGTCTCCGATGAAGACCCGGCGGGTCATCGACCTGGTTCGCGGCCTGCCGGCCAGCGAGGCCCAGGCGGTCGTTCGGTTCGACCCGCACGCCGCGGCCGAGCCGGTCGGCAAGGTCCTCGCCTCTGCGATCGCCAACGCCGAGCACCTCGCGCACGTCCGCAACCTGCGGCTGGACCCGGACGACCTTGTGGTCGTCGAGGCCTACGTCGACGAAGGCCCGACCATGAAGCGGTTCCGGCCGCGCGCGCAGGGCCGGGCGTACCGGATCCGCAAGCGCTCGTCGCACATCACGATCGTCGTCGCACCCTCGGACTCGGAGGCGGCCCTTCCGGGCGGTCCCCACAGGAAGGCACGCTGATGGGTCAGAAGGTCAATCCCAACGGCTTCCGGCTGGGCATCACGACCCGGCACAAGAGCCGCTGGTACGCAGACAAGCTCTACCGCGATTACGTCGCGGAGGACGTGGCGATCCGCCGCCTGCTCACCAAGGGCATGGAGCGCGCCGGCATCAGCCGGGTCGAGATCGAACGCACCCGTGACCGGGTCAACGTGGACATCCACACGGCGCGTCCGGGCATCGTGATCGGCCGCCGCGGTGCGGAGGCCGACCGGATCCGCGGCGATCTCGAAAAGCTGACCAACAAGCACGTCAATCTCAACATCCTCGAGGTGAAAAACCCCGAGATCGACGCGCAGCTCGTCGCGCAGGGCGTGGCCGAGCAGCTGTCGAGCCGGGTGAGCTTCCGCCGGGCGATGCGCAAGGCGATGCAGTCCGCGATGAAGAGTGGCGCGAAGGGCATCCGAGTGCAGTGCGGCGGTCGGCTCGGTGGTGCCGAGATGAGCCGCTCGGAGTTCTACCGCGAGGGTCGGGTGCCGCTGCACACGCTCCGCGCCAACATCGACTTCGGCTTCTACGAGGCGCGTACGACGTTCGGCCGGATCGGCGTGAAGGTCTGGATCTACACCGGTGACGAGGTGCTGACGCGCGAGGAGGCGGCGGCCCAGGCGGCGCTGCGTGCCCGCGACCAGCGCAACCGCCGGCCGCGCCGCGACCGGCCGTCGACTGCGGCCAGCGCTGCGGTCAACGGCGGCCCTGGTGCCGCCACGACGGCCGAGCCGAGCGTCGAGGCTGCCGCCGAGGCCCCGGCGGTCGAGGCGACGACGGTCGCCGCGACCGAGGAGCCGACCGGTGGGATCGCCGTCGAGGAGTCGGCCACCGAGACCGCTGCTACTGAGACCACCGAAGAGGCCTGAGCCATGTTGATTCCGCGGCGGGTCAAGCACCGCAAGCAGCACCACCCGAAGCGCTCCGGCGCCGCCAAGGGCGGCACCCGCGTGACCTTCGGCGAGTACGGCATCCAGGCCCTGGAGCCGGCGTACGTCACCAACCGGCAGATCGAGTCGGCACGTATCGCGATCACCCGGCACATTCGTCGTGGCGGCAAGGTGTGGATCAACATCTACCCGGACCGCCCGCTGACGAAGAAGCCGGCTGAGACCCGCATGGGCTCCGGCAAGGGCTCGCCCGAGTGGTGGGTGGCCAACGTCAAGCCGGGTCGCGTGATGTTCGAGCTCTCCTACCCCAACGAGGCGACGGCCCGCGCCGCGCTTACTCGTGCGATCCACAAGCTTCCGATGAAGTGCCGGATCGTGACTCGTGAAGTGGGTGAGGCGTGATGGCAGCAGGTACTCCTGCCGTCGAGCTGCGTGGCCTCGAGGACGACGAGCTCGTCACGAAGCTGCGGGAGTCGAAGGAAGAGCTGTTCAACCTGCGCTTCCAATCGGCGACCGGTCAGCTGGACAACAACAAGCGACTGCAGACCGTGCGGCGCGACATCGCCCGCATCTACACCGTCATGCGTGAGCGCGAGCTGGGGCTGACCAACGCCCCGACTGCCGCCGAGCTGGCTGGTGAGTGAGGAAACGATGAGCGAAGCAACCAAGACCGACGCTGCGGCATCGACCGCGCCCGGGACCGCCGGGCGCGGGTTCCGCAAGACCCGTGAGGGCTACGTCGTCAGCGACAAGATGGACAAGACGGTCACGGTCGAGGTCGAGGACCGCGTCCAGCACGCGCTCTACGGCAAGACGATTCGCCGTACCCGCAAGGTCAAGGCGCACGACGAGGGCAATACCGCAGGCGTCGGTGACCGGGTCCTGCTGATGGAGACCCGGCCGCTGTCCGCGACCAAGCGTTGGCGCATCGTCGAGATCCTCGAGAAGGCGAAGTAGGAAGCAATGATTCAGCAGGAGTCTCGCCTTCGTGTCGCCGACAACACCGGCGCCAAGGAGCTGCTGTGCATTCGCGTGCTCGGTGGCTCCGGCCGCCGCTACGCGAGCATCGGCGACATCATCGTCGGCACGGTCAAGGACGCGCTGCCGGGCGCGGGTGTGAAGAAGGGCGACGTCGTGAAGGCGGTCATCGTTCGTACCACCAAGTCGCGCCGCCGGCCGGACGGTTCCTACATCCGCTTCGACGAGAACGCGGCGGTCCTGATCCGTGACGGTGGCGATCCTCGTGGTACACGCATCTTCGGGCCGGTCGGCCGTGAGCTGCGTGACAAGCGGTTCATGCGGATCATCTCCCTCGCCCCGGAGGTCTTGTAACCATGGCCGGTCTGTTCGTGAAGAAGGGCGACACCGTCCTCGTGCTCAGCGGAAAGGATCGCGGGGCACAGGGCAAGGTGCTGCTGACCTCGCCGAAGACGTCCCTGGTGATCGTCGAGGGCGTCAACCGCGCCACCAAGCACACCAAGGTCCAGTCCACGACGCGTGGGGCGCAGGAGGGCGGCATCGTCCACCAGGAGGCGCCGATCCACGTGAGCAACGTCCAGGTCGTCTGTCCGAACTGCAACAAGCCGTCGCGTATCGGCTATCGCAAGGCGGAAGACGGTCGCAGCGTCCGGGTCTGCCGCAAGTGCGACCAGGACATCTGAGGAGTAGGTCGAGATGACGGCAACCATCGCTGAAGCGCCCGCGATCCCGCGGCTCAAGCAGCGCTACCGCGACGAGATCATCGCGTCGCTGCGTGAGCAGTTCGGTTACTCGAACGTCATGCAGGTGCCGACCTTGGTCAAGGTCAAGGTCAACATGGGCGTCGGCGACGCGGCCAAGGACGGCAAGCTGATCGAGGGCGCGGTTCGCGACCTCACGCTGATCACCGGCCAGAAGCCGGCAGTGGCGCGGGCACGCAAGTCGATTGCCCAGTTCAAGCTTCGTGAAGGCATGCCGATCGGCGCGCACGTCACGCTGCGCGGTGACCGCATGTGGGAGTTCGTCGACCGCCTGCTGTCGATCGCGCTTCCCCGGATCCGCGACTTCCGCGGCCTGGACGGACGCAAGCTCGACGGCAACGGCAACTACACATTCGGTCTCAACGAGCAGTCGATGTTCCACGAGATCGACCCGGACACGATCGACCGGGTGCGCGGCATGGACATCACGCTCGTCACGAGCGCGACCAACGACGACGAGGGACGTGCGCTGCTGCGCGCTCTCGGCTTCCCGTTCAAGGAGCAGTAGAGATGGCAACCAAGGCCCTGCGGGCGAAGGCGGCGCGCAAACCCAAGTTCGCGGTTCGCGGCTACACCCGGTGCTCACGCTGCGGTCGCTCGCGCGCGGTCTATCGCGTGTTCGGCCTCTGCCGAATCTGCGTCCGTCAGATGGCCCACGCCGGGGAGCTCCCCGGCATCACGAAGTCTTCCTGGTAGTTCCGACTCTTCGTCGCAGGCCTGCGGCTCTGTTCATTCAGACCGGGGGAACCACGGCGGGAAGGACAAGCAACTTATGACAATGACCGACCCGATCGCAGACATGCTCACGCGTCTGCGGAACGCGAACTCGGCGTACCACGACACCGTGTCGATGCCGCACTCCTCGATCAAGTCTCACATCGCCGAGATCCTTCAGCAGGAGGGCTACATCGCCGGCTGGACCGTTCAGGAGCCGGACCCGACCGCCAAGACCGGCCCCGGCAAGACGCTCGTGATCACGCTGAAGTACGGCCCCAACCGCGAGCGCTCGATCGCCGGCATCAAGCGGGTCAGCAAGCCTGGTCTGCGGGTATACGCAAAGGCGACGAACCTGCCGCGCGTACTCGGTGGCCTTGGGGTCGCGATCATCTCGACCTCCGGTGGTCTGCGGACCGATCGGCAGTGCTCCAAGTCACAGGTAGGCGGGGAAGTCCTCGCCTACGTGTGGTGACGGGAGGCATGCGATGAGCCGCATCGGCCGACTGCCGATCCCCGTTCCCTCCGGCGTCGAGGTCTCGATCAACGGTCGCGACATCACGGTGAAGGGCCCGAAGGGCGAGCTTCGCCACACCATCGTCGAGCCCATCACGGTCGAGCAGGCCGAGGGCGAGCTGCTGGTGCAGCGTCCGAACGACGAGCGCGACAGCAAGGCGCGTCACGGGCTGACCCGCACCCTTGTCAACAACATGGTCGTCGGTGTCACGGAGGGCTTCTCCAAGACGCTCGAGATCGTGGGCACCGGTTACCGCGTGCAGGCCAAGGGCAAGGACCTCGAGTTCGCGCTCGGCTTCAGCCACCCCGTCCCGGTCCCGGCGCCCGACGGGATCTCCTTCGCCGTCGAGTCGCCGACCCGGTTCGTGGTTTCCGGCATCGACAAGCAGCAGGTCGGCGAGGTGGCCGCCAACATCCGCAAGATCCGCAAGCCGGAGCCGTACAAGGGCAAGGGCGTGCGCTACGCGGGCGAGGTTGTCCGTCGCAAGGCCGGAAAGGCTGGCAAGTAATGAGCGGGACCCGAATCTCCGAGCAGCGCCGCGCTGCTCGCTCTCGCCGTCACCTCCGGGTGCGCAAGAAGGTCTCCGGTACGCCCGCGAAACCCCGCATGGTCGTGACCCGCTCGACGCGTCACATCTCCGTGCAGATCGTGGACGACACCGCGAGCCGTACCCTGGTATCGGCCTCGACTCTCGACGAGGGCATCCGTGGCGCGTCGGGCGACAAGAAGGCCCGCGCGGCACAGGTCGGCAAGCTCGTGGCCGAGCGGGCCGGCGCGGCCGGAATCGGCAAGGTGGTCTTCGACCGTGGCGGCAACCGCTATCACGGCCGGATCGCAGCGCTCGCAGACGCGGCGCGCGAAGCTGGATTGGAGTTCTGATGCCAGGTCCTCAGCGACGTGGCCCCGGCGGCGCCGGTGGCGCAGCGGGCGGCAGCGGTGAGCGGCGTGACCGTCGTGACGGCGGTGGCCGCGGAGACCGCGGCGGGCCCGCAGCTTCGCAGTACCTGGAGCGGGTCGTGGCGATCAACCGGGTCGCCAAGGTCGTCAAGGGCGGCCGGCGGTTCAGCTTCACGGCGCTCGTCGTCGTCGGTGACGGCGACGGTCAGGTGGGCGTCGGCTACGGCAAGGCCAAGGAGGTGCCTGCGGCGATCGCCAAGGGCGTCGAGGAGGCCAAGAAGCACTTCTTCGCCGTTCCGCGGATCCAGGGCTCCATTCCGCACCCGGTGCAGGGCGAGGACGCCGCAGGCGTCGTGCTCCTGAAGCCCGCATCGCCTGGTACCGGCGTCATCGCCGGTGGCCCGGTGCGCGCGGTGCTCGAGTGCGCCGGCATCCACGACGTGCTGTCGAAGTCGCTCGGTTCCTCCAACCCGATCAACATCGTCCACGCCACGGTGGCGGCGCTGAAGGACCTACACCGCCCGGAGGAGATCGCGGCTCGTCGCGGCCTCCCGATCGAGGACGTCGCACCCGCCGCCATGCTGCGTGCGCGTGCCGGAGTGAGCGCCTGATGGCTCGCCTGAAGATCACCCAGACGCGGTCGCCGATCGGCGGCACGCACAGCCAGCGCGAGACGCTTCGCACGCTGGGCTTGAAGCGGATCCGTGACGTGGTGGTGCACGAGGACCGGCCCGAGGTTCGGGGCATGGTCCGTACCGTCGCCCACCTCGTCGACGTCGAGGAGGTCGAGGCGCGATGACGCTGAAGGTCCACCACCTGCGCCCCGCGCCGGGCGCCCACAAGCCGAAGACCCGGGTGGGTCGCGGCGAGGGCTCCAAGGGCAAGACCGCGGGTCGCGGCACCAAGGGCACCAAGGCCCGCTACCAGGTCCCGGCGGCGTTCGAGGGCGGCCAGATGCCGTTCCACATGCGCGTGCCGAAGCTGAAGGGCTTCACCAACCCGTTCCGCACCGAGTACCAGGTCGTCAACCTCGACAAGCTCTCGGCACTGTTCCCGTCCGGCGGCGAGGTCACCCCTGAGGTTCTCGTGGCTCGTGGTGCGGTCCGCAAGGGCGAACTGGTGAAGGTTCTTGGGACGGGTGAGGTCACGGTGGCGCTCACCGTCACGGCGCACGCGTTCTCCCAGACCGCCCGCGACAAGATCGTCGCGGCAGGCGGCTCGGCGACCACTCTGTAGTCACCGGGTAAAGTCGGCTGGCAGCGGCTTAGTCGACTGCGCCCCGATTCGCCCGCGCCAGACCTGCCCAATCCGCGCAGATCCGCCCAGGAGGAGGACCCGTGCTTACCGCGTTCGGTAGGGCCTTCCGCACGCCGGACCTGCGCAACAAGCTGCTGTTCACGCTCGCGATCCTTGCGCTGTTCCGGTGGGGCTCGACGCTGCCGGCGCCCGGCGTGGACTATCACAACGTCCACGAGTGCCTGCAGCTGCAGAAGAACAACTCGGTCCTCGAGCTGATCAACCTGTTCAGCGGCGGCGCGCTGCTTCAGCTGACCGTGTTCGCGCTCGGGATCATGCCCTACATCACGAGCAGCATCATCCTGCAGCTGCTCGTCGTGGTCATTCCGCGTCTCGAGCGGCTGAAGGACCAGGGCCAGAGCGGTCAGGCCAAGATCACCCAGTACACGCGCTACCTCACGGTGGCGCTGGCTGTCCTGCAGTCCACGGGCATCGTGGCGCTCGCGCGCAGCGGTCGCCTGTTGCAGTGTCAGGACGCCAACGGCAACCAGATCGCCCTGCTGCACTCCACATCTGTGTTCCGCATCGTCGTGCTGGTCGTCGCGATGACCGCCGGTACCGCGGTCATCATGTGGTTCGGCGAGCTGATCACCGACCGCGGCATCGGCAACGGGATGTCGCTGCTTATCTTCACCTCGATCGCTGCCCGTTTCCCGAGCCAGGGCTCGGCGATCTACCAGGAGAAGGGCGCGACCGCGTTCGTCCTCGTCCTGATCATGGGCGTGCTGATCATCGTCGGCATCGTCTTCATGGAGCAGGGCCAGCGCCGAATACCTGTGCAGTACGCCAAGCGCATGATCGGCCGGCGCATGTACGGCGGGACGTCGACGTACATCCCGCTGAAGGTCAACCAGGCCGGCGTGATCCCGGTGATCTTCTCGTCCTCGCTGCTCTACCTGCCGCAGCTGCTCGGTCAGATCTGGACGTCGAACACCGGGTTCAACAACTTCGTCACGACGCACTTCAACCCGAACAACCCGAACTGGATCTACGTCCTCAGCTACGCGCTGCTGACGATCTTCTTCACGTACTTCTACGTCGCGATCACGTTCAACCCGGTCGAGGTCAGCGACAACATGCGCAAGTACGGCGGCTTCATCCCCGGCATCCGGCCGGGTCGTCCGACGGCTGAGTACCTCGAGTACGTGCTGTCGCGGATCACGCTGCCCGGCTCGCTGTACCTGACGGCGATCGCGGTGCTGCCGATTTTCGCGCTGCACTACCTGCCGGGCGGCACTGCTGCCGGCGCTGACCAGGCCTTCCCCTTCGGTGGTACGTCGATCCTGATCCTGGTCGGAGTGGGGCTGGACACCTCGAAGCAGATCGAGAGTCAGCTCATGCTCCGAAACTACGAAGGCTTCTTGCGCTAATGAGGCTGGTCCTCGTGGGCCCGCCCGGGGCTGGCAAGGGGACGCAGGCTCAGCTCATCGCCGCGCACCTAGCCGTACCGCAGATCTCGACGGGCGACATCTTCCGCGCCAACGTCAGCCAAGGGACGCCGCTGGGCAAGCAGGCGAAGGAGTACATGGACAAGGGCGACCTGGTGCCGGATGAGGTCACCGTCGCCATGGTGAAGGACCGCCTGGGGGAGCCGGACACCGAGCGTGGCTTCCTGCTCGACGGCTTCCCGCGCACCGTCCCCCAAGCGATCCAGCTCGACGAGATCCTCGCGGAGATGGGCACCAAGCTCGACGTCGTGCTCGAACTCGTGGTCGACGACGACGAGGTGGTCCGTCGGCTGTCGGGCCGTCGCACCTGCCGCAGCTGCGGCCACATCTGGCACGTCGACTTCGACCCGCCCGCCAAAGAGGGCGTCTGTGACATCTGCGGCGGGGAACTGTTCCAGCGTGACGACGACAAGGCGGACACCATCCGGCACCGGCTCGAGGTGTACGGCGAGCAGACCGCGCCGCTGGTCGGCTACTACGCCGAGCGCGGGATCCTGGTGGGGATCGACGCGATGGGACCGGTCGACGACGTCACGGATAGGGCTTCGGCAGCCCTTCGCCCCTTTTCTCGGGGCTAGCCTCGCATGGGTAGCTGGAGGAGACGAGCCCCGATGATTCAGATCAAGTCGAGTGACGAGATCGCGCTGATGCGCCGCGCCGGGATCGTCGTCGGCGAGACGCTCGCGAAGCTGCGCGACGCGGTGCGCCCAGGGATGACGACGGCCGACCTCGACGACATCGCGCGTACCTCGATCAGGGAGGCCGGCGCGACTCCGTCGTTCCTCGGCTACCACGGCTTCCCGGCGACGATCTGCACCTCGATCAACGAACAGATCGTGCACGGCATCCCGTCACCGAAGGCGCTCATCCGCGAGGGCGACATCGTGTCGATCGACTGCGGCGCGATCGTCGAGGGCTATCACGGCGACGCCGCGATCACGGTCGGCGTCGGTGAGATCGCCCCCGAGGCGCAGGAGCTGCTGCGGGTGACGGAGGAGTCGCTCTGGCACGGCATGGCCGCGGCGCGGCTCGGCGGCCGGCTGATCGACATCTCCCGGGCGATCGAGACCTACATCCGCTCCCAGCCGCACCCGCTCGGCGGCAGCTGGGGAATCGTCGAGGAGTACGTCGGGCACGGCATCGGTACCGAGATGCACCAGGACCCGCAGGTGCACAACTACGTCGGACCGCGGATGGGCAAGGGCCCCGAGCTGGTCAAGGGTCTGGCACTCGCGGTCGAGCCGATGGTCAACCTGGGCAAGCGTCACACCAAGGTCCTGGCTGACGACTGGACCGTGGTGACCGCTGACGGCGCCCGCTCTGCGCACTTCGAACACTCGTTCACGATCGACGAGGAAGGGCCCTGGGTCCTGACGGCGCTCGACGGCGGTCGCGACCGCATCGCCGCGATCACCGCGGTGGCGACCCCGGCGTAGGCGGAATCTGCGCTGCCCCCGCGGGCTGAGCGTGCCCGAGGGGCGGCTTGTACCCCCGGATCGCGGGGTTTGTACGGCGCGACACGCTCCCGTAGACTCTTTCGTTGGCCTGCGAGTTCGCGGGCTGCTCAACCACCAATCTGGGATTTGCGGAGGACATGCCGAAGAAGGAAGGCGCCATCGAGATCGAGGGGCGCGTTGTCGAGCCGTTGCCGAACGCCATGTTCCGCGTCGAGCTCGCCAATGGTCACAAGGTCTTGGCTCACATCTCGGGCAAGATGCGCCAGCACTACATTCGGATCCTCCCCGAAGACCGGGTCGTGGTCGAGTTGTCGCCGTACGACCTCTCACGCGGTCGAATCGTCTACCGCTACAAGTAGGAGAACGACCGTGAAGGTCAAGCCGAGCGTCAA
>DASZTV010000001.1:0-9095 GCA_035548125.1 Mycobacteriales bacterium | reverse complement strand
TGATGGGGGGTCTCGACCGTGCTCCGCACGGTGGTTCCGATGATGGCCACGCCAACCAAGGACCAGGCCACGATTCCCGCAAACCGGCCTCGATCTCGCCTGTCATTCACGATCGTCCCTCCAGTGCGGGCCGTCGTTGGCCCTCAAAGCTCACTCGCTGGTGCGGAAGGTCGCGGCGCCGGCGGCCACGATCGCGCTGTCGTGGCCCTCGTCAACGAGGGTGAAGCGCACGACAGCGCGTCCGTCCGGGCCGATCCACCCTTCAGCGAGAACAAGGAACGGGCCGGTGCGTCCTGGTGCCGTGAAGTGCACGTCCCAGTTCTCGATCTGGATCGCCTCGGTGCCGGCAAGCTCTGCGGCGACCTCGGTGGCGGCGGCCTCGAACACGACATGAATGGGCCCGAGATGCAATGACGCGGAGGTCGAGGCCAGACGGGAGTTCAAGGCAGGTAGGCGCCAGCCGTCAGCGTGCCGCCGTGCGCCGAAGACAACGTGTAACGGGGGAAGGTCGCCTTCTGGCATGTCCGGCGGCGCCTCCACCGGGCGGAAGGATGGAGGGGCGTCGCCGAGTTTCACGCCGACGCCGGTGGTGATGGCAATCAGACGCGCAGGATCTGCGGCGTCGGTGATCGTGGAGCGGCTAAAGCCCATCCGGCCACCTCGTCGCACGGTGCCGCGGGTCACTCGAATCTCGTCAACGCCGCGTGCGCTGTCGATGATGTGCAGCCCGTAGGTGACGGGTGCGGGGATTACGTCACGGTCGCGCCAGCCGCCGGTCTCGGGCGCGGCGATCGCGAGCGCCGCCGCCAGGATGCCGCCGCTCGCGTTCCGCATGTCGGGACGCAGCCGCATCGTGTCGGGATCTTCGGCCTGGTTGAACGCACGTCCGAGATACCAGTACGTGATCAGACCGTCGGGGCCCATCATCTCTCTGAGCCGGTCCCAGTACTCCTCGACCGGACCGTCGCGGATGTCTCGCACCATCCGACCGCCTCCGCTTCCCAGCACAGGCTGGTAGGTAGAACGACATACGCACGTATCGAAACACCCGTACTAGCGTTAACGCAATCGTGATACTACCCTCCGAAGAGCGGCCTTCTAGGCAGGTCGTGGCGTCACAGAGGCCCCTTCGACGAGCGATTGGCCGAGACCAGGCATGGATCTTGAACTGACTGCGGATCAAGAGCTGCTACGAGACACCACCCGCCGCTTTCTCCAGGCGTCGATGCCGTTGACCTCGGTCCGGAGCCTTGCCGACGAACCCTCCGGCTTCGACCGTGCCTGGTGGAAGAAGGGCGCCGAACTCGGCTGGACGTCCCTGCTCGTGTCGGAGGCGTGCGGTGGCGGAAGCGTCTCTGGCGAGGGGCTTTGCGACCTGGCGCTCGTCGCCGAGGAAATGGGCGCGATGGTCTCGCCTGGACCGTTGATCCCAACCAACGTCGTCGCACAGACGCTCGCGGTCGACGGCACTGGAGACCTCGCCGACAGCGTCCTGTCCGGCCTACTGGCGGGCGAGCTGGTCGCGTCGTGGTGTGTCGCTGAGCCCGGGCGGCCGATCGATCCCGACCGGCTCGAGTTGCGAGCCGAACGCGACGGTGACGACTTTGTCCTCGACGGTCTGAAGCGCCCGGTCGAGGCCGCCAGCGAGTCCGACTGGCTGCTCGTGACGGCGACCGGACCGGAAGGTCCCTCGCAGTTCCTTGTCCCGACCTCTTCTCCGGGTGTGCAGGTCCTGCCGCTGAATGGCCTGGATCTGGTCCGCCGGAACGCCGAGGTCAGGTTCGACGGAGTCCGCGTTCCGCAGTCGGCTGTCGTCGGTGCTCCCGGCGGCGCATCCGTGTCGGTCGAGCGACAACTGCAGACCGCGCTTGTCTTGCAGTGCGCGGAGATGGTCGGCGCGACGGAGCGGGTCTTCGAGTTCACGGTTCAGTACGCATTTGACCGGCTGTCGTTCGGCAGGCCCCTCGCGTCCTACCAAGCTCTCAAGCACCGCTTCGCCGACCTGAAACTGTGGCTCGAATCGGCACAGGCCATCACGGTTGACGCCACCAGAGCCGTTCAAGCCAACGCTCCTGACGCGTCCAACGTCGCCCGGATCGCAAAGGCATATGTCGGCGAGCGATGCCCCGAGTTGATCCAGGACTGCATCCAGTTGCACGGCGGGATCGGGGTTACCTGGGAGCACGACCTTCACCTCTACCTACGCCGCGTCGTCCTGCATCGACAGACATACGGCGATCCGGCCGAGCAACGCGACCGCGTCGCGATCCTGGCCAGCTGATGGGAGACACGATGGCTGCGTCAGGGCCGACAGATCAGGCGGCACCCGAGGACATTGAAACCTTCCGGGCGAGGGCAACCGAGTGGGTCGCGGCCAACCTCGAGCCCCTGAACGGCGCCGATCCGTTGATGGGTCTCGCCAAGGACGACACGGATCAAGTGGTGCGCGCCAAAGCAATCCAACGCAAGCTCTGGGACGCGGGATTCGCCGGACTGTGTTACCCGGTCGAGTACGGCGGGCGCGGGCTGCCGGGCGAGTACCAGGACGCGTTCATCGACGTGACGCATGGCTACGAGCTTCCGATGGTCTTCAACACGCCGACGTTCACGATCATTCTTCCGACGATCTTGGACTTCGGGACAGAAGAGCAGAAGCAGCGCTTCATCCCCGCGGCTCTGCGCGGTGAGGAGCTCTGGGTTCAGTTCCTGTCCGAACCCAGCGGCGGATCGGATCTCGCGGGAGCGATCACGCGGGCAGACCGCGACGGGGACGTGTTCATTCTCAACGGCTCAAAGATCTGGAGCACGTACGCCTGGAAGTCCGACTACGCGCTGTGCGTCTGCCGGACCGACTGGGACGTTCCCAAGCATCGCGGTCTGAGCGTTCTCATCGTGAAGGTGCACCAGCCCGGAATCACCATCACGCAGATCAAGCACGTGGATGGGAGCGAAGAGTTCTGTCAGGAGTTCTTCGACGACGTCCCTATCCCGCTCGCAGATGTCCTCGGTGAAATCAACGACGGGTGGAACGTCGCATCCAGGCTCCTGCTTCACGAACGAGCGGCGGTCAGTGGCTCCTCGCCGTACGCGATGAGGCCGCGCACTCGGCAGCATGAAAGCGATCAGATCGGTGCTCTCTCGATCGCCGGTGTCGACGACCCGCGGGTGCGCCAACTGATCGGTGAAGCTCTCGTCCTTACCCGCGTCCACAGCGCACTCGTTGGTCGAATCAGCGCTTCCATCCGCACCGGCCGGCTGCCGTCGGCGGCTGGCTCGATTCCTCGGTTGTCGAACGGGATGCTCGGGGTCCGACTGGCGAGCATCGCGATCGAGATCGCGGGCGACCGGTCAGTCGCCTGGCACGACGGGGAGGCGGCCGGTGACCTCGGGGTCAGCTACCTCGGGCGCCAAGGGCCCTGCCTCGGCGGTGGCACGACGGAGATCGCCCGCAACATCATCAGTGAGCGTGTACTCGGGATGCCCCGCGAGCGCGCAGAAGATTTCGACAGGCCCTTCCGGGACGTGCGGACCAACGCAGCCGCACGTCGCACACCGGCATGACCGAACGACGAGGAGAGACGATGGGAAAGCTCGACTTCCCGGTATTCGATGCCGACAACCACATGTACGAGACCGAGGAAGCCTTCACTCGGCACCTGCCCTCGCGCTACCAAGGCCTCTTCAAGTACGTCCAGGTCGACGGCCGCACGAAGATCGCCGTGGACAACCTCATCAGCGACTACATCCCGAACCCAACCTTCGAGGTCGTGGCGCGACCAGGTGCGTTCGCCGAGTACTTCGCCGGGAACAACCCGGAGGGCAAGTCGTTGCGGGAGTTCGCCGGCAAGCCGATCCATGCCAGCGACGCGTTCCGCAGCGCCGCGCCAAGACTGGCGCTCCTCGACGAACTCGGCCTCGATGCCGCCTTGATCTTCCCGACGTTGGCCAGCCTCCTTGAGGTCCGGCTCACCGACGACCCAGAGCTGACCTGCACCGTCATTCACGCGTTCAACGAGTGGATTCACGACGAGTGGACGTTCAACTACGAGGGCCGGATATTCGCAACCCCGATCGTCAACCCCTGCGTTCCGGAGCGAGGGGTTGCCGAGCTCGACTGGCTGCTCGAACGCGGTGCCAAGGTTGTTCTGATGCGGCCGGCTCCGGTCGCCGGCTACCGCGGCACCCTGTCACCGTTCCTGCCGCAGTTCGACCCGTTCTGGGCAAGAGTCGCCGAGTCAGGCGTCCTCGTCACGCTGCACGCGTCGGACTCCGGCTATCAGCGGTACGTCAACGACTGGGAGGGCACAAGCCGGGAGCCTCTGGTCTTCAAACCCCAGCCCTTCTACGACGCCGTGTCACCGGGCCGTGCCATCAACGACACGATCAGCGCTGCTATCTGCCACGGCATGCTCAGCAGGTTTCCGACGGTCAAGCTGGCGAGCATCGAGAACGGTGGCAACTGGGTGCTCCCGTGTCTGAAGGCACTCGAGAAGACCTACCAGAAGATGCCGCAAGCGTTCGCCGAACACCCGCGTGACGTGTTCTTGCGCAACCTCTGGATCAACCCGTTCTGGGAAGACTCGCTCGAGGACCTCGTGAACCTGATGTCCCCTGACCACGTCCTGTTCGGCTCGGACTATCCGCACCCCGAGGGCATGGCTGATCCGCTGCACTGGGCGAAGGAGATCGGCGACATCTTCCCGGCAGATGACGTGCGCAAGATGATGGGCGCCAACATGTACGGCCTCCTCGGTCTAACACCTCACACCGGCTGACGAGAGACCTCACATGCTGCCTATGACCGGCGTTCGCATTCTCGAGGTTGCGCAGTTCACGTTCACGCCAGCCGCCGGGGCGGTCCTCGCCGACTGGGGCGCCGACGTCATCAAGGTGGAGCACGCGGTCACCGGAGATGCCCAGCGGGGCCTACGCATCGGCACTGGCGGCGCCGCTCAGGGATCGTTCCAGCCGCTGATGGAACACCCCAACCGCGGCAAGCGCAGCATCGGCTTGGCACTCGAACACCCAGCCGCCCGGCAGGTCTTGCTCGACCTGGCGCGTCAAAGCGACGTCTTTCTCACGAACTTCCTGCCCGACGCCCGCTCCAAGCTGGGCATCGACCTACAAGACCTGCGGGAGGCAAACCCCCAGATCATCTATGTCCGGGGCAGCGCCCACGGCCAACGCGGACCGGACGCTGCCACTGGCGGATTCGACGGGAGCGTGTTCTGGTCACGCGCGGGAAGCGCGATGGGATGCACGCCACCTGACTCACCGCAAGCCGTCATTCAGCCGGCTGGTGCCTACGGCGACTCGCTCGGTGGCATGACAATCGCGGGTGGGATTGCCGCTGCCTTGTTGGCACGCGATCGAACCGGAGTTCCCTCGGTCGTCGACGTCTCCCTGCTCGGCGTCGGCATTTGGGCCACTGCGCTGTCGGTCAACACCGCCTTGCTGACTGGCTCAGCACCGGTGGCTCGCCCCCTTAGCGGATCAAGCTCGAGCCCGTTCAACCCCACCATCGGGAACTTCCCGACCTCCGATGGCCGCTTCATCAATCTGACGATTCTTCAACCCGGCAGGTACTGGGCCGACCTTTGCCGACACCTTGGTCTTGACGACCTGATCGCCGACGAACGATTCGACAGCGGCGAGAAGTTGATTGCGCGTGCGGCCGAAGCCGGCGAGCTCGTCGCGGACGCGATCGCGGCGCAGCCGTTTGATTATTGGCTTGAGCGTCTGAAGACGCTCGAGGGACAGTGGGCCCCGAACAACAATGCCGTCGAAGTTGGCCAGGACCCCCAGGTTCGCGCCAACGGGTATATCGCCAAGGTGACGGACGCTGACGGCAATGAGCGGGAGCTGGTGGCGAGCCCGGTGCAGTTCGACGAAACACCGCCGACCCTGACGCGTGCTCCACAGTTCGCTGAGCACACCGACGATCTGCTTCGGGAGCTCGGCCGCACCGAAGACGAAATCATCCAGCTCAAGATCGACGGTGCCGCGACCTAGTCGCTTGAGGGAAGGGGCTTGGCTTCCTTCACCACGAGCACAACCTCACCGATCGAGAGCGAGCCGTCGCCCTCTTTGGTGGTCAGAAGTTCGAGCTCGCCCTCGGCGTCGCCCGTGGTGTAGCGCTTGCCGAGCTGGGTGCCCGTAGCGAAACCGGGTGCGGGCGTCTGACCGGGGATGACGTCACTGTCGAGGTCGACCATCGGCTCGCCGCCGCAGCGCAGGTCGATGTCCTCGGCTGCCGGGCGGACGACGATGACCTCAGTAGTGCAGACCTGGCTGCGCATCCGAGAACCTGGCTTGAGCAGCACGGTTAGGACTCCTGTGTCTCGAGGGTTGCTGTTACGGCGTTGGCTTCAGTGAGCTCGGCGACGAGCTCGCGCCGGAGGAGCTTTCCGGTGGGGGTGTGAGGCAGTTCGGACCGCCAGACGATCTCGTCCGGGGTCCTGGAGCCGCGGATCCGTTCCCGGACGAAGGCGCGGAGTTCCTCGGGGTTGGGCTCAGCTCCAGGTTCGCGAACGATGACGGCGCAGATCCGCTCGCCCCACTCCTCGTCGGGTATGCCGACGACGGCGACGTCCTTGACGGCACCGTGATGGATCAGGACGTCTTCGATCTCTGCGGGCGCGATGTTCTCTCCACCACGGATGATGGTGTCGTCCGCGCGACCTTCGATGAACAGGTAGCCCTCGGCGTCGGAGCGGCAAAGGTCGCGGGTGTGGAACCAGCCGTCCCCGTCCAGCGCCGAGCCCTGGCCGCGGTATTCACCGGAGACCTGGGCGCCGCGGACCCACAGTGCGCCAGCCTGGCCGATGGCAACCTCGCTGCCGCTCTCGTCGCGGATCTGGATCTCGATGCCGGGCACTGGTCGTCCGATGCTGCTTAGCCTCGCTCGCACTATCGGGTCCTCGGAAGCGAGCGCGTTGCGATGGTCTTCCGGGTCGAGCAACGCGATCGTCGAGCTCGTCTCGGTCAGGCCATAGGCATTGACGAAGCTGGTACCTGGGAAGGCACGCAGCGCCCGCTCGAGCACCGGCTGGGACAACCGCGCGCCGCCGTAGGAGATGGTGCGCAGCGTCGGGGTCTCGGCGGGGCCGTCACCGACGAGGTCCACGATTCGGGACAGCATCGTCGGCACGACCATCGCCGAGGTGACGCCTTCATCCCGGACCAGGGTCAACCAGGCCTGCGCGTCGAAGTCAGGCAGGTAGACCACACGCCGGCCGCTGTAAAGGTTGGACAGCGCCGAGCCGACAGCTGCCACGTGGTACGGCGGGACGGCAACCAGCGCCACCTCGTCGTCACTGGCGCTGCCGAACTCGACCGTCGAGAAGATGTAAGAGGTGAGGTTCTCGTGCCGCAGGATCACTGCCTTTGGCTTGGCCGTCGTTCCGCTCGTGAACAGCAGGACTGCAGTGGCTGCACCGTCGGTGAACACCGCGTCGCTCGGGGTCGCTGTGGCCGCTGCAGCGAGGAAGTCGTCCGTGGACATGACGTCGGCGTCGTGTTCATGGAGCAGGTGCAAGTAGTCGACGTCCGCGATGATCAGCGAGTTCTCCAACTCACCGAGCAGGTCGTGGATGTGGTCACGTGAGAGCCGATAGTTCAGCGGGACGAACGGCACGCCGGCCATCGCGGCCGAGAACATCACTTGTGGGTATCCCGGCCCGTTCCGCCCGAGGAACACGACGTGCGCAGGCTCGTGCTGGGCGATCACTGTGGCGCCGCCACCCGCCTGGCGACCAAGGTCGGCGAAGGTCAGCGCCTCGCCGAGCATTCCCAGTGCGAGCTGATCGCCGTAGCCGGACACAGCCATGTCCAACAGCAATGACAAGCTCACCGCTTATCGACAGCATTGATCGTGAGGAGTCGATGGTCTCGCGGGATGAGGACCACCCGTCAGCCCCGTACTAGCTCGACCTTGCGCCACCCGTTGAGGATCGCGCTGGGGTTGGATTCGAGTGGCGCATCGGCGAGCCGCACGCCAGGCAGGTGAGGCAGAAGCGCGCCGAGGGCGGTCGTGACCTCCTGCAGGGCCAAGTGTGACCCCAGGCAGAAGTGGACGCCGTGACCGAAGGACAGGTGTCTGGCGCGCGGCCGAGTGATGTCGAAGCGGTCCGGATCCTCGAACTGTTGCGGGTCGCGGTTGGCTGCTGCCATGTGCAGGGCGATGACTTCGCCCTTCGTGATCGCGGTTCCGGCGACCTCGACGTCCTCGGTCGCCTCGCGGAAGGCGATTTGGATCGGTGCCGTCAGTCGGTTTGCCTCGTCGACCGCTGAGGGGAGCAACGACGGGTCAGCCGACAGCAGTTCGAGCTGTTCGGGGTTGGAGAGCAGCTCGACCACGGCGTTGCCGATCAGGTTGGTCGATGTCTCGTTGCCCGCGACCATGATCGTGATGGCCATCGTCAGGGTCTCGACTGTCGTCAGCGCCTCGTCATCGACAGCCCGCAGCATGGCGCTGATGACGTCGTCCTTGGGTTCCGCGCGTCGTTCCTCGATCAGCGGAACGTAGAAGAGCGCGAAGTCCCGGAGTGTGGTGACGAGCGCCAGCTGCCCTTCGGGAGTGCTTCGGATGTCACCGACGGCGCTCGCGGCGAAGTTGTCCGACCACTGCTTCACCTGGTCGTAGCCCGCGCTCTCGATGCCGAGGATGTTCGCGATCATCTCGACGGGCAACGGCACGGCCAGTCGCTCAACGACGTCGAAGCCGTCGAGGTCAGTGACCCCACTCATGCATCGGTCGACAATCGCGGTAATCGTCGTGGCCATTGCCGTGATGCGTCCCGGCGTGAAACCTCTGCTCACGATCCGACGCACCCGGGTGTGTTCGGGAGGATCGGCGGAGGCGATCGCCTGCGCTGTCGCCAGCTCGTCGAGATCGATCGGCATCGAGGACGCGACGGTGAGGAGCTGGTCAATAAGGTCCGGGTCGGCATCGGGGGTGCCCTCGGCGGGCGGCCCCTCGTACGGGTTGGGGCGAGATGAGAACAACTCGGGCTGTGACTGGATCGCCTTGACATCGTCGAACCGAGAGGCGACCCAGAGATCAGCGGCAGTGCGGTAGAGCCCAGGCTGCGCCC